>MPNJ01000056.1 GCA_002238965.1 Nitrospinae bacterium bin107 | reverse complement strand
TAGGACGTCTTTCCCGTCGGCCTCGAGCGCGTCGACGGTGCGCTTCGTGAGTTTCAATTCGCTTCGCTTCGGCATTTTCCCACCCAAAATATGTAATCAAATCGCATACGTACGGCATCAAGTCGTTGCGCATTCAAGCATAATAATGGCGAAAACGCAAGGGGCATCAGGGTGGGGAGTAACAGAAATAAATTATTATAAACAATTAGTTACCATGTATAGAAGCGGTCAGTCGCACCAATGGCCGATCAACGGATTTATAACATTGATTAATCGATATTTACGGGAAATTGGATTATTTTTATTTCAGCGCCCTCGTTGCTCCCATGCCCGCGACTCCTCTCCCGGCGAGCGACGAACCCGACCGGGGCGCCATGTGCGGACGGGGAAGAAACTGCCGCCTCAGCATTCAACTCGTCATTCGACCTCATAGGAATACCTCGCATCCTTGATATTGACTCCACCCGGTGCGGAGGACCGACCCTGACCCAAAATGAGAGTTCGGCCTTTCCGCGTCGCGCGCACGATACCGCAGCGCCGTTTTTCCGGGCGCACGGCAATTGCGGGGAATTGCGTGTTCGCTTTCGGGAGGGTGTGATTGCTTCCGTAGCGGACAGGCCCCTGCGCCTGTCCGGGGTCGTGGCCTGTCCGAGGTCCCTGTGGCCGCCCGGCCCCCGCGCCTGTCCGGGGCCTCTTGACGCTCCGCCTTGGCTTGGTAGAATTACCTGCTCGAAAACCACATGCGCGCGAATGGAGCACCCATCTATACGCCTTCACCCCGGGAGGCCGTACCATGAAACCGATAAAATTCACCCTGCTCGTCACGACCCTCGCCGCGTCTTTCGTCCTGTGCCTGAGCACCGCCGGCTGGGGGAATTACTACAAAAAAGGGCGTCATATCTGTAGTGATTTTCAAAAAGCAGAACGGCTTCACAGAGCTAATCCAACAGAAGTGGATGATGAAATAGCCTATGCAGCATGCCTAAGCCTCCATGGGGATCCTGCCAAGGTTATTGAAGGCATGAACCGGTTTCATCATATTCTCAACACGACGGAACATGTTTTTGCGGCCTTGTTTATTGCGGAGTTTATTGAATCCGGCGGGGATTTTGAGATTCCCATAGATATTGACAAGATCAATGAAGCCATCCTGGCTTACGGGAAGGTTTTGGCTATCATCAACAGCCATCCCAGGTACCCCCGCGCTCGGCCTATAGGTTACAGGGTCTATGAAAAATATCATCAAATGGAGTTGAGGGCTTATTATCATATACCTATGTTGTATAGGGATAAATTTAGTACTGGATTTAAAGGTCTTCATCATGAGCATCTTCTTACGTCTTCCAGTTACAAGGGAAACAGAAATTTACGAACCTATCCAAATTACAGGCTTTATACTCAAGATAGTTTGAACAAGGTGATTGAATCGGCCGACCGCTGTCTCGCCCTCCCCAAAAAGTGGTATCACAATACGAAGCGTTACGAATTCAACCGAAAAGTCTGTCAAGTTTTGAAAGGAGAGGCTATTACCCTTCGGCCTCTGGAGGATAAACGGCTGGTCTTGCTGGCCACGGAATCCTGCAAAAGGGATCTCCCTATTTGCAGAGAGTATAATGAACTTTATCAAAAAATGGACGACATTAAGGAAAAATCTTTCTCTAAATTAAAGAACCTATCAGAAACTTATCAAGTCTCTTTATGATTAATTTTTTACATCAATAAAATCAGCTGGAGTTGCGGCCAAATCTTGTATATGGTCGCCCTGAATCCAGCGGCCTTCCTGCCCGTTTCTTTGTCGTTCACTCCATCGACGGATCTCACGTTGGCGTTCACGACGGCCAGATGACGGAAGCCGCGTAAGCGGCGCCATCGTTTCTCGGCGCTCATGGCGAGTTGATACGCGAGGCTCAGCGCCGTTCGTTTTTGCGATTTCGTTTTCGTAGGGGCGGCCCCCCGTGGCCGCCCGGCCCCGCTTGCGCGCCGTATCGAGGGAGCGCGCCCTTCGATACGCGGCTTCGCCGCTACTCAGGGTGAGGCGGATTCTGAGGCATGCAAGAAGAGGGTTTAACCCTCAAGGGGGAGTGGTTCCTGTTTTGCTTTTTCGGCATGCGCCGGAATGACGGCGGGGTGAACAACCTCAGCCGGGGGGGAATGGGGTTGCCCTATTGTTGTAGCGGACAGGCCCCTGTGCCTTTCCAGGGCCTCTTGACGCTCCGCCTTGGCTTGGTAAAATTACCTGCTCGAAAACCACATGCGAGCGAATGGAGCACCCACCTGAACGCCTTCACCCCGGGGAGGCCGATCATGAAGCCGATAAAATTCACCCTG
>MPNJ01000009.1 GCA_002238965.1 Nitrospinae bacterium bin107 | reverse complement strand
CTGATCCGGTGGGGCCGGCCCGGGATCGACCGGAGCGGGTTCGTCACCAATCACCGTCAACCGGCACTCGATCAGTTTTTCGATATCGCTCAGATAAGCCCGCTCGCTCGGATCGCAAAAGGCAATCGCCGCACCGCTCGCACCGGCCCGCGCTGTCCGCCCGATCCGGTGGACATAATTTTCCGGCTCATTGGGGAGTTCGTAATTGATGACATGGCTGACGGAATCCACATCGATGCCGCGGGCCGCGATATCAGTCGCCACCAGGACCCGCGCCTGGCCGTCGCGGTGAGGACGCTCACCTTGGCGTCCTCGGGCGCGACCATGCCGCCGTCGACCAGACCTGGTATCGCTCCGAATCCTTGCTCATGCTCCCTCCGGCTCTCTCGGCCCTGTCATGCGAGCCCCCCGCTACCGCCGCTCCCTGCGTCGTGCGGGGCCGACACGACCGTGAGGTTCAGGTTGCCCTGCTCGTCGCTGCGGGCGACCTGTCCGGGCAGCACGACGGTCGTCGAGTCCATCTGCTCGAGGATCGCGGGGCCTTCGAGATCGGCGCCCCGGGGGAGACCCTCCCGGGCGTAGATCGGGCAATCGACGAATCCGCCGAGCTCTGCAAAATGCACCCGTCGCCTCCCTCGCTCCGCCGCGCGCAGGTCGCCGCCCGTCCCTGCGGCGCCCGCGACCGGGGGCGCCGTCACCCGGGCGAGGGCGGTGACGCGAAAGGTGACCAGTTGAACCGGCGCGTCCGGCGCGTAGCCGTACACTCTTTCGTGCTCGCGCCGGAAAGCGTCGACCAGCGCCGAGAGGTCGTGGTCGGCGAATTCCCGCTCCTGAACCGCCACCGTGATCTCGTGGCTCTGTCCGACGTAGCGCATGTCGATGACGCGTTGCACCGTGCGCTCGCCGGGCTCCACCCCCTCCCGGTCGAACCATTCGAGCGCTCGCTGTCCGACCTCCGTGAAGGTGACGTTGATGCCGGCGGCGCCGGTTTCCTCGAGATCGGCGATCCGCGTCAGGCTGAAATCCGAGCGCACGTCGGCGACGAGGAGCCCGAGCGCGCACAGGAGACCCGGTCCGGGCGGCACCATGACCCGGGTCATGCCCAGCTCGCGGGCGAGCGCGGAGGCGAGGAGAGGCCCCGCCCCCCCGAACGCCACCAGGGTGAAGTGCCGCGGATCGAAACCCTTCTCCACCGAGATCACGCGTATCGCCTGAACCAGGTTCTCGTTGAGGATGGTGAGCACCGCTTCGGCCGCCTCCTCGGCTCCGAGCCCCATCGGGGCCGCCACCTTGTCGGCGATTGCGCGGTGCGCGAGGTCGGGACGGAGGCTCATGCGGCCGCCCAGCAGGGATTCACCGGAAAGGCGGCCGAGCACGACGTTGGCGTCGGTCACGGTGGGCTCGGTTCCCCCGAGGCCGTAGCAGGCGGGACCGGGCGCGGCGCCGGCGCTCCGGGGGCCCACGTGCACGAAGCCGCCCGTGTCCACGCGCGCGATGCTGCCCCCTCCGGCTCCCACCGAATGCACGTCGACCATCGGAAAGCGGATGGGATGCCCCCGCACCTCCCGCTCCTTTGCGACGAGCGGCCGGTTGCCTTCGATGAGGCAGACGTCGGTGCTCGTTCCCCCGACGTCGAAGGTGATGACGTCCGGACACTCGGCTCTTCCGGCGAGAAAGCCCGCGCCGGTGACTCCCGCCGCCGGCCCCGACATGAGGCAGCGGCCCGCCATCGCACCCGCATCCCGAAGCGAGGCGACGCCGCCGTGGGACTGGAGTATCTTCGGGCCCACGATGCCCAGGGCGCGGGACCGTTCCCCGAGGCGATCGAGATAGCGGCTCACGACCGGGCCCAGCGATGCGTTCAGCACGGTGGTCGTGGTCCTCTCGTACTCACGGAACTCGGCCACGACTTCGTGGGATGCGCAGGTGAACGCACCGGGAAGGTGCTCGCGCACCGCGGCCGCGACGGCGGCCTCGTGGGCCGGATTGTGGTAGCTGTGCAGGAAGCAGACGGCCACTGCCTCCACGCCTTCGCGGCGGAAGTCGTCGAGGATTCCGTCGAGCGCTTCGAGGTCCGGCGGCACGTCGGAAGGCCCGAGGAGATAGGTGCGCTCCTCGATCTCGCGCCGGAGGTGGCGCGCGACGAGGGGCGGGGGCTTCGGCATCCGAATGTCGTAGTTGTGGGGTTGGCGCTGGCGGCGGATCTCCAGGATGTCGCGAAACCCTTCAGTGGTGATGAGGCCCGTGACCGCCGTGTCCCCCGTGATGAGCGCGTTGGTGGCGACCGTCGTCCCGTGGCCGAAGTAGCGGACGTTCCCGGCACCGGCGTCTGCACGGTCCAATAGCTCCGGAATGCCGGCCGCAATCGCCCGGGACGGGTCGTCCGGGGTCGAGGGTGTCTTCAGGAACCACGTCTTGCCGTCCGAGAGGCGGACGAGTGCGAAGTCGGTGAACGTCCCGCCGACGTCGACGCCGAGGACGTAACGCTCAGGCGCCACGGTTCGAATCTTGGCGGGCCTCCCGCAAGGCCGCGGTCCGGGAGGCGTCGACGCTTCCGCGGACGAGCGCGACACCGTAGCTCTGCTCCGCCGCGGGTGCGGTCACCTTGCCGGCGGCCACGTCGTCGCGCACCCTCTCCGGATCGCGTTCCCACGGGTCGCCGAAGCCGGCGCCGGACGGGGTGTCGACCCGAACCGTCGTTCCCGCGTCCACCTTGAGCTCCGAGAACGAGCCCGGAAGCTTCGTCTCGCGGTTTCCGCCCGGGTCCAGAACGAAGACGCCGGGACACCCCGAACTTCCGCCAAACAGCCCGGACGCGCCTCGGGATTGGCGCAGTCCGCGGCCTGCGAGCCTCGCCCGCTCCGCCCAGATGGTGACGTCGCGGCGCGTCGCTAGGCCGCCGCGATGCCGTCCGGGGCCTCCCGAGTCGGCGATCAGCTCGTAGCGGCCGACGGTCAGTGGGAACTCCTGCTCCACGGATTCGATGGGCAGGTTGGCCGCGCCCGAAACGTGGACCCGGACCGCGTCTTTTCCGTCGAGCGCGGAAAGCGCGCCGGACGCTCCCGCGTAGGTCTCGTAGTCGACGAAGTATTCGTTCCGGCGCGGGTCGACGCCACTGAAGATAAGCCCGTGGAGCGGACCGCAGCCGGCCATCACCCGGTCCGGCGCCGCGTCGGCGAGCGCGCCCAGCAGCAGGTCGCCGAGCACGTTGCCGGTCGCGCCCCGATCCCCGACGGCGGCGGGGGGACGGCAGTTGAGGACCGTGCCTTCCGGCGCGGTGACGCTGATGGCGCGGAAGTACCCGGAGTTGGGCGGCAGCGCCGGGTCCGTCACCGCCTTGACCGCGTAGTAGACGGCGGACAGGGTGGCCGCGAGCAGCATGTTCCGGGCCCCTGCGATCTGCCCGTCGGTGCCCGTGAAGTCGAAGTGAATGCTATCGGCGCGAATGGTGATCTTGACGCGGAGGCGAACGATGCCGTCGGCCACGCCGTCGTTGTCGACCACTTCTTCGTTCTCGTAGGTTCCATCCGGCAGCCTCGCGATCTCGGCGCGCGTGCGCGACTCGGCGTAGTCGAGGAGCGCTCTCGCGCCCCGGTGCACGCTATCGGCTCCGAAGCGAGCAAAGCACTCCTGCACCCGGCGGACCCCGATGGCGTTGGTCGCGATCTGGGCCCGCAGATCGCCCTCGCGCTCGCGCGGGGTGCGCGAGTTGAGGAGCACGAACGCGAGTATGTCGGTGCGCAGCTCCCCCTCGTCCAGCAGCTTGACGGGAGGGATTCGCAGCCCTTCCTGGAAGATGCTCGTGCAGTCGGCGCTCTCGCTCCCCGCCACCTTGCCGCCGACGTCGGAGTGGTGGGCGATGTTGGCGACGAACGCGACCGGCCGGCCATCGAAGAAGACGGGGCTTGCGAGCGTCAGGTCCGGCAGGTGCGAGCCGCCTCCCACGTACGGATCGTTCGTGAGGAAGCCGTCGCCGGGGCGAAAGCGGTCGAGGGGGTATCGCCGGGTGATGTTCTCCACGAGGCCGAGGAGCGAGCTCAGGTGAAGGGGGGCGATGGCGGTCAGGGCGAGGAGGTTGCCCGCAGTGTCGAAGATCGCGACCGAGCAGTCACGCCGCTCCTTGATGTTCGGGGAATACGCGGTCTTGACGAGGGTGGCCATCATCTCGTCGGCCGCGGCGGCGAAGCGGTGCGCGATGACCTCGGTGGTGATACGGTCGCAGCCTGGATCCATGGGCACTCCCCGACGAGTTGCTGTCAGAAGTGGTGTATGAGCTGAATTGAAGAAGGCGGCGCATCCTGCTGAAACAGGGTTGTCCAGAGCCCGGTCATTCAGCACACAGGAGATGCTCCACCATGAGAGAAGATACGACGATTCCTTTCCGGAATCCAGCCCTACGGGACGAGTTGAACGAACTGGTGCGCAGCGCTGTTGGGGGCGCCCAAGACGGCGAACAAGCTCGACAGACTGCCCAAGCGCGTTCAGGCGCAGCGAAGTCGATGCTGCACGAGATATGGGGCCGGACACCCGCGCGCATGCGAAGGAGGCGTTTGAGTGCTTCTGTGCCACCTGGGAGGCGAAGTACCCGAAAGCCGCCGATTGCCTAGCGGGGGACCGCGAGGAGTTGCTCGCCTTCTACGACTTCCCGGCGGCGCACTGGCGGAGTCTTCGGACGACGAACCCCATCGGATCGACCTTCGCCACCATCCGGCTGCGAACGGCGAAGACGAGGAACTGCCTGAGCGAGAAGACGGCGTTGAGCCTCGTTCATCAGTTCGTCATGAGCGCCGAGTAGCGATGGCGCCGGTAACCTGCGTCGGGAGGCCGCACGGGTGCGCTCTTCTTGACACGCAAACCTCCCCTCGCTAGGTTGCCGGGAATCGTCATTGAGATGCCGCGTCACGCCGAGGCGCCCACCCCGGCGGGGTGTACAGCGCCGTCTGCGGCAAATTTACCGGCCATATCCTGAGGGGAGCGCCATGCCCGTCTATCGTTTCGAGGATTTGCCCACAGTGCAGCAAAACCCGAATCTCTCCAGCAACCGGGGGGAGTCCATCAAGGGCGAGCGCATGTATTTCTGCCACAGGAAGCGCCCCAAAGACACGAGAGCCGAGCCGCACTATCACCCCTGCGAGCAGTTCATCTACGTGCTCAAAGGACGCCAGCGAATTACCGTCGATGGTGAAGAGCATCTGGCGGGGCCGGGGGACGTCATACACATACCACCGAACGCCGTGCACTCCACCCTTGCACTCGAAGACATGGAAACCATCTACGTCAAGGATACCTCCTGGAGCCTCAAGGGCGTGCCCGCCGGCGAGGCGGCTCCCGATGCGCCGCCCGAAGACGATCCTTTCTGATCTGCACCAGGACCATTTCAAGAGGAAGAGCCATGCACGAATTTTTTCCCGGAAACTATATGCGCTCGTTCGTCACCTGCATCTCGCTGAGCTGCGGGGGCAGCGTGGACGAGATAGACCGCATCGTGAAGAATTTAGAAGGCACCGACCCTGCCGACAACGAGGCGTGGCACCGCGAGTGGACGGCCATGGCGGCGCGCGTGGAGAAAATCGGCACAGAGGCGGCCGAGCGCAATCGTCGCCTCACGGCCTCTCGCGCCTTTTTCCGCGCGTGCAACTACTATCTCTACGGGGAGCGCTTTTTGCCGCCCACGAACGAGAAGAAAATCCCGAGCTACAAGAAAGCGCTCGCGTGTTTCGATAAAGCCATCGCGAACGATAACGCGCTCAATCTGGAGAAGGTCGAGGTTCCCTGCGAGGGGCAGACCCTGCCGGGATTTTTCATGAAGCCCGATAGCAAGGGGAGGGACTACCCCGTCGTCATCTTCGTGGGCGGTCTCGACAGCACGAAGGAGAGCCAGTACTTCATGGCGGCGGCGGACATCATCGCGCGGGGGATGGCGTGCCTCATCGTCGATACGCCGGGCATCGGCGAGGCGCTCAGGTTGAGAAACATCCGCACGCGCCACGACTATGAAGTCGCAGGCGCCGCATTGGTCGATTACCTGGAAACCAGAGAAGACGTGGACACAAGCCGCATCGGCCTCGTGGGTCTCAGCATGGGCGGGTACTACGCGCCGCGCATCGCCGCGTTCGAGAAGCGAATCAGCGCCTGCGCCGCCTGGGCGGGGCACGGAGATTACTACCCCATCTGGTACGAGCGCCTGAGAGTCCCCACCGGCATCGGGCAGTTCCGGCCCAGTCCCAAGTTCCAGATCCTCTGGGTGCTGGGGGTCGAGACGGCGGATGAGGTGCTGGAGGAGATGAAGAAGTTCACCATCGAGAAAGAAGCGGCGCAGATTCAGTGCCCCTTCCTCATCACGCACGGGGAGGGCGACCGCCAGACGCCTGCGTCCGAAGCGCAAAAGCTCTACGACGCCGTGGGTGCAGAGGATAAGACCATCCGCATCTTCACGCACGAGGAAGGCGGGGCGGAGCACTGCCACTTCGACAACATCGAACTCGGCAGAAGTTTTATACTGGACTGGTTCGCCGAGAAGCTTTAATCAGGCCGGCTGCGTGCTTAACCCACGTCATCGCGGCATGTTCTCAGGGCGAATCCAGAAGCGTTATTGGGAATCAAAGCGGCGTATCGTTCATGTTTACAGCGTGAGGACGATTTTCCCGAGAAACTTCCCGCTCAACATCAGTTCATGCGCCGCGTTGGCCTCGGCCAGCGGAAAGACGGCGCCTAAATGCACCTTGAAGCTCCCGTCGCGCAGCATGGGCAGGTAGCGCGGCACGACTTCGGGCATCTTGCGCGCGAGGTTGACGCCGGTAACGCCGAAAATGCGCGCATCCTTCGTCATCACAGCGGGGACGCGAAAGCCCGCGCGCTGCTCCTTGCCGAGACCCGCTCCCATCACGACGATACGCCCGTCCACGCAGATGGCGTCGAGGTCCTTGTCGAAGTTGTCAAAGGCGGCGCACTCGATTATCACGTCCACGCCGCGCCCGCCGGTCAACGCGAGGCAACGCTCGGCGAAATCCTCCCGGCGGTAGTCGATTGTTTCCTCCGCCCCCAGCTTCCGGCAGAACGCCGCCTTCTCTTCCGAACTCACCGTGGCGAACACCCTGCAGCCCATGCGCCGGGCGAGTTGCACCGCCGCGGAGCCTACGCCGCCCGCGCCGCCGTGCACCAGGACGCTCTCCCCCGGCCCGGCCTTCGCCTTGATGACCAGCGCGTTCCAGGCTGTGCGCAAACCCAGCGTTACGCCCGCCGCCTCTTCGTGCGTCATGTTCTCTGGCACGACCGCCGCCGCAGGGGCGCGCAGCCGCACCACCTCCGCGTAGGCCCCGCCCGCGCAGGCCCCGAATACACGCTGGCCGACCTCGAAGCCCGCCACGCCCTCACCGATTCCGATCACCTCGCCCGAGGCCTCGAGTCCCGGAACGTAGGGCGGCGTATGATGGCCCGAGTGGTGGCTTTTGCCCGAACGGGTGGCGACGTCGCTCGGGTTCACGCCCGCAGCGTTAAGACGCACGAGCAATTCACCCGGCGCGGGCTTTGGCGCATCCACCTCATCCAGCCGCATCGGGGTCTCCAGACCGAACGCCTGCACACGCATCGCCTTCATGGGACGTCTCCTCGTTCGGGAGCCTCAAGGCTCCCTCAACTCTCCAGAAAGTTCTCCACCTCGCGGTAGAGTTCCTCTCGTCTTTTCTCCCATTCCATGTAGTGCGTGCCGTCGCCGATGACGACGAAGCGCTTGCCCCGGCTGTTCGTCATCTTCCCGAATAAATCCCATGCTTCGGCCTCGTTCGCCGAACCGTCGTAGTCTCCAAAGATGAGCAGCGCCGGGCAGCGCAGCTTCGCCGCGTCGTAGGCGGGAATCCCCCGCGCGCGGTCGAACAGGTCGGCATACGAGCCGTTGGGTGATTTCACCGCAGAGGGCCGCCGGCCCGCCCCCTCGGGGCTGTAGTACAGGCGCGTCTCCCACACCGCGCGCACCACGTGCCGCTCCCGCCAGCGGTGATGCCGCCTCCCCGGAATATGGCCCCACCAGCGCCTGTGGAGGTCGGCTTCCGTCGTCCAGAACCACGCGCCGAGTTTCTCGTTGAAATGGCCGGGGCGTTCGGGGTCCTCGAACTGCGCGGCCCGCGCATGGTTCACGCCCGCGTAGTAGGGGGCGTAGAGCACGATCTTTCGTACTTGTGGGTTGTGGGCCGAGGCGAAGGTGGGAACCGTGGTCGAGCCCCACGAGCGCCCGAGGATGTTCACCTTATCCACCTCGCGCAAATTGCGGATAAAGCGCACCGCCGCGGCGATGTCGCGCGCCGCGGTATGGCCCCGGATGGCGGGCGGTTTGCCCACTGGGTCATCGATCATCTCCCGGGGATAGGTGGAATAGCCGAAACCGCGCACCGAGACGGCGAAGACGTCGTAGCCGCGCGAGGCCAGGCGATCCATCCAGGAATATCCCGGCACGGGCAGGTCGAACACCACGGGGGCCGCCGGTCCGCGCCCGTGCACAAGCAGGAGCGTCTCGGCCGGCGTGAAGCGGCGCTTTCCCCTGGGCCGCTTTTCGCGCACGTGAAGCCGGATACCCTTATCGAAGGCGTCGATGTAGTGATCCTCACATGCTATTTTGGCAGACGCCATTATCCGGTCTCCTTATCCGTAGTCTCACTCACCGCCACCTCTCTCCACACCCTCGGAAACACCTCCCCGGCCATAAGCCTCATGGTGTCGAGCGCGAGCGCGTGGGGCATGCCCGGCCACTGGAGGCTGATGATGAGATGGTTCACGCCCAGGCGGCGGTTAAGCCGCGTGATCTGCCCGGCCACGTCGTCGGGCGAACCCAGGATGAAGCGGTCCTCGATCAATTCCTCCAACTGGACGCCGAAATCGTTGTCCCCCTCCGGCATGGCCTTGTCCTGCCCCCACTGGTGATAGGAGTCGTATTTTTTCTTGAGGTACGGCCCGCACAGGCGAAGCGCTTCCTCGCGACTTTCCGCCACGAACACCTCCCGGCGCATGGGAATTTCCTGAGGCGGCGTGTGGCCCGCCTCATCCAGCTCTTCGCGGAATAACTCCATCTGCCGCTCGATGGTGTCGAGCCGGTTGTGGGGGTTGATGTACCAGGGAAGGCCAAGACGCCCCGCGCGCCTGATACCCCCATCCGCGTTCGCGCCGATCCAGATGGGCGGGTGCGGTTTCTGGAGCGGCTTGGTAGAGCAGGATGCGCCGTCCAGTTCGAAGTGCGACCCCCGCATCCAGACCTTCTCCTCGCTCCAGAGGCGGCGGATGGCTTCGAGATTTTCGTTGAAGCGGCGCAGGCTTTCTTTCTTGCTCGTTCCGAATGCCTTGAACTCCACCTCGCGGTAGCCGAGTCCTACGCCCACGGTGAGCTTGCCGCCGGACATGATGTCGATGGT
Organism: Nitrospinae bacterium bin107; assembly: GCA_002238965.1. GTDB lineage: Bacteria > UBA8248 > UBA8248 > UBA8248 > UBA8248 > Bin107. The sequence goes on along the minus strand of MPNJ01000009.1, from coordinate 136,339 downwards.
CGCGAGCTGTTCGGCCAGATCGAGCGGCTTGTGCAGCGGGAGGAGAATAATCCCCGCGACGAGACGCATCTCCGGCGCCTCGGCGGCGACGCGGGTCAGGAAAGGAAGCTGCTGAAAGCCCTGAAAGGGATGAGTGCTGTAGTGCGAACCCTTGGTGATGGAGGCGAAGCCCAAATCGCGCGCGAGGCGCACCTGTTCCAGGTGCTCTTCCAGGCGAGCGCGCATGTCGTCGCCCCGGGCGAAGTTGCCCCTCAGCATGAGGCCGAATTGCATGGCGTAGCCCTTCCCTCGTAAGCGCAAGACGGTCGGCGTTCAAAAAAAACCGCGAGGGAACGTGCGATACGCTCCCCCGCGGTTTGATGCCGCTCGGGTTAGTTCTTCATCTTCTTCATGTCGATTTCCCACGCGAAGAACGTCTCATCGTGCCTCGGCTTGAATCCAAGCGCCTTCTTGTAGGCGAAGATGTCGTTCGTCTTGTAGAGAATCTTGAACAGCGCCTTCTTCTTGATGAGCGCGGTCACCTTCTGGAACTCCATGTGCTGTTTCTTGAGGTCGGCCGTGGCCGCGGCCTTGTCGATGGCCGCATCCATGTCCTTCATGCAGTGGACGCTGGAGTGGCCCCGGCAGGAGGACGTCGCCCGCGTGATGCCGCCCGGGTCGCCGCCCGCGTTTCCGTAGCCTTGCAGGAACATCGCCACGCCCTTCTTTTTCTTCTGGAACGCCTTGCGCGTCTTCTTCCAGAGGGGATAGGGCATCGTGCGGCAGATGGTGTCGATCTTGATGCGCTTCAGGAAGCCGGCGATGGCCTCACAGCTTTTCACGTCGCCCGGATACCGGCCGATGGTGCCGTAAATGGTCGCCTTGAAGCCTTTTTCGTAGCCTGCTTCCTTCATGAGGGCCTTCGCCTTGTCGATATCGAAGCCGTACCACTTGTCCTCGGGGTTGTAGCCCGCGAAGTTCCACGGATGGTAGAGCGAACCCCAGAGCTTCGCCCGTCCGGCGAGGAAGGTGGTGCGCAGAAGCTCGGCGTCGATGGCGTGGTTCACAGCGAGGCGCACCTTTTGGTTCGCGAAGGGACCGCCCTGGCGCGTCACCATGGAGACGAACATCATCCGCACGGCGGGCACGTCGGCCACGGCGAGTTTCGCGTCTTTCTCGAGCTGCGGGATGAACTGGGGCTTGACCTTCATGACCATGTCCACCTCACCCTTCTGGAGGGCCTTCACGCGGGTGGTGGCCTCTTTGATCCCGCGCACGATGACGGTCTTCGCCCGGTTGGGGTATTGCGAGTTGCCCCACCAGTTGGGGTTCGCCTCGAACACCATCTTGCGGCCCTTGGCCCATTCCTTGAGGATGTAGGGGCCGGAGCCGAAGGTTTTTCTCGAAATAACGGACCACTCCAGGCCCTTCGCCTTAAGCGACATGATGTGGCCGAAGCGCCCCAGGCGGTTCAGCAAGCCGTTGTCGGGCACCTTGCTGTGCCAGATGAAGCGGTGGGGGCCGAGAATCTCGATGCGGTCGAACGCCTTGAAGAAGACCCGCTGACGGCTTTTCTTGTTCATGACGCGCGTCATCGAGAACTTCACGTTCTCCGCCGTGAGTTCGGAACCGTCGGCGAACTTCACGCCCTTGCGCAGCCAGAACTCCACCTTCTTGGGGCTGTGAATCTTCCATTTCGTGGCGAGCCAGGGCTTGCGTTTTCCGGTGCCCGCTTCGGCGGAAACGAGCGTGTCGTAAGACCAGCGCCAGAGCATCGTGCCGATGAAATTCGACTTGGGATGCGGGTCCATCGTGGGCGTGACGCCCGGAAGCGCGATCACGAGTTTACCCGCGGCCATGGCATGCGCCTTCGGCGCGGCCATGAGGCCTGTACCGACGATGAGAACCGCCAGCAGAACAACCATCCATTTACGCATCACAGACGTCCTCCCTTTCTAGTTGAATTGAAATCATGGAACCAGATGGAAACTCCTCTTGAAACCACTTGCACGAAAAAACCAACGATGACGGCACGATACACATGCCGATTATCGTCTTGGTCTGGAAACGCCTTCGCCTTTCAGGAGAGCACGCATCTAAAGGATGGGCTTTCTGTTTGACAAGCGTTGATCGATTCGACTTATAATAAATATAAGAGCATTATAGAGAAATACGTCTTTACTGCACAAGCGCGTCTTCCTCATTTTCCGCATCGGCTCCAGGCCCATCCAGGAAGATTTCGGGGACGCTCTCTTGAGTGGCCCGATTCCGCCACCCGAGGGCGAGCAATAAAAGGTCGAACCATGCGCGCATACATTATCCGCCGGTTGCTGCAAAGCCTCATCGTCATCAAGGTGGTGCTTGTCGTCGTCTTCGTGATGCTTCACTTGACGGGCGATCCCGCCGACGTGCTGATGCCCGAGGATTCCACGCTCGAGGACGTGGCCGAATTCAAGAAAGCCATGGGCTTCGACAAACCGCTCCACGTGCAGTATTTCAACTTCCTCTTCGGCTTCGGGAAGAGCAAGGGAGTGCTCAGGGGGGATTTCGGCTTTTCGTTCCGCCACGAGCTACCGGCTGTGGACCTTGTGTTCGAGCATTTTCCGGCGACCATCGATCTGGCCCTCGTCGCCGTCATCATCTCGATAGTCGTCGCCCTGCCTACGGGCATACTCTCGGCCACGTTCCGAAACACCTGGATCGACTACGTGAGTTCGATCGGCTCGATGTTCGGCCAGTCGATGCCGAACTTCTGGCTCGGCCTCATGCTCATCCTCATCTTCGCCGTCGGCCTCGATCTCCTGCCCACCTCGGGTTATGAGGGATGGGAGTACATCATCCTCCCCGCGCTCACGGCGGGTCTCTACCAGACGGCGCGCATCATGCGGGTCGTGCGCTCGGGCATGCTCGAAGTGCTGGGCAGCGACTACATACAGACGGCGCGCTCGAAGGGCGTCTCGGAGTATCTCGTCATCGTGCGCCACGCGCTCAAGAACGCCTCCATCCCCGTCGTCACGCTCATCGGGCTGGAACTCGGCGTGCTGCTCGGCGGCACGGTCGTCACGGAAGCCGTCTTCGCGTGGCCAGGCGTGGGCTTTCTGGTGATAGACGCCATCAACAACCAGGACTATCCCGTCGTTCAGGCGGCGGTGACGCTGCTCGCGCTCATTTTCGTGGGCATCAACCTGATCGTGGACATCATCTATGCGTGGCTCGACCCGCGCATCGTGTACGGTTAACGGGAGAGAGATTTTGGCCCAGGAACAACACGCGACGGTAGGTGAATTCGCGGAGGCCGCCGAAGAGCCTCGCGGACCCACGAACTTCCAGTTGGCCGTCCGCGACCTGAAGCGGCGTCCGCCGGCGCTGTTCGGGCTGATCTTTCTCGTTATCGTGCTCCTCTGGGCGCTCGTCCCCTGGCTATTTTCGCCGCTCGACCCTTATGATCAAAACCTGAGAATATTCCTGAAACCCCCGGGGTTCGTCGACCCGGCTGGAAACTTTTACCTGCTCGGAACCGATCAGCAGGGGCGCGATATGCTGAGCCGCATCATCTGGGGCGCGCGCATATCGCTCATCGTGGGCTTTGCCGCCGTCGTGGTGAGCGGTTTCATCGGCATCACCCTGGGCATCGTGGCCGGTTATTTCGGCGGGGTTATCGACGCCATCATCAGCCGCATCATCGACTCGGCGCTATCGATACCCTTCATCCTCCTCGCCATGAGCATCGTCGCCATCATGGGGCCGAGTCTCAGGAACGTCATTCTCGCCATCGCCATCAGGACTTGGATCGTCTATGCGCGCGTGATTCGCGGCACCGTCTTGTCGGTAAAAGAAGTCGAATACATCACGGGGGCCAAGGCTTCGGGGTGTTCGACTTTCCGGGTGCTCTTCATGCATGTGCTGCCCAACGTGCTCTCGCCCGCCATCGTCATCGCCACGCTCTATCTGGGCCGGATGATCATCATCGAGGCCGCGCTTTCCTTCCTCGGCGTGGGCGTGCCGCCGCCGACACCCACATGGGGCGGAATGCTCTCCCACGGGCGTGAATACATCGACACGGCATGGTGGATAGCGTTCTTCCCGGGCATGATCCTCATGCTGACGGTGCTGAGCGTGAACCTGCTGGGCGACTGGCTACGGGACACGCTCGACCCCAAGATGAAGCGCCTGACGGAGTAGGGCCTCAGACCAGTTTTCGCTGCAGCCAGTCGTAGATGTAGGTCGTCCCCAACGTCATGTTGTCGCGCTGACAGTGTTGCGCGCCGCCTTCTTTCGCCGTGAACACCTTGAAAGTCTTGTCTTTTGAACCCGCGGCGTTGAACAGCTTCCTGGCGTCGCGCATGGGTATCTGCTTATCCTCCGCCCCGTGGACCAGCAGGAAGGGGCATCGCATCTTCTGAACCACGCCATCCAGGCGAAAACCCTCGAGTTTTTCGAGCGCCTCCTCCGCGGTTTTCGCGTCCATGATCCACAGGATGTGATGATCGGGCACCGCGTGAAGCGAAGTACCCCAGGCCGCGAGACGCTTTTCCCAGGTGGCGTGGTAGTCCCAGATGGCCCCCCAGGCGACGCAGGCCTTGTAGCGATGGTCCATGCTCGCCGCTCTCGGGGCGTAGTACCCCCCCGCGCTGAGCGCGATGATGGCCGCTTGCTTCGCGTTCACGTCCCCTCTCGTTTCGAGATAATCGAGAGCGGCGCTGCCGGCAATTTCATAGTCATAGCGCAGGTAGAGGTTTCTGAAGCGCGCGGCCTCGCCCGAACCCGGTCCGTCTACGACGAGGCAACTCATCCCGCGCGCAACCAGGCTCTCCACCCCCCGGACGTAGACGAGTTCCTTCGTGTTGTCGAGGCCGTCGAAAAAGACAACGACGGGCGGCTTTCTCCTTCTCGTGTTCTCAGCGTGAACGAGCCAGGCGGGCAGCGATGCGCCGTTCTCGTAGGGCACCTCGACGCGCTCGATTCGCGGCTTATCCGCCAGGCCGGCAAAGCGCTCGAAACAATCGAGCGATTTTCTGAATACGGTGTGGCCACGCCTGTCCTTGGGCGTGCGGAAGCGCTCTCCCATCTGATAGTAGACGCACGCCCTCAGGTGATGGGCGGCCGCGGTGAGGTGCGAGCCATCGCTCTCCGCCGCCATCCCGAGCTTGCGAATATGATCGCCCATGCGCACCCACTCGCGGAACCAGGCCTCGTCATCCCCCGGCTCTTGGGCGAGGCGGCGCCCCACCCGGTCGACTTCTCCGATTTCGGAAGCACCCCACCGCGCGCACGAAACCATGAAGCACACCGCCGAGGACCACCGGTAATTTTCGGGGAAATAAGTGAACCAGTTCTCCTCCGCCGGCATATCCGCCAAAATCCCGCCTCCCTCGTATCTGGGACATATCACTACTGCCAGGTGAACCTTCATGAAGATTGAGGCTATGATATACCCACCTAAAACTTGAATCCACTCGATGACGCCGTGAGGAGGAACCATGACGACGGGAGGGCTTTCCGAGGTATTCGCCTACATCGACGCGCACGCGGAGCAGACGGTGGCGGATCTGTGCGAACTCTGCCGCCAGCCAAGCATCTCCACCACCCATATCGGGATAGAGGGGATGGCCGTGCTCATGCAGGAACGCCTGGAGCGAACGGGCTTCGACGTCACCCGCCATGAAACCTCTCACAACCCCATCTTCACCGGCTTTCTGCCGGGGCGCTCGGATAAAACGCTTCTCTTCTACAACCACTACGACGTTCAGCCGCCGGACCCCGAGGATGAATGGATAAGCCCGCCGTTCGAGCCCGCGATCCGCGACGGCCACGTCTTCGCCCGGGGGGCGACGGACAACAAGGGCAACATCATGAGCCGCCTGGCCGCCTTCGAGGCTTTCCTGGCCGTGCGCGGGGAGCTTCCCTGCAACGTCAAGTACCTGATCGAGGGTAACGAGGAGATGAGCAGTCCCTCCCTGCGCCACTTCGTTCCCGAAAACGCAGAACTCCTCTCAGCGGACGGCTGCATCTGGGAGGACACCTTCCGCGAGGACGCCCCCGTACTCTCGCTCGGCAACAAGGGGATGTGCTACCTGGAGCTAAGCTGCCAGACGGCAAACGTGGATTTTCACAGCAGCCACGCCCAGATTTACGAGAACGCCGGCTGGCGGCTCACCTGGGCGCTGGGCACGATGAAGGACGAGAACGAAAACATCCTGATAGACGGCTATTACGATGAGGTCGTCCCGCTGAACGAGTCCGAAGAGGCCCTCATCGAGAAGATAAAATCCTATGATGCCGATGAGCGCATGAAAAAATTTGAACTCAGGCGCTTTCTACTCGATCTGCCCGGCGAGGAATTGCCGAGGCGGCATCTGACGAATCCCAGCTTCAACATCGCAGGCCTGAACGCGGGCTACACCGGGCAGGGTCGAAAGACCATCGTCGCGGGACGCGCGAGCGCGAAGATCGACTGCCGTCTCGTTGTGGCCCAGACGCCCGAGCACATCTACCAGTGCGTGCGCCGCCATCTGGACAAGCACGGCTTCAAGGACATCGAGGTCGAAATGCTGGGAACGGGCTCTTACCCCGCCAAGAGCGACCCGGAGAGTACCGTCGTCAAAGCGTGCCAGGAGGCGTCGAGAGAGGTCTATGGCAAGGAGGCGATCATCAACCCCTTCGGCAGCGGTAGCACGCCGACCTGGACGATCATCCGCCACCTGGGGATTCCGCTTTGCTCGACGGGTGTGGGCTACATTACCGCGCGTACGCACAGCGTGAACGAGAACCTCAAGATCGAACACCTGATAGAAGGCGCGAAATACATGGCGGCCATCTGCGAGCGCTTCGCCGCCTCCTGACGCGAGCGGCTAGGCGCCCAGCTTCTCCGCCAGCCAGTCGCAGATGCTGGGCACGGCGAGGGGCACATTGTCCATCTGGCAGTGCTGGGCGCCGCCCTCCTCGTTCCTGAAAACGCGCAGCGTCTTGTCCTTCGAACCCACCAGGCGGAACAGCGCGCGGGCCGCTTCCAGAGAGACCTGCTGATCATCCTCGCCATGCACGAGAAGATAGGGGCAGCGCATTTTCTGTACGACGCCGTCCAGGCGGAAATCCTCGAGTTTTTCGAGCGCTTCTTCCACCGTCTTCGCGTTCAGTATCCAGAGGATATGGTGCGGCGGAACGGACAGCGCGCTCTTGTAAGCCGCCTCGATGCGTCGCTTCCAGCGTTCGTGATAATCAGGCTCCGCCCCCCAGCCCACGCAGGCCTTGAAGCGCTTCTCCATACTCGCGTTTCTGGGAGCGTAGTATCCGCCCAGGCTGATGCCCATGACGCCGGCGCGCTTCGCGTTCACGTCATCGCGCGTCTCGAGATAATCGAGCGCGGCAGCGCCCGCCACCTCGTGGTCATAGCGGAGATAGAGCTTGCGGAAACGGATGGACTCGCCGTTGCCCGGCGCGTCCACAATCAACACGCTCATCCCCCGTCGAATGAGGTCCTCGACGCCCAGCATGTACTGAATCTCTTTCGTGACATCGAGTCCGTCGAAGAACACGACGACAGGAGGTTTCGCCTTTTTCGTGTTCTGCGCATGAACGAGCCAGGCGGGCAGCGCAGCGCCGCCCTCGAAGGGTATCTCGACGCGCTCGATCTTTGGGCTATCCACCAGGCCGGCGAAGCGCGCAAAGCTATCGAGCGATTTCCGGTAGGCGGCGAGCGCCTTCCTGTCCTTGGGCGTTCTGAACCGCTCGCCGAGCTGATAATAGGTGCAGGCGCGCTTGAGAAGTGCAGCGGCTGTGAGACGATTTCCCTTGCGCTCCGCTGCCAGTCCCAGCCTGCGGACGCGATCTCCCATCCCGGTCCACTCATCGAACCAGGCTTCGTCGTCTCCCACCTTGTCTTTCAAGCGCTTGCCGACCTGATCGATCTCCCCCATCGACGCCCCGCCCCAGTAGGAGACGGAACATGCCATGCTCACCGCCGCCGACCAGCGGTAGTCTTCCGGGAAATACGCGAACCAATCGGCGCGCCCTATCGCTTTGGCCACCTGCTTGCTCCTTTCGATATGAAAAAAGACCGCGCCATCATCCGGTGCGGCCCGAATACCCTACCCCTCGTTCCCGGGAATGAGCGCCTCGCGAGGCGGGCTGTAAATCCCGATGTAACGGATGGGCGTGAGCGCATCCACCTGATGCACGAGGTCTGGTTCGACGTGTATCGCCTGGCCCGCCTTGATTTCGCGCTCCTCATCGCCCAGGCGGAAGCGCGCCCGGCCTTCAAGGAGATAGATCATCTGCTCGTTCGGGTGACTGTGCTCCGTGGTGGAACCCGCATCGCGCTCGACGTATACGAGCATCAGATTCTCGCCCACGATCACGCGGCGCTTGTAACCCTCGAGTTGTTTGTAATCCACTTCCTGCAAATCGTAAAAACCGCCCATCCCTCACCTCCTGAAAAAATACGGCTCAAACCACGCTCATCGCCCCGTAAAGCGGGGCGGTCTCTTCTCCATGAAAGCCCTTCTGCCCTCAACGTAATCCGCACTCTCGAAACAAGCCTGGACCGCCGCTTGAACCGCATCCACGTCGCGCTCCGCCTCGTCTTTTTGCGCCTCGGTGATGGCCGTCTTGTATGCCCGGACGGACAAGGGGGCGTTCGCGGCGATTTTAGCGGCCAGTGCGCGGACGTTCTCTTCGAGTTCATCCGCGGGCGCGACGCGGTTCACGAGGCCGAATTCGAGCGCTTGACGCGCGGAATATCTCTCTGCGGAAAAGGTCATCTCCTTGGCGCGCGCAGGCCCCACCAGCGCGATGAGCTCCCTCATGCTCTCGTGTCCGTAGGCCATGCCGAGCCGAGCCGCCGGAACCCCGAAACGGGCGTCTTCTGAAGCGATGCGGATGTCCGCGCTCAGGGCGAGCGTGAGACCGCCGCCCAGACAGTAGCCGTGGATCATGGCGAGCAGGGGTTTGCCGAGGTTCGTCAGGCTGCGCTTGGCGCTCCACAACACGCTCGAGTAGCGCTTCACCTTATCGGGGTCGTTGCGGCTCTTCTCGAACTCGGAGATGTCGGCCCCCGAGACGAAGGCCTTCTCCCCGGCGCCGCGCATGACGACGACGCGCACGGCATCGTCCGTCTCGAAGGATTCGATGATCTGCGGAATCGCTTCCCACATATCGAGGCTCACGGCATTTCTCTTCGCCGGGTTGTTGAAGATCATCCAGCCGACGCCGTCCTCGACCTTCGCCAGCATCTTCCCGGTAACTGGCTTCACACCACGCCCTCCTCGCGCAACGCCTCGATTTGCGCGGTGTCATACCCAAGATGCTCCTGCAGCAACTCCTCGGTGTGCTCGCCCGGTTCGGGCGCGGCGGAGCGCATGGGCTGGGGACTTTTGCCCATCTTGAGCGCCTGGCCCACGACCCGCATCTCCCCGAGTTTGGGATGATGGACCTCTGGCGCCATGCCCAGCGTCTCCACCTGAGGGTCGGCCATCGTCTGATCCACCGAATAGATGGGGCCGCATGGAATCCCCGCCTCGTTCAGGAGCGCCACCCATTCCCCGGTTATTTTCCGAGATGTCAGGGCGTTGATGCGCGCATTCAGGGCGTCACGGTTCACGAGGCGGCTCTCCCTGTCCGCGTAGTCGGGATTCTCCGCCAACTCCGGTGCGCCGATCGCGCGGGTCAGACGCTCCCACAGGCGCTGCCCGCCCGCCTGGATGTTGATGAGGCCGTCCGCCGTCTCGAACACTCCGGTGGGGATGAACGTGGGGTGGTTGTTGCCCGCCTGGCCGGGGACCTCCCCCGCCATCAGGTAGCGAGCCATCTGCAAGTCCATCATCTGGATCTGCGCCTCAAGCAGGGAGGTGTGCACCCAGCGTCCCTCACCTGTCCTCTCTCGGTCGAGCAGGGCGATCAAAATCCCCTGGGCGAGAATCATCCCGGCGGATAAATCAGATACCGCAACCCCCACGCGCATCGGCCCGCCCCCCGGCGCGCCCGTGACCGACATCAGCCCGCTCATGCCCTGGGCTATCTGGTCGAGCCCCGGCCGCTCGGCGTAGGGGCCCGCCTGCCCGAAACCGGAGATGCTCCCGTAGACGATTCCAGGATTCACCCGCCGCACCGCCTCATAGTCGATGCCGAGCCGCTCCTTCACGCGGGGGCGATAGTTCTCGACGATGACGTCGGCGCGTTTCGCGAGCGCCAAGAAAATCTCCCTGCCCTTTTCGGTCTTCAAATTCAGCGTGAGGCTTTTCTTGTTGCGGTGTAGGTTCTGGAAATCGAACCCGTGCCTGCGCCCGCCCATCACGTCGACCCCCATCGAGGCGGGAAGCTCTATCTTGACGACCTCCGCTCCCCAGTCGGCGAGGTGGCGCACCGCCGTGGGTCCAGAGCGGGCCTGAGTGAGGTCGAGCACCTTGAAGCGAGCGAGCGGCAGATACGGTTCGGTCACGATGGAGACTCCACCTGATGTGAGGGAACATCCGGGTTTTGAGCAACTTTCACGATTTATGAGTGTTTGGGCGCATCTTAGCAGGTTTCGGGAGGAGGCCTAAACGCACCGGGGGTATACTTTCATTTTCCACGCGAAAAACTTCGTGGACGCCAACAAAAGCCTTGAGTCGAGTCAGAGGAGTCAATTTCAGCAACGAGTGATTCATCTCGAACCGATAACGCCCGTTTAGAGACAGTGGGGGATTTTCAACGGTTGTGAAGTCCTGATAGATCATTGAAATTGTTGTGGATATTTGTTTTTTCGAGCTTGGTTGGGGATTTGCTTATCTGGGATACGTAATCAAATCGGAAGCGGATGAATTATAACTCTTGCGTAGCTTGGCGCGTTCATGTCGGACAGGTTTCCGGTAATCGTTCATCCAGGCCGTAATGGAAGGCCGGTTTTAGCTGTTAAGGGGTCGGACCAGATATCCTTTTTCGGTAGGGCGCGCCTCGTGTGCCTGTCGTATCGTCCACGTACTTGTGTGGTTCCCACATGGATCCACCCCGATGCCCTGTAGACGGCGCCGGTGTAGCGGGGTGTCTCGACGAAGGTCTCGATGAGCACGGGAGTGACGCCATAGCGCTCGGTCCAGTCTCCGGGCAGGCGCCTGCGGACAATGGCGAGGAGATGCGAGTCGAGGTTGGGGATTTTGATCCACGGCAGTATGAGGAACCTCGGGTTGTCGATCATGAGGGGGAGGTTCTTCTCGCGCAATTTCGGCGTCCACCCGATGAAGGCATCGCGCGGGGCGAGCTTCCACGCGGCGGTGGAGAAGCCGAGCATGGCGAGGGGCCTGCCGTCGCGGTCGTGGACGGCGTAGCGCATCTGCGCGCCGACGAGGATCTTGTAATCCAGGTAATGGTAGCGGGCGACGAACTCGTTCCAGAGTCTGCCCTCACGGGTTCCGCACGCGACAACGCGCATCCCGAGGGGGCAGAACTCCTTCGAGAGCGCACGCAGAAGCGCCATCTCTTCCGTCGTGAAGTCGCGTCCGTAGTAACAGCACTCGGTCATGGCGTCATCGTGCGCCGATCGACCAGGGCAGCCACGCGGAGAGGGTCGGTACCGTTCGAGGAGAGTGTACCGAGAACCGAGTACATCATCGCCGTGAACCTGGCGCCGGCCTCGCTCACGGAGCCGAACGAGAGCCGTCTCCCGATTACCGGTCCCCTAAGCACGGAGGATTTCCACGACGAGGCGAAGACATGGCACGGCCTTGCGCGCGCTGTGCGTCGCGGACTCAATGATACGAATATCCAGTCCTAACTGACGGCGGCAGTCAACCTCAAGCGGCTCTCCGCTGCCGTAGTCGTCGGTTTATGCACTCTGTGGAGGGGTCTTGGTGCGCCCGTAGACGCCGTCTGCGCGTCCATCGCACCTACCCGCGCACGCGGGCTTCCTCTCCGCCGCCGCGTGAGTCCCCATACCACCCACTTCCGAAACGGGGTTATTCATCAATCCCGGGGAGTGAGGATTCGGCGAAATCCATTTGTTTTGTCTATGTTTTTTTTTCGATTGATTCCCTCCAATGGCGGGGAGATGAAAAACCGGAATATTGTCATTCCGTTCGGCAATGGATTCCGGCTTTCGCCGGAATGTCGGGGGTAGCCCATTCCAAGCGAGGAAGGGTTTTTCAACAGTCTCTCGTCGGTCGGGTTCGATCCTCAAGGGCCGTACCGCCTGCCGTTGCCTCCGTCGTCCTAATGCCCGCCTCGGGCTTCGGCCATGATGAGCTCCAGGATTTCCTGGCTGGTTATCGCGCCCACGAACTCCTGAGATTCGCCCTCCAGCACCGGTAAAACCGTCAGGGCGTTTTCCGTCATCCGCTGTAAGGCGTCTTCCACGTGCTCGTCCGGCCATGTGTTCAGTTCGGTCTTTCGCGCGATCTTCCTGAGCGGGGTGTCGAACCACGAGTGCTTGGGCAGATAGCGGAGCATCGCGAGCGACACGACCCCGACCAGCTCGCCCCCTTCCGCGACCACGTAGTCGTGCTGGTTGGACGCGAGCCACTCGTCCGCGAATTCGCGCACCGTGAGATCGGGACCGGGATGGGCGTGCGTGCGGTCGATCACTTCGCCGATGGTGATGTCGTCCAGGGCGAACCGGAGCAGATTGGGCGGAAGGGGTTGCGGCGGTTTGAACCGTCCGTGAGGCCTAGCGCGGCTTACCGCGAAACTGATGATCGGCGGCGCGAAAAGGATATAGGCAAGCATCAAAAGAACGAACAGCGAGAAGACGGCCTGCCCGATGACGTCATGTTCCAAGAGCACCAGAAGGACGGCGATTTCGGCGACGCCCTTGGCCATGAGTCCTGTCGCGATGGTGAAAGGCGAGTCGAGCCGTGCCACCAGCGCGCCCAGAGACGCTCCGGCGAACTTCCCTATCAGGGGGATCACCGCCAGCGCCGCAATGGTCAGCCCCGGCAACTCGGTGAAGGACAGGCTTAGATGCAACCCGGCCGAGGAGAAGAAAAGGGGTACGAAAAACCCGTCGGCGATGCTCTTCAGGCTCGGGATGATGTCGCGCTGCACCTGGTGAGGCAGCCTGGATAAGGCGACGCCCAGGAGCAGCGCGCCCAGAGAACCGTGAAGGCCGAGCCTTTCGGCGCACACGACCGCGACGAGCAGGATGCCCAGGATCAGGCCGAAAGAGAGCTGGGGGACGCGAAGCAGGCGCTCCAGAATCTCGATCAGCCGCGGAATGACCTGTCCCGCCAGCACCCAGGTCACTATGGTGAAGGCGGCGATCTGCCCCAGCAGGATAAGCACCCCCATCCAGCTCAGGTCGTGAGAGTGCTCGCCGATGGTCAGTCCCACGAGCAGCAGCATCAGCAACTCGGCGATGAGCGCGGTCGTGAACAACTCGATCCCGATGGGTTCCCGCAAACGGTCGGTGTCGATCAGCACCTTGGCGAGGACGCCCAGGCTGGTCAGAGACAAAACCCCCGCGAGAGCCAGTGCGCCGTCGAAGTCGAGCTGCAGCCCGAAATCGTAGAACAAGTTCATGGTCACGAGCAGCGAGGCCAGGAGGGGAATGATGACCCCAATGAGCGCAGCCACGAAGAACCGGCCGCGAATGGCCGCCATGAATGCGGTGACGTCGATTTCGTCCAGACCGATGAGAAAGAAATAGAGGAAGATGCCGAGAGTCAGGAAGACGTGTAAATGGCCCGTGAGCTCAACGAATCCCAGAACGGGTCCGAGGAGGACGCCGGTCGCCATATATGCGACGATCGAATTCAGCCGGAAACGCCGGAAAACGCCCTCGGCCAGTTTGGCGACGACGATCAACAGGCCGACGGTCAATATCGCATCTTCAAGCATGTCGAATTCCGCAGTCGAAGGCGGAACGGCGCCCGCCCGTTGAAATCGAATGAACTACACCACCGGTGTCAACCTAGGTTTGCTCAATTTTGCGGGCAATCTACCGCGACTCGCGCCGACCGCGCAAGTTTTTTTCTCGTCGGTGAGGAGTCAATCGCGACTGATGGAGGAGCGATTGCGCCTTTTTTAATACGAGTAGCCCCTCCTTCCTCAATCGGAAATGACCTTCAAAGGGGGAATGGTTCTCTTCCCTTTCTTCGGTTGGCAGTACCGTTCAAGGGCGTAGACCGCAGATGCGCTCGAACTGCCGGAAGTTGCCCTGGCGCTGAAAAAGGGAGCATACTCGCCAGCATCGGATGGTGAACAGAAAACCTTTTGTTTTCAATAACCTAGATGAGTGACTTGGTATGACTGACGCTTCACGTACACTTTCACATAAAGCGGTGGTATGATCTTCACCTCATGGCCGAATTCGCTAATCTCGCGCTTCCACATACCTCCATCGCAACCTGGCACCGCGGCTGCAATGCCAGAAAGCCTAATTCCATCCCTCGAGTTAGCTTCTTGCGGAACGCGACCTACCCGACCGGGGGCGCGCCGTGGAGTTGAAAACCATGTTTCGCCAGATCGATACCAATGATGTGAACCTGTTCTATGGGCAACCCTCCTGCAGGGCGGTAAGCCATATCACCTGCCCGTAGTGTGAAGTTGCCGGGAGGGTGCGTCCATCCCATCGAATACAAATAGTTCAGTAGTAGAGTGATAAGGGTCAATATAGCGCGGGTTCAAACCAACCATGCTGCATAGTACCAACAACAGTCTCTAGCGCCGGCTACGACATCACCCCTCCACAGAACGATTACTCTGTCGCCAGTCGAAGAATTTCGAAACCCAGCCATGTAGTCTGGCTTGTATCTGTTCGGTTCCGGAAATGCTTGGCACCAGTAAGTGCATTCATGAGTAATCATCAAAGCCATACGGTCTCAAGGAACTCACACAAGAACGCCGCGCCGTTCATCACCTACCGGTCAGCATCTCCCAAGTATGGCTGAAAAGGAACAGCGCCGCCGCCACCACAACGATGCACGGCCCTGCGGGCGCGTTCCATGCGACCGACACCCACAGACCCGCCACTACTGATACGGTCCCCGCCAGGGCGGCGAGCGCCGCCATCTGCTCGGGTGTTTTGGAGAATCGCCGCGCCGCCGCCGCCGGTATGATGAGCATCGAGGTGATGAGCAGTATTCCTATCAACTTCATGGCGATGGAGATGATGAAGGCGATCAGGAGCATGAAGACGAGTTTCACGGCGAATGTCGGTATCCCCTCGGCGCTCGCGAGTTCTTCGTTCACCGTGACGGCGAGAAGGCCTCGCCACAGCCACGCGAGCGTACCCAGCGCCGCCGCCCCGCCGAGGTAGATCCACCACAAATCCAGCGGGCCGACCGCGAGGATGTCGCCGAAGAGATAGCCCATCAAATCGACCCGGAGCGTCTCCAGCACGCTGACGGCGATGATGCCCACCGAAAGCGCCGTGTGCGCCAGGATGCCCAGCAGCGTATCGGTGGAGAGTGTTTTCCGGCTTTGCAGCATCAGGAGGATGAGCGCGAGGCCGATGCAGGAGATGAGGATGCCGAGCCTGAGATCCACCCCGAAGGCGAACCCTATCGCCACGCCGAGGAGAGCCGTGTGGGACATGGAATTCCCGAAATAGGCCATCTTGCGCCAGACGATGAAACAGCCCACGGGGCCCGTGACCAGGGCGACGCCCACCCCGCCCATGAGACCTCTGAGCATGAAATCCTCCATCAGGTGTCTCCATGATGGTGATGGATTTCTTCGGGCTCGATGGGGAGTATCTCCCCTTCTGGTCCGTGAACGTGGTCGTGCCTGTGTGTGTAGACCGCCAGGCTCTCAGCCGCCTGCTTTCCAAACAGGGCGAGGTATTCGGGGTGCTTGCTCACGGCTTCGGGATGTCCAGAGCAGCAGATGTGCTTGTTGAGGCACACCACGAGGTCGGTGAACGCCATAACGAGGTGGAGGTCGTGCGAGATCATGAGAACACCGCAGCCCCTGTTGTCTCTGATCTTCATGATGAGTCGGTAGAGTTCGGTCTGTCCGTTGATGTCCACGTTCTGGATGGGTTCGTCGAGAACGAGAAGTTCGGGATTGCGCAGCAAGGCGCGGGCGAGAAGCACGCGCTGGCGCTCTCCACCCGAGAGGCTCTGGACGGGATGATCCAGCAGGTTTCTCGCGCCCACCTCTTCGAGATGCGCCTCCATCTGCTTGAGCGACGGCTTTTGCGTGAGGCTTAACAACCTGCGCACTGTGAGCGGAAGCGAGGGATCCACCTCGAAAGCCTGGGGAAGGTAGCCGACCGAAATGCCCTCCTTTCGGCGGATCTCGCCCGAGTCGGGCTTGAGCAGTCCGAGCAGCACGCGGACCAAGGTGGTTTTGCCCGCGCCGTTAGGGCCGACAAGAGTGAGGATTTCGCCCGCCGATATTTCGAGGTTGATGTTTTGGAGAATCGTCGTCTCCCCGATGCCGAAGTTGAGGTTCGCAACGGAAATGAGGGGAGGTCGCGATTCATTCATTGTCATGACACTCCAGGCACTGACCGCTGATTTCCACGACTGGCGTTTCCACCAGAAAACCGGTTCGGGTGGCGCTTGCCTCGATGGCCTCGCTGATTTCCTTGCTGTGCGCCTCGGCCACGTTTCCACAATCTCGGCAGATGAAGAACTGGCCTTTGTGAGTATACTCCGGTGTGGCACATCCCACGAACGCGTTCATGCTCTCGATGCGGTGAATGAGGCCGTGCTTCAGGAGAAAATCCAGCGCCCGGTAGACGGTGGGTGGAGCGTTTCGCTCCCCGCCTGCGTTCATGCGCTGGAGCGCGTCGTAGGCGCCAAGCGGCGCGTGGCTCTCCCACACGATTTCTAGAACGCGCCTCCTGAGCGGCGTGAGCCTTACTCCGCGTTCCCTGCAAAGCAATTCGGCTTGTACCAGCGCGCTCTCGATACAGACCGCATGGTCGTGATGTCTGTTGGGAAAATTATTGTTGCTTGATGGCATTTAATTATTCCTTGATCAGAAAATAGATATATTATACCATACCATTATTGCATTGTCTTCAATCACATTCCAGGCCAAAAGGGATATTATTCATGAAAAATTTATTGACCGTCGGGTTTCTGGCAATAGTCTTGACAGCTCACCATGCCGCTCCCGCATCGGCCGCCCCAAGGGTGGTGACTTCTATCAAACCGCTTCATTCGCTGGTTTCGGGAGTCATGAAAGGGATCGGCGAACCCTATCTTCTGATAAAGGGCGTTGCCTCGCCCCATACGTTTTCCCTCAAACCCTCCGACGCCAGAGAGCTCGAAAGAGCGCGCGTGATTTTCTGGGTGGGCGATGTGCTCGCCCCGGGCCTCGAGCGGCCTCTCGAAATTCTGCCGAAAAGGGCGAACGTCGTCGCCCTGGGAGAATTGAAAGGACTGGAGTTGTTGAAGCTCAGGGAAGGCGGTTTGTGGGAAGGGCACGACGATGATCACGGCGGAGAGAAAAAGGCCGAAGGCGATCATCATGATGAGGGCAAAGAGGCGAAAGACGGGGACGATGATCACGACAAGGAGAAACGCGGGAAAGCTGAAGATGATCATCATGACGAGAAGGAAAAAACCGGGGCGAAGGATGACGACCACGAGAAAATGGAAGCCAAGGCGAAAGACGACGATCATCACGAGAAGGCCGAGGCCAAGGGTGATCATGGAGATGAGGAGGATCACGGAGGCTTCGACGCGCACATCTGGCTCGACCCCATGAACGCCCGTAGGTGGGTGGAATCAATCGCCCATGAGCTCGAAGAGGTGGATCCTGCGAACAAGAAAAAATACGAGTCGAACGCGCAAAATCTCAAGGCCCGCATCGACGCCTTGCACAAGGAACTCGCGCAGGCGCTGGCCCCCGTGAAAGGCGCGCCCTACATCGTCTTTCACGATGCGTATCAATACATGGAGAAACGCTACGGACTGACCCCCATCGGTTCGGTGACCCTCTCGCCCGAGAAGAAGCCGGGCTCGGCGCGCCTGGTGGCGATACGCAAGAAGATCAGGGACACGAAGTCGATCTGCGTGTTCACCGAACCGCAGTTCCAGCCCAGGCTCGTGAAGGTCATCATGGAGGGCACGGGGGCCGGAACCGGCGTGCTCGACCCGCTGGGCACGGGAATCCCCGCCGGGGAGGACGCGTATTTCACCCTCATGCGCAACATGGCGAAATCGCTCGGGACGTGCCTATCGGGGAAATAATTTGGGCGGCGTTTCCCGGGGATATGAACGAGCCTGCCCGGCTCCCCGCGTATACCCGGTAGCCTGCGCCTGAATTTTCGTAGTAGCGGCGTTCACTGGTCGGATGCCGCGGCAGATGGTTTTGACGGGAAATTTTCCCGCCCCCTCTTCGCAGAACACCTTTCTGCGAAAACTATATAAGTGCGCCTGAAGAAATTCGTTGACATACCCCCTTTCGCCTTGTAACTTGACGAATTACCACTATGTTGGTTGGGGTGTTACACGAGGCGCTCCACGAAAGTTTTTTTTGTGGAACCCCTTCATTGGGGGATGATCCTTTGACTGCCGAGTTGGCGAGCAGATTCGCTGATTTTTTCTACTTTCTGTGGATGTCGTTCCTTCTGCTCTCGCCCATGCTGCTGCTCGGGCTGTTCCTCTCCGGCCTCATCCACGTATTCATCTCCCGCCAGGCCATTTTGCGGTGGCTTCGCGACGACAGCCTGAAATCGGTAAGCGTCAGTTCCGCCGTCGGCGTGCCGGTGCCGCTGTGCAGTTGTTCGGTCGTGCCCGTGGTGGCCGAGATGAGAAGGAAAGGGGCGTCCCGCTCCTCGTGCATGTCCTTCCTGATAACGGCTCCCGAAACGGGCGCCGATTCGATCCTCGTGACGAACGCCTTCTTCGGATGGATAGCGGCGATAGTGCGGCCCCTCATCAGCTTCGTCACCGCGGTCGTCGCGGGCATTTTCTGCATCGGCCTCATCAGAAGCGACCAGGGCGAAGCGAAGGAAGGCGATCACGATCACGACCATGACCACGGGCATGATCACGGGCATGATCATGGCCACGGCCATGATCACGGCCACGACCACGGCGTGCACGAGCCGCTCATGCCGGGCTCGGAGGACTGCTATATCAGCCCCACACAACTGAAATACGCTATGCGCCGCTGGCTGGGAGGCGTCGCCGTATCGGTGCGAAACTGGCGTGCCGCCTCCTGGGTGAAGCCGGACTTCTATCAGGAGGAATTGCTCGTCGATGAGGAATCGGCCGAGGCCGCCCTCGCCCCTGCGCCCGAGGAGGATCAGCTGCCGGGCTTCAGGACGATCGTCAGGCACATATTCAGCTACGGCTTCATCGAAATCGCGGACGACATCCTCTTCTCGCTGCTCTTCGGCGTCTTCGTGGGCGGATTGCTCTTTCTGGTGATCCCAAGCGACCTGATGCAGAACGAGTACGCCCGCTGGGCGTCCTACCCGATCATGGTCATCATCGGGATTCCCCTCTACATATGCGCATCCGCGAGCACGCCCATCGCCGCAGCGCTCGTCGCCAAGGGCTTCAGCCCCGGTGCTGCGCTGATTTTTCTCATGACGGGCCCGGCGACCAACACGGGCACCATCGCGGTCATCATGAACCAGTTCGGCACGCGCTTCGCGTCCATCTACGTCGGCGTCGTCATCGTCGTAACCGTCATCTTCGCCGTTTTGATCGACTCCTTTTTCTTCGCCACCGGCTTCGCGCTCCCTGTGAATCTCGACGCCTCGGACTCCCCCGCCATCCTGTTCCTGCAATACGGCAGCGCACTGGCCTTTTTAGCCCTCATCATATGGCGTTTCCGCGCCGGCGCCTTCCGGACGGGATACGAGGATCTGATGCAGAACATCCGCTCCATGTCCGAGCCCTGCAAACGCCTATGGGAGCGCCTCACCCGGGGCCGGCCCATACGAGGCGCCTTCTCCCTGAAAACGCCGATGGGCCTCATGCTCTCGGGCCTGATTCTTCTCATCTTCCTCGGCACCGGCTTCACGACCGTGCCTCCCGGTACAGTCGGCTACGGCCGATTGTTCGGCAAGGTTTATTGGAAGGGTCTGGGGCCGGGGTTGCACTATCTCGCTCCCTGGCCCTTCGTGGAAGTGGATAAATGGCCGGTTCGGGAAGTGAAGTCCATCATGTCCGGCGACGTCCACGAATACGTGTCCGGTGATCTGAATCTGGTTTCCCTCACCGTTAACGTGCAGTACCGGGTGAAAGACCCCTTCACCTACCATTATCGGGTCCTGAACGCGCCGAAGATCATCGAGGACGGCGTCAGGGATCACCTGCGCTCTTTCGTATCCGCCCGGGGTCTGGAGCAGTTGCTCAATGTTCACCGCGAATCCCTGGAGAAGCAGGTCACCCATTTGTTCGCGCATTTGTCCACCAGGGCGGAATCGGGGCATCCGGACGTGGGAGCCTCGGCGTTCGGGAGCGTTGAACTGGTCAAGGTGAACCTGGCGTCCATCCGCCCCGTGAAAGAGACGATAAGCGCGTTCCGGGAGGTATCGAGCGCTCAGGAGGACAAGGAGCGCATCATCGTCAACGCGCAGCGGCTCCTGGTGTCGCTCACTCCCCAGGCGCACGGCAACGCCGATTACGAAGTGAAGCAGGCCGACGGCGAGGCGTACCGGAGGGTGAAGGGCGCCGGGGCGGAGGCCGATGCCCTCCGGCGGGTGGCCAAGGCCGTGCAAAGCGCTCCGGAGGTCCTCCGGAACATGCTGTGGCGCGAGAAACTCGAAATCGCGCTCTCGCATAACTCCAAGATCATCGTTCCCGAAAAGGGCAGTCTGGCCAAGGTCGCGCTTTGGAAGAGGAAGTCGTTGGGGACGAGGCATGGAACCCACGAGACCGCGCGCGGGAGGAACGGCCCCGGCGAAGATAAGGGCCATGGCGCGAAAGACGGCGGGGACGGCAAGAGCGGCGGCGAATCGGAAAAATCCAAAGGCGGCGCGGGCCACGGTGGTGGAAGCGGCGAGAAGCAAACCGGCGGCGGCCACGGCGAATCGGCGAAATCAGCGGGCGGCGCCGCTCATGCAGGGAAGAATGCAGGGGATGGGAATACCGCCGCCCATATAGAGAAAAACGGCAAGAAAGAGAAGGACGACGCAGCCAAATCGGAAAAATCGGAAGGCGAAGCGGCCCAAGGCGGGAACAATAGCGGAAATGAGAGAAGCGGCGCCCACGCCGCGGCGGCGAAATCGAACGTCGCGCGCAATGCTTCCATCGCCGGAGCGAATGACACGGGGAGAGAAAAGAGATGACCCTCAGCGCAAAGAGAATCGTCACGGCCATCGCCGTGGTTGTCCTGCTCGTCGTAGCCTACGACTGCTTCTACGTCGTCGAGGAGACGCAGCAGGGCGTGCTGACCCACTTCGGCAAGATTTCGCCTCCCGCCAGACAGCCCGGTCTCCACATGAAATGGCCCCGGCCCATATCCAGGGTCTATAAGGTCGATCGGCGCATTCACGCCATGACCGGCCTCACCCAGGAGTTGATTACCGAAGATCAGAAGAGCGTTCTCATCGACGGATACCTGCTCTGGCGCGTGCGGGACCCCATTCTCTTCGTCGAGTCCATCCGTACCGGCAAGAGCGCGACGAATCGGCTCAAGGACCTCTACATGTCGAGCAGCGGCATCATCATCTCCAACAAGGCGCGCGACGCCTTCATCGGTCTGGGTCTGGAGCATGAAGACCTGAGCGAGGCGTCTCAGAATATTCTGGGCCTCATCGCGCCCACCGCGAGGAAGAATTACGGCGTGGAGGTGGTGCGGACCGGAATCGTCGAATACACGCTGCCGGTGGCGAACCGGCCGAGCGTGATTCAGCGGATGATCTCCGAGCGCGCCCGCATCGCCGCCCGCTACCGGAGCGAGGGGGAGGAGACGGCGATCCGCATCGAGGCCCGCGCCATCAACGAGCACGAAAAACTCCTCGCCGACGCCCACGCCGAGGCGACGATCATTCTGGGCAAGGCGGAAGCCGAGGCGATGGCGCTGCTAGGTGCGGCGTACAAGGCGGATCCGGAGTTCTACAAGTTCATCCGCGCCCTCGACAGCTATGATCTGATAATCGACCGGAACACGACTCTCATGCTGCCGGCGGACAATGAACTGTTCAAATACCTCGACAGCAAGGAGATGCCCCGCCAGGACGGGACGGGCCGATGAACGAAGACCAAGCAAAGCCGCCGAGCACGCGAATCATATACGCCGTATTCGACTATTTCGGGCGGAACTACAAGAAGATTATCGGCTGTCTCATCGCCGTCTGCGTGCTCGGATTCCTGGCGAGCGGCTTCTACGTCGTCAAGAAAGAAGAGCAAGCCGTACGCACCCGCTTCGGGAAAGTGGTCGACGCCGAAATCGGCCCGGGGCTGGGCTACGCCGTCCCGCTCATCGAACAAGCGTACGTTCGCCAGGTTAAGAGAATCGTCGGGTACCAGGTAGGGAGCAGGCGCGGCGGCACGATCAACTTTACGATACTCTCCGGAGACATGAATCTCCTCGAAGCGGATGTGGCCGTTCAATACAAGATCAAGAACCTGCGCTCCTACCTCTTTGCGGCCTCCGACCCCCGCACGATGCTCACCATGCTCGTCCGGGAGGGATTGGTGAAGATACTGGGGGAAAACTACATCGACTTGATCTTCACCTCGAATCGCGACGTCATTCAACGGCAGTTGTCCGATATCGTGCGTAAACGCCTCGAATCGCTGGGCGTCGGGGTTGAACTCGTCACGCTGAACATCGTCGAGGTGCGCCCGATCCCCGAGACCCTCCAGGCGTTCCGCGACGTCAACGACGCCATCGCCGAGCGCGAGCAGGTCGTGAGCCGGGCGAACAGCCAGAGGGAAAAACTCCTCGCTCGCAGCAAGGGGCAGGCCGTGGCGCTGATCATGAACGCGAAGGCGAACGCCCGCGAACGCCTCGTTCAGGCGCGCGGCAGTGTCCGCGCCTTCAAGGCGTTGCTGGCTGAATACAGGAAGAACCCGAAACAGGTGGCTATCACGCGTTATTGGCAGCGCATGCGCGCGATATTCACCGAGGCGACCCTGTCGGTGGTGAATCCGGGCAAGGACTCGACCATCGACATCAACATGCTCGACGGCGTGGCCGGGTTCGGCCCGGCGGAAGGGGCAGGCCATGCCCGGGCGGAAATGGTGACGCGAATGCCGCATACGTCCGCCGACGGCGATGGGCGATTGAGCAGGGCCACGATGCCGCCCTACATCCACCAGTTCGAAACCACCCGGTCGGACAAGCCGCTGATGCAAGGCCAGTTCCACAAAAGGCGCTCGGAGCGCGATCACGCGCGGGTGGCCAATCCTCGCTCTCTCATATTCGATACCCCCTCCATATTCTCCCATCGCCACGGCGCGCGCGGCCGCAGGGGACTCGGAAACCGGGCGGACCAGAGGCCGATGACGGAGAAGATGCTCGGCGCGGGCGGGAACAACCATGGGCGTAAGACGGGAAAATAAGATGATGGATCGACTCCTCGGAATGCTTCGGGCGGCGCCCTTTCTGGCGCTGGCGCTGCTGCTGGCCCCGTCGCTCTCGGCGGCGGCGCCGGGCGTGAGTGCGGAGGCGGTGGTTTTCGGCCAGACCGTCAGCATCTCGGGGCCGGCCAGGCGCGCGGGTTTGCTCTTCCAAAGCGGCCTCAACGCGGCGCTCGATGAGCGCAACGCCCGCGGGGGCGTAGGCGGGAGGGTGTTGAAGTTGATTTCGCTCGACGACGGATATGAGCCGCAAAGAGCCGCGGCGAACGCGAAGAGGTTCGCCGCCGAAAACGACGTGCTCGCCTTGATCGGCGGAACGGGAACCCCTACGACGAAGCGCGCCGCGCCGGTGCTGCGAAACGCCGGTATCCCGTTGGTGGGCGTCCTGAGCGGCGCCGACTTTCTGCGCGACGCCAAGCGGTATCCCAACCTCGTCCACCTGAGGGCGAGCTATTCCCAGGAGGTCCGCGCCTTGGTGGACCACATCGTTCGTTACCATGGGAAGAAGCGCTTCGGCATCATCTATCAGGACGACGCTTTCGGGCGCTCCATATTGAAGAGCTACCGGGCGGCGCTCGCCGGGCACAAACTCCGCGTCCTGGCGAAAGCGAGTTTTTCGCGCAACACCCATGCCGTTCACGCGGGCCTTTTCGTCCTGCAAAAAGCCGACCTCGACGTCTTGATGATCGGCGGGACGGGTGGGGCCAGTGCGGAGATCATCAATCTCGCGAACGACCTGGGATACGGTTACATCATGACGATTCTGTCCATCGCCCAATCCGAGAGTTTGAGGCGGAGGCTGAAAGCGCCGAGCGGCAAAATCATGATGAGCGAGGTGCTGCCGGACGCGAACGACGCGAGCAGAAAAATCGTCAGAAGTTTTCAGCGCGCCATGCTGGCGAGAGCGAAGGAGAAGCGCGACGGCTCCGTTCAGCCCGCCTTCAGCCAGTTGTCTCTGGAGGGCTACATTCTCGGGCGCTTCGTCATCGCCGTGCTGGAACGCACGGGCGGGGAAGTTACGCGGAAGAGATTCCTGCAGGAGGCTTTGGCCGCCGGCGAAATACGCATTGACGACTGGGCCGTTGAATTCAAGCCTGGGACCAACTTCGGCTCGAAATACGTCAGGATGACCGAATCTCGGGAACTGCGGCGATTCCACGAAAGGAGAAGGCGGCCTTGAAAAAGGTAGATGAGTTTTCCACCGAAGAAGTCGGAGAGGAGTGGCTGCGCGAACTCTACAAGGTCATCGCCCTGCGGCGCGGCACCATGTTCCGGCTCATCACCGAGTCGGGGCGCATGCTGCTCTACGGAAACGCGGGCGGCACCGCGTTGATCATCGGGTTCATGAGCAATAACGCGAAGGCTGAGAATGCGTTCTACCACTGGATGCTCCTGCTGGCTCTGGTCGTGTTCGGAACCGGCGTTCTCATGGCGGCTCTTACCCTCGTTCTGGTGACCCTGGTCTCGGTGAAAGAAGCCCACGGGGCGGAAGACGGGCTCAAGCAGTTCGTCGACGGTAACCTGGATCGCACGAAAGTGCTCTTCACGGTGAACAGTGAGACGTTTCGCATCGCGGACTACACCACGGTGGCCGGCACCGTCAGCGCCGCCTGTTTCATGATCGGCGGACTGGTAAGCCTCTTCCTGTTGATTCTCTTCTTCTAGTTTCCGATCGTCATCAGCCGCAGACGCCTGCGGTTGACCCTGCCGAACGGGTGGCCGTGGTCGACCGAGCCGTGCGTCGTGGGGGCGCAATCCCGATCTTGCATTGCAAGGCGAATCGACGGGGGCTTGCGGAATCAACTTTGATCGAGTTTGCCCGCGGCAGGCTGGACGGCCACGTCCATGGCGTTCAGGAACGCCCGCCCGATCAGGTCCATCATCCGCACCAGTTCGAGCCGCGGCGCAGCCCGGACCAGTTCGTCGGAAGACAACAGCGGGCCGATGAGGCCGCAGCCGTCCGCGAGGGTGATGATGATGATATCCTCAGGGTCGGGAATCACCTCGCTCAAGAGCACCGTTCTGATCCGTTTCACCAACGCACGCTCGACCTTCTCATCCGCGACCAGGTAGCGTCGCGTCCCGAATATCCAGAGGAAGCGGTCATCCTTCAGTTCCAGTACCCCGTTCCCGATGAGCTGCTCCAATGCGGTTTCGCGGATATCGTCGGCGTGCCGGGTGGCGTGATCCACCCAGTAGAGGGCGTCATGGGTCGTTTCCTCCCGCGCAATCTCGGCGAGCATCGGATCGAGCAGAGGGTCGCCGACCGGCGTCGAATCGGTGAGGAACAACCCGTCGGGGTCGGTGTCGATGCGGTTCTCGAGCGCGAGATCCATCAACACGGCGGCGCCGAGCGCGGCCCGCACCAGCCATTCCGCCGCCCTCGAGAGCGTTCCGTCCTCGGCGCGGAGCAGGAGCAGGAATTCCTCGGCGAATCTCATGGCCCGGCGCTCCCGCCCAAGATCAGGCTCAGGATGGAGTAGAAGAACACCGCGAGCGCGGCCCCGGCGGGAAGCGTCACAACCCAGGACACGAAGATCGTGCGCACCACGCCGAAGTCGAGGGCGCCCACGCCACGGGCAAGGCCGACTCCGATCACCGCGCCCACGAGCGTCTGCGTCGTCGAGACCGGCAGCCCCGTACCGCTCGCCACCACCACCGTCGACGCGGCGGCGAACTCGGCGGCGAACCCGCGGCTCGGCGTCAGCTCCGTGATCTTCCTCCCGATCGTCGCCATTACCCGGTACCCGAACGTCGCCAGGCCGACGACGATGCCGAAGGCGCCGACCAGCAGAAGCCAGGGTGGAACCGCCGACTTCGAGGCGACCGCGCCGGTCGTCGCCACGGCGATGATTGCGGCCAGCGGCCCGATGGCGTTGGCGACGTCGTTGGAGCCGTGGGCAAACGCCATGCCCGACGCGGTGACGATCATCAGGATTCCGAATGCCCGCTCGACGTTAGCGAAGCGCGACCCTCCCCCCGAGTGAGAATCGCCGCTCTCGAAGCTCATGCGGTTGATGACGGCGCGGCCGGCGCACGCGATGGCGGCGGCAAACAGCACCGAATAGAAGATCGCCAGGGGTGTACCCAGATCAAGGCCGACGTGCTTCAAGCCCTTGACGAACGTCACGACCGAGGTGATGAGCACCGCGGCGAAGATGTAGACCGGCACATAACGGCGCGCGTACTTTGCAGGATCGTCTTTATTGAAGATCAGCCACTGCACGCTCAGAACCAGCAGAAACGAGATCGTTCCGGCGAGGATGGGCGTGACGACCCAGCTCGCGACAATCTTCGCCACGCCCCACCAGCGGACGGCCTCGAACCCGACCGCCACAACCGCGAATCCGATGATCGCGCCGACTATCGAGTGCGTGGTAGAGACGGGCCAGCCGAATCTGGAGGCGACCGTCAGCCAGACGGCGGCCGCCAGGAGCGCCGACAGCATGCCGATGACGAGCAGGTCCGAATCCTGGCCGAGCGCATCCGCGTCGATGATGCCCTTGCGGATCGTCGAGGTAACTTCGCCGCCGGCCAGAAACGCCCCGAGGAATTCGAATACGCCCGCGATCACGATGGCGGTGCCTACCGTGATGGCCCCCGACCCGACCGAGGTTCCCATCGAATTCGCAACGTCGTTGGCGCCGATCCCCCAGGCCATATAGAGACCGGAGCAAACCGCCACGATCAGAATGACAGTGAGGTTCGCTTCCACGAAATACCCTTTCTTGGGCGTTGCAGAAACGACGAACCCATCGTCAGAGTCGCCATCACCCGTTCCGCCGACGAAGCTCTTGGCTTCATTAACCGACCACAACGATTAACCGGTGGGTATGTTAGCACACAGACGGATTGCTTCACCATTTTTTTCTAGGTCGGCGGAGCGAAGCCGGACGGGCGGCTTGGGGGGACGATTGCCACCGGTGCCGACGACGTGTGGGCGTTCAGATTCCTCGACGGCGACGAGACTCTGCTCAGGCGGTTCGAGGCGGTGGACGGGTACGACCATCGCTTCTTAATCGCTTGGCAATCTATCCCGCAATGGCCGTCAAACCCGCCCCCCTCCTTAGTCGGGTTTCATCACTCGGTATTTCC
Organism: Nitrospinae bacterium bin107; assembly: GCA_002238965.1. GTDB lineage: Bacteria > UBA8248 > UBA8248 > UBA8248 > UBA8248 > Bin107. The sequence continues at coordinate 108,857 of MPNJ01000009.1, read as the reverse complement.
GAAAAATTCTATAAATTCACGGGGCTTTTCGCCCGTTTACAGGCAGTGGGGGATATCCGACGGGTGAGGAATTCCGCTATTTCGTTGATATCATTGGAGTAGTTTACTTTTCCAGACTTCATTCGGCATCCATCTTCCCCGGTACGTCATCAAATCGGAAGCGGATAAATTCAAAGGTCAGCGCGAACCTGCGCGTCGCTGCCGGAGCGCGATGGTAAGCGTTCGGCGGGAGGGTGATGGATGTCAACAAAGCAGGGTTCCAAACCAATTGCACCGTACTAAATCAACAAATGCTTCCGTTGTCAGAGACAATCTCACCGCTTAACCGAACGCTTACGCCCTTACCTGTCCTCCGTCCTGCTCTCATCCTCCCGGCCTTATCCACGCGCCGGCCGTGCAGACGACCAGCACCGACCCCGTGGATGGTCATCAGGCGCAAAGCCTCCTCTCGAATTTTTCCCGGCAGGACGAAACGAAGGCTTCCGCCCGCGTGGTCAACGAGTCGCGAAGCGTCCCGGAAAATCATCTTCAGCGTTTGCCTCTCTCCTTCCATCCGGGCATCGGCAGCTTGTAGGGAACTTCCGCGAGTTCTTTCGGCCAGACGATTCTGCGCCTGCCGTCGAGAATCTGGAACGTCAGGCCGTCGCGATCATTGAGGTTGTTCTCATCCACCTTCCATCTTCCCATCACGGTCTGGAACGCCGAGGCGCGCAGCGTCTTCCAGACTTTTTCGCGATCATGGGACCCCGCTTTCAGAATCGCCTGACTCACCACCTCAATCGCCCCGTAGGCCATGGCGACATGATCGCTGGGCTTCACCCCGTAGCGCTTCTCATAGGAGGCGATGAGTTCTCTCATACCCGGAAACTTCAGGGCGCCGGGTTGCGGCTCCCACTGGCTGAAGCCCAGAACGTACTCTGCCGTGGCGCCGAGTTGCCTGGCGAATTCAGGGAGGCCGGGGCCGATGGTTCCGGCGAAAATCTCGAGGTTGATGTTGAGCTCCCTGAGCTGGCGGATCTGCGCGGCGGCGTCCGCGAAGTAGCTGTTCGAGAAAAGCGCCTCCGCCCGGCGCGCCTTGATTTTTTGCAGCAGCGCGGTGAAGTCGGTCTGCTTGCGCGGATAGTTCTCGTTCAGCACCACCTGGAGGCCGAGTTCCTTCGCCCACTCCACGGCGCCCTCCGCCGACTGCCGGGGAAAGAGGCTGTCCTCGCCGATGATGGCGATTCGCTTCACCCCGATGTCCCTGGCGATGTGCAGTGCGCCCTTGTGGTTTTTCTGGGCTACGGCGTTCTGGTTGAAAAGGTATTTTCTCCCCTTCTCCCACAGCCCTCTGGAGGAAGCGCCCGGCGCCAGCGTGGGGTATTCGTGCCTTTCAAAGAGGTTGGCCACCGCGTCGGTGATGCCGCTGGAGTAGGGACCGAGCGTGAAATCGATCTTCTCCTGCGTGATGAGCCTCTCATAGAGCTTGATGCTGGTCTGCTTGTCCGATTTGTCGTCCAGGAGAACCAGTTTCACCTTCCTGCCCAGCAGGCCGCCTCTCGCGTTTTGCCGCTCGGCGAACAGACGATAGGCGTTGACGAACCGGCCAGCCGGCTCCGCGTAACGGCCCGTATGGGAGATGGACCCGCCGATGGTGATTTCACCGGCCGCCAGGGCCGTGCCGGTGAGGAGCGTCGCCGCCCCCAGGAACGCGATTGCCACTAAACTTCGAGTCACTTTCATTTTCCATCATCCTCGGAATAAGGGATACATGAAGAACCGGTCGCGACGCGCCTGCCGCGCCAAATGGTTCTGAAACGAAGGTCCCGGCACGCCGCCATCGGCTACAATAAACAAAAAAGGGCGCCGGTGAAAGACGCCGAACACCGCTTCGGGGGCTGTTGAATATCCCGGTTTCGGGCTATTGCGGGTCCTTCCACCGAACAACCTCTCTCTCACGTTCGCTTCCCCGGTAATCCGTCGCTTCACGCCCTTCCGCGAGCAGGCGCCGACGCCTCCCGCTCGGCAAGGTCGCGCGAAAAACCGAGCTGAACACATGGCCGGACGAACACGTGGAGGACGCACAGCAGCGGATGACGGAAAACGCCCTGACGGTGATGCCGGCCCTGGAGGGCGAAACGGGCGGTTTACGTGGATGTGATTCTCTATGTGCGTTCTTTCTCGCGGCGGCAGGCCTGCGAGGGCACGGCGGCTGAACCGGCCGTCAGGGCGTGGGTGGCTCGCCGGGCCGGACCATCCGGTAGCCGACCCCGCGCTCGGTCAGGATGTAGGCGGGCCGGGACGCGTCGTCGCCGAGCTTGCGGCGCAGCTGCTTCACGAACGTGCGCACCGGCTTCGCGTCGTTCGAGTCGTGGTTGCCCCACACCCGGCGCAGCAGCGATTCGTTCGTCACCACCCGTCCCGCGTTCACCGAGAGCAGGCGCAGGAGTTCGTATTCGGTCGCAGTCAGTTCCACCCGGCGCCCGGCCAGGGTCACCAGGCGCTGCTCGTAGTGGATGGCCAGATCTCCGAGGAGGAAGGGTTCGGGCTCGGCGCTGCGGCGCAGGGCAGCCCCGACACGCGCGGTCAGCTCGGTCGCCGAGAAGGGCTTGACAATGTAGTCCACGGCTCCGATCTCAAGCGCCCTGGCGATGGTTTCGTCCCGTCCGTAGCCCGAAATGAAGATCACCGGCAATTCGGCGAGTTCGGGCACGGTTTCCATCAGCTCGATCCCGTCGGTCTCGGGCAGCACCAGGTCGAGCAGGACCAGGCGGGGCTTCTCGACCCGGATGAGCCGGGACAGATCCCCCGCCTCGCCCGTGACGATCGTGGCGTAGCCCGCAGCCCCCAGCGCGTCGCGAGCGAAGCGCAGCGTCTGCGGGTCGTCGTCCACCACGAGGATGCGCGCCTGCGCGCGCGTTTCCCTGGGCGGGCCCGGGCTGCCGTCCTCAGCGCTCTCGTCCTTCTCCCCGGCCACCGCGATGGTGAAGGTGAAGCAGGTCCCCTGGCCCGGCCCATCGCTCTCCGCCCGGATCCGGCCCCCGTGCGCCTCCACCAGGCCCTTGCAGATGGCGAGACCCAGGCCGGTCCCGGCGTAACCTCCTTTACCGTCGATGCCGGTGCGCTTCTCGAACAGGCGGGGCAGTACCTCGGGCGCCACGCCCCGGCCCTCGTCGGTGACCGAGATCGCGACGTGCGCCTCCTCGCGGGCCGCGGCGATCCGGATGGGGGAGGATTCCGGCGAGTTCCTCGCCGCGTTCGAGAGGAGGTTGTTCAGGACCTGCACAATACGCTGGCGGTCCGCCATCACCCGGGGCAGGTCCGGCGGCAGGTCGATGAGCACGGTGTGCCGGCCGCCGCTGCTCAGGAACGTGTTCCTCGCCTGGTCCACGAGCGCAGCCACCTCCGAGAGCTCCGGTGAGACCGACAGCGTGCCCGCGTCGATGCGCCCCGCGTCGAGCAGGTTGCTGATCAGGTTCCGCATGTGGTCGGCCTGCTCGTTGATGATGCGGAAGAACTGGAACATCTCGGCAGGGGTCGGTACCAGCGTGGCGTCCAGCACGGTACTGGCAGAGCCCTTGATGGAAGTCAGCGGCACGCGCAGTTCGTGGCTCACCATCCCCAGGAACTCCGCCCGCAGCCGTTCGAGATCATCGAGCGGCTTGAGATCCTGCATGGTCACCACCACCGAGGAGACCGCGTCCTCTTCCAAGCGGATCGGGGTCGCGTTCACCAGCACCTTCACGCTCCGCCCGTCGGGTGTCGAAAGCTCGATCTCCTCGGCCCGCACCGTCTCGGCGTTGCCCATCAAGCTCGCGAGCGAAAACTCCTCGAGCGCGATTTCGCGACCGTCGGCGAACCGGCAGGTTATCACCTCGAGCAACTCCACTGCCGGACGACCTGGCAGGCGGAGGTCCTCGACGATCCGGCGCGCCTCGCGGTTCATGGAGGTCGGGCGCCCGCTTTGCGCGTCGAACACGACCACCCCCACCGGCGAGGTCTCCACCAGCGCCTCCAGACCCGCCCGCACGTGACGCTCCTCCTCAAAGGCGCGCGCATGCGCGATAGCCGCCGCCGCCTGCGACGCGAACAGCACCAGGACCTCCTCGTCATCGTCGGTGAACGCCGTGCCGTCTTCTTTCACCACGAGGTAGAAGTTGCCCACGTGCGTTCCGCGGTGGCGCATCGGCGTGCCCTGGAAGGTCCCCCACGGCAGCAGCTCGGGCGAGAAGCCCAGCGAGCGGATGTAGGCCGGAGCGTCGGCGATGCGGAGCGGGCCTTCCAGGTCACGGAAGTGCTCGAACAGCCGCGGCCCGTCGGCCCACTCCAGCATGGCCCGGTGCTCGTCGGCGGTGAAGCCCGAGGTGACGAAGTCCACGGGTTCTCCCGCCTCGTCCATGGTGGCGATGGCGCAGTAGCGTGCGCCGGTCAGCGTGCGGGCGCTGTCCGCGATCTCGTTGAGCACGGTGTCGAGGTCGAGGCTGGCGCTGATGCGCAAGCTTGCGGTGCTCAGCCTGGAGATCCGCTCGCGCAACACCTCGATTTCCTGCTTCAGCCGGTCGGTTTCTTTCAACGCCGCACCCTCCATAGAATGAGGAATAAATGTGCTTTAACCCTATTCCACACGATATACACATTATTTCAATCCGATAAAACACGTTTATAACATATCACTTTTGTATACTCCCATGCAATGGCGGAAGTCGTTTGCGTGGTTGCAGGGCAGATTGGCGGCCGTTCGCCGCGGTCGGTTCGCAGCTCGGCATGCCCGGGTACTCCGCCCGCAACCGCTCGAGTTCCTCAAGCGGCGCCAGAGCCTGCATGGTGACTGTCTCCGTATTGACCTCAGCGTCGCCTGAGCGGATCGGGATCGCGTTGATCGGCATCCGGATGTTGCGCCCGTCGCGTACCGGAAGTTCGACCTGCCCGGCGCGCAGCGTCCCGGTGTTCCTGGGATTTTCGAGGATAACCTCGCATCCGTTGTCGAGGCGCGATGCCGGCGCCTTGCGCAGTGCCACCGCAGAGCGAACCCGGCGTGCGAAGCGCCTCGATCTCCCGCCTCGGCGGGCCGGTTTCCCTGGACCCCGCACACTGCTTTGCGCGCCGGGGCGAATTTCACTCCGCCCCTGCCTGTCGACGGCCACGCCCGGACCGGACTGGAGAGAGCGGTTCCCGGCACAGGAGAAGCCGTGTCGGCTACAAAAATGCACTAAAACGAATATCCTCACGATAATAACATCATCTATGTCCATATCCTCACATTAAATACATATTACTATTGTATACTTGACTAAATTGCAAATGACTTCTGGCCAGGACGTGGTGCGTTCCAGCGTTCCAAAGCCACCAAGAAGAATGAAGCAAGAAGAATGAAGCAAAAAGAAGAAGCGGCAGTTTCACTTTACATCAACAAGGAGAACAACAAGATGAGAAACTCAGGAAAGTTCGGGAACATCTTTATCGCCCTTCTGATTGCGGCGAGCCTCACGATCGCCGGCTGCGGCGGCGGCGGCGGCGGGACGGCTGAGGAACCGCCGCCCCCGATGCCGACCCAGGAAGAGTTGTGCGCGGACGCGGGCAATAGCTGGGTGGGCGGTGAGTGCCTGACGCCCGCACAGGTGACGTTTAACACGGCGCTCGCGGCCATCAATGCGGCCACCACGGCGGAAGACGCCCAAGCGGCTTACGATGCCGTGAAGGACGACATTACTGCCTCGGCGGGTGAGATGCTTCAGGCAGCGGTCGATGCCCGCGTGGATGAGCTCGCGACGATGGCTCGGGCCGAAGAGCAGAAAATGGCGCTGACGACGGCCGCCGGCATGATCGACACGTCCGACCTGTCGACTGCGGATGACATCGCCGATGCGAACGACGACATCGCCGCGCTTCAGCAGGCGCTGGACGAAGCAGTCGACGTGAGCGATGCCGACAAGGCCATGTATCAGTCGCAACTCGACACCGCCAAGACGAAAGTGGCAACGGCACAGACCAATCTCGACACCGAAACGCGCCGGACCGAACAGATGGGCGTACTCATGACTGCTTCCGGGACGCTCGAGACGGCCCTCGCGGCGCTTTCCGGTGAACCCACGCAGGAGCAGATCGACACCGTCCAGACAGCGGTCAACGAGCTGAACGCGGCGATCGAGGCCGGCGCGGACCTGACCGACGCGGAGAAGAACTCCTATACGACGGCGGTGGCCAACGCCGAGTCTCGGATCGACCAAGCGAAGAAGACCCTCATGGCCAACAATGATCGCGAGGAAAAGGACCGATTGGCCAGGGAGAAAAAAGCGGACGAGGAGCGCGAGGCCAAGGAGGAAGAAGAGGCCGATGCCAGGGCGGAAACGGGCAAGTTATTGCACGCGGCGCTGGGGCCCAATATGGGTGGCCCGACCCCGCTGACTAACATTGCCGCACCTGTCCTGGCGACGACAGGTCTCACGATTGATGCCGCTGACGGCGCGGGAGCGATCGCCGATGGAACAGACCCTCCTTCCGTGGAACTCAAGGCCGGCGATTCCGCCGGTGCGTTGGGCAGCTGGAACGGCACGGACTATGCCCGTTCCACGGGTACCGGCTCCTCGAAGGTCACCAACGAAGCCAGGGTCTACACGAACAAGGGTCCAGCGAGGTCGATCCCCTTCACCGATGCGGGAAACACCATTATCGCACCGGGCAATCCCAACGCGGGTTCTGTTGAGTTAGTTAACGCCGGGTCTACCGTACAAGGTATCGATCTCGCGGATGTCATGGCCGCCGCTTTCGAGCACTCGGGTAGACAGACTCATCAGATACCCGACAATAATGTCGCGCTCAAAGTCCGTGGCACCTTCAAAGGCGCACCGGGCGAATTACTCTGCACGGGGGATTGCACCTCGACCAATGATGGCAAGGGTGGCCCGAGCGCATTGGGCGGAACCTGGCACTTCAAACCCGACGCGGGCGCGATGGCGTCCCTGCCCGATGAAAACTACCTGTATTTCGGCTGGTGGGTGAGCAAGGACAATGACGGCGAGCCGACGGCCGCCAGCGCGTTCGTCGGGGAATTTGGCGATGTCGATAATGCCGGAACTATCACCGATACTGCTAACGGTGTAAATCTGACCGGCTCGGCGACTTATGCCGGCAAAGCCGTCGGCAAGTTCGCCATGAGCAATCCGATCGACAGCACGGGCAACGGCGGCCACTTCACGGCGGACGCCGAACTGACCGCCAAGTTCGGGGCCATCGCAGCGGACAATGAGAACGGTGTGACCGGCACGATCGACAACTTCCGGCTGAACGACGGGACCGAAGATCCGGGCTGGAGCGTGTCGCTGAACCGCTCTTCTGCCTGGGGCGACGACGGGTTAATCACAGGCCCCACGTCCGATGCCACGGTCTGGTCGATGAACGGCAACAAGGCGGATGCATCCGGCGACTGGAGCGGTAGGATGCACGACGAATCGCCGGGCAATACCGACTCTACTCCTCCCGGCGACGGCAGCACCATCCCGACCACTGTGACCGGCACGTTCTATTCCGAGTTCAGCTCCTTCGGCCGGTTGGTCGGCGCGTTCGGCGCGAACAAGCAGTAATAGCGAAGAGCATGACGCCTTTAGCCTCGGGGCTTACCGCCCCGGGGCCGGAGGCGAGAGAAGGAGAGCGAAAAGGGGGTTGCCCGTTGGTTGCTTCCCTCGTGATAGAGCAAACTGTACCGCTCCTTGCTATGAGTTTGAGTCCTCGAGCCGGGAACGGGAACAACGGGCAGCCCCCTACTCAACACGCTATTGGGAGCCGGAAACTGCGCCTCGCATGGATAGTGTCGCAGCCTTCCTTCACGATGCCTGATTTCCGGCTCCCCTTCACGAAATGCTGTCCCGTGTTTCAAGGAGTTGAGTCCTCCTGAATACCGGACGGAAACGGCCGCACAAGGGAGCGGCCTCATAGCGCCCTCCTGTGATACTTGCCAGAGATCGCAGGAGGGCGTTTGTATGTCTGTTTGACCCGCTCACATGCGTCGAGTCTTATTCATCGGCGGTAGTACCTTTCTATCCCATTGATATCATGAGGTAAAGTTCTTTAATCCCATTTTCGTTCGAAACCCGCCTTGCATGCCATGTTATCAAAGCGAAAGCGGACTCATTATCATTCCCGCGCATCCCGGCGAGTCCCTGTCGGAGCGTCTTCCAAATCTCGACCCGCAACAGCCTGCCTCCAGTCAGGCTTGACCTTCGCCAGGAGAGCCCGAGAATCCCCTCCGCCGGTGCGCTTCATACCCGCGGCGGGCTATAGGCGGCCTGCGGCCACGGCGAGCACCGCCGCCTGAGGATCACCCCCCCCTCTTCGGAGCTGTTGAAAAAGCCTTTGTCCAAAGAGCAACCCCCCCTACCCCCCCTTGTCAGGGTAGTTGAAAAACCCGTTACCGGGAGCGGGGTAGGTCCGCTTCCATATGAACTCCCCTCGTCAGAATCAACCCCCCCTACCCCCCCTTGTCAGGGGGGTATAAAAAGGCAACACCCCCCACCGGGTAGAGAGGTTTTGTTTTTTCTTACCCCCCTGACAAGGGGGGGTAGGGGGGGTTGCCTTTATCCCCTGCAAAGCGGCCAGAGCGGGTTGATCCTATAGGGGTTTACCGTCAATGGGGCATTTTCAACACCCCCCGCAAGGGGGGAGTAGTTGGTTGGCGCTCTGCAAGGAAGGAGTAAAGTTTCATCCCTCCTTTGTCGGCTTCATATTTGGAATCACGAAATCGGGGCTTTATCAACGTTCCCTTTCCGGTCGGGATGGATTTTCCCGGGACGAACTACGTCACGACGGCTACCGCATTTGCCCGCATTTGCGGTGCGCCTGGATGAATCGCAAGGAGGTATCCTGAGGGGTTGGCGCGCCGTATGACGGCCCCTCCCGGGGGCGTTGCAGCCCCTGCTTCTCCAGTCGGAATCGAGTTTCCCGGCAGCGTCCGGCGCGCAATTTCCCGCATTTGCGGTCAAGGGCCGGAGGAAGAATCCGCGTATGATGGCGGAGCCGCGCGGTTCGTTCGAGAACAGGGAAACCCTCCCCGCTCGGGTCAAACACTTCCTCCCCGGTCGGGTTTTGTAACCGATAAATTAGATAAATATCGATAAATTCACGGGGTTTTTCGATAAATTTCCGGAAATTAAATTTTTGGGGAAATGACGCCGCGGAAGTGCGGCGCAGGGGAATTCTGCCATGAGCCGCGCCTTGCGCGATGACGGCAAATGCGCGCAAATGCTGTGACTTGCCGTGGTGATATTCCCCCGGACACGAAAACCGGCTTCCATTTTTTTAGAGACAGTATCCTCTTTCATATCAGCAGGTTACGGGGAATCGCCCCGTCGCCGCGCATCTTCCCGTAGCGAGGCGCCCCGGTTTGGTGGTATACTGGGACGTCATATCCGGTAGCTTTTCATCAGAGGAACCCGCAATGCCCAGACGCCATAAAGTACGGAAATACAAGCCCTATCTCATGCGCTACCTCCATTCGGCCGACCCGAACTACGAGCCGGTGCTCATGGATTTGCTCGAACACGAGCACGAAATCTATGACGAGAGCACCATCGGCGAGGGCGCGGAATCGGCCCGCGGAGAGCGGCTTTCCCACATGTGGCACGTTGTTTTTACGGAACTTACGGACATTCTCACCCCCTTCCACATCGAGCAGCTCTTCGAGCGCCTGGAGAAGGATTTCTCCGTAACATGCCGGATCATGCGCGAGATGTCCGACCCGCAGCCGGTGGAAAAAGAGCCCGCTTTCAGGCACTACCTCAAGCGCTACCTGGAATCGAACGACCCGAACTACGAGCCGGTGCTCCGGGATATACTCGAACACGAAAACGAGCTGTACGACGCCATCACGGCGAGCGAGGAGACGGATTTCAAGCGCGGAGAACACGGGACGCTCTCCTGGGAGGCGGTTCACGGCCAGCTCTCGAAAGTCGCCTCGCCCGGGCAAATCAGGGAGCTTTTCGACAAGCTGGAACGTGATTTTTCAGCTACTTGCGCGCTTTTCCACGAGATGGCCGAGGCGGAGAAACTCATACAGGAAGAAGAGGGCGGGCCTGGCTAGACCTGGCTTCCAGCCCCTTGCCACTCCCGGCCGCAATCCTTACAATCCAAGGCTTATCAAGCCGATAGACAACCGGACTCGTCGTCAGACACGAGGTTCACAGCTTATCGAGAGGGGATTACCGCATGGCCAGATACTCATACGACCACCTTCACTTCAGGAGCGAAGACCCGCACGCCGCCCGCGATTTCTGGATCGACATGTTCGGCGCCACCGTCGTGGAGGAGCGAAAGCTGGGCGGCGCGCCCTCGTTCAACATGGACCTGAACGGCATGGTGTTCCTCGTCTCGGGCCGGGCGGAGGGAGAAGACCCGGTGCGGACGGGCTCAGACCCCCGCTACGGACTGGACCATTTCGGGCTCCGGGTCGACGACATGGACGAGGCGCAAAAAGAGCTGACCGAAAAGGGCGCCGAGTGGATTTGCGAGCCCTGGGAGATACGCCCGGGGGTTAAGATCGCCTTCATCAAGGGGCCTGACAACATCAGCATCGAGATGGCGCAGCGGGGTTGATTCCGTCGTCTCCACGATGAGGCGCGCCGGGGAGGAGAATGCGCCGGAAAGCCAGTATTTTCAAGCACTCTCGCGCCGGTGGCGAGGTGACGCCATCGCGTCAATATGGCGGGTGAATTTCCGGCACTGGAACCTTCTCGCTCTGAAGTGATAGTCTGCTTCAAGAAACTTGGCCCCGCCGCCGCAGGTATTTCGCCATGAAGAAATGGAACAGACGGGAACTGCTGAAAAACACCCTGATCGGCCTATCTGCACTGGGCACGGGCGCCTTCGCGTTCAGGCAAACCCTTGCCCCCACGCCCGCCTATGGAGAACTGGGAGAATTCGGGAAGTTTCTGATTGCGCGAGGCGAGAAACCGGATGAGGCGCCTCCAATAGCGCGAAAGCCGACCGCCTCGGACTCCATGGGACCCTACTACAAGGAAGGGGCTCCGTTCCGCGGCCGCCTGATGCCCCAGGGCGCGCCGGGCACGCCCATGATCATCCGCGGCCACGTATATGGACACGACACCCAGAAAACGCTCGAGGGCGCGACTGTGGACGTATGGCAGGCGGATGACGGCGGCAGCTACCACGGCATGGACGAGAAGGAGAATTACCTCTACAGGGCGCGTATGCGCACCACAAGGCGAGGCCTGTATCAGTTCGAGACCGTGCATCCGGGACGCTACGGATTCGGCTTCTGGGCGAGGCCCTCACACATTCATTTCTATATCCGCCATCCCGATTATCAGCCCCTGGTGACGCAGTTGTATTTTCGGGGCGACCCGAGACTGGGCGACCATGAACGCTCGAGACCTTCTCTGATCATTTCGCTCAAGAAAGTCTCCTGGGGAAAAACCTATCAACTGGGAAATTTCGACATCGTTCTGGCGCGCAAATAAGGAATATCCGCGCGTTTTCAACATGTTAGAAAAGCTGGATTAACCGGCTCTCAGCCGTAGAGCGCCGTTTGAAGCTGCTCCCGCATTTTCTCGGGCGCCATGCCAAAAGCGCGCAGCGTGTCCTCCGCCTCCTGAATGACCAGATCGATATCCTCATAGATTTTGTACGTCTTCGTGTAATCGGGATACTCAAAACCCATGGCCTGGCCGAGAATCGTCATGAAATTCTCGATTTCAAAGGGCTCCCCCTTTTCGAGATCACATAGCTCCCGGTGGCAGCTATGGTAAACGGTGAGCAGGGAATCCACCCCGGCGCGGCGCGCCGAGTCCATAAGCTTCTCGCGCATCGCCGCTTTCGCCTCGGGAATGACGAGCGTGGGGCACTGATAGGCATGATCCGACAACTGTTCAATCTCCACGAAATCGAGTCCGGGGACCGCTCGCAGGATTTTTATGACGTTCTCCTCGACGCCATCGGTTCCCCCGTGCAGGTGCACGGCTACGCGCTTTTCGACCTTTTGCGTGAATTCTCCCCGTAAAGTTTCCAGATTATCCACCAGGTATTGCGTGATGTGGATGAACGGCAGGACTTCCTCCTCGCTATGATCAAAGTCACCCGCCATCGGGAGAACCGGCTTTCCAGTGTAGAGGTGTTGATATTCGGAATACTGCATCTGGCAAGTGGGGCAAAACGTAATGACCCGTTCCGGCTCATAAGATTTGAAATGCGCAAGCGAACGCGCCCCCATCTCTCCTCCCGACTCAAGATCCCCTCGCCTGATGTGGTTGATGCCGCAACAATGGCCCACGCCGCCGGCGACCTCATAGTCCAGCCCGAGCCGGTCGAAAACATCGATACAGGAGAGCAGGATGTGAGGCGTCTGGAGGATGTTGCATCCGAAATAAAACACCGCATCCACTTTGCTTGCCCCGGGGCCCCGCACGGCAGTGAGACCTCTGAATAGCTCGGGTTCGAGCTGGAGCGCGGCCATGAAACGGATCTTGCGGCTCATATCCTGAAAATAAGTCTTTCCGGCCTCTTGAATGTCCGCTTTCTCAGATTCGACGTTCTGGAGCTTGAGCTTGGCATAGGAGAGCATTTCACGCGGGTTGACGTCCTCCGGGCAGGCCTCGATGCAAACGCCGCTTTTCTGACAGGCTTTGGCCCAAAACGCCCCATCCGGCTCATGAGGGCGATCATTGATGATGTCGATCACCGATTTCGTCACCCGCTCGGGTTCTGCTCCCTTGGCTTCTGAATACGAGACCATCGGGCAGACTTCGTAACACTTTCCGCAGTGCGTACAGGCTTCGGTGATATGCGTGATTCGCTCTTCCATGAAACTCTGGTAGGCAGTCGCTTCCATGACTCTCCTTCATGAAGGTGAAGAGAAAATTTTATGGGAGCCGACCGGGATGGTCAACCGAACAGATGACGGGCGGCTCCACGCTACTTGTGATAGCGCGATGCAGTGAATAGTCACCTCATTCCGGGTGTTTTTGACCAAGCCCCGACAATATGCTAGTTAAGAAGCTGTTTTTCCGACTGCCGGATTTGATGGAAAACCCCCATGGAATGGTCTCACCCCCATATCCGAAAAACATGAGTCGCCTTGAACCCAAGGCCTCGAGGAGGTTTTGAGAAATGCCGAAAGCTACAGAGAAATATGATGTCGTCGTCGTGGGCTGCGGCAACGCCGCTCTTTGCGCATCGCTGGCGGCGCGGGACCAGGGGGCCAATGTGCTGGTGCTCGAGAAAGCACCCGAAGCATGGCGCGGCGGGAATTCCGCTTTCTCGGGAGGCCTCTTCCGCTTCGCCTTCAACAGTATCGAAGACATCTACTCGCTCGTACCCGATCTTTCCGACGCCGAGAAGGAAAACATCGAGATCGACCCCTACACGTCGGAGAAATTCTTTGACGATCTTGCCCTGCTGACCGAATACCAGACCGACGGCGACCTCGCCTCCGTCCTCATCCACGAGTCGTTTCCGACACTGAAATGGATGCAGTCCAAGGGCCTGCGGCTCATCCTCGCAAGCGGGCGGCAGGCATTCAAAGTCGACGGCAAGATGCGCTTCTGGGGAGGACTGGTTCTCGAGATCGTCGGCGGTGGACGGGGCCTCATCGATTCACTCCTCGATGCCGCGAACAATGCCGGAGTGGATATTCGCTACGCTTCGAAGGCGATGCGCCTGATCACGGACCCGATGGGCGGCGTGACGGGTGTGGAAGTCAAAGGCCCCGATGGACCCTACACGGTCGAAACCCACGGGGTCGTTCTGGCGTCGGGCGGTTTCGAGGCGAATGCGGAGATGCGCTGCCGCTACCTGGGTCCGGGCTGGGAACTCGCAAAAGTCCGCGGCACCCCTTACAACACGGGCGACGGCATCAAGATGGCGCTCGATATCGGAGCGCAGCCCTATGGCAACTGGAGCGGGTGCCACGCCGTCGCCTGGGACTTGAACGCCCCGCCCTTCGGTGACCTCACGGTAGGAGAATCCTACCAGAAACACTCCTATCCGTTTGGCATCATCGTGAACATCGAGGGGAAGCGCTTCGTGGATGAGGGAGCCGATTTCAGAAACTATACCTACGCCAAATACGGCCGGAACATTCTCCAGCAACCCCAGCGGGCCGCCTTTCAGATATTCGACCAGAAAACGGTTCATATGCTGCGCGACGAATATCGTATCCGCGAAGTCACCAAGGGCGAGGCCAACACGTTGGAAGAACTCGCGAGTCAACTCGAGATCGATGTCGACGAGTTCGTCAAAACCGTTCAGGAATACAACGCCGCCATCCAGCCGGGTGAATACAACCCGACCATCAAAGACGGAAAAGGCACGAAAGGCATCGACCCCCCGAAATCGAACTGGGCGCTTCCCATCGACGAACCGCCCTACATCGGATTCGCAGTCACCACGGGAATCACGTTCACCTTCGGCGGCATCCGCGTGACGCCCAAAGCGGAAGTCATGAGCACCGAAAATGAAATAATCCCCGGGCTGTTCGCTGCGGGCGAACTCGTGGGCGGCGTCTACTACTTCAACTACCCGGGAGGCGCGGGGCTTACCCTGGGCTCCGTCTACGGCAAGCTGGCGGGCACCGCAGCGGGACAATGCGCCGCCCAGGCGAACGCGGACACCGCGTAAATCCCCCTTCCAGGGAGGACGAAGCGGCCCTCTCCAGGTTCAAGTGGCGGGCTCCTGGAATCACGAGAAGCAAAAGCTTGCTTCCAAAGTCAGGAAGTCATGCGTTTTATGCCGTGACGCCGCTCAGCGAGACCGATTCGCCATTCAAGTTCACTGTGCTTTTCAGTGGAACGGCGGCCGTCACCATTTGTTCGGCGAAGCATCCTTGCTTCGCATTCTTGATCACCGCGAGTATTTTCTCCGCCGATTCATCGGATTCCACCTCAAAGTGCGTACGTACCTCGTTGCAGCCGGAATTTACCGTGCCTTTGAGAACGGAACCCCTCAAAAAATAATCGAAATCCACTTGCACCTTGGCGTGCGTGAAGGACACTTTCATCATGTGCGCGTACCGCGCAAGCTGGGTGAGGAGTCAGAACCCGACTCCCATGGCGATATAGCAAAGCGGTTGGGGGTAGGAATCCTCCCCGCCGATGCGGGGCGGCTCGTCGCAATACACCTCGAAATGCCTGTGCGTCCCCAGCTTGAGCTGTCCCTTTCCCTCTATCGTTTCGGTGTCGGCGGACATGGTGAAAGCATAGCCCTGCGTGGGGAGTTCGGGCTTGTCGATGGCACGCTCACCGGGAACAGTACTGTCTTTACGCGGATCGAGTGGTTCCACTTGTCTTGTCTCCTTTGGTGTCATAAGAATGGCGGAAGAAAGACGATATTATGCACGCAAGGGCGATGTAAGAGAACCGCTGGAACACTCGTATTCTCGTGATTATTAAGGGGCAATTTTATGAACCGAATCGTCGTACCAGATGACTATCCTTCCGTTTTCATGGGAAGCGCCGCTGAAACCCGGTTGCGGGAAATCGGGGACGCGGATATCCACATCTCAAACCCGCAAACGCCTGAAGAGTTGCTGAAGCGCGTTTCAGGCGCGGACGGCATCATCAACATCCGTGCTTTTTGCAAGTTCGACGCGGATTTTTTCTCGAATAGCGGTGCTCTCAAGGTACTTTCAATTTGGGGAACGGGCACGGACCACGTCGATTTAGGCGCGGCCGAGAGCGCAGGCGTCATTATATCGAACACGCCGGGCGTGGCCGCCGTTTCTGTGGCCGAGCACACCCTGGCCCTGATGATGGCGGCGGCGCGCCAGATACCCGGAAACGATACCGCCATGCGGGCAGACGAGTGGCCGCGGGGGCAGATGACGCAATTGAACGGAAAAACGCTCGGCCTCATCGGCCTTGGCGCCATCGGCCGTCAGACAGCCCGCATCGCCGCCGGTATCGGGATGAAACTCATCGCCTGGACTTTTCATCCAGACGATGAGTTCGCTGCGGAGGTAGGTCTTGAGTTCGTCGACTTGAACACTTTGTATGAACGGTCCGATGTCGTCTCGATACACGTACGGCAATCGGCGGACACAATCGGCATGGTCGGCGCCGAGGCGTTCTCCCAAATGGGGCCGGATACCATTCTGGTGAACACCGCCCGTGGACCCATAGTAGATGAAGCGGCGCTCATTTCGGCTTTGGAAAACGGAGCTCTGGCTGCGGCGGGTCTCGACGTATTCGACCAGGAGCCTCTGCCCCCGAACCATCCACTCGGGAAACTGAACAACGTGGTTCTCTCCCCGCACAATGCGGGCATCACGCCCGAGGTGACGGAAGCAGGACTTCTGATGTCGGTGGAAAACATTGCCGCCGCATTCTCGGGCAACCCTCAAAACGTGGTGCATCCATCATGATTTGCTATAATGAGGCATATAGATAAACTGTTTTTAGCGCTTGGAGTCCTTCGGATCGAGTCTATGGCGGCATGAATTTTCCTCCAATTCTTTCGCCCGAACGAATAAGGAGAAGAAAATGAGTCCTACAGGAAGGGCCTGCGTCGCGGAAGCCATCGGCACGTTTGCGCTGTGCTTCATAGGCGCCGGCGCCATCATCTTAAATCAGAAGACGGGTGGAGCCGTAGGTCTCATCGGCATCGCCCTGGCCCACGGATTGATCCTCTCGGTTATGATTTCCGCCATGGGGCACGTATCGGGCGGTCATTTCAATCCGGCCGTCACAATCGGCTTTATGGTCACCAAAAGGACAGACGGCGGCACAGGCATTTCCTACATCATCAGCCAACTGGTTGGTGGAACCGTGGCCGGAATTCTGTTGAGAATCATCTTTGCCGCCGACGTTTGGCAAAAGGTGAATCTGGGAACCCCGACCTTGGCGAGTGACGTGAGCTTCGGCATGGGGATTCTGATCGAGATCATTCTCACGTTCTTCCTCGTCACCGCTATCTGGGGTTCCGCCGTGGACGACAGACACCCCGATGTGGGGGGCTTCGCGATCGGTCTCACCATCGCCGCGGACATTCTGATGGGAGGTCCACTCACAGGTGCATCCATGAATCCGGCGCGCACATTCGGCCCCGCTCTGGCCGGGGGCGGCTTCGACGGCATCAACCACCTCGTCTATTGGATAGGGCCCATCATCGGCGGCGTGGCTGCGGCCTTGGTGTACAACAACATCCTGATCAAAAAAGAGTAATAAAAAACCGCCCCGGCGGCACTCTACCTGCCGGGGCGGATTCTTCTGGTTGCTTAAGCATTTTCCCTCACGACGTTGGCGGGTGCACCCCTCAAAAACGCTTCGATGTTCGCTACGGGCACGTCGCGGAACCTCGCGTAGGTGCCGTCTGTAATCCACGCCGAATGCGGCGTGATGATGACGTTATCCAGAGAACGATATATCGAATCCTTCGGCAACGGCTCGAAAGGCTCGAATACATCGAGGCCTGCGCCTGCGATGCGCCGGTTTCGCAAGGCATCCAGCAGCGCATCTTCATCCACAATCTGAGCGCGCGCCGTATTGATGAAAAACGCCGTTTCCTTCATCTGCACGAATTTCTCTCTGGTCATGAATGGCGCGGCTCCCGCCGGCAGATGAAGATGGATCGACACCACGTCTGACGCGAGACATTCCTCGACGGATGCCGCTTCCGCCCCCTCCGCCTGCGCGCGCTCAGGCGTCATCGAAGGTGAGCAGGTGACGACCCGCATCCCGAAGCCCAGGGCCATGCGGCAGACCAAACGGGCGATATGACCGAAACCGATGAGTCCCAAGGTCTTTCCGGCAAGCTCGACTCCTTGATCCTGAGGCCAGCCTCCTTCTCTCATGGCGGGAAACATGAGCGGTATCCTTTTCGTCAACGCCAGGATGAGCATCATCGTGTGCTCGGCCACGGATGAGGCGCTCGCCGCCGGCGTCGTGCTCACCACGATCCCGCGTTCGTTCACGCGCTCCATGTCGATCATGCGCGGGCGCGTGCCCATCACGGAAATCATCTTGAGGTGGGGAATATGATCCAGCAAGTCGGTCGTCTTGAAGTCGGTCTGATATCTGGTCGTGAGGATGATTTCCGCGTTTTCGAGGCGATCGCGGAGCAATTCTTCGCTATCAGCATTGTCAGTGTAGTAATGTACGTCGCCCAGGGCGCGCAATCGCCCGAGAGATTCGGAACCTTCGAACAACTGGTAGCAATCGTCTGGAATAACGATTTGCATCGATGAGTCTTTAACTGTCGCTCACGAGAATGACCGCCGCTTTTTCGATCGTCAACCGGACCTTGCTGCCTACGCCGAAGAACTCATGCGGATCGCCGATGACGCGAAGCGGTTCATTCAGACCCGGCACCTTTACGAGGTAATCCACCGTGCTGCCGAAATAATAGCCGCGCGTCACCTCGCCATCGAGCACGTTCTGGGCGTCCGAACCACCCACATCGGCATTCTCGGAATGTACCTGAATGCGGTGGGGCCGTATCGAGACGAGCTCTCCCGTTTTTCCGCCGTCCGGGTTCATCATGAATTTTGCGCCGTCGTCGGCCTCGAAAAGTTCCGGAGAACTGATCTTTCCTGGGATCGAGTTCGTCACGCCGACAAATTCGGCGACGAACTTCGTCGCCGGAATATCGTAAATATCAGACGGCTTGCCCACTTGCTCGATCTTCCCGCTGTTCATGACGCAGATTCTGTCGCTGGTGACCATAGCCTCGGCCTGATCGTGGGTCACATAAATACTCGTTATGTTAAATTCATCGTGCAGGCGCCTGATCTCGAAGCGCATCTCCTCGCGCAGGTTGGCGTCGAGGTTCGAGAGCGGCTCATCAAGCAGCAACACGGCCGGCTCGACCACGAGAGCGCGGGCCAGCGCCACGCGTTGCTGCTGGCCACCCGAGAGTTCTCCCGGATACCGGGCGCCCAGATGATCCATTTGCACGACGGAAAGTAGGCTCTTCACGCGCTTGTCCGCCTCGGCGCCCGTAATACCGCGGAATTTCAATCCATAACCCACATTTTGGGCCACCGTCTTGTGCGGCCAGATTGCGTAGCTCTGAAAAATCATACTCATGTTGCGGCGCTCGGGCGGTATGACACTGCTTTCGTTCGATACGGTCTCCCCATCCATGATGATTTCACCGCCGTTCGGCTCGATGAAACCGGCCACGAGGCGCAACGTCGTCGTCTTACCGCAACCAGATGGTCCCAGAAGAGAGATCAACTCCCCATGTTCGATGTGCAGGTCTATCTCATCCACCGCCCGAACGTCTGTGCCGAAAATCTTCAATAGACCTTTTAAGTCTAAAACAGCCAACGTAAATCTCCCTTCTTTATCCAGCGGAACGCATGAAGTCCCGTCCCGCCACGCGGAAACCGACTGCAATCGCCACCAAGGTGATGAGCAAGAGCAAAACCCCCAGGGCCGATATGGGACCCAACAGCGTTTCTTCATAGAAATCGACGATGACGACCGAGATGACCTTCGTGTTCGTCGTCCAAAGCAGAACCGACGCGCTCAATTCCCTGAGCGAGGGCATGAACACCAATATCCATGACGCGATGACGGCCGTCTTGAACAAGGGGATCGTCACGTCCTTGAATACCTGAAGCCGATTCGCCCCCATGATGCGGCAACTCTCCTCGAGCTCGGGATGAATGCTCGTGAGGCCTGCGTTCGCCGTCTGATACGCAAGGGGCAAGTATTTGGTGAGATAGGCCAGGAACATGATCCACAGCGTCCCATACAGCACAAAGGGCTGTTTTGTATAGGCCGCGAACAGACCCACCGCCAGGACGATGCCGGGAATCCCGATGGGCGCGGTCGCCATGAACCCCATGTATTGATGTCCCTTGATGAGCTTGCGCTGTGAGATGAAAGCGGAAATCGCAGCCACGATAGTGGCGCCGGTCGCCGCCATGATGGCCAGCAATATCGTATTGTATATGGATTCCCTCACCGCATCATTCGTCAATATGAAATGATAATTCCATAAGGTGAAGTTTGACCATACCAATCCGCCGCCCAGGTTTTTCATGAACGACGTGGTAAGCAAAGCGAGCGAAGGCAACACAATGGCACACACGAGCGGAACCATGCACAGCACGAATATCGGGAGCCGCCAAACGCCCAGCTTTTGCGGCCGCCTCTGCCCTCCCTTACCGCCGACGGTGGCGTAACCCCTGCGGCCCAATACAATGCCTCGAGTCCAGACCATCCCTATCGCCAGAATAAGCATGGGCATTGCGTAGGCGGAGGCCAAACCAAGCAGGTCGTCTTCCGATACCATAAAAGCGCGGAGCTGGGTCGTCATCGTGTGCTGGCCCGCCGGTATCGCCAATACGGCCGGGATGCCGAAAAGAATCATGGCCTCAAGCGCCGCCAGAATGAAACCCGCGAACAGAGAAGGCGCCACCAGAGGCAAAGTGATGCTGAACATGGTGTTGAACGTGCCGCCGCCCGCTACGTTGGCCGCGTCTTCCACGTCCGAGGAAATATTGTTCAGGCCTGCTAAAACAACGATAAAGACGAGGGGGAACGTGTAGAGCGACATGGCGAAAACGACGCCCTTCATCGTAAAAATATCGAACAGATAAAACTCGTCACTCAACTGAAATATCCCGCGAATCCATTTATTCAGCCACCCTTCGTTTCTTCCCGCCAGGAATATCCAGGCGATGGCGCCCAGGAAGGGAGGTGTCACGAAAGAGGCCAGGATGCCGTTCCTGATTAAATTCGGAAATGGGATGTCCGTTCGGCTGACCACCCAGGCCATCACGGCTCCCACCACCAGGGAAATGCTGCCCACGGAGACGGCAAGCATCATCGTGATGTACATCGGCTTGTAGTATTCATCGGTTTCGAAAGCGTCGATATAATTCTGGAAAGTGAAGCCGCCGGCCTCATCCTCGGAAACAAAGAAACTTTCCTTGAAGAGTTGGAAGATGGGATTCGCCACCAGGATGATGAGTAGGATGAGCAGTACTACCCAGACGATGATGGTATAGTCGAATTTCTTGGTGGCTGAGGGCTCGCCACCCGATATCGTTCCGGGCAGCTGTTGAGCATCTTGCGTCATATCCTCATCTTTCCATTTTAATGTTAAACTTAAGCTGATTTCGAAAAATTCAGTCGGTTATAAATAAAAATGAAACGGGAGCGATTCCTCGATTTTACGCAAGAAACCGCTCCCGCTCATACTTGATTTATACGCCGAAGAGCTTCTTGAACATTTTGCGCGTCGGCTTGTTCTTCTTCTTCAGTTCATCTCCGCCGATGGCCATCAGGTTGATGTCCTTGAGCGCAGGCAATCCTTTGGGATACTTCACGCCGGGATCACCCACATAGAGGAAGTAATCCGCCAGAAGCTGCATGGCCTCGCGGCTGAATAGATAATCAGT
Source organism: Nitrospinae bacterium bin107 (assembly GCA_002238965.1). GTDB lineage: Bacteria > UBA8248 > UBA8248 > UBA8248 > UBA8248 > Bin107. The sequence goes on along the minus strand of MPNJ01000009.1, from coordinate 87,526 downwards.
GAACACGCGCGCGGCGTTGGGGTTCGGGGCCTTCGTGAATACGCCGTTCGGCGAGGTCACCAAAGCCAGACCCGTCGGCGGGATGACGGGCTTGAGCGGCTCGCCTTTCTGCATCAGTTTGAGTAGCGAATACGAGGTCGTGCCGGCCCCCAGCCAGGCTTCCCCACGCGCAACGAGAGGAATGCCCCCGGCCGCCGATTGCACGATCTTGGGCTTTTGCTTGGCCATCTTCTTGTAATAATCCCAGCCGAATCTGTTCACGATGTTGATCATGCCGTTCGTGACAAACCCGCTGTAGCTGGGATGCGAATGAACTATTTTGCCCTTCCATTTGGGATCGAGGAAATCCGCATACGTCTTGGGCGCGTCTTTCTCGCTGACTTTCTTGGTGTTGTAAAAGGGCATCAAAACGCCTGCGCGAAGGATCGTCCAGGAGTTGTCTTTGGTAACGAACTTCTCGTTGAAGTTGTCCGTTCCGGCAGGCTTGTAGGGCGTGATGATTTTCTTGGCTTTTAAGTTCAGGAAATGGCCCAGGTTCGATGTGTGTATCACGTCTGCGACGTAAATGCCGCCCTTGCGCTCTTGCAGATAACGGCGGTAGAGCTTGCCCGAGCCGTCACGATGTACGATGCACTTAACACCCGTTTTTTTCTTGTTGTAACGGTTGCAGAGATCCTGCGCGATGTTCAGAGTAATGGAAGTATACCAGGTTACTTTCCCTTCTTTCTTGGCGGCGCGCATGGTCGCCTCATCCGCGGCGAACGCCGGCGCGCTCAGAAAAGCCACCGCCAACAGACCAGCAATGATTCCTTTCAGCATTTTCATTCTCCTCTGCTCGTTAAGTAGCAGTTCAAAAGAGTGCGAAGAAACCCTCTCTTCAGAATACACTCGGTTTAGATACAGCCAGCATGTAATGTTCGTTTCATAAGGTGGTACGAATCATATCAAAACTGCCCGCATCGTCAAGCACACAGATCTTCACATGGAATCTCCATCCGGGGCGTGCAGGGATTTTCATGGCCGTGAAACCTCTGCTCCGTCCTCTTGCGGCACTTCGCCGCCCATGTAGCGCCGGGCAACAAGAATCGTGGCGACCCCTCCCAGGATGGCCGCGACTCCCGGACCGATGAACGCCCAGTCCCAATTGAGCGGCAGTTCACCAGTACTCGAATCATTACTCATATCTAAAAATATCCCCACTACCATGGGCGCAAGAGAACCAAGCAGAAAACCCAAACCCGATTGAATGCCCAGCGCCGAGCCGAGGTGGCGTCTGGGCGTGAGTTCCGTGGTCAACACCACCAGCACGGGGGCGTCCACGTGCATCACGATTACCCAGATCAGGCATAGAATCTGCAGGATTGCGAATGGCGTCCCGAAAGCGAGTCCGATGGAAACCGAGATGAGGCCGCTTAGAAAAAGGCTCGCGATAATCGTGGGCGGCCTGCCGATGCGATCGGCAAACCAACCGCCGATGAGCTTCGAAACCGCGCTCAGCCCGATGATCATGGCGGCGGCTGAGGAAGCGACTTGCAAGGCGCTCTCGCGCGTTTCCGTTCCCGTCATCACCAAGGACGCCGCCAGGAATGTGACTATCCAGCCTCTGAATGCGAATACCTCCCACCGGTGCGCGCCCACGACACCGATGAGCACCCACACGGGAGCCGGCAGCCTGGGAAGTTCAAACCCGGCGTCTCCATCCCTCCTCGGCGAGGGCAGAGCGGGAAGCAGAAACACCATGGCCAGGAAACCGGCGGCGGGTCCCAGAGAGGTCAACGCGAACGCGGTGCGCCACTCGAAATTCGCGACGAGCGCGCCCGTCACATAAATCGAGGTGGCGACGCCCACGGTATAAAAAAACGTATAGATTCCCACCATGCGAGCACGCCTCCCCTCCGGGGCGTACTCCGCCACCAGCCTCAACGCAGGCGCATACGTACCGGCCAGCCCGACGCCCGTGAGGCCGCGAAACACCGATGCGCTCACGAAACCATCGGCAAGAAGGGGAAACATGAAATTCAGGAGCGCCAGCCAAAGGCTCGAGGCCAGATATATCTTTTTCGCGCTCATGTAGTCCGTAGCGGTCGCCAGCACGGCCGCAGCGAGGATGTAGCCCACATAAAACGCCGTATATATCGTACCGGCCTGCACGTTCGTGAGGTTCCATTCCGCCTTGAACAGCGGAAGCGCCGCCACATAATTCGCATAGACGAACATCATCGGCACCTGTGCCGCGCAAATCGCCCAAAGCCAATGGGTTGATGTTCCGTCATGCTTATTCATACAAATCCTCTGGTCCCGGAATGAAAAAGAGGATAAAGGATTCGACTCCCTCTGGCGAGAGAGCGGGCTTTTATCTCCCGACTACCCGAAAACGAGCATCCTGATGTACTCTGCGCCCATATATGATTCCAATTTCACGGAGCCTAGCGATGCCTACACCCGTTATTGATTTCAGAATCTCATGCCCCATTCCCGAGGGTCTGGACAGGTATTTGAAGCCGACGGGCCGACTTGCGGACTACGCCAGACACTATGGGGAAAGGGTGTTCGGCAACGAGGAAGAACACCGCTATATGAAGCCGGAGGAGTTCGTCGCCTTTTTGGATGAACAAGGGGTGGACAAGGCCGTGATCAAGACGTCCGACATGTCGACGATCTTGGGCACGAAATTTCCCGCCGACGTTTTGCACGATTACATCAAGGATTATCCGGAGCGCCTCATCGGAACGGCCGGGTGCGACCCGTTTCGCGGCATGGACGCGCTGCGCGATTTGGAGCGCGACGTGAAAGAATACGGCCTCCGGGGCGTGAACATGGGGCCTTGGGAGCTCGGGCTCCATGCAAACGACAAGAAGTTCTACCCCGTTTACGCCAAATGCGTGGAGTTGGATATCCCCGTTTTGCTCCACACGTCGATGAACCTCTCAAGCTCGAATCTGCTTGATTTCGGGCGTCCGATCTACCTGGACGAGGTGGCGAAGGATTTCCCCGAGCTTCGCATCGTGGCGGTGCACGGAGGCTGGCCGTGGATACTGGAGATGATCGCCGTGAGCTGGCGACACCCCAATCTCTACATCGAAGTCAGCGGCACGATGCCCAAATACATCGCCACGCCCGACACCGGCTGGGAGCCGCTGATTCGCTACGGGAACTCGGTTCTCAAGAACAAGATTCTCTGGGCATCGAACTGGCCGATGATCAGCCCCAGGGAAAGTCTGGCCGAATTCGACAAGTTCCCGCTGAAAGACGACGTGAAACGACTCTGGTTCGGCGGAAACGCTCTCAAGGTGTTGGGACTGGAAGAATAAGCGTTCAAATACAAAAAAAGCGGGAGTTTTAACCACTCCCGCTTTTTCTTTCTGATCCTGTCGTTCTTGGTAAATTTACGACGCCGCCACCGCTTCTTCGACCAGGCCATATTCCCTGGCAAACGTCTCAAGCTTTTTCATGTTGGCGTCAGACGGCGCGCAGAGCGGCAATCTGTATTCCAGCGCAATGCGCCCCATAATCGCCAGGGTCGCTTTCGCCGGAATCGGGTTCGTCTCGCAGAACATCATGTGGTTGAGTTCCCACATCTTGTAGTGCAGCGCTTTCGCCGTGGCGGAATCTCCATCGAGTTGCGCCTGACACATCCGGGCCACGTCCGCGGGCGCCACGTTCGCCGTCACCGAAATCGTGCCCACGCCACCCATCGCCATCATCGGCAGCGTGACGAAATCATCGCCTGAAAGCACGATGAAATCGTCCGGCACGCGGGATACGATGTCGCAGCAATTCGCCAGATTCCCGGTCGCCTCCTTGATGCCCACGATGTTGGGAATCTCCGAGAGGCGGGCCACCGTGTCGGGCGCAATCTGCACCACCGTACGGCCCGGCACGTTGTAGAGAACGATCGGGATGTCCGCGGATTCCGCAATTGCCCGGAAATGCTGATAAAGGCCTTCCTGCGTAGGCTTGTTGTAGTAAGGCGCCACCAGGAGCGCACCGTCCGCACCGGCCCGCATAGCGTACTGAGTACGCTGAACGGCCTCTGCGGTGCTGTTCGAGCCGGAGCCGGCGATGACCGGGATTCTTCCGTTCACCTGCTCGATCACCAACTCTACTACCCGGTCGTGCTCTTCATGGCTCAGCGTAGCGGACTCTCCCGTGGTTCCACACGCTACAATCCCGTGTGTTCCGTTTTCAACATGAAATTCCACCAGAGAGCGAATGCCCTCTTCGTCGAGCTTTCCGTCGCGGAACGGAGTGACCATCGCGACATAAGAACCCTTAAACATGAGAAGACCTCCTTCTCCTTCCGCCGATGCGGCAAAAAAGAATGTCATACCCCATTTCCAGACAGGGCACGCTTGACGTGTATCTCCATTGTGAACCGAGGATTCGATCCATATCCCTTTGGTAGCGCAAATCCTATCAGAGCAACCGAACAGACGCAAGAAATGGAATTGAAGAGTATGGCGCGTCCTGAGTTATCACCATTATTATCAAAGACATGTGCATCTGAGCGAATCTTCAATTGCCCCCCAAATACCCCATTTTGACAAACGCCAGGAAAAGGTTTTTAATAGGCTGGAGTCAAACGGGGCAACTATCATTCCCGGGACTTTTCATGAAACCCACCTGAACCCGCCCAGAAGACGATAAGGAAAGCGCATGTTACTCGCTATGGACCGCCGTCGGCGATTCCGTTTGTCCATCATCGCATTCTTGTTGCTGTTCTTCACATTTTCTCTTACGCTCGGCTTAGATTCCGCTTCCGCGCGCCGGAAACGCTCCCGAAAAAAAGCCATCCCTTATCGCTCGATCTTGTTGATTGAGGCAAATACAGGGCGAGTCCTGAAAGCGCGCAATGAACGGCTTCCAACGAAGCCCGCCTCCGTCGTGAAAATGATGACGGCGTTAATCACCATGGAACAGATTAAAAGAAACATCATCAATCTCGACGATATCATCACCACCAGCAGACGCGCCTCGCGAATCGGAGGTCAGCAGGTGTATTTGAAGCAGGGAGAAAAATTTTCCCTGCGAGATTTGATGAAATCCATCATCATCAGTTCCGCAAACGACTCATCCTACGCCGTGGCGGAACACATTGCCGGTGACGCCGAAGCCTTCGTCGATTTGATGAACCAGCGCGCTAAAGAACTCGGCATGTCGAACACCCGATTCGTGAACGTCAACGGGCTTCCACCGGGCGGAAAAAAGCCGACCAACCAAATGAGCGCGAGAGATGCAGGCATCCTGGCCCGCGAGTTGATAAAGTATCCACTCATCATGAAGTGGAGCGCCACCAAGAACGCTCCATTCCGCAACGGGAGCTTCATCCTGACTAACACGAACACTCTCCTCGGGCGGTTTCGCGGGATGGATGGCCTCAAAACAGGCTATCACCGAAGAGCGGGGTTCAGCATCGTCGCCACGGCAAAACGTAAAAATCTAAGACTTATCGCCGTCGTGATGGGTTCGAGCCACTCCCGACGCCGATTCAAAGAGGCCACACGTCTGCTCGCATGGGGGTTTAATCAGTACCGGTGGATTAATTTGAGCAAAACGAAAAAACCGAAGCCCCAGCAGATCAAGGTGCTGAAGGGCCAAAAAAGGATGGTGCGCATCCGGCTCAAGGAAAGTGTCGCGGCATTGGTCAGAAGGAGTGAAGAAAAACGTATTTCCATGAAACTAGAGTTGCCGAAAGAAATAACCGCACCCGTCAAGGCCGGCCAAAAAGTCGGCCGCGTCACTTACGAACTGGGAGGCAACAAACTCGGCGGGACTGACCTCGTGGCTGTCGATTCAGTCAAAAAATTAGGCTTTTTCCAATCTTTGATACGCTTCCGGTAAACGTGCAACGCAAATCGCTTTATCCCGAATAGACTTCGTTCGTCCTGCCTGCAAATGGCATAGCAATGGCCATGAACATCAGCATCGCCACTTCGGAATCGCCAAAGTTGTATTCGAACATCCCGGCACTCAAAAAACCCGCAGCTACGGCCAAACCGCCTATCATGCGAAATCGCGTCCCAAAAGGCGCGTCTTTCGTATCCCGAATTCGCAGAATCACCATGACGAAATATCCAATCCAAACCCAAATCCAAGCGCCCAGCGCAAAAATTCCTCGCTCGGCTGCCAGTTGAACCACATTGTTGTGTAAATGGGACGGTGATTTCTTGGTCGCGTCGGGGCTCGCATAGCGGGCGTAATCGTATTTGATTCGGCCGGGTCCAAAACCCAGAAGTTTCTTATCCATGAACATATTAACGCCACTTTGCCACATGTTTATCCGCTCCACGGCCGTTTTGTCCTGTGGATTCACCATGCTCTTCACGCGCCGGCTTATGGAATTTGGCGCGATGAATATCACCAGTACCGCTACAAGCGCCAAACACAAACCCACCATTTTGCGCCGGCTCGCCACCGCTATAACCGCCGTCCCGACGACAAGCCCTATCCAGGCGCTGCGACTCAAAGTCGTCATCAATGCTGTGAGGATCAGGAGGGTCGGCGCATAGACCCACACGCTCTTGCGTTCCCGAGTCGGCACCAGGAGGTAAGACAGCGCCAACAGACCGGCTACAAGCAGAAACCCGCCGAACGTCATGTATATGCTGAAAAATCCCGACGCTCGATTCGCCAGCGACAATGTCCCTGGCTGCGAAACGCCCAGGGCATACAAGGCGGATATGCTTGTGGCCACAAGGAGCGCTTTCACCAACCATAGCGCTTCCCAGTCATCCCGGACGACGTTCAAGGTCAAATAAAAAATCATGATTTGCGTCAATTCCCTCGACTTGATCAGGCTTTTGGTCGAATCGGGCGCGTGGAAGGCGCTGGCGAGAGTAAACAGCGCGAAAAAAAGCCAGGGCATCCACAACGGAAATTTTTGTGTCACCAAGGGAGCCGCCTTGGTCATGGAAGCCAGCCATGTCACCACGGCGGTGAACACGAAAATTTGAGCGAGTGAAATCGAAATCGGGGCGGTAACGACAAATCCTATAAGACCGCCAAACGCCACCCGTGACGCCGGTGAACGCCTCCTGAAGCGCTCCTCCAGTTCGGAAAAATAGACTTTTAGCTTGTGCATGAGATTGTTCTCTCAACTAAGAGCCGAATGCACTTGGTTGTTATATCTCAACGTATTTTGCGACTCATCATTGTGGATCGAATCAGGATCCAAAAAGCGGAAACTCCAACTCATGAATGTATGATGCGAACAATTTTACGAAATGTTTCCGCCATGCGTTGCGCTTTTGATTTCATCGGAAAGGGACATTTCCTCGCTCACAAACTGCATTTCGTAGAGTCTTTGGTAAAGGCCGCCCCGCTTCATCAACTCATCGTGCGTTCCCCTCTCCACGATTCGCCCCCCATCGAGCACGATGATTAAATCGGCGTTTCGGACCGTGGAGAGTCTATGAGCCACCACAAACGTGGTGCGATCCTTCATCAAAGGCTCCAGAGCATCCTGAATCAACTGCTCGCTTTCCGTGTCGAGCGCGCTCGTGGCTTCATCGAGCAGCAGAATGGAAGGATCCCTCAAAATCGCGCGCGCAATGGCGATGCGCTGGCGTTCGCCGCCGGAAAGGCGTACTCCCTCCTCGCCCAGCATGGTCTCATACCCGTTTTCAAGCTCCATAATGAAATCATGGGCGTTGGCCGCTTTCGCCGCCGATATGATTTCTTCACGGCTGACGGATCTTTTCTCCCCATAGGCAATGTTATTTTCCGCCGTATCATTGAACAGAATGACCTGCTGGGTTACCACGGCGATCTGGGCGCGTAAGCTGCTCAGTGAATACCGGGACGCTTCTTTTCCGTCGAATGAAATGCGCCCCCGGGCGGGCGGATAAAACCGCGGGATCAAATCCAGGAATGTGCTTTTCCCCGCACCGCTCATCCCCACAACGGCAAGTGTGCAGCCTGCCGGTACTTCTATGTTGATATCCTCGAGCGTCGCCTCGTCCGAATAGGAGAAATGCACGCCCTCGAATCGGATATGCCGGGAAAGCCGTCCCATCTCCTCGCCATCGGGATTCTTATCTTCCGGAGCATGCTCGTCCAGTACCTCGAAAACCGACTGGGCGCCCGCAATTCCCTCCACCAGGCTATGAAACACCCGGGTGAAAGATTTCAGCGGGTTGTAGGCCATACCGAGGGCGACGGCGAAACTCATCAGCCTTCCCGGATCCATGTTTCCATAGATTACCGCCTGGGCGCCGAACCACAGAATTCCCGCTCCCATCAAACCACCGATGATCTCCACTATGGGAGGCGCCAGCGAGCGAACCCGCATGGCCCGCATGATGGTGTCGAAGAACGAACGGGTGGTGCCCATGAAACGGCCTTCTTCCTCATCTTCGGTTCCAAATGCCTTGACGACGCGAATTCCCGCGTAGGTTTCCTTCATCAGGCTGCTCATGTCCCCCATGCGCGCCTGACTCCTCCGCGTGATTCGGCGAATCTTCTCTCCCATCATGACAACCAGAACCGCCACCAGCGGAATGAGCACGACGAATATCAGCGCCATATGGGGGCTCTGGTAAATCGCCACGCAGAGCAATGCGATGAAGGTGAACCCATGCCGGAGTAAATCCCGAATGGACTCCGTCGCCGCATGCTGCATCAAGGAGATGTCGTATATGACTTTCGACATCAACTCTCCGGTCGTCTTCACCTCGAAAAACCGAAGGGGCAAATTCAGCAGATGCCTGTGAAGCCCGTTTCTGACGTCCATCACCACATGCTGACCGACCCAGAGCATGAAATAGTTCTGGCAATATGCGGCGAGGCCTTTCACCAGATAGACGACGACAAGGGACAGGCAAATCAACAGTACGATATCGGACCGCTTCGAGATCAAGATGTCATTGATGACGTGCTGAACGAGGTATGCGGGATACGCATTCAGACCGCCCACAATGATTGTGCAGGCGACGGCGACCCCGAACCGAAACCGGTAGGGACGCAAATATTTCAAGAGCCTGAGGTATACCCGTGTGCGGCTCATCCGGGAATCTCTCGTAAAGCCAACCCAGGCGTCACAGGAATCGACTTGTTTAACGTTCCTGCCTCATTCGTCCTGCCCATCGGTTCGCCATCCGGTGGCGCGATGAGTTGAACCTTGCATCCACTATTAATATGGGTGATGGGCTGTAAGGGAATTCTTTCCCCCTGTCCGCCCATACCCGGAGAGGCTTCCTTATGAACAACGCTAAGGGCGTTCACGTCCTCGACACAGCTCCCACAAAAAGGCGGCTCGCAAGAACACGTAATAGGCTGAACCCGCCGAAACGCAAAATCCCTTTACGCCATCGCGAAGGCCCATCTTCAAGATATAGCTTTTGAAAAAACGCCAAAGAGGTCGAATGACGAAATCGGCTATTCCTGGTTGCACCCCCTTGGAAGATAAATCTTCCGCGGAAAGCCTGGCGTATTTCACCTGTCTTTGGAAAAAATCGAAGAGTGAATCATAGCTGTAGTGTTCCATGGGGGATGAAAGTACACCCACCCGCCCTTCCACCACTACGGATTCGTGAACGCTTTTCTCGTTAAACGCTCCGGCATCGCGCCGAAACAACCGGAGCTGATGATCCGGCCAAAGGTCGCCGTGGCGAAGCCAACGGCCGAAGAATATGTTTTTTCGGGGAATCCGATACCCCTGTGCAGGAGCATCGTCAGACAAAACGGAGAAAATTTCCTCGGAAAGTTCCGGACTTACGCATTCATCCGCATCCAGACTCAATATCCAGGAGTGACTCGCTTTCGAGAGGGCGAAATTTTTTTGCGCCGCATATCCTCCCCAGGGATGTTGAATGAGCAGCGCGCCGCGTTTTCGGCATATTTCCTGGGTGTCATCCGTACTGCCGGCGTCCACTACGATGATTTCATCCGCCCACGAAACGCTGTCGATACATGTGCCAATTCGTTCCGCCTCATTGTGGGCGACAATCGTAACGCTAATCGGTTTTCTGGCAGATTCGGAGTCAGGCACCCTGCCTGTGCCGGCTTCGGCAGATGTTTCCGCCAAGCCAGACATCCTCCTAACCTTTCCCCTGGGTCTTTTCCCACTCATCAAGCGGGACGGCTTCGTCTACGAGCATGATTGGGATATCATCTTCGATCTTATAGACCAATCCCGATTCCCGGGCGATCAAAAAATTCCCATCCTCGCTCAACTCCAGCGGTGTCTTGGTGACGGGGCACGCCAATATCTCCAACAACTCTTTATCCACGCTCATCTTCCGTTGATCTCCAATTTTCAATCAAAACCCTGGAACGATTCGTGCATTTTCGGGTCGTGCATCACATCAAAAACGGAAACAACTCCTGCTTCGTTCAATAAACTGTCTTAGTTTCGCATAGATCGTCATGTTTTTCATGGGGCCGGATGAAGCCGGTTCAGCACATCTATCGCATCTTCGGCCTTCACACGCTCCAGGCACTCGATATCGGGGCATTTTCTCGCATAACAGCCACTGCAAGCGAGTCGGTGATGCAACACCGAATTCCCTGCGCCCCACGGACCATTTCTCACGGGTTCCGTAGGCCCCATAATCGCCAGACATCGAATCCCCATGGCTGCAGCGAGATGCATGGGGCCGGAGTCGCCGCCCACAAAGCAAGAACCGCGCCGAATCAAGGCCATCATTTCCCGAATGCTCGTCGCAGGCGCAACCAAAGGCTGCGTTCTCATGAAAGCCACCACTTCTTCCACCATCTTTTCCTCTCCAGGACCCCAGATGAGGAGAACGTCCCCCATATCAGTCTCATGCCAATGATCCGCGAGTTGCGCAAAACGATCCGGCGCCCAGCGTTTCGTCACCCACCCGCCCCCGGGATGGATGACCAACAAGGGGCGACCGTCCTCGTGCCCCACGCTCTTCAGGCATTCTTCCGCCTGCTCCCCTTCATGCTGCGTTTCATGGAGAGGAAAACGGTAATTCTCCTTCAACGGAATCGGCAAACCCAGCGGATCGAGAAGCGATAAATTCTTCTCCACCACGTGGTGAGGATTTTTCGGGGGCACTACGTGATGCGTCGTAAAAAGTACGTTCATCCCTTCTCTGCAATAACGATGTTCGAACCCGATGCGAACAGGCGCTCCCGACGCCCACGCCAAAAAACCGCTTTTGATCAGCCCCTGAGCGTCGAGGGCCACGTCGGCGCCAACATTCCTCACGGAGAGCAGGTCGCGTCTGAGGGCAACGAATCCACCGGAGAGTAAATTTTTACGCCACCTCTTGGTATCAATGGTCAAGATTTCATCGATACCCGGATTTCCGAGAAGAACTTCTCGCGGGGCAGGCTCGACCGCCCAGGTGATATGAGAATCTGGCCGCGCATCCTTGATGGCCGCCGCCAGGGGGAGGGTATGAACGACGTCACCTATCGCACCCAGGCGGATGATGAGGAATCGCTCACCCATCCGGGCCCGTTCTCCCGATGTTCTTGCCGTCTACTCGCCACTTCTCCAGAACCGGATTCAGGGAATCCACTCGCATCCATTTATACCGATAGCCTTTCCCCTGGATGCTCACCCGCTCTCCCCCTCGAATGTCGCCAGGAGTTCATGGGGCTCCACTACCGTCGTTCCCGCCTTCATCACCACCAACCCCGCCGCGCGATTCGCGAGTTCCGCCGCCTCGCACATCGAGGCTCCCGCTGCCAGGGAGAGCGTGAACGTCGCAATCACCGTATCCCCCGCCCCGGTCACGTCGAGCACCTGATCCGAGCCATAGATGGGAATATCAGTCCTTGGGGTATCCTTTTCAAAAAGACTCATCCCCTTGTCTCCCCGGGTGAGCAAGATCGCCCGCGACCCCGTTTTTTCAAGCAGAGAAGTTCCTGCCTTATCGAGACGCTCCTCATCGGGCCAATACCCCAGCAAACCCGCCACTTCCTCCTCATTCGGCGTAATGGCCGTGACCCCCAGAAACGAACCTCCCGCATAGCGGCTGTCTACCGTGACGATGAATTCGGCAGGCAATTTGCGGAGCGCCTCCTTGACGCCTTTCGTCACGACGCCCAGGCCGTAGTCTGAAATCAAGAGAGCATCCAGGCCGTCATTCGCCAACTGCTCGATTTCACGAACTAACCGGGATTCGAGGCTCTCGCTCAATCCCAGCTTCTTTTCGTGGTCCACGCGGATCACCTGCTGGCGCTTGGTGTTTCGGCCCCCCGCCATCACGCGCGTTTTCGTGGGGGTGATGCGTTCGGGATCCGCCAACAACAGTCCGGTATCGATTCGGCATTTTTCCATTGCGCGGCGGAGTTCCTCGCCCGCTTCATCGGCCCCCAACGCGCCGATGGCCCGCACGTTTCCGCCCAGGGCCGCCGCGTTCATCGCCGCATTGCCCCCTCCACCGGGTACGACCTCGCGGCGGATGAAATCCAGGACAAGTACCGGCGCTTCGCGGCTGATGCGAGAGGTGGCGCCATGGATGAATTCATCCGCGATGAAATCCCCCAGCACCGCCATGCGCATGGACGAGAATCTTTGAATATATTCCTTGAGTGGTGAACTCATGCTAGTGATTCCCGACTTCGTTCAGGATGATTTCCACCGCATGATAGGCGTCTTGCGCCACGAAATCGGGCCGGCGGGGCCACTGCGCACCGCGAAGTTCTCTTTCTCCCCGGCCATACCCTGAGAGCACAAGGCCTGACTTACAACCCGCACGCCAGCCTGCCTCCAAATCGGAATACTTGTCCCCCAGCATGACGGATTTTTCCAAGTCGACGCCGTGCTCCGCCGCTGCTTTCAAAATCATTCCCGGATAGGGTTTCCGCATCTGGCAGTCGAGCGCGTACCCGGGGTCGTCTCCGTTCGGGACGTGCGGGCAATAATAGATGGCGTCGAGCCGCGCGCTTTTGCCGCCCAGCTCTTCCTGAAGTTTGCGATGCACCTTATCGATCATGATTTCAGGGAAGTAGCCTCGCGCCACGCCGGCCTGATTCGTGATCAGGATAGCCAGCCATCCCGCCTCGTTCACCTTACGGACGGCCGCCGCCGCCCTGGGTAGCAGTTCATACAAGTCGAGGTGAGTGACGTAGCCCACGTCACGATTCAGGGTGCCGTCCCTGTCAAAAAATACCGCCGGTTTCTTTGCAGCGCCTGTCTCAGTTCCCATCCCTGTCGACCCCCGGTTTTTCGTTCAGCAGCTTAACGGCTTCGCTCGCCACTAGCTCGGGCGAAATCCGCTTCATGCAGTCGTGATGGCCGAGTGGACACGTTCTCGCAAAGCATGGGCTGCATTCGAGTCCCCTGTGAATGATTCTGTTCCAAGTCCCTCTCGTGCCTGTTCGACGATAGTCCGTGGGTCCGAACAGCGCAATCGTCGCTGTCCCGGCGAGCGCGGCCACATGGAGCGGACCCGTATCGCCTGAGATGAATACATCCAGACGAGACAGCAAAGCGGGCAGCGTATCCAGGGTATCTTTTCCGGCCAGATTCACCGCCCGCCCCCCGGACGTCTGTTCCAATTTCCCCGTGAGGGCCAACTCATCCGGCCCGCCCAATATGAAAACCTGCGCCCCCTCGCGATCGACGAGCCGGTGAATAAGTGTTGTGAAATGTTCCAGCGGCCACATCTTGGATTCACCGAAAAAAGCCCCGGGATGAATTCCCACCATTGGCGCATCTTTCCCCGTACGATGCGGTTTCAGCAGATTTTCCGCGAATTCTTGCGCCTTCGGTTTGATGCAGAAATCGTCAACCCCAGTCCGGGTTTCATATCCTTGCGCCTCAAGAAGGTAAAGATACCAATCCACCAAATGAGAAATATCTCTCGGAGGCGCCACACTGCTGGTCAAAAGCCAGCCCCGACTATCGCTCCCATACCCGATTCGCCGCCTTGCTCCTATCCATTTCGCCATCAGGGCCGCACGAAAGCTATTGGGCAAAACCCACGCATAATCCACCGTCTCGTTTCTTAACATCCTCCTCAAGGAAAAGAAGCTGCTCCACTTTCCTCCATCGAGAGACAAGACCCGATCGATCCAGGGAAAGCAGCGGAGCAATCCGGCAGTCCAGGGACCTGCCGCCGCCGCCACCCTCGCCCCAGGGTGCGCTCTCCTCAGGGATGCAAAAAAAGGAGCGGACATGGCCGTATCACCAATCCATGTAGGCGTCACTACGAGGTGCAACTCCTCCCGATTGGCATCGCCGGACAAACTCGATTCCTCCCCGATGCGTTTCCGCACCTTGAGTCACGGGGAAATAGAACGAAAACAGCCCTTTTTTCAACGCTATCAACCGGTGTAATGGGCGTCAATGAGCATAAAAACACGTTTTGCATTCCTGCAAACGCTCATATAGTGTGATGCAAGTGTATCGAGTGCCCGTCTCCCAGAGGAATCCCCTTGAAAACACTGCACCGATATATCCTGGGTGAATTGGTGTCCTATCTGCTCATATCCTTGTTTTTCCTTACATTCGTGCTCCTGCTCCACAGAATGTTTCTATTCACAGATTTGGTGGTGAACCGCGGTGTGCCAATTTCCATCGTGGCGCAATTTCTTATCGCCGCCCTGCCCGTTTTGCTTCTTGTTACCCTGCCCATGTCCACCCTGATTTCGAGCATCATGGTATTCAGCCGACTCTCGAGCGACAGCGAATCCCTGGCGATGACCGCCTCCGGCATGACCTTCCACTCACAACTCATCCCCGTGGGAGTGGTGGGGATAGCCACCGCCCTCCTGAGCGGATTCCTCATGATGTTCGGGCTTCCCTGGAGTCAAAACACCACTTTGGAAGTCCGCCAACAGATGCTCCATAGTCGAGTCGCTACATTCGACCTTCGAGAGCAGGTTTTTCATGACGGTTTCGATGGAATCATGTTCTACGTGCGAGAAATCGAACCGTCGGGCAAGGTGATGAAAGGCATTATGATTTCAGATACGAGAGAGGCCGGGACGAATCGGGTCATTTTTGCCGATCGTGGCCGGCTGATAAAATCCACCACATCTCCGAAAGTATGGTTGCGCCTCGTCAGAGGAACTGTCCATACGGTCAGCAAACCCGAGAAGGTCTCCAGTAAGAAAACTGGCGCGCAGGATGACTCTCTCCTCGCAAGAAACAATTATCAAATCGCGCGCTTTGAGCGCCACGACCTCAATTTTGATCTTACGAAATCTATCGGAAAAACAAAGGCGCTTCGCACAAGCCTGCGAGCTTTTCCGTTCCATGAGCTTAGAAACAAACTAACAGAACACGAGCCCGGAACAAGCAGGTACAACGCCATTCTCGTGGAGTTGCACAAGAAATTCGCGGTGCCTTTCACCTGCCTCATTCTGGCGTTCCTGGGGGCACCTCTCGGCGTACAGAACAGACGATCGGGACGCCACGGCGGTTTTGCCCTGAGCCTGGGTGTTCTGATCCTTTATTACCTGCTCGTCACCTTCACGGAGGGAGTGGCGGAAAGCGGGCAAATCAGCGCTGCCGTCGCCGTCTGGAGCCCGAACGTATTATTGGCCCTACTCGCGGGATACATGGTACGAACCGCTGGCTTGCTCTACGCCATCGACATCCGGGGTTTGCTTCTCAAACCGTTTTCCCTCTTTCACCGAAGCAAATCATAAATTCCCGCCATGACCATACTGAGCCGATACATCACGAAACAATTCTTGAGAATGTTGGTTCTATGCCAGTCGGGAGCCATCACTCTCTTCCTCACCGCGGAGTTTATCGAACGCATCGATGATTTTATCGAAGAGAATGCAGCCGTAAGCGACGCAACCCTGTATTTCCTATATAAAATACCCCATCTCGTTTTTCTCTCCGTTCCGCTCACCGTGCTGCTGGCGAGCACATTCACGCTGATTCTTTTCTCCAGAGAAAACGAGGTTCTCGCCATGCGCGCAGGGGGCTTAAGTCTCTACCGAATCATAACGCCAATCCTGATCGCATGCCTGGGAATCAGCTTCCTCACCTTCCTGGCGAATGAATACATCGTTCCATTCGCCAACAAGCGCGGAGAATACATACGGCGGGTCAAGATCCAGAAAACCGGCTTACACACGCATACACAGAGAGACAAAATCTGGTATCGCTCGGAAAACAACACGATCTGGCAAATCACACACTACGATCCATCTTCGGAAAAAATGAGAGGCATTACCCTGTACCGATTGGACCCGCAAAACCGCTTAACGCAACGTATTGACGCGACCGAGGTGGTTTGGCTTCCTGCAGAACAACATTGGGAATTCCACAAAGGCGTGATCCACGACTTTGCAGGCGGGGGAAAAATCAAACAAGAAACCTTTGAAAAGAAAGTGTTTCCGCTTGCGGAAAAACCGAAAGATTTCAAGGAAACAGGCAGAAACCCGGAGACAATGAATTATCAGGAACTCGGTCGCTACATTGAAAACTTGCGAAAAAGCGGCGTTAACGCCACCCGTTACATCGTAGATATGTGGGCTAAAATTTCTGCTCCGTTCATCAGTTTCGTGCTGGCCATCGTGGGTGTGGCTTTCTCCATTCGAAGCAGCAGAAGCGGAGGAGCCGCCCTGGGAGTCGCCATCGCCATCGCTATCGGCGCCATCTACCTCGTACTTTTCCATGCAAGCCTATCGTTCGGACACGCCGGACGCCTCCCGCCTATCCTGGCGGCCTGGGGGCCAAATGCGATTTTCCTCGCGGGAGGGGCTTACTTTCTCGCCTCCATAAAGGGATAAGGCGCCAGTTCAGGACGAAAATGCGCTTTTCTCGATCAAACCAGCCAAATTCATCTCGTCATCAATCTTCATCACCACCCGAAGAACACGAAACGGCGCTTCACGCAACAAAGGAGACAGCTTTGCCGCATCTTTCTCCGTCGTGAGAATGAAATCGGCCCCGGCCTTCTGCAGCGACGCAACGAGCCGCACGCCATCCGCCAACGCGTAATGGGCATGATCCGGATATTCGTGATGCACGACGATCTCGATATCCAGCGATTCAAGCATCTTCTCGAATCCATGCGGATTCCCCAGGCCGCTGACAGCAACGACCCTGGCGCCTTTCAATTCATCCGGTGCGCCCGTTATCTCGCCTCGAGAATCAAGGAACGCATCGGGCTCAAGGTGGCCTGTGAACATCGGGATATCCGGGATGAGAGACTGTATATTCTCTCTTGTACGGTCGGCGCATTCGCCCGTTATTAAAATGGCGTCTGCACGCCTCAGGGCCGAAACCGGCTCCCGGAGGACACCTGCGGGAACCACCTTGCCGTTTCCAAAAGGACAATCTCCTCGCAAAGCCACCACGTCCACATCCCGATGAAGCGCCATGTGTTGAAACCCATCGTCGAGCACGATAACGTCCGCCTCGAATTCCTCGACCGCCTTTTTTGCGACAAACGAACGTTCCGCACCCGTTAAAACGAGGAGGCCGGGATAGCGGCGGGCAAGCATCGCCGCTTCATCAGCGGCCGGTGGCGCGTCCATCAAACGCCCCTTCCCATCGCCCACAACCATCACATCCTTGGGTCTTCCGCCATAGCCCCTGCTCACCACAGCGGGCTTCCGGCCTTTCAAGGCCAGTTTTTCCGCGAGCCAGGCGACCGTGGGCGTTTTCCCCGTCCCCCCCAAGGTGATGTTGCCAATCGAAATGACAGGTACGGGAATTTTCGAGACACCGGCCTTCCCGGATTCATAACGACGGCGACGGCGCGCCATGACGGCGCCATAGAGACTTCCCAGAGGGCCGAGGCTCCTCGTCAATACACGAGACCAGGCCGGGGATGAGGGATTGCCCTCCCAGGCCTGCAGGATTCCGCTTCGAAAACTCATGCGGCACCCTTATCCGATCCCGCCAGGACTTGAACGATGTATTCCGCGGTACGCTCGGAAGCGCCCCGGTTGTTCTGCACCACCCGGCGGGCCGCCTCACCTGCGAGATTCCGCAATTCCGGATCGTTCAGCCACTTCATGACGGCCGTCTCCAGATTCTCCCGCCCGCTCAGTTGAATCGCACCGCCTTGTTTCACCATCTCGCATGTCACCTCGGCGAAATTCTCCATGTGGGGGCCGCACAGGCATGGCACCGCCCAGCGCGCCGCTTCTATCGGGTTCTGACCGCCATGGGGAATAAAACTTCCGCCGATGATCGCCATTGCAGCGCACCCATACGCATCCGCCAGTTCACCCATCACATCCAGGATGACTGCTTGATGCTCGCCATCCTTATCTTTTACCTGGCTCCACCTCACGGGAGAGATGCCGGCGTCTTGCAGGTCCGCTTCCACCTGGGCCACCCTTTCCAGATGGCGGGGCGCGAGGAGGAGTCCTACACCCGGCATTTTGCGATCAACGGATACCAACACCTCCCCAATCAGTTTCTCCTCCCCCGGGTGCGTGCTGCCGGCCACGATGACGTGTCTGCACGCGCCAAGACCATACGCTAGATGCGGGGATTCCTTCGGCGGCGCAGGGGTATCATATTTCACGTTCCCCGAAACCCGCACGGAAGTCGCACCCAAATCCAAAAACCGTTCGGCGTCCCTTTCCCCGCGCGCCAGCACGTCCGTGAAACGCTTGAGGAGCGAAGAAAAGAAAAACTGAAAGCGCTTGTACTTATGATACGACCGCTCGGAAAGCCGCCCGTTGACGATGGATACGGGAATATCCTGTCTTGCCGCCTCCGCCACGAGATTCGGCCATATCTCCGTCTCGATAAGCGTGATCATCGACGGCCGGATGCGTTTCAAGGCGGAGCGGATAATCAAAGGGAAATCCAGGGGCAAGTAGATGAGTTGCTCCAGGCCTGAGATTTTTCCGGCTTCGTTTCTGCCTGTTGGCGTCACCGTGGAAAGGACAATCCTGAGCCCCGGCTTTTTTTTCAAGAGCGCAGGCACCAAGACGGCGGCCACGCCCACTTCCCCCACGGAGACGGCGTGCAGCCAAAGACGCCCCCCCTCCGCATCGGGCAACCCGGGCAGAAACCCGAACCTTTCACGAACCGCCCGCAAGTCGAACCCACGAATCCACAGGCGAACCAGAAAATACACGAGCAATACAGGTGAGATGAGAAGAATGACGACATTGTAGAGAAACAGCATGAGCGGTTACGTCCTCGCCGTGTTCTTCAGGTGGTACTGCGCCTCCTCATTCGCATGAATGAGCCGCCTTTCGATTTCTGCGCGCCTCCCCTCCAGCACTCCCTTATCCCGGGTTCGCGGCACTTCCAGAGGCTCTCCACAACAAACAGCGATTCTCCCGAACGGCAGTGGCAAAATCGTCTTGTCCCACGTGGGGATGGTAAAGAAGCGCGACGCCGCAAAAGCGACCGGGCAAATCGGATATCCCGTGAGGCTCGCCAAAGATATGATACCCATTTTCACTTTCTGAGGCGGGCCCTTCGGGCCATCCGGCGTGATGACGAGTTGGTGTTCCCCTTGTTTCGCCACCCTGATCATCTGCCGAACCGCAGCGGTTCCACCTTTATCCCTTCCATCCAGCGCTGCGGAAGAGCCTCTCACACAATGGGTATCGAGCCGCGACATCACCTGGGCGAGCAATTCTCCGTCGCGGCTTCTGCTCGCCATGCACGTGCGGTGAGAATGATACGTATTAAAGAAGCAAGGCAGCCCCAAATGATGATGCCAGAGCGCCCAGATAAATTTCTGGTTGCGCCTCCGCTCTATTTTTTCATTCGATTCCGTTTTCGGAACGATCATCGACGAGGTGGCATACACCGCCTTCAGATAACCCGCGATGACCATGCCGCCCAACCACGCCGAAAGCGGCGCATCGGGGTCCCGGCCCCATTCATCATAGGCGATTGAATCTTCATTCATGCAAAGCGTCCTGCGCCTCGTAACCGAGTTCCGCCGCGATATGCGCCGCGGCGCATTCATAGGGGTTCATCCCTTCCAGTGTGTTTTGAATCCTCTCGAAAGCCCTGACTTGCCTTGCTCTCACGTCATCATCCATGAGCACTTCCCTCAAGGCATCCGCAATGGGCTGCGCGCGCACCTGTTTCTGGCACAACTCGGGAACCGCCTCATAGCCGGACAACAGATTCGCCAGGCTGATATAGTCCACTTGCAACAAAAAATACCTGACCAGCGAATAGAAAAAGATATCCCCGGCATACAGAACCACCATCGGCACACCCAGGAGAGCCGTTTCGAGAGAAGCCGTACCGCTCGCCACGACTACGGCGTCGGCCGCGCGAATGACTTTTGCTGCATCACCCCTCACGGCTCGTATCTCGATGCCGGACGACTTCAGACGGTTCGCAACGTATCCATCCGGCAGGGAAATCGCCTCTGAAATCAAAAAGCGCAGCCCCGGTGATTGCGCATGGATAATCTTCAGCGCATCCACCATGGCGTCCACGTGAGAGTCGATTTCCTTGAGGCGACTGCCCGGGAGAAGCGAAATCACCTTATCGCTCATCGATATGCCCAGCGAGAGCCGGGCGCTTTCTTTCGAGGGCGCATCTCGAAGTTCGTAAGCAATAGGGTTGCCGACGAACATGGCTTTTCCGCCCAATTCGTTAAAAATTCGGGGCTCGAACGGAAATATGTTCAGGGCCAGATCGAAAACATCCGCAATGGTCCGGGCGCGGCCCTTCCACCAGGCCCATACCTGGGGGGTGATGAAATATATGCATTTGGGCGGATTTGGCAGTTTGCGCACCGCGCGCGCGCACGAAAGATTAAAACCCGGATAATCGACAAAAATCACAGCCTTCGGCTTGTGATCCTGGATCCTCCGCAACAAATCTTTCTTGATTTTTTTCAATTTGGGGTAGATGCGGGGAATGCCGGCGAAACCGACAATGGATATCTCGCCGATATCATGGAGAATCTCCACGCCCGCCTCGGCCATCAATTGCCCACCCATCCCGGATAGACGGAGGTTCGGCACCCTCTCGGCAAGCGCTTTCACCAGATTCGCGGCGTGAACATCTCCGGATTGCTCTCCGGCGAGCACCATGACGTCATTCGTCGAGCGCTCATCCGAGCTCATTTTCCGACCAGCCGACAACGATGATGCCCGTTGCCTCGGCTTCCCGTATCAAGCGTTCGCGATCGATAAGAAAAGTCCGCTCCGCCTCCAGGATCAACGCCGAAGCGCCACCCTCGCGCATCACCTGCAAGGTTTCGGGCCCCACGGTGGGAACATCGTAGCGCATGTCCTGATCGGGACGGGCCACCTTGCATACAACGGCCCCTTTCCCGGCGAGAGCGCATCCCCTGCGAATCGCCTCGTTCGTACCTTCGATACCCTCCACGGCAACCACCGTTCCCTTGTGAACCACCAGCGTCTGGCCGATATCCAGCGTTGCAATGCTCCGGGCCATCTGGAACGCATATTCCGCGTCTTTCCGTTGATTTTGGCGCAAGTTTTTTTTCGTTATGCTCCCGCGCGGTGTGATGAGATGATCGAGATACTCCGTCTGGGGCATCACTTTCATCCCGTTTTCTTCCACAAACTCAATTACGGCATCCATGACCGTTGCATCAGCCGTATTCTTGGCATTCTTCATGAAGCGCAGGACTGTCAAATCGAAGCGCCAGGATTGAAACAAGATACTTTTCTCCACCTTTCCCACGAGCCCTATCTCTCCAACATTCTCATCACTGAAAAACCGGATGATTTTATTCGGCTGGGTGGGAGGGATGTGAACTACGGAATCCGCCTCATTTGATAATGTTTCCTTGACCTCAGCGGACAAAGCCACCACGGACACGTGCTTGCCCCGTTTCTTCGCACTGGAAACAAACTCGGATGACAGACTGCCCGAACCTGCGACGAGGCCAATTCTTCCCAGGGAATTCGGCATGGCAAATTTTAGTGGGTTGAGGGCATGGTGCTTTTCAGCATATCTACGATACGCAGGGCAATATCCAAAGACCGCAATTCTCTCTCCGGATCGGAAACAACATCCTGGAGCTGTATCGATTGCAGGAAATGCCGCAATTCCAACTTGAGTGGATTGCCTTTGTGGACAAACACTCTTTCCACCTGGAATTGTTCGCGGTACTTGAGTTCCTCTCTCGTCAACTGATGCTCACTCTTCGCCTGGCGGTGGATCCTGAGCTCCTGGTCCGCATAATCGAGTGTAATGAACGCGTCCGGTTGTGATACGGATAGCGTCCTGATCTTGTTCTGCGTCACCCGGCTTGCGGTAAGGTTCGCCACGCATCCACCTGCAAAACCAATCTGCACATTCGCCACGTCATCCCGGTCAGAGAGGACGCTTGCGCCGGTTGCCGAAAGCAAATCAATCTCCTCATCCACCAACCGCAAAACGATGTCGAGATCGTGAATCATCAAGTCGAGCACGACGCCGTCTTCCTTCACTCTCGGCGAGAAGGGGCCCAGCCTGCGGCATTCAATCAGGGTGGGCGCATCCAAAATGTTACCCAACTCCTGTACGGCTCCGTTGAATCGCTCCACATGGCCAATGTGAAGCACCAGATTGTTTCTGGTGGCCAGGTCAAACAGTATCCGGGCCTCTTCCATCTTCGTGCAAACGGGCTTTTCCACCAACGCATGAACGCCATTTTCGAGGAAGATCCGGGACACTGCAAAATGCTGCATGGTGGGAACAGCGATGGTAACCGCATCTACCCGACCGATCAGATCTGTGGGATCTGAAAACGCTTCCGCCCCGAATCTATCTGCCAATTCTCGGGCGCGGCTCGGCACCAAATCGCATACAGCTACCAGATTCGCGCCCAATAGTTCAGAAAGCGCAGCTACATGGTAACTTCCCATATGGCCGACACCGACGACGCCAACTCGCAGTGAATCCAGCATGGGCCTTTAACCTCTTAAAAAACCTACTCTTATACGCGGCCTTGATAAATGCCATTCTTCGAATTGCGCACGAATTCTACCACGGAACGGATTTCCGCTCCTAACGGCGCTTGCGCTTCCATTTTCTCTAATTTCTGAGCCATCGTACCAGGCTCATCGAAAAGAATTCCATACACACGCTTTATTTCCGCTCTCACTTCGGCCGAAACGCCCCTTCTGCGCAAGCCGACCACATTCAGTCCAACCACACGAAATGGAGCACCCGCCATCTTGACGAAGGGAGGCACATCTTTCCTCACCGCAATGGGACCTACCAGTATCGCCCCTTCCCCAACCCGCATCCGCTGATGCACGCCGATGAAATTGGAGATGAAGCTATTGTCCCCAACTTCCACATGCCCTCCCAAGGAGCAATGGTTCACCAGAATCACCCCATCGCCCACGCGGCAATCATGGCTCACATGCGCGCCGACCATGACGTAGCACCCACTTCCGATCACCGTATTCTGACCCGAATACATCGAACGATGAATCGTCGCCGTCTCGCGGATAATCGTACCCGCTCCGATTTCAACCCCGCCCGAGTCCGACTGCAAATCAACAACCTGCGCTTCCAAGCCGATGACGGCATTCGGAAAAATCCGGCACCCCTCCCCTATTACGGCAGGACCCTGGATGGTTGCGTTTTGTCCGATTTCGCATCCGTCTCGAAGAATCACATCGGCGCCCACGAAAGCGCCCGGGCCGATTTTCAAATCCTGCCCGAGTTGCGATTCCGGATGGATATGAGAAGTGGGGGCTATGTCGCTCAATTTTTATCGTGCACGGGGAGTGGCGTAAGCAGTGAAAACACCTTCGGCGGCTATTTGACCCCCTGCAAATGCCCGCCCTTCGAACTTCCACAAAGTCCTTCTGTTTTTCAGGAGTTTTGCGTGCAACTCCAACAAATCGCCGGGTACAACGGGACGCCTGAATTTTACCTGCTCGATGCCCGTGAAGAAAAATTCAGCCTCCGGCTCGGCCAATTTCAACTCGAACAGGCAAATCAAACCGGTCTGCGCCAACGCTTCGATTATCAACACACCCGGCATGATGGGATTACCAGGGAAATGCCCTCTGAAAAAAGGTTCATCAATCGAAATTTTTTTCTGGGCTACGACAGAATTTTCTTCCGTGTCGATATTCGTTACCTGATCGACGAATAGAAACGGATCTCTATGCGGGATTAGTTCCTGAATCCGCTGACTATCGATCATGATTCTAATTCACCAATCTTTCTTTCGAGTCGATTTACTCTTTTCGAGAGCCTTGGCAAATTCTTCAATACCGCAATTCGCCTACGCGCATCGCGAATTTCCGTCGCCGGAAAGTGCATATATGTTTTCCCGCCCTCCAGACTATTCAGCACGCCGGAATTCGCACCCAGCTTGGCGTCATCACCAATTTCGACATGATCCGCCACCCCGACACGCCCACCCATCATGACGCCCCGTCCGATCGTCACACTACCCGCAATGCCCACCTGGCTCGCTAGTATGCAATCCTCCCCAATCACGACGTTGTGCGCTATTTGGACCTGGTTGTCGATTTTCGTGCCACGGCCGATTCTCGTTTCCGTGAGCGTGGCCCGATCAATCGTAGTGTTCGCCCCGATTTCGACATCATCCTCGATGACAACCGTGCCCGTCTGCGGGTATTTGAAAAAACGTCCCTCCTCATCGGGAATATATCCAAACCCATCCGCCCCTACGACGACTCCGGCATGGAGGGTCACCCGCGCTCCGATTTCCACATCAGCGCACAAAACACAATTCGGATGTATGAAACACCCCGAACCGATGTTCACGTTTTCGCCGACATGCACACCCGCCCCGATATATGAACCGTCGCCCAGCACAACACCACCGGCGAGGGACGCGAACGGGCCTACATATACACCGTCACCCAGGCGCGCCGTATCGGAAATTCTGGCGTCGTCATCAATTCCCGGCTGGAATTTTCGAGGTGGTCGAAACAGCGATACCGCACGAGCGAAAGATAACCGGGGGTTACTGGTGGAAATAGACGGGCGATTGGTTTCCATACCCTGGGGAACGATGAGGGCGCCTGCGTTGGAATGCGTACTCAGCTTTTTCGCCGAATCAATATAGCTTAAATCCGTTGGCGTGGCCTTTTCATACTCGGCCACGTCGTGTAAGTCTACGTTACCGTCGCCGGTAAGTTCCCCGCCGAGCAGATTTGCGATGTCTGCGAGAAGCATTTTATTTCTTCTTCTGGTCGTATAGCTTGATCACCCTCTCAGTTAGATCCACTCCCGGGTTAAAGAACAAGACACCGCCAGAGGCTTCGTCTACAATGACATCCAAACCTTCTTGTTTCCCTAGTTCCTCAACGATGACACGAACTTCCTTCAAAACCGTATTAGTGGCGGTTCTTCCGCGATCCTGAAGGTCTCGTTCGCTCTCTCGCACCAATCGTCTCAAGTTGTCCTGCTCACGCGCGAACTCCCTTTTTTGAGACCTCAAGTCGAACGCCTTGCGCTCTTTTTCTTCCTGGCGCCAAATTGCGCTTTTCTGCTCAATCTCCAATTGCAACTCCCGTACTTTTTTCGCAATTGCAGCTAAATCTTCGCGCCTCTTTTGAATCGTGGTTTGGAGCCTCTTTTTCTCCCTTTCCAATAACGACCGCGCGGTCCGCCCGCCTTTTGAAGTTTGTAAAACGCGCTGAATGTTTACGACGCCGTATTTCGCATTCGCAGATTCCGCGTGACCTGCATAGGCGAAGGCGAGAAGCACCGGAAATATCAAAATACATAGGCCATGCCGCCTCACTTCAAACATCCTCCTCATCAAAATCAAAGGCAAATCGACACGCGCGATCCTAGAACGCGGCTCCGATTCCCAAGTGTGCTTCCCTTCTGCGCTCATTCTCTTTTCTGTCCAGTTTGTATCCGATATCGAGCCGCATGGGGCCGATTGGCGTTATGATGCGCAGGCCGATTCCTGCACTGTATCTCAATTCCCCGAAATCAAAGGCACTATCCTCATCCCAAATGTTTCCCATATCAAAGAAAACCGCAACCTGTGTCGGGCCAATGAAAGGATGCGTCAATTCAGCTGAGCCGAGAGCGGCGGAGAAGCCGCCGATGGCTTCGCCCTGCGGATCCTTCGGCCCCAAATCGCTGGAAGTAAACCCTCGAACGGTGTACCTTCTGGTGGCGTACAAACGACGGAACGCGGGCGCTTCGCCATCCAGCGGTTCGACGTAGCGAACATTGCCCCTCAAACTCAAAACCAAATCCCGTAAAACGCGGATTCGGAAACGCTCGCCGATGTTATGATATTGCCTGAACTCTGCTTCCGCGGTGAGAACGTCGACGTTTCCACCCAGCGCCGATGAAGAAATCGTTGAGGCGATGCTCCAGTAAGTGCCATCCGTCGGGAAAATGGGTCTGTTCAGGCTATCGTAGACCAGCCTCGGGATGATGCTGCTTTCGAGGAAAGTCTCCCCTTCCTGCTCAAGAATCGTGGATATCGCCGTGGTGGATACATTGCTGATTTCCGATTCCGCGATCTCATAGGAGAGGAAACCCCTCAGGAATTCCTGAAATTCCTTCCCGACCGTTATCCGGGCGCCCTGCTTTTCGTTGTCGAAAGTCTCATACTCCTGATCGACAAAAAATAGGCTTCCTCCAAGCGAGTAGCCGGAGTCCCGGAAATTAGGGTCGAAGTATTCCATTACCAAATCAAAACGCTGGGAAGAAATTCTGGTGAACAAGGAGCCTACCAGGCCCTTGCCGAACAAATTCGCTTCTCGCAATTCGCCTTGCCCGTAAAACCCTTCGTCGCTATTGACGCCGAGGCCGCCCGTTATGGAGCCGGTCGGCTTTTCCTTCACCTCAATTTCGACATCGAGGATTTCATCGTTGCCGGGACGCCGTTTTTCAACGACCTTCACCGTTTCGAAATAGTTCTTGCGTCTCAGACGCTGACGCGTCAACTCCAATCCTCTTGCGCTGTACAAAGACCCTTCGATAACGCGAACGTTGCGGCGAATCACGTTCTCGCGAGTGCGGGTATTGCCTGTTACCGCCACTTTCCCGATGTATACCCTTCGCCCTTTGTTGATTCGTACCGTGATGTCGACCGTTTTCTTCTTATCGTCCGTTTTCGTGAAACTGTTCACATCCACGAACGCATAGCCTCGGTTGGAAAATTGATTTGTTATCTTTCGCACATCCGAGAGCAGGCGGGATTTGTTGAAAATATCGCCGACGAAAACGAGCATTTTCCGACGAATCTCTTCTACGGGGATGACGTCCTCCCCGCCGCGGACCTCGACTTTGGCGACTCTATACCGAAAGCCTTCACGGATGGGAATCGTTATATCGATGCGGTTCCTCCCCCGGTCCTCGCGAATGACGGGCTGGCTGACCTGAACTTTGGCGTAGCCACGGCTCTCGTACAGCAAGCGAATCCGCACCAAGTCCCTCTGTAGTTCTTCTTCGTTGAATATCCCCGAACTCGTAAGGAAAGAGAAAAAGCCCTTTTCGCTGGTTTCAATGGTCTTGAGCAATTCTCGTTTGGAGACGTTCTCGTTACCTTCGAAATGAATCGAGCCGATGCTGACGCTTTCACCCTCATCGATCACCAGGGTGACGGCCACCGTATTCAAGCCGCTTTCCTTGAGAACCGCTTCCACGCGCGCGAAATAATAGCCGCTATCCTGATAGAGTTTTCTTACGTTACGGACACTTTCTTTCAGAATGGATTCGTTGACGATGGTCTGGACCTTCACCGTCATGTGCTCGCGGATTTTATCGAGTTCCAGGCTGCTGTTACCGATAATTTCGATCTTGTTGATCGTGGGTTTTTCGCTGAGTTGATATATCACGCGGAGCCCCCCTTCAAGAGGCTCCACCTGAACTCTCACATCCCGGAAGAATCCCAGTTTGTATATGGCCCGGACATCCGCGCGGGTTTGCCGAACCAATTCCGTGTTGGTGTAGTTTTTTCCCTCTTTGAGCTTCACGTAGAAAAGAACGGTGGAACGATCGACCCGGCGATTCCCTTTGACTTCAATGGCCCGTATCGTGATGGCCGGTGAGGTTGACTGTCCTGTCGCCTCATGCGGAACGGCAACAAGAGACAAGACGGCCAAGACGGCGCAGGCCAACACCTTCGCCGCGCAACACATAAGACCACCCCCTGAGGAAAAAGGGGAAACAAGTTTCAATTTTGCAGTGAAACTATAAGTCTTGGACACTGAGCACTTCCGTGTCTTCTTTCAATTCGAATACCAATTCATCCCCAGCCAATTTCGCCAGGATCGTTCCCCCGTCCTGGAATTTGCCGTGCAAAACTTCTTCGCTGAGGGTATCTTCAATGTGTCTTTGGATAACGCGACGCAGAGGCCTTGCCCCATAAGCCGGTTCAAACCCCTGTCTGGCAAGCCAGTCTTTGGCTTCGTTGCTCAGTTCAATCGTCATTTCCTTTTCATTTAGCGTCACATTGACCTTCGAGATTTCAATATCCACAATTTTCAGGATGTCCTCGTGGGTCAACGGCCGGAAGATGATGACATCATCAATCCGGTTCAAAAATTCGGGGTTGAAGGTGCGCTTCAGTTCATCGCGAATGCTGTCCTTCATTTTGTCGAAGCTGAGGCCCGAGTCCACCTTCTGGAAGCCGAGGGATGTCCCTTTTTCTATGGATCGGGCCGCCAGATTCGAAGTCATGATGATGATGGTATTCTTGAAGTCAATATTACGGCCATAGCTGTCGGTGAGCAGACCGTCGTCCATCACTTGAAGTAATACGTGGTAAACATCGGGATGCGCCTTCTCGATTTCATCGAGCAGCACGACGGAGTAAGGCTTTCTGCGAACACGCTCGGTGAGTTGTCCCCCCTCCTCATAGCCGACGTATCCCGGAGGCGCTCCCGTGAGGCGGGAGACGTTGAATCTCTCCATATATTCACTCATGTCAATGCGAATGAGGGAGTTCGGGTCGCCGAACATGAACTGGGCGAGCATTCTG
This sequence comes from Nitrospinae bacterium bin107, assembly GCA_002238965.1. Classification (GTDB taxonomy): domain Bacteria; phylum UBA8248; class UBA8248; order UBA8248; family UBA8248; genus Bin107. Next base: position 58,736 of record MPNJ01000009.1, on the reverse strand, counting down.
GCCATCTCGGTCTTGCCCACGCCCGTGGGACCCAGGAACAAGAAGCTGCCGATTGGCCTTTTGGGCCCTTTCAGGCCGGCACGCGCCCTTCGAACCGCCTTCGTCATGGCGCGCGTGGCTTCTTCCTGTCCGATGATGTGGCTGTTCAACTCCTCTTCCATGTGGAGAAGACGCTCGTTCTCCACTTCTCCGATGCGCTGCAACGGAATTCCGGTCATCCGGCTGACCACATATGCCACATCATCTTCGGTGACATAAGGTTCCTCATTCGTTTGACCCGCCTCCCATTCAGTTTTGAGTTCGTCGAGCCTGCTTCTGTCCTGTTCTTCCTGGTCGCGCAACTCGACGGCCTTTTCAAAATCCTGCCTTTCGATCATGTCTTTTTTCGTGCGAACCGTCTCTTCTATCTGGCGCTGGAGATCCCGTATATTGGTGGGGAAGGTTTCTTTCTCAAGACGTACCTTGCTGCACGCCTCATCAATGACGTCTATCGCCTTATCCGGCAAGAAGCGATCCGACACGTACTGGGATGACAGGCGAACGGCTGAGATGAGCGCATCGTCCGTCAGCTGCGCGCGGTGGTGTTTCTCATACTTGTCTCTCAGACCCTTCAGTATACTGACCGTATCATCCACGGACGGCGGGTCCACCATGACAGACTGGAAACGTCGCTCCAATGCGCCGTTTTTCTCGATATATTTCCGATACTCATCCAGCGTGGTGGCGCCGATGCACTGAATTTCTCCGCGGCTGAGGGCGGGTTTCAGCATGTTCGAAGCATCGATGGAGCCTTCCGCCGCGCCCGCGCCTACCAAAGTATGCAGTTCATCGATGAAGATAATCACATCCTGGCTTTGTGTGATTTCCTTCATGATGGCTTTCAGGCGCGCCTCGAATTGACCGCGATATTTCGTCCCTGCGACCAAAGCGCCCAGATCAAGCTGAACCACGCGCTTGTTGTACAAAATCTGGGGAACTTCTTTCGTGATAATCGACTGAGCCAAGCCTTCGACAATAGCCGTTTTCCCGACACCGGGCTCGCCAATCAAGACAGGGTTGTTTTTCGTGCGTCGCGCGAGAATCTGGATGACGCGCTCTATTTCCTGCTCTCGCCCGATGACCGGGTCGAGTTTCCCTTCTTCGGCAAACTCCGTGAGGTCTCGCCCGAATTCATCGAGCGCGGGTGTCTTGCTCTTCTCGCGAGAGCGCGCAGCCACCGGCTCCCTCAAGAGGTTGATGGTCTGCTCTCGCGTCTGCTGAAGCTTGACGCCGAAGCTGGCCAGGATTTTCGCGGCCAATCCGTCTTTCTCCCGGACAATACCCAACAACAGATGCTCGGTGCCGATATAGTTATGACCCATCAGACGGGCCTCTTCGACGGCGTACTCAAGCACTTTCTTCGCTTTCGGCGTAAACGGGATGTCCCCTTCCACGGGTCCGCTCAAACTCTTGGGCAAATTACGTTCAAGCTCCAGCCGAAGCTGTTTGGGGTCGACCCCCAGCTTCTGCAAAACGGCGATGGCGATTCCGCCCCCGTCCTTCAGCACGCCAAGCAGTATGTGTTCGGTTCCCAGATATTCGTGACGGTAGTGCTCCGCCTCTTCTCTGGCCAGGATAATGACTTTACGGGCGCGCTCGGTGAATCGCTTGAACATACGGCCCTCCTTACTTTTTATTATGAGCTATTTTTCCATCCACCACGGCGATCACACGATCCATTCTTTCCGCCATCGAAGCATTGTGCGTCGCCACCAAAATCGTTTGTCCGCTTCTTTCGTTAATTTCTCGAAGCAATTCAAAAATCGTTTCCGCAGTCGATGAATCCAGATTCCCCGTCGGTTCATCCGCGAGTACTACAGAAGGATTGTTAATTAACGCGCGGGCAATAGCAACCCTTTGCTGCTCACCGCCTGAAAGTTCTCCCGGCCGATGATTCCACCTGTCAGCCAAGCCTATCCGGCTTAACAATTCCTTCGCCTGCTCTTCCACCTCTTTTTTCCGGGCGCCGCGCAGCATCCCGGGTATCATAACATTTTCCAGCCCGGAAAACTCCGGCAACAAATGATGAAACTGGAATACAAAACCCACATACTGATTTCTCAATCGGGCCAACTCGACTTCGGAGCGCTCATGGAGGCTCTTGCCCTCCAGAATCACTTCGCCTTTCGTCGGTCTGTCGAGTGCTCCCAAAATATGGAGCAAGGTGGTTTTCCCCGCTCCCGAGACCCCCATGATGGCCAACATCTCGCCATGCGCAACTTCGAGATCAACTCCGCTCAGAGCCATCACCTCGCCGCTGCCCATGGCGTATGATTTTTCCAGTCCCCTGGTGAAGATGACATGCGTCGACACGCCTTTTGGTGCAGCAGATTCGCTCATCTCCAATGTACCCGAATCAACCATAACGGAGATTTTCTACCGGATCGACGCGAGAAGCCCGCCACGCTGGATAAAGTGTCGCCGCCAAGCAAATAAAAAAAGCAGTGATTGCAGTAACAGAGACATCAAATGGCGTCATCTGCACCGGTAATTTCTCTATATGGTAAACGCTGGGGGGTAGTATGTCCAGACCAAAGGCACGCTCTAAGAAATCCTCAACTATATGGAGATTCCACCCCAGAACGAGGCCCCCACAGGTTCCCAATACAGCGCCTACCAAACCGATAAAGGCGCCTTGCACGAAAAATATTCTTAGAATTGCGCTGCTCGTCGCCCCCATCGACTTCAAGATCGCGATTTCGCGCCCTTTCTCCATCACCACCATGACCAGTGAGCCTATGATGTTGAAGGCGGCCACGACGACGACGAGGAGGAGAAGGATGGTGAGCGTGGTTTTTTCCGTTTTCAGCGCTGAAAAAAGGTTGCGATTCATTTCCTGCCAGGAGCGCGACAAATAGTCGGTAGAGAGAGTTCCCTGAATTTTGCGGGAAATACGCTCTGCCGAAAAAATGTCCTTCACACGCAAATGCACCCCCGTCACGGATTTGCCGAATCCAAAGAATGCCTGGCTTTCCTTCATCGAGATGAACGAGAGGCTGGCATCGTACTGATAAAAGCCGCTGCGGAAGATTCCCACCACCTGAAATTTTTTTGTTCGAGGCACCAGGCCCATCGGCGTAACCACGCCCACGGGGCTGACCATCATCACCGTATCACCCTCTTTGAGGTGCAAGTTCTTCGCGAGCTCGGCCCCGATGATAATGCCGGGCTTGCCTGCGCTGGTATTTCCCAAAATCTTTTTCAGCGTACCGTCCTTCAAGTATCTTCTGATGTCCGTCACGTCGATTTCCCGACCCGGAACAATCCCGCGCACCACCGCGCCCAACACACGGTTCTTGAACGAGAACATCGCCTGCCCGTAGACGAAAGGACTCGCCGCCACTACGCCCTCATGTTTGCGCGCCTTCTGCAGGACATCCTGCCATTTGCGCATCAGGGTAGCCCCTGATTTCGTGATGACAATATGACTCTGCGTGCCCAGTATCTTGTCACGAAATTCCCGCTGAAAACCGGTCATGACTCCCACGACAACGATGAGGGTGGCAACGCCCAGCGCGATGCCCAGTACGGATATCCAGGTCGTGAGCGAGACGAAGGCGAGTTTGCTGCGCGAGCGCAAATGCCTGAAGCCGATGAACAGTTCCGTGGATAATGACATTTTCAGTCCTGGTGTTTGCGCAACAGGGGGAAAAGGATGACGTCCCGTATCGAATGCGTATTCGTCAGCAGCATCGCGAGCCTGTCGATCCCGATTCCCTCCCCAGCCGTAGGCGGCAGGCCGTATTCCAGGGCCGTCAGATAGTCCCAGTCGATCTCATGGGCCTCCTCATCGCCGGCCTCTCGCATCGCTTCTTGTTGCTCGAAGCGCGCGCGCTGGTCGTCTGGATCATTCAACTCCGTGTAGGCATTGGCGATCTCGCGCCCGGCGATGATGAGTTCAAACCGCTCCACGGTATCCGGGTCGTCTTCCCGGCTCTTGGAGAGCGGCGAAAGGGCTTTTGGAAAATCATAGACGAACGTGGGCTGCCTGAGTTTCGGCTCCACCAGTTCCTCGAACAGATACTCCAGGATGTGCACGTGACTCATATCGTCCGGTATGGGATACCCCCTGGGTTCTGCAACTTTTCTGGCGAAAAGCCGGGCTTTTCCATGATCCTCTAACACATCGTCCGGCGCCCCACCTACCGACATTATGGAATCGCGCCATTCATACCGCGCCCAGGGCGCTCGAAACGAGATTTCCTCGTCCCCGTACTTCAGGACGTCATCCCCCATAATCTCCCGGGCCAGCGACCCCAGCATCTTTTCCGTCAACTCCATCAAGTCGTTATAGTCCGCATACGCCATATAGAATTCCAGCATGGTGAATTCGGGGTTGTGCTGGGTGGATATGCCTTCATTCCTGAAATTGCGGTTGATTTCGTAGACACGGTCCATCCCACCGACAACCAGGCGCTTGAGATAGAGTTCGGGCGCCACGCGGAGGAACAAGGGCATTTCCAGGGTATTGTGGTAGGTCGTGAACGGTCTGGCCGTCGCCCCGCCGGCGATGGCCTGCATCATCGGCGTTTCGACTTCGATAAAATTCAGTTCGTCCAGAAAGCGGCGCATCGACTGAATCATCCGGGTGCGCACCCGGAACACCTCGACCACCTCGGGATTTGCGATCAGATCCACATACCGCTGCCGGTAGCGGGCCTCCACGTTTCTGAGGCCATGCCACTTTTCAGGCAACGGCCGCAAACTTTTCGTCAGGAGGCTTATCCGGCGAACCCAGATGGAGAGTTCGCCCATCCTGGTCCGGAACACCCCGCCCTCTGCCCCGACGATGTCGCCGATGTCGAGATCCCTGGCGGATTGAAAAGCCTCCTCGCCGATTTCATTCATCCGGATGAACAGCTGGATCTGTCCCGCTCCGTCCCGCAGGTCGATAAAGGCGACTTTCCCCTGCACCCGCTTGGCGATGATTCTCCCCGCCACGGAAAAACTCGCCTCTTTCGCTTCCTCGAAACCATCCGCAGGCACGTCACGGTATTCCTGGACGATGACGCCTATCTGGTGCGTCGTCGAAAACCGGTTCACGAAAGGGTTGGCTCCCGACGCTCGTATCCCTTCGAGCTTCTTCCTGCGCTGCTGGGTCAAAATATTTTCATCGTCCCGCTCATCAGGCGATGGCGTTGTTTCATCCGCCACGGGGGCGCTCCTCCCATGCTCTCTCTATGTCCATGAAACCGTGATTTCCCCATCCGCATCCATCTGGTTCAGCGGGCGGCGATTACGTGCGCGCATTCGCCTTCTCCTGTATCAACGAGAGGAGATAGGCGTCAATGAACGCGTCGATGTTCCCGTCCAATACAGCGTTCACGTCCGAGCGCTCCACGTCTGTTCGATGATCCTTCACCATCCGGTACGGATGCAGGGTATAGGAACGAATCTGGCTCCCGAATCCGATAGTTTTCTTCATGGCGTGCTGCGCTTCTTTTTCCTCGTCCCGTTTTCGTTTCTCCATTTCGTACAACTGGCCGCGCAGCAGCTTCATGGCCGTCGCGCGATTCTTGTGCTGGCTTCTCTCGTTCTGGCATGAGACCACGATGCCCGTAGGCAGGTGCGTCATCCGCACCGCGGAATCCGTGGTATTCACATGCTGACCGCCGGCGCCCGAACTCCTGAACACGTCGATGCGCAAATCGTTCTCATCGATCTCGATTTCCACGTCGTCCGACACCTCCGGCACGACATCCACGGAAGCAAAAGAGGTGTGTCTCTTCGCGCTGGCGTCGAAAGGTGAAATCCTTATCAAGCGATGTACGCCGACTTCCGCCCGAAGATACCCGTAAGCATAATCTCCCTGGATGATGAGGGTAGCGTTCTTGATGCCGGCCTCATCCCCCCCGAGTATGGAAACGAGGCGCGCCTGGTACCCCTTCTCCTCCGCCCATCTCGTGTACATGCGCAAGAGCATTTCAGCCCAATCCTGGCTTTCGACGCCACCCGCCCCTGCATTCACAGAGAAAATGGCGTTGGATCTGTCTTCCTCGGAATCCATGACCAGGTGGAACTCCAGGCGCTCGATCTCCTTGAAAAGAGAAGAAAGAGCATCTTCGATTTCACTCAGGAGTTCCGACTCGGATGTTTCTTCCATCTGGAGAAGCTGGAGAAGCTCTTTCTGCTCGTTGAGTCTCCCGCTGAGGCTCTCCCAGTTGCGTATTGTTTTTTCTATCGATGCGCGCTTTCTCAGCGTGTTTTGGGCGGCTTCGGGGTCGCTCCAGAAATCCTCTTCTCCGGCGAGTTTATCGAGCCTGGCGCACTCCGCCTCCAGTCGATCGAGGTCAAAGCCGCCCCCGCAGTTCAAGGAGGCGTGCCTCCAGTTGCTCACATTTCTTGCATAATTCTTCCATCTACATCTCCAATCTTTCGAAATCGAACTTCCTGACCCCTCGGCATGGGGTCTGCCTGGACGGTCTAGCTATCATACCACATTCGAGAACTCCGCCTGGAGCGGAACAATAATACCGCCGCCACGGAAAAGAAAGCACAAACATACGCAAATATATCCCCTACCCTGGCGTAAACACTGGGGCCGTCTTTTTTCAGCGAAATGACATCGGCGTGTATCCACTCCTCAAAAAGAGGGCTCCTTGCCCGAATCGCTCCGGTGGGTTCGATGAGCGCGCTGATCCCCGTATTGGCCGAACGAATGATCGGCATGCGGTATTCCACCGCCCGGAACGCCACCATCGACAGGTGCTGCTCGGAAGCCGCCGTTTCGCCGAACCAGGCATCGTTCGTGATGTTGACGAGAAACTGCGCGTTCTGCATCCGCCTCACCACGCGGGGGAAAATCACCTCGAAACAGATCAAGACGCCGAACTTTCCGCCGGCGGCATCAAATATCTCGGGCTTGTCGCCGGGCCTGAACGCACCGATGACCGGCACGAGTTTTTTCACGAAAAACAGCAGTTTGGCGAGCGGGACATATTCGCCGAAGGGAAGCAGGTGCATCTTGTCGTAGCGGCCGGCTTCCCTGCCCTCCGGGCTGAGGAGATAGGCCGAGTTCGTGAATTTCGGACCTTGTTTCACGTCCCGCCTGCCGAGGACGCCGAACAGCAGGTAGGAATTCGTGTCCTTCGCGATTTGGCGGAGATATCTTCTCTCGGATGCGCGCCGCTCGTAAACAAGGGGAGCCGCCGCCTCCGGCCAGACGATGAGGGGGGGAGCGGTCGATTCATCTTTCGGGAAACGACCCCTCAAATCCTTCGTCAGCCTGGCCATTTTCTCGAGAATGCCCCTCCGCCACCTGGGAGCCCATTTGACGGACTGATCGACGTTGCCCTGCACGATGCCGACCGTGCGCACCGCACCCGACGCTTCGATGGGCACCTCATGGAGTCTTAGATACCCATAGCCCCAAACGAGCGCTGCGACGAGTGAAACGCTGACGACGAGGGCGTAGGGCGCTTTTCGCGGAAAACGGAAGAAATGCCAGATCGCCGCGTTGACGAACACGATGAAGAAAGACACGCCGTACACGCCCACCAGGTCGGCAATCTGGATGACGTGCAAATGGCGGTACTGGCTATAGCCCAGCAGCGCCCACGGAAAGCCGGACATGAAGTAGGCGCGCAGAAGCTCCAGCGAGACCCACAGCGGCGCGGCCATGAGAAAGGTGAGAAAAGTGCCGCCCGCATGTATGCGCACCATGAAGAATGCGAACAGCGCCGGGTATAGCGCCAGATAGAGCGCGAGGACGGCGGTGATGAGCCATGCGAGTGACGCCGGCAGCCCCCCGTAGGTGGCCATCGAAATCTTCACCCACCAGACGATTATCCCGAAAGAAACCAGTCCGCTCACCAGCCCCAGGGTGAACGCTTCGTGCGGTTTTTTGCCCTCGAGCACCCATAAGAGGGGGACGAGCGCTATCCAGGCCAGAATCTCGAACTGAAACGGCGGGAAAACCGACGCCACCAAAAGACCCGAAAATATGGAGTAGCCTATGTCTTTCGCTTTCAAGATTCGCTTGTCCGGGAAACGACCTCCCCGGCTCCTTCAGCGAGGGCGCCCTCGCCCCCGAGCTTTTCCCGCAAGGCGGCGATGAGCTTCGGCGTGATGCCCTCCACCTCCAGGAGCTTGGAATCGCTCGCCTCCAAAACGCCCCGCAGGCTCCCGAAGGTCCGCAAGAGCGCGCGCCGGCGCTTGGGGCCCAAACCGGGCACGTCGTCGAGACCACTCCTGATTCCGGTCCGTCTGCGGCGCGTCCGGTGGAACGTCAGGACGAAGCGGTGCACCTCGTCGCGGATTTTCTGGAGCATGAGCTTCGGCGCGCTCCCCTCTTTCAGTTGAACGGGGTCCGACTGCCCGGGCAGGAAAATCACGTCCTGCGCTTCGGGGTTCTCGGAACTCCTGCCCTTCGCAATCGCGCAGAGCGCCACGTCCGCCACACCAAGCTCCTCGAGCGCCGAGGCGGCGGATGAGAGCTGCCCCTTCCCGCCGTCGATCAGCAGGAGGTCGGGCATCTCGCCCCCTTCGTTCACCAGACGCTCCAGGCGCCTGAAAACGATCTCGCGCATGGAGGAATAATCATCCGGCGCTTCCGCCACGCTCCTGATCTTGTAGCGGCGGTAGCCGTCCTTGAGCGGACGCCCCTCCTGGAACATGACGCTGGCGCCGACGATGTTGCTCCCCTGCAGATTCGATACGTCGAACGCCTCGATACGCACCGGCAACTCCTCGAGGCCCAGCGCCTGGCGAATTTCCTCGATCGTCTGCTGCTCTTTGCCGAGCAGGGCGTTTTCCTGCTCCTGTGCGTGCGATGCGTTCTCGCTCGCCATCTCGACCAGCCGGCGCTTGTTTCCCCGGACGGGATGAAAAACGGACACCTTCTTGCCCCGCTTTTCGGACAGCCATTGCGCCATGAGCGAGGCGTCGTTCACCGAAGAGGGCAGGAGCACTTCATCGGGGAAAAACGTCTTGTTTGCGTAATACTGCTTCACGAACGCGGAGACGACTTCTCCGTCGGGAACGCCTTCGCTGGCGGCCACATGGAATCCCTGGTCGCCCAGCAGCCTGCCGCCCCGTATGAAAAACAGGCGAAACGTCGCTTTCTCATCTTCGCGGTGGCAGCCGAGCACGTCCTGATCGCCCCCCTTCACCGAAAGCATGGTCTGCCGCTCGGTGACGTGCTCGATGCCTTGAATCTGATCCCGCACCTTGGCGGCGGATTCGTACTGCAAATCCTCCGAATGTTCCTGCATCTGCTTCTTGAGCCTTCGAACCAACTTCCGGTTCTTGCCCTTGAGGAAATCAAGCGCATCGCCGACACCGCCTCTATACGATTCGCGGCTCTGGTAGTCATCGCACGGCCCCAGGCACTGGTTCATCTGGAAATAGATGCAGCGTTTCGCCGTCTTGTCCTCCAAACCGCCCGTGCAGGGCCTAATGTGAAAGGTTTTTTGTAAAAAGCGAATCGTGCGCCGCAGGCTGCTCGCCGACGGGAAGGGCCCCAGATAGGAATCCCCATCACCCGCGGGGCGGCGGACGATGCTCAGGCGCGGGTAGTCCTCGCTCGTGCTCAGCTTCATGTAGGGGAAATGCTTGTCGTCGCGAAGGAGCACGTTGTGGCGGGGCTTGTGCTTTTTGACATAATTGCTCTCCAGGATGAGCGCTTCGACTTCGTTGGCCGTCACGATGTGCTCTATCGTGGATGATTCCTCCACCATCTTCTGAATCCAGGGGCCCCGGCCCGCCCTCTTGGCGAAATAACTGCGCACCCGGCTTCTCAGGCGCAAGGCCTTGCCGACGTAGAGGACGTCCCCCGCGCGGTTCCTGAAAATATATATCCCCGGTTTTTCGGGCAAGGACTTCAAAAACGAGCGGTCCTCTTCCACGGAAACAGAGCTGGGGGAGAGGGCGGAATCACTCATGACGCGATTTTGGTGGGTTTGAGGCCGAGCTGTCTTCGCTCGATAGCGAGGATTTTGTCGCGGATCCCGGCGGCCTTCTCGAATTCGAGCTTCTGGGCCGCCTCGTGCATCCGGGCGCGAAGCTCATCCAGCGTCGCCGCGTCGAGCTCCGAGAATTGGGCTGCGTCCGCTGCTTCCCACGGGAAGGCGTCGCCGTCACCCGGCACGGCGGAGGCTTCCAGAAGTTCGTCCATCCTGCGACTGATGGAGCGGGGCACAATACCGTTCGCCTCGTTGTAGGCGATCTGGATGCTCCTTCTTCTATCCATCTCATCCATGGCGCGGCGCATGCTGTCGGTGATGCGATCCGCATACATGATGACCCGGCCGCCCACGTGCCGCGCCGCGCGGCCTGAGGTCTGGATCAGGGAAGTATCCGAGCGCAGAAAACCTTCCTTGTCCGCATCGAATATGGCCACGAGAGCGACTTCGGGCAAATCCAGTCCCTCGCGCAGCAGATTGATGCCGATCAGCACGTCGAAAACCCCGGAACGCAGGTCGCGGATGATGCGCACCCGCTCGAGCGTGTCGATGTCGCTGTGCATGTAGCGAACCCGGACGCCCAGGTCTTCGTAGTATTCCGTCAAATCCTCGGAGAATCGCTTCGTCAGGGTGGTGACGAGGGCGCGGTCCCCCTTCGCCGCCACCAGGCGCACCTCGGCCAGCAGGTCATCCACCTGTCCCTGCACGGGGCGAACCTCCACCGGGGGATCGACCAGTCCGGTGGGTCTCAACAACTGCTCCACCACGACGCCTTCGCTTTTCTCCAGTTCATAAGGCCCGGGAGTCGCCGAAACGTAGATCGTGTTCTTGAGGTTCGCCTCGAACTCTTTCATCTCGAGCGGGCGGTTATCCAAAGCCGAGGGCAGCCTGAAGCCATACGACACCAGGGTTTCCTTGCGCGAGCGGTCGCCCCGGTACATACCCCGCAACTGGGGGATGCTCTGATGGCTCTCGTCAATCACCACCAGATGATCGCGCGAGAAATACGAGAACAGGGTCGCCGGAGGCTCGCCCGTCAGGCGCCCGTCGAGGTGTAAGCTGTAGTTCTCCACCCCGTGGCAGTAGCCGACCTCTCTCAACATCTCGATGTCTTGTAAGGTCCGCTGCTGCAGGCGCTGCGCTTCATAGGATTTGTCCTGCGCATTGAGCTCCGCCACATGCTCCCACAATTCCTTCTGAATGGATTCGATGGCGGTCGAGAGCCTCTCCTCGGGCGTGATGTAGTGGCTGTTGGGGTAAATCTCCACCCGGTCGAGTTTTCTCAAAGCGATCCCCCGCAGCGGTTCTATCTCCGTAATGCCGTCGATTTCCTCCCCGAAGAATTCGACGCGAATCGCCTGTTCTTCTTCGTGGGCGGGTATGATTTCGACGACATCCCCACGCGCGCGAAAAGAAGCGCGGCGCAGAGCCGCATCCGAACGCCGGTACTGAATCCTCACCAGTTGCGTGAGCAACTCCTCACGATCCATCTCCATGCCGACGGAAATGTCGATGTGCAGATCGAAATAATCGGCCGGCGAGCCGAGGCCATAGATGGAACTCACGCTCGCCACCACGATGACGTCGTCGCGCATCAGAGCGGAGCGCGTGGCCGCGTGGCGCAGGCAGTCCAGCTCATCGTTGATGGAGGCGTCTTTTTCGATGAACGTATCCGTGGTGGGGACGTAGGCTTCGGGCTGATAGTAGTCGTAATAGCTGACAAAATACTCCACCGCGTTGTTGGGGAAAAAACCCTTGAATTCATTATAAAGCTGCGCAGCCAGGGTTTTGTTGTGGGCGATGACGAGCGTGGGTTTCCCCAGCCTCGCGATGACGTTCGCCACCGTGAACGTCTTGCCGGAGCCGGTGACGCCCAGGAGAACCTGGTGATTCTCACCCTCTTCGAACTGGCGAACGATGGCGTCTATCGCCTCGGGCTGATCGCCCGTGGGCGAGAATTTCGAATGGAGCTCAAAGCTGCTCATGAAGGGTCCTCAACCTCCGACTCAGGCGCTCGAAAAAACGAGCGGATCAAAGTTTAGCGGATAAAGGTTGGTTGATAAACCTTGCGGGTCAGGCGAGAGGCGTGGTTTGAAGGTATTTTTCCCATACTTGCTGCACTGCTTGCGGAAAACGATAGTTCAGGTGATGGAATATGAACGACTTCGGCTTATGGGGCTGTTTATTCAGCTTCAGTCTGGCCTCCTCCGGCGTGCGGTCCCCCTTTTTCGCATTGCATCTCCGGCAACTGCATACCACGTTCTCCCACGTGGAGCGGCCGCCGCGTGAACGCGGCAGGACGTGATCCACCGTCAAATAACCGCCTTTCGCCCCGCAATACTGGCAGGTATTCTCGTCGCGGCGCATCACATTCTTTTTACTGAACGGAATCTGGCTCCGGTGCGGAACATACACATACGTTCTCAACCGTATGACGGCGGGGAGGTGAAACTCCATCGCTTCGCTGCGGACGAGCAAGCCGTTCGTCTCGACGGTATCGGCTTTTCCGTTAATCATCATGCGAATCGCACGACGGGCGTTGCAGACGTTTATCGGCTCATACGTCTGGTTGAGCACCAGGACACGTGATTGCTCAATCACCCTATACGCTCCCCTTGAGACAAGTGGGCGACGGGATACGAACACGATTTGCGCATCCCTTTATGTCGACCTCGCCTGACCTTGTCAACGAGCGATCGCTTTTTTCGGATATTGCGAAAAGAACGTCGCAAACTTATAATTGGCGATCTCCGCTAAATGCGGAGAGACGCTTCGAAAAATTCGCCTCTCAAAGAGGACCACTCCGTTGTTGCCCCGTTCCATACGCGGAAGAACAACCCTTCTCACCCTAAGTGTTCTGGCCATTTTATGCGGAATGGGGATAGGCGCCAGCTTTACCTATCTGTACGATTTTCCCGAACTCGAGCGTCTCCATAACTATAAACCCAACACCATCACGCGCATTTACGCCCGCGGAGGCGAGTTGCTCGCGGAACTGTACCAGGAAAGAAGAAAACCCATCCCTTTGAAACAAATCCCCGCAAAGCTGCAGCAGGCGTTTCTGGCCATAGAAGACAGCCGCTTCTACGACCACCCCGGCGTCAGCTATCCCGATATTTTTCGGGCGTTCATCAAGAACCTGCTCGCGGGCCGCTACGTTCAGGGGGGCAGCACCATCACGCAGCAGTTGGCGAAAGTCCTCTTCCTGACGCCAGAGCAAAAACTCAAGCGGAAATTTCGGGAAGCCTTATTGGCCCTCGAGATCGAGCGGCGCTTCACGAAAGATGAAATACTCGAATTTTACATGAACCAAATCTACCTCGGCAGCGGCGCGTACGGCGTGCAGGCGGCGGCCCAGATATATTTCGGGAAAACGGTCGCCCAACTCACCCTGGCCGAATCCGCCATGATTGCAGGTCTGCCCAAGGCGCCCACCAGGTTCAATCCCAGAACCAATCCCGAAAAGGCGATGTGGAGACGCAACCTGGTGATCGACAGAATGCGGGCTTCGGGCTTCATCACCGAAGAGCAGGCGAATACCACCCGCGAAGAACCAATCGAAGTGATCCCCCGGATAGCCAACATCGTGCCGGAAGCCGCCTATTTCATTGAAAAAACGCGCATCAGCCTCAGCCGCCGATATGGACAATCCCTTTACAAGAGCGGTCTGCAAATCCATACGACGATCGATATCGGCCTGCAGAAAATCGCTCACAAGGCGCTCATCAACGGAATCGAGAAGATAAACAAAAGACGCGGATTCAAGAGTCCCGGAGCGGAAATCAAGAGGCCGCCGCGATTGGGGGATCGATTCCAGTTCCACATTCTGGACATCACGGGCAAGATGGTGAGCGGAATCATCGGGGACTATGAGGCGGAGATGCCTGCTCCCCGACACATCGACCCCAAAAGGCTCAGGGAAGGCGACCTGCTTCTGGGGCGCGTGATCAAGGTGGATCGCGCCTCGAAAAAACTATTCCTGGAGTGGCAGGAGACCGTACAAGGCGCCGTCATCGCGTTCGACCCCAAAACCGGAGCGCTCCGCGCCCTGACGGGCGGAACCAATTTCCGCCGCTTCCCGTTCAACCGCGCCACGCAGGCGAGGCGCCAGCCGGGTTCGGCTTTCAAGCCCATCGTCATGGGGACGGCCCTTTCCCAGGGCTACACGCCCGCCCATATACTCATGGATACCCCCTTCGTGCGCCGCATGCCGGGGACGCTCAAGGACTGGAAACCCAGAAACTACACCAACAAGTTCTATGGCCCCGTCACCATGCGAAAGGCCCTGGAATCCTCCCTCAACCTGGCGACCATCAAGCTGCTCGACCAGATGGGCCCGCAAAAGGCGATCACGTTCGCGCACCGGCTCGGCATTCGCTCGAAAATGAACCCGTACCTCTCCCTCGCTCTCGGCTCCATCGAGGTGTCGCCATACCAGTTCACGGCTTCCTACATCCCATTCGCCACGCGCGGCGTATACGCGCGGCCCTATGAGATCACGAAAGTCACCGATGGGAGAAACCGGGTGCTGGAAGACAACGTTCCCACGACGCACCTCGCCATCACGCCCGAGACGGCATACCAGATGAAAATGCTTCTGCGCGGCGTCGTCACGAACGGAACCGGGAAAAAGGCCAAAGAGATCGGCGCATTCCTGGCCGGGAAAACAGGCACTACGAACGAATTCCGGGACGCCTGGTTCATCGGCTTCTCCGAAGACCTCGTGCTGGGCGTATGGGTGGGCCGCGACGACAACAAGCACATGGGCTACCGGGCTTCGGGCGGAAGCGCGGCCCTGCCCGTCTGGGTCGAAGTGATGAAGGGCTGGTTCGAAGACAGGGAATCTGAAATTCGGAACCCGGAGCCGCCGCCTGGCATCATACTGGTGAAGGTGGATTCGCGCTCCGGCCATTTACCCTCGGCCTGGTGCGAGGGGGAACCGATACTGGAAGCCTTCGTGGAGGGAACGGAGCCATCAGAGCCTTGCGCCCGGAAATCCCTCCTGCCGGCGATACTGGGCGGCGGTTAAGACGCCTACGCGCTCGGTTCGGGGCGCGCATTCGACGTCACGAAGGCGTATCGGCCCCAAGGCACAGATCCCCTACGCGACGAGGCGGACCGGCCTTCGCGAAAACTTTGCCTCCTGAACACCGAAGAAGCCAAGTATTTGTTTTTACTCACTTATCTTCCTCCCCCCTCCTTCTGACCCTTACATTTCGTCAAGTTCATGCTTGCATACACTTTATCTTGATGGCGCTCATGTGAGATTTGATTACGGATTTTATCCCTGCCGGCGCGGGACCCCAACAACAAGGGACAGCGAGACCATAGCGTGCTAATCGGCGCATGAGGCCGCGGAGCGGGTCGCCGCGTGCATTGCCGGGAACATTTCGCAGGGGGATCGGGATATGACGCTACAGATTCCCCGAACCAGGAAGAGGCAGGCGCTTTTCTCACCCAGAACGCACCGGATTTATCCGGTCGGCGCTGGCCGGTTTCGCGACAACATGCGAAAATTCGTTATCTGCGGATTCCTCGAAATACCGGAATGAACCGACGCAGACCGGCTTTGGAATCAGGGGCGACCGCGCCTATATTAAGAGTGATGATACCCATTGACGACATAACCTCTGACATCGGCGGAAGAGAGTTCCGCGAGAGCGCAAAGGGAACGACATGATCAACGAGCCGCAGACCAATTTCCGCCGGATTCTCGTCGCCAACCGGAGCGAAATCGCCATCCGCGTGTTCCGCGCCTCGGTCGAACTCGGCATTGAAACGATCGCGATCTACTCGCAGGAGGACCGCTTCGCGCTGCACCGATTCAAGGCCGACGAAGCCTACCAGGTGGGCCGGGGGATGGGCCCGATAGAGGCCTACCTCAGCATCGACGAGGTGATGCGCGTTGCGCGCGAGAACGGCGCCGATGCGATCCACCCGGGCTACGGCTTCCTGGCCGAGAACCCCGACTTCGCCGAGGCGTGCGCGGAGGCCGGCGTCGTCTTCGTCGGCCCGAAGCCCGATATCATGCGCGCGCTCGGCAACAAGGTAGCGGCGCGGGAACTCGCGGTGTCGGCGGACGTTCCGGTAGTTCCGGCGACCGGCCCGCTCCCCAACGACCCGGGCGAGGCCGCGCGTCTCGCCCGCGAAGTCGGTTTTCCCGTCATGCTCAAGGCGAGCTGGGGCGGCGGCGGGCGCGGCATGCGCACGATCGAGACCGAAGCCGAACTCGCCGATGCGGTCGAGGCGGCGCGGCGCGAGTGCCTGGCGGCGTTCGGGAACGACGAGGTCTATCTCGAAAAGCTGATTCTTCGCGCGCGACACGTCGAGGTCCAGATATTGGGGGACAACCACGGCAACCTGGTGCACCTCCACGAGCGGGACTGCTCGGTGCAGCGGCGCAACCAGAAAATCGTCGAGCAGGCGCCCGCGCATTATCTCGACGGGGAGACCCGCGCGGCGATCCACGAGAGCGCGCTCAAGATAGGCCGCGCGGTGGGCTACAACAACGCCGGCACCGTCGAGTTTCTGGTCGACGACGACACAGGCGCGTTCCACTTCATCGAGGTCAATCCGCGCATCCAGGTCGAGCACACGGTCACCGAGGTGGTGACTGGCGTCGACCTGGTGAAGGCGCAGATACGCATCGCAGACGGGACCGCCATCGGCGCGCCCGAGAGCGGAATCCCCGGTCAGGACGAGATTCGGGTGAACGGCCACGCCATGCAATGCCGGGTGACCACCGAGGACCCGGAAAACAACTTTATTCCGGATTACGGCGTGCTCACCAACTATCGCGGCGCCACGGGCTTCGGCATACGCCTGGACGGCGGCACCGCCTATTCCGGCGCGCGGATCACGCCGTTCTACGACTCGCTGCTGGAGAAGGTGACGGCCTGGGCGCCGACGTTCGAAGAGGCGATGCGGCGGATGAAGCGGGCGATCGTCGAATTCCGCATCCGGGGCGTCGCCACCAACCTCGCCTTTCTCGACAACGTCATCAGCCATCCGCAGTTCATCGAGGGCGCCTGCACGACGCGCTTCGTGGATGAGACGCCGGAGCTGTTCCGCTTCGAATACAGGCGGGACCGCGCGACCCGGCTGCTGCGCTATCTGGGAGAAGTGATCGTCAACGGCAACGGCGCCGTCGAGGGCCGGGCCAAGCCGCCGACGCACCAGACGCCGAGCGCGCCCGAGGCTCCCGGCGCCGAAATCCAGGACGGCACGCGCCAGTTGCTCGACGAACTCGGCCCCGAGCGTTTCGCGCAGTGGATGCTCGAGCAGGACCGGGTGCTGATGACCGACACCACGTTCCGGGACGCGCACCAGTCGCTGCTGGCGACGCGGGTGCGGAGCTACGACCTGGTCGCCGTCGCGCCGTTCTATGCGCGGATGCTGCCCCGGCTTTTCTCGGTCGAGTGCTGGGGCGGCGCCACCTTCGACGTGGCGATGCGCTTTCTGGGCGAATGTCCCTGGGCGACGCTCGAACGGCTGCGCGCCGCGATGCCCAACCTGCTGACCCAGATGCTGCTGCGCGCGTCGAACGGCGTCGGCTACACCACCTACCCCGACAACGTGGTGCGCTATTTCGTACAGCAATCGGCCGAGAACGGCATCGACATTTTCCGCATCTTCGATTCGCTCAACTGGGTCAAGAACATGCGCCCGGCGATGGACGCGGTGCTGGAGACCGGCAAGCTCTGCGAGGCGGCGATCTGCTACACCGGCGACATCACCGACCCGGGCCTCACGAAGTACGACCTCAAATACTACGTCGCGCTCGCCCGCGAACTCGAGGCCGCGGGCGCCCACATCCTGGGGCTCAAGGACATGGCGGGCCTTTGCAAGCCGGCGGCGGCCAAGATGCTCGTCGAAACCCTGAAAGAAGAGATCGGCATCCCCATCCACTACCACACCCACGACACCAGCGGGATCTCCGCGGCAAGCGTGCTCGCCGCCGTGGAGGCCGGGGTCGACGCCGTGGACGCGGCGATGGATTCGATGAGCGGGCTCACCTCGCAGCCGAGCTTCGGCTCGATAACCGCGGCCTTGCGCCACTCACCGCGCGACCCCGGATTCGACCCCGATACTGTGATGACGCTCTCCACCTACTGGGAGCAGGTGCGGAACCTCTACCGCGCCTTCGAGAGCGATTTCCGCGCGGGCACCTCAGACGTCTACAACCACGGAATTCCGGGCGGGCAGTACACCAACCTGCGCGAGCAGGCGCGCGCACTTGGCATCGACAACCAGCGCTGGCCGGAGGTCTCGCGGGCCTTTGCCGAGGTCAACCGCATGTTCGGCGACATCGTGAAGGTGACGCCCTCCTCCAAGGTGGTGGGCGACATGGCGCTGATGATGGTGACGGGCGGGCTGACGCCCGAAGACGTGGCCGACCCCGAGCGCGAGATCGCCTTTCCCGAATCGGTGGTCTCGCTGTTCGCCGGCGAGCTGGGGCAGCCGCACGGCGGCTTCCCGCGCGCCCTGCAGGAGAAGATACTCAAAGACAGGGAGCCGATTACCGTGCGGCCCGGCTCGGTGCTGCCCGACGCCGATCTCGACGCAGGGCGCGAGGAAGCCGAAAAAGGCGCCCAGCGCCCCATCAGCGACGCCGAGTTCGCCTCCTGGCTCATGTACCCGCAGGTGTTCACCGAATACGCGACGGCGCGGCGCCAATACAGCGACGTGAGCGTGCTGCCGACGCCTGTTTATTTCTACGGCATGGAGCCGGACGAGGAGATCGCCGTCGACATCGAGCGCGGGCGCACCCTGTTCATCCGCTACGTCGCGCGCAGCGAGACCGACAGCAAGGGTGAATGCACGGTCTTCTTCGAGTTGAACGGGCAGCCCCGGACGGTGCGGGTCGCCGACCGCAGCGCCGCCGCCGCGGTCACGGCGCTGCCCAAGGCCGAGGAAGGCGACCCCGGCCACGTCGGCGCGCCGATGCCGGGCATGGTGACCAAGGTGTTCTTCCATGAGGGCGACGCGGTCGATGAGGGCGACGTGCTGGTGGCGATCGAGGCGATGAAGATGGAAACCGTGATCCGCGCCGAGCGCGGCGGCGTCGTCGAGAAGGTCGTGGCGCCGGCCGGCACCACGGTCGACACCAAGGACCTGCTGGTCGTCGTCGGGAATGGTTAGCGCGCCGGAGAGGACGGTCGAAAACCAGGTGAGGAGAAACCTGCCTCGCGAACTTCAGCTACAGGGATTCCGAACGCATCGGCGCCCGGCCTTTATTGCATCTTTTCCAGAATCATCCGAATCGGACCCCCGGCCAGGACGATTTATCGAGATCACCCACATCGCGGCGAAGGCGCATTTGCCCGCATTTGCGGTGACGCGAAGAGAGGAGAGCGCGCGTAGGATAGCGAAGCGCATCGCCACGTTCGAGACTCGAAAACCCTTCCTCATCGGTCGGGTCAAACACTCGCTCATCGCTCGCGTTTAATTTCCGAAAATTTCGATAAATTCAGATAAATTCACGGGGTAATTCGATAAATTTCCGTAAATTAAATTTGGGGGAAAAGACGTCGCCGAAATGCGGCGCAGGGGAATACTGCCATGACCGGCGCATCTCGAGATAACGGCAAATGCGCGGAAATGCGGGGAGTCGCTGCCCCGGACGGGCGGGCGCGACGCTACTCGCCGAAAATCGCCTCGATAAAAGCATCCGGGTCGAAATCAAGCAGGTCTTCCACCGATTCGCCCACGCCCACATATCTTATCGGTATGCCGCTTTCATAAGTCGCGCCCAACGCCACGCCGCCCTTGGCCGTTGCGTCCAGCTTGGTGAGCACGAGGCCCGTTACGCCCAGGGCCGGGCCGAATTCACGTACCTGGGAGAGGACGTTCTGCCCGGACGTCGCGTCCAATACGAGCAGCACCTCATGGGGGGCCGTATCGACGAGGCGCTGCGTTACGCGCCTGAGCTTCTTTAATTCCTCCATGAGGTTGTGCTTCGTGTGCAAGCGTCCCGCCGTATCCACGAGCAATACATCGACGCCGCGCGCCTTCGCCGCCTGTACGGCGTCATACACCACGGCGGAGGAATCCGCTCCTTCCCTGTGGCGGACGATTTCGCATCCGCTCCGCTCGGCCCATACCGTCAACTGCTCACCGGCTGCGGCCCGGAACGTATCCCCTGCCGCGAGCATGATCTTAAGATTTTCGGCAGAAAACCGCGATGCGAGCTTGCCGGCCGTCGTCGTCTTGCCCACGCCGTTGACACCCACCAGAATAATGATTCTGGGCTCCTCCGCAGCAGGGTCCTGCGGCGTAAACGCAGGCGGAGATTCAGGGTTTTCAAGGCAATAGCGCATGATTTCCTTAACGCGCGTCTGCGCATCCGACCCCGCGCCTTCGCCCGCCTTCAATTTCCCCAGCAGCGACTCGACGAGAGCGGGACCCATATCCGCCATGTAAAGAACTTCTTCCAGCTCCTCGAGCGTATTCTCATCGATGCGTCCTGCGACCAAACCCTTCACCTGAGCGAGAAAACCACCCCTCGTTTTCGAGAGGCCATCGCGCAATCTGCCAAACCAGCCTCTTGCGCCATTACCCCTATCTGAATTCATCTGCCTTCCAGAACCAGACATCAATGGTATTTCCCCAATCTCCGCCAGACAAAACCAACCCCGGCGACAGAGCGCCGGGGTTATCTTCAACAAAACCTGTCGTGAATATACGAACGATGCTACACACTCGATTCCAGCACCGCTTCTCCTACGCCATTGACCCTCTCATCCTCGCGGTTCAACTTTACCGAGACGATTTCTGAAACACCTTTTTCCCTTTGCGTAACGCCGTAGAGCTGATTTGCGTACGCCATCGTCTTTTTATTATGGGTGATGATGATGAACTGGCTTCTATCCTCAAGTTCGGCCAGCACTTCGCGAAAACGCCCGACGTTGACGTCATCGAGGGTGGCGTCCACCTCGTCGAGGATACAAAACGGACTCGGCCGAACGCTGAAGACCGCGAATAACAGGGAAATCGCGGTGAGCGCTTTCTCCCCGGCGGAGAGGAGCATAATGTTCGAAGGACGCTTGCCCGGCGGTCTCACCTCAATGTCGACGCCCGTCTCCAGAGGGTCATCCGGATCGAGCAGGAACATGCGTGCTTCCCCTCCCTGGAAAAGACGTCCGAAAATGTCCGAAAAGGCCTTACCCACCTCCTCGTACGCCGCCAGGAAGCGGGACTTTGTCGTCTTGTTCAACTTCTCGATCGTAGCGTGGAGATCGGCGATTGAGTTTTCGAGATCAAGCTGTTGTTCCTGCAGGAACACATATTCCTGGTTGATTTCATCGTATTCCTGCGCGGCGAGAGGATTCACCTCTCCCATCCGGGAAAGCCTTTGGGTCAGCATCTCCAGGCGGTTCAAAATCTCCTGGTACTGGGGAAGTTCTTCCCGCAGGCTCTCTGCCGTCTCCTCGAGATTGACCTGATATTCCGCTTCGGCGGAATTCACCAAAGATTCTCGTTGCACGCGAAGCGTCGTCCGCCGCTCCGCCGCCGCTCCCACTTCATCGGTCAGAACAGAGGCTCTCGTTTTCACATCGCGAATCGAATCGCCCAGCTCCTCATCGTGCGATTGCATTTCCTGTAAAACGCGATCACGATCCGCCAACTCGGCTGTTACATCGGCTTTTTCATCCTGAAGAGCGAGTATTCCCTCTTCGCTCTGCGCGAGGTTTTCTTTCAGACGCTCTCTTTTTTCTCTCGATTCGCGCTGTTCTCCTTCTCTGCGAATCTTGCGAGCCGCATTCTGAGATATCCCATCCTCTATCCGCTGGACTTCGGCCTGGCCGCCAGCCACCTGTCCGTTGATTTCCGTCAAGGCGACTTTCTTGTCGGTCACACGCGCTTCAACCTCCAGGTACCGCAGGCTGGCGCCGCTCACCTTTTTCTCGATTTCGTGGATACGCAAGGTGAATTCCTGAATCGTTTCTTCCAGACAAAGGCTCTCGTCTTTGACCGTCTGGAGATCCTCCTTGAGACGCATCTGCTCCCCGCGGATTTGCTTTTGCGCAGCTTCGAGTGTGGACAGCCGTGTTTTGAATTCCTCGTGCCTGCCTTCCCCTGCCCGGAGGGCTCCCTCCGCCTCCACGCGCATCACCTCAGCCCGTTGATACGCCTCGGTCGCACGGCGGCTTCTTTGCTCCGCTTTCGTGAGTTGTCCGCTCAATTTTTGAGAAATCGGCTCCAGTTCACGAAGTTGCTCCTCAAAACATTCAACCTTCAATCGAAATTCCTCACACCTTCTCGAACGCTCTAAAACGCCCTCGTTCCGGGTCAAACCGCCTTCCACCACACCATTCGCATGAATAATTTCTCCATTTAAAGTCACGCAAACGATGCCTTGAGGACCGTTGCACCATGCCGCCTGCGCCGCATCGATATCTTCCACCACAACAACATTCCCGAGCAGCGACTGGGCAAGGTGACGATAACTCATGTCACAACGAACAAAATCCGTCGCCGCACCGAGAACACCCTCTCCCAACGGGACAACGGCGCCTGGCTGAGCACCGACTTCAATTGGCATGGCTACGCCTCGCCCGGCTTCCGAACTCATCAGCGCACGAACCGCATCTACCGCGTCGCCAGGTGTATTCACGACCACGCCCAGCAACTTGTCCCCAAGGGCCGTTTCGATGGCTTTTTCAAATTCAGGGTCTACACGAATGACTTCGGAAAAAGACGCCAGAACTTGAGCGCCACAGGATCTGAACGCTTCCGAATCCGAGAATGCGCTCCCCTCGGAACCCAAGACACCCTCTAAGGCGGAGAGGCCGGATTTCGCTTCCATCAACGATTCTTTCGTTCCAGCCACGGATTCTTCATGGCAGGTCGAAAACTCGGAAGTCCGCGCACACTCGGATATCGCCTGCCCAAGTTCCAGTTTCGCCTGGCCTTCAGCCGCAACCAGCGATTCCAACCGGCTTTTCGCACCATCTACGTCGGTTTGGGCCGATTCGAGCTGGCGCTTGACCTCCTGAATCTCGTTGCCGGTTTTTTCCATGGATTCAGCCAGTCCTTCACGCCTCGACTCAACCGAGGCGACTTGCTGACGCGCCGCACTCAAGCGCTCTCTTTCTCCCTCTTGAGAGCGTCTGGCCTCATCAAGCACCCGTTCGAATTCTTTCAGGTTCTCGCGAACGGCGGCCAACTCCGCCGCGCTGACGTCATATTCCTGACGCGCAACGCACGATTGCTCCGTAAGCATATCGAGGGTTGAGACAAGCTCGACTCTTTCATTTTCAAAGGTTGTGATTTCAACGTCGAGAGTCTGGATTTCCTCCGCACGGCGCTCATCATCCATGTCGAGTTCCGACAGATGGCTCTTTAGCATCTCGACTCGAGTCTCCAGGCGCTCAAGGCTCCCTTCCAATTTCGTCGCACGTTGGCGGGATTCCACCAAAGCCTCTGTACGCTCCCTCAGCAAAATTCGCCCGCGCTCCCTATCGGCTTCCAAAGAAGACAATTTCGCCGACACCGCCTGCTCTTCTTCTTTGATGCGAGCATACGCTTTTTCCGCCGGAACAAGTTTATCCACATGCTTGAGGTAGTCGAGAACCATGATTCTTTGGGACAAATCCGCAACTTCGGTTTGATATTCCTTATGAAAAGTCGCTTTTCTCGCCTGGCGGCGCAAAGAGCGGAGACGGGATTCCTTCTCGCGCATGATGTCGGCCACACGAAGCAGATTCGCCTGCGCAAGCTCCAGTTTGCGCAACGCTTCGTTTCGCCTGCTCTTGTATTTCATGATACCGGCGGCTTCCTCGATCAGAACTCGCCTGTCCATGGGCCTCGCGTTCACGAGAGTTTCTATCTTGCCCTGCTCTACGATGGAGAAAGTATCGAGAGAAACACCGGTATCGAGAAACAAATCGACGATGTCTTTGAGGCGACAGGGATTGCGATTGATGAGGTATTCACTTTCTCCTGAGCGATACAAGCGGCGTGTGACCACCACCTCGTCAAAATCTTTGAATGTTGGAGAGGTCACCACGCCTTTGAGGTCGGTGACGGTAAGCGAAACTTCGGACATGCCGAGTTGCTTGCGCTCGGCGCTGCCGTTGAAGATGACATCCTCCATCTTCTTCGAGCGCATGTTTTTAGGAGCCTGTTCACCCAGAACCCAACGAACGGCATCACACACATTGCTTTTGCCGCATCCGTTGGGCCCGACCACAGCCGTAAGGCCCTCGCCAATTTCGATTACGGTCTTTTCGACGAAGGACTTGAACCCCTGCATCTCCAAGCGTTGGAATCGCAATTCAACACCTCGGCGGGCGGATGAACTTCATTTTAAGGGGGCGGTGTAAGACACTACCATGGCGGTAGGAATCAATAACTTACCAGAATTCCCCGACATTCGTAAAGTAAAAATATCGCATTCTGGGAATTCACGGTCGCTAGGCTTTCTCCATCTTATGAACTGCTTCTTTCGCAGCTACTTGCTCGGCCGCCTTTTTAGTCGTTCCTTGCCCTCGTCCCAGCACCTTGCGACCAAGGCGAACTTCGACTTCAAATTCTTTCTCGTGCTCGGGACCACTCTCTCGAACAAGACGATAACCGGGGGGCTTATTTCCATTTTTTTGAGCCAACCGCTGAAGTTGGCTCTTGAAATCCTGGGATAGGACTTTTTTTTCATCCAAACCCGCAGACCAGAACCATGATTCCGCCCACTGCACGCAACAGGTGTACCCGGCATCGAGATATATGGCGCCGACCAGTGCTTCGACAGCGCCCGCCTGGATGGAGGGCTTTTGTCGACCGCCCGTTTTCTCCTCGCCTTTACCCAAACGAAGGAAATTGCCCATCCCCCGGCACCTGAAAATTCCCGCCAAAGAGCGGCCATTCACCCGTTCCGAACGCATATGGGTCAAAACACCTTCATCATCCGTCGGAAAATCCTTCCAGAGCTTTTCTGTCACGATAAGTTGCAAGACGGCATCGCCCAAAAATTCCAGTCGCTCATTATCAAGCGTGGGTGTTGAACTTTCTTGAGAATAAGAGCGGTGCGTCAGGGCCCGGACGAGGAGTTCCTTGTCCGAAAACGAATAACCAATCTGGGCCTCGACTTCGGCCAAGGTAACACCTCTTGCACCGAAACCGGAGACTTTCCCGTTGCTGTGGCTGGGGAAACCTCTTTTCCTAAGCTGCGTGGCTTTTCTTGAATAAGAGCGACGCGTTGGTTCCCCCGAAGCCGAACGAGTTTGTGATGGCACAGCCGATGTCCGCTTTCCGGGCAGAGTTGGGCACATAGTCGAGATCGCACTCCGGATCTGGAGCGTCCAGGTTAATTGTGGGAGGAATCCACTGGTTCTTGAGCGCCAAGATAGTGAAAATCGATTCCACACCTCCCGCCGCGCCCAGAAGATGCCCGGTCATAGATTTCGTGGAACTGACACTCAGTTTGTAGGCATGCTCGCCAAATGTTCTTTTGATGGCTGTCGTTTCGAGTCTGTCTCCCGCACCGGTGGATGTACCATGCGCGTTGATGTAATCCACCTCCTCAGGCCCTAGTCCCGCATCATCCAGAGCCATGTCCATGCAGCGGGCTGCCCCGTCACCGCCAGGGTCCGGTGAGGTGATGTGATGGGCGTCGGAAGTGAGTCCGTAACCACTGAGTTCGGCGTAAATTTTCGCGCCCCGCGCCACGGCATGTTCATAGCGTTCCAGGATCATGACGCCGGCCCCCTCCGCCATGACGAATCCATCCCTGTCCGTATCAAAGGGACGACTCGCCCTCTCGGGGTCATCGTTTCGCGTGCTGAGCGCTCGCATCGCGCAAAATCCCGCCATAGCCAACTCCGTGATGCAAGACTCACTGCCGCCGGCCACCATGACATCCACCAGGCCACGCTGAATGCACTTCATCGCGTCCCCGATAGCGTGATTCCCGGATGCGCACGCCGTGGTGGTGCAGATGTTCGGCCCTTTTAATCCCCAGCGCATCGAAACCTGGCCGGCGGCCAAGTTGCCCAGCAACATGGGGATGAAGAAAGGACTGATGCGCGTCGGCTCTTTGACTTGTATTAATTCCTTGTTGGCCTCGATGGCGGGCAAACCGCCCAAACCCACTCCGATGATGGTGCCGTATCGCGGCGCCATTTCCGTGTCGGGAACTTCCAGTTCAGCATCATCGAAGGCCATTTGAGAGGCCGCAAGAACGTACTGGATGAAAGTATCCATCTTCTTGAGTTCTTTGCGGGAAACATAATTCTCGGGCTCGAAACCTTTTATTTCGCCGCAGATGCGGGACGACAGGCGGTCCGGGGAAAATCGGGATACTTTGCCGATGCCCGAGCGGCCCTGCATCAAGGCTTCCCAGTTTTCCTCCACCGACAAGCCCAGCGGCGTAAGCATTCCGATCCCGGTGACGACCACTCGAACATCCGACTTCACCAAACCTTGATTATTCATGCTTCCTCTTCAGATTTGCATACCAACGAGGTTTTTCTAATCTCCAGGTACCTTGCCGATATAGTCATACGCATCCTGAACCTTGGAAATTTTTTCCGCTTCTTCATCAGGTATTTCGATGCCGAATTTCTCCTCAAACGCCATGACGAGCTCTACGGTATCCAGCGAGTCCGCCCCCAGATCATCGGTAAATGAAGCTTCCGGCACCACCTTTTCAGGCTCCACGCTCAACTGTTCAACAATGATTTCTTTTATTTGTGCTTTGATATCATCTGTCACGCCAATTCCTCCGAAAATCTTTTTATATAACCGGTATTGGGTCGTCCTTTCGACAAGAATTCTGACCCCATACACATTTACACATCTGCGGGGCTTTCATCCGAATTCTATAACTCGCTTTTTTATTTTCCTATCAATGTCCTCATCAGCCATCATACACGGGGATGAGATTCAGTTGAACTCTCCCAAGGCCGAAACAGTTTTCTCCAGACTCTGCATATCTTCCACATTATGTACCGGGATTTCCTTCAATATCCGCCTGTTCAAACCAGAGAGCACCTTCCCGGGACCTAACTCAACCATCACATCGGGTTTTTCCTCACCAGCCGCGCGCACAGCGTCTTCCCAGCGCACAGCGGAGCGAATCTGCCGCTTGAGCAACTCTCTTACTTGTCTTCCCTCCTGAACGGGTTGAGCGGTCACGTTCGCGTAGACGGGGATTGAAGGATCGTCTATCTCCGTTCCATCGAGGATCTCACTCATCCGCTCCGCAGCTTCACTTAGCAAGGAACAATGGAAGGGCGCTCCCACCGGAAGCATGACAGCCTTTCTGGCTCCTTTTTCTGTCGCCAAACGAGCGGCGGATTCCACCGCATCCTTATCTCCCGACAAGACATATTGGCCGGGGGCATTATAATTTGCAACCTCTACCACGCCTTCCACTTCCCCGCATATGGCCTCAGCCGCTTCTCTCTCTATGCCGAGCAAGGCCGCCATGGCGCCGCCCCGCTCAGGAACGGCCTCGTGCATGAAGCGGCCTCTTTTCTTCACCAATTCAACGCCCGCCTGAAAATCGAAGGCCCCGGCCGCCATGAGAGCGGAGTATTCCCCCAGGCTATGCCCCAAGGCGAGAGAAGGACTGAATCCGCACTCACGCAACAGGGCGCATGCAATATGACTATGAACGAGAATTGCGGGCTGGGTGTGACAGGTAAGCGTCAATTCCGACTTGGGACCCTCAAAGCTGAGTCTGGCGAGGTCCCATTCCAGAATATCACTCGCCCGCTCGTAGGCTTCCCGGGCAAATGGATACTCATCATAAAACTCTTTGCCCATGCCGACATACTGCGAACCTTGTCCTGGAAACAAAAACGCAATTTTCACAGCCATCTAGCAACCCTTACCTATGGCATGAACGGCAATGCTTGAATCAATTATACTCGCGAGTAAAACAGGGCGGGGGGTGAAGCAAAACAATTCCGGGCGTTCATTTCTTCAATTCCATTCGACCAAAGCCGCACCCCATGTGAGGCCTCCGCCGAAAGCGGCCATGAGCACATTATCTCCGCTTCGAATTCTTCCCTCCCTCACCGTTTCATCCAGCGCAACCGGGATGGTGGCCGCGGACATATTGCCATATTTGTTGATCGTGATAATCACCTTATCCATCGACAATTCAAGTCGTTTCGCCACGGCTTCGATAATTCGCAGATTCGCCTGATGCGGGATAAAAACATCCACGTCATCCAATGTGAGGCCGCTTCGCTCCAGCGTTTCCTTGCAAACTTCCAGGAAATAGCGCACAGCCGTCTTGAACGTCTCTTGCCCTTTCATCTGCAATAAATGCTCTTTGTTGTGTACGTCGTCCGCAGTGAACGGGGCGAATTTCGACCCACCGCCTGGAACCATAATAAGTTCTCCTGCATTTCCGTCGCTATACACCCTGGAATCCAAAACGCCTCTTCGCCCATTCTCCGACGCCCCCACAACGACGGCGCCGGCTCCATCGCCCCACAACACGCAGGTACCCCTGTCCTCCCAGTTCGTCATACGCGTCATCACGTCGGCGGAAACCAAAAGTATTTTTTTCATCATGCCTGAGCGAATGTAGGCGTCCGCCGCCTGCAGACCGTAGACGAAACCCGTGCACGCCGCGTTCAAGTCAAACGCAGCGGCCCGATGCGCGCCGATATGAGACTGAAGCCAGCAAGCCGCAGCCGGACACATTGTGTCCGGCGTGAGAGTTGTTACGATAATGAGGTCGATTTCCTCAGGCCCCAAACCCGCGGCTTCAAGCGCCTGATTGGCGGCATGAATCGACAAGTGGGAAGTTGCTTCATCAGGCTTCGCCACACGCCGCTCGCTGATTCCCGTTCTCTCGCGAATCCATTGGTCGCTGGTATCGACCATCTTTTCCAGCTCGGCGTTCGAGAGAACTCTTTCAGGAACGTAAGAGCCCGTCCCCAGGATGACGGAGTGGGTCACAATATGAACCCCTATTCGGGCGAGGTTACTGCCAGAGAGTGATCGTAGTCGAAAACCGGCTCAGATATCAAGAGGGCTGATTTTCTTCTTCATCGCCATTCTGTTTCTCGTCGCCCGTTACCTTTTCGTAAAAAATGCCCGTTCGTATCTGATTCCATAAACGCCAGCCGACATCTCCGCTGCGCTGTATGGAGATATGCTTGTCAATCTCTTTTTGTATCTTCTCATTCAGATCAACCTTGACGATACTCGCTGTCGTTCGGATGGCGTTCTTCACGGCCTTTGAGTTGCTGCGGCCATGTCCAATTGTACAAATTCCGCCCAATCCCAGCAATGGCGCCGCCCCGTATTCGGAATAATCGGTTCTCTGACGCATGGATTTCAGCCCGTTTTGCAAAAACATATATCCGATCTTGCTGCGCACCGAACCGACAATTTCCTCTCTGAGCAGCGTCGTCAGCATTTCACTGAGACTCTCGCTCACCTTCAAAGCCACGTTTCCGGCGAACCCGTCGCACACAACCACGTCCGTGTCGCCCTGGAAAATAGTGCTTCCCTCTACATTGCCCACAAAATTCAAATCGCTTTTCACAAAAATTTCATGGACCGCCTTGAGTACGTCGGTTCCTTTGGAATCCTCTCCCCCCACGTTCAACAGTCCCACCGTGGGCGCAGGTTTCTTGAACACCTCCTCGGTATAGACCGAGCCCATAACGCCGAATTGGAACAAGTGCTGCGCTCGCGGGGTCAGATTCGCTCCCACGTCCAGCATGACGGAAAATCCTTTGAGGGTGGGGATCAGAGCAGCGATGGCGGGCCGCTGAACCCCCGGCATACGCTGCAAAACGGCCAGACCCGTGGCGAAGGCGCCTCCGGTGTCTCCTGCGCTGAACACCGCCTGCGCCTCTCCGTCCTTGACCAACTGAAGAGCGACGTGCATGGATGAATCCGGCTTGGACTTCACCGACTTCGTGGGCGATTCACCCATGCCGATGACTTGGCTCGCCGAGCGAATATCGAAGGTGTCCTTGGAAGCTCCGAGGCGTTTGAGTTCCGCCTCGATCCGCTCCGGCGAACCCACCAGGATGGATTCGATACCCTCTTCTCGATGCGCGTCGAACGCTCCTTCAATGATTGCCGAAGGCGCGTTGTCTCCCCCCATGGCATCTATCGCTATTTTCATAATCTCTTCCAGCGTTAATATTATACCTTCACTTCTAAAACTTTTTGCCCCTTGTAATACCCGCAGACATTGCACACCCGGTGGGGCAGCACCGGATTATTGCAATTCGAGCAAATCGCAATCGACGGTTTCGCTACCTTATAATGTGTTCTTCTTTTGCGGCCTCGCGCCTGCGAGTGCCGACGTTTGGGAAGCCCCACAGCACCGCACTCCTTTCACAATAATTCGTTAAACCCGAGCAATTCCCGCCGATGCCCTCTCGGCCTCATGCCCGAAAACAGAAACACCACATACTACCACATATTTCAAATTTGGGATTCAACACATACGAACCATACAAAACTCATGGGGAGTCCCCTGGTTTCCAACCCCTGAGTGCCCCCCAGCGCGGATCCGACCCCGCGCCTACACCGACGGAAGCTCCCTCATCGAGTTTCCGGCAAGTTTCAGGCGCTTCCCCCAGGCATTTATCAGGACACCGGGGCTGAATGGGAATCGCCAGCCCGATTTGATCGCGAACGGGCATCGTCAAGTCCACCGTTTCATTTTCGATGTATGCGACCTCGAGATCTTCTTCATTCAGTTCAACTTCACCTTCTGAACCGGAATCTTGCGGCATTCTCGAAAAATAGACGGCCAGAGGCTCATTGAACGAGTGAAGAAATTCCGCCAGCCCAAGAGAACATTCCAATAAAAACCGACCACTCAACCGGCCCTGGAAACTCACTTCATCAGAGCCTGTTTTCTCCAACTTGCCGATGAGCTTAAGACTGGAAGCCCGGAACCAATCTTCCTCCAAATCATCCATTTCCAAATCCAGAGCGACATCCAGGCCAATATCCGGAATTTGAGTGAGAGGAAATTGAAGTATTTTCCCCATATCGTTTCCCCAGAGGAAGTGCGCCACGTGATGGGGCGTTTTGCGACACAGGGTCGCATCGGGCTCCTATCCATAACGCCTGATTTTAAAATATAAAAAGGCGGAGAGGCCGTGTCAAACAACAAAGCGCAAGGGGTAATTTCGGGGTGTCCTATGATTCATTGAATCTACACACGCCTCTGAATCAATTTCAACAACCCTGCGCGCCTGTCTCCAACAACTCCAAAAGCCTTCCCTCACGAACACCGCCGGTCGATACGCCTAATTTCTTCTTGCGTCCCCACCGCAACAGCGCGCGCACGACTATCAGCCCGGCGAGCGCTACATCTTCCCTCCCCGACTCGAAACCGCGCAGCTCTCTCCTTTGCCCGTAAGTCAGCCCGGCGAACCGACCCACCCATTCTTCGAAAAAAGCGCCAGGGAGCGAAAGCCCGTCTACGCGCCCACCCGGCGGTGCGCCTTCAGTCACAAACCATGCCAGCGCCACCACGCCCCCGCAGCCGATAAAGGGGATTTCCGCCAACGCCGCCTCGCCGAAATCAACATCCCTCAACATCGCCTCCACCGCCAGGGAGCAAGCCTGCACTTCCTCTTCCGGCGTGGGCATTGTTTTCAGGTAACGCTCCGTCAGATACACCACGCCGGCGGGAAGGCTCACCATATCCCGAACCTCGCCGCTCTCGGAGAGAATTACCTCCAGGCTTCCTCCGCCGACGTCGAACACCAGCGCGCGCTCAGGCCTATGCCCCTCACCGGCGAAAACACCCGCGAACGCCAGGCGCGCTTCCTCTTCCGGCGGAATCACGCGCATTGCAATCCCCAGCTCTAAGGCTCGCGATATGAATACATCCGCGTTTTGCGCCTCACGCAATGCGCTCGTAGCCACGGCATCGACGAGATGGACGCGATGCTCACGAATGATCTGCGCAAACCGGGAAAGGCATGCGAGCCCTCTCTCCATCGCGCTTTCGGAGAGCAGTCCCGTTTCGCGAACCCCCTCTCCCAGGCGTATCAACTCGCGCCAGCGGCCCCGCGATTCCAGCCTGCCCGCATCATCGAGCGTGGCGAGCGCCAACCGGGCCGCGTTCGTGCCCAAATCCACCACCGCAGCCAGCGGGGCCGAGGCGTCGGCGCGTGATTGATCAGACATGATAAAAGAGGATTTCCGGCGCGGTCAGGAATTTCTGAAACGTTCTTTGTTGTTCATGTAGGAGACGGCGGCTTTCTTGAAACGCTCTATTTCCTCATCGCTCAGATCGCGAACATATTTTGCAGGCGCGCCCAGCCAGAGGGTGCCTGGCTCGATAACCTTGTTCTCGGGCACGACGGCGCCCGCTCCCACGACGGCGCCCGCGCCCACCTTCGCGTTGTTCAGCACGATGGCCCCCATCGCGATGACGGCGCCGTCTCCCACATGGCACCCATGTACGATAGCCATGTGGCCCACGGTAATGTCGTCGCCCAACACGCAGTCGTATTTGCCGCTCTCGATGTGCAGAATGGAGCCGTCCTGTATGTTGGTGCGCTTGCCCACGCGGATGGGCATATGGTCCCCGCGCAGAACGCAGTTGTACCAGACGCTGCTGTGCTCGCCGATCTCCACGTCGCCGATGACCACAGCGGTCTCCGCCAACCAGGCGGTTTCATGAACCTTGGGCAGAACTCCCTCAAAGGGAATCAACATGAGCACCTTCTCCCTTGTTTCGTATTCAGTTCAAAGACGTGATGTTCGCTTTTCCGCGTCGCTGGAGAACGGCTCGTGGGCCGCCGGCGAAGCCTGAACTTCCTTGAGCAGGGGTAAATTGTCAAACATCGTTCGCCGCTCATCCAAGATCTTATTGAATGCCGGGCGCAGAGAACTGGGAAGCGGCATACCTTTGGGAAGCTCCGCCTTCAAGGGGTCCAAATACCGCCCTCGGCGGATGAGCCGGTAGTCCAGATGAGGGCCGGTGGACAACCCCGTGGAGCCCACGTAGCCAATCACATCGCCCTGAACAACCCTTCTGCCCGCGCGAATCCCGCGCGCGTACCGATACAGATGGAGATACGCGGTTCGATATCCCCCGCCATGGCGCAGTTCTATCGTCTTGCCGGCCTGCCGCTTGCGGCCCGCCCAGGCGACGACCCCGTCGGCGACCGCATGTACAGGCGTACCCCGGGGCGCGGCGTAGTCGACGCCAAAGTGGGGACGGTAGCGCTTGAGCAGGGGATGAAAGCGCCGCTTCGAGAAGCGCGAACTGATTCGCGTATAGCGAAGCGGAGAGCGCAAAAAGGCGCGCCTCAGCGATTCACCCTCGAAGTTGTAATACCTCCCGCCTGCGTGCTTGAAATACACTGCTGTGTGCCGCCTGTCTCCAACAATGAACTCAGCAGCCAGAATCCTCCCGTAACCGGTGAATTCATCCCTTAAATGCTTTCGCTCGACCAGGACTTCCACCTCGTCTCCACTCCGTATATCCTTATGAAAATCAATGACGTACGCAAAAATATCGCTCAGCTCGTTCACCAGTACGGGAGCGCCGCCGCCATCGGCTATGGCCTTGTACAAGGAACTCTCGATGCGGGATTGAATGCGAACGACATCTATGGAATAGGGTATCGCCTCTTTCGAGGCAGTCATCGTCCCGTTCGGCGTTCTCGAGATGATGAGTCGACTTTCGTTGTCGATTTGAAGAACGAATTCATGAAATTCTCCATCTTTTTTTCTCACTTCGTACCGCCGACCCGTCCGAATGCGCGAAAAAATACGTTTGTTGCGGACGCTATCCAGGACTTTCTGAATTTCCGAACGGGGCACTTTATGCGCCATCAACACGCCGATGACTGTGTCCGATTTTGAGAATTTGCCGGCTTCCGTAGTGAGTCTTTCCTCATTCGGAGGACTCATGATTGGCTGATCCCGAAAGGCTTTCTTCAAAGCATCTTCTTTGGGTTTCTCGCGCATCTTATTCCGTGGCGCGTGGGCGAACTCGCGGTTCGGCGCGGCATCTTTTTTCACCTTCTGGGGCGCTCGCTCGCCCTGAGGCGCCTCACGGGTTGCAGGAGTTTTTTCGGACGTAACCGGGGGAGGAGGCATGACGGAGCGGACACTCAGATACACGCCGGTGCCCAGCGCCAGGCACACGCCAACTACGCAAAATTTCGCAGAACGACTACCGGATATTTGAATGGAGCCATATCGAGAGAAAAGACGCGCCACCCTCCTGCGCATCGCGATTCCTTTCGCAGTATCAGGCGGATATCACATAAAACAGCGGGATCTGACAGAAACCCCATCATTCTGGTGAGGCTTCATCATAGCAGATTTTCCCAGGTTCTCAAGTTTCCATATCGCGCGCGTGCCGGAAAACCAAAGCGCTTCCGGAAATTCATGGCTCACTCCGTTCCAGGAAGAATCCCTGCGACTAATCCCATGCTTCTTTTCCGCGCATTTGCCCGCATTTGCGAGGCGAACCCTCCACTCCGGTTCCCATATATTCGGTGACCTCGGCATCCCCTCGCGCCGGAGTGATGCCAGAACACGACGGGAGAAACGCTTCTCCCGAAACGGAAGCCCTCACCAAGGAGACTGGAATGGGGCATCGCTTCATGTATCAAAATCTCATCGATGACGAGACAGTCATCACCGCCACTTCCGTGGAGAAGGGATTCGTCGGTGCGGGCGTGCCCCGCGTGGCGGGCGCGGGCGGCTCGATGATCTTCTCGGGCGCCTACACCGGAGAGGACCAGGAAGTCTATTTCGCCGAAATCGAGGCTCCGGGCGATGTGGGAAGCGCCCGTTTCAAGTGGCGCAAGACCTCAACCACAACGAATGGCTGGGAAGCTTCGAACATCCCCACCGCGCTGACGGATATCGCCCTGGACTCAGGCGTGAAGATCCGCTTCGTGGACGGGGCGGATTCACCCGCTTTCGCCTTGGGAGATCATTGGCAGGCGACGGCGAACCGCTTTTATTCCCCAAGAAGAATTTACGATCTCGACCCCGCAACGAAGATGAGAAGCGCCTCGCCGCCGGAAGACCCATGGTCGCTCGTCCTTGATTTCGGCGCGCAGATCTCTCCCGACGTGTTCATCGCCCACCTCCACAATTTCTCGCCCGGCGCCAGTCTCCGGATTCAGGCGAACAGGTCCGCGGACTGGCGCGCGCCCGCGCTCGATGAAAGGCTCACCTGGCGCAGCGACACGCTCATCCACTATTTCGACACTACGCCGCGTTCATATCACCACTGGCGCCTCCTGGCCGAAGGCGCCGCCGACCAGGATGCCTATCTGGAAGTCTCGGAAATCTATCTGGGCGGCTTTTTCGAGCCCGCCGACCATTTCTGGTTCGGAAACGTGGTGGGAGAAGAATCCTTCGAGGAAACAAGCCGCACGGAAAGTATGGCGGAGCGTCCCGTACTCCTGAATCGTGGCCGCACAATCACCCTTCCCTACGAACGCATATCGGATGCGCAGCGAAGAGCGTTTCTCGCCATGTATCGGGCGGTGAAGGACGTCGATGCCCGGCGGGCCAAGCCGTTCTTCGCTCACCTGGACGTGGATGACCCCGCTTCGATCGTCCTCGCTCACCTCGCGGGCGGCTTCTTGCCCCGGCAGATCGGGCCGGATGATTCCTCCTTCGAACTCGTGCTCAGGGAAACACTCGCATGAGACGCGCCACGGACCAGGCGGTTGCGGACATCGCCGGACACGAGGGGAAAACCGCCTTCGTCCTCTATCACCTCTCCACCGCTGGCGGAAAGCGCGTGTTCTGCGGAAAGCAGGTGCCCGACTTCCTGATCGGGCAAGGAGGAAGCATATATTTCCTCGACGGCTCGCGGATTCTCGACGGCTCCCTCCTTCTGGGGGAGGGAGCGGAAGTGCTCTTGGGCGTTCACGATTGGGTGGAAGATGGCGGGCGCTTCTCTCTCGGCGCGTTTCAAGGCCCCTCCATTCTCGAGATATTCAGAGAAAAGGAACTCTCCGGCCTCACGATAGCCGTCAACAACGCTCCCGACATGGACGGCCACCCGCGAATGAGCCGCATTCTTGCGACAGAGCCGCTCATTGGCGGAAGGGTCGACGTGCGCGTCGGGTTTTCAGGACAAAACATATCCGACGTTCTCTCGATCGGGAGCTTCACCATTCGCCGGATCATCGAGCGCATCGACCTGGTCTCCATAGAATGCGAGGGCAACTAAATGGCTGACCCGACGACGGTCCGGCTCTCGGACTCATTCCACATCGGGCGCGCTTCAAGATACGCCAACCCTGAATTCGAGGACCAGAGTCTCCCCATCATCTATGGTGATTTGACCATCCCTTCACGCGAGAATGCGGGCGCCTACGCGCTCCCGAAAATCGACTCCGCCGACGGCGGCGTCTACTGCGTGGCCGCCCATGAGATATCGGGAGCCGTCGCGCTTTTTGACGATGATGGCCGCGTCGAGCCGGAAAGCTATTCTCTGGAACTCGCCAGGAACTACCAGTCAAAAGGCGCCATCGCCACGGCCGCTTTCGCAGACCCGCCGAAGGGGCGCGTGACCGCCGTATGCAAGGGCAGGAAAAACGACAGCGGCGCTCTCATCGAAAATCCCGCCGAGGTGATTCATGACCTGATGACGAGCGTCTGGGGATTCACTGAACAGGACCTCGACATGCAGGCCCTCTCGCGTGCGGCAACCAGCGCGACGGCCCTCGGCTACCGGGCAGGCGGGATCATTCTGGACGACCATGCGCCTGCCGACGTTCTCACCTCTCTGTTGGGCGATTTCCTCGGACGGTACGAAATCGACTCGTTCGGTCGTCTGAAAATTCATATCGCGGGAGAGAAACCTTCCGCCATGTCGCCCCAAAAGGTTCTGCCGCGTTTCGGCCAGTCGCGAATCGAGGCGGAGATGGCGCGCGACACCGTCATCAATCAGGTTCCGGTGCTCTATGCGAGGGATTATCCGGGCGCGCGCTACATCAAACACGACGACGGAAGCGCCTCCCGGAACAGGTCCTCCCAACGGCTCTATGGCGTCAGGCGACCTCCTCAGAGCCCGCTCAGGCTCGAATGGGTCCGGCGCGGGAGCGTGGCCGCCACGGTTCAATCGCGCATCGTGGCGCGCTATCACGAACCCACCCGCATGCTCACCATCGAGGATGACTCCTTGAGAGCGCTCGAAATCGAACCGGATGACTATCTGGCGTACAGCGTGCCCTGGATGCGCTCGAATAAACTCGAACCCCTCGTGAACCAGATCGGGGAGGTTATCGAGGTGAGTTACGACCTGGGAGAACAGGGCATGGAACTCAAAATCCGGGACACCGGCTTTTTCCTGACGTCCTCCCCTCTTCTGGACGGGAGCATAACACTCGAAGGCGGCCGGCTTCTGGGCGCCGAGCGCGACGCCGCCACCTACGCATAAAGGAGAACACGATGCCCATCGGAGCCGATCTGTCCGCCCGCTACACCGAAGAAGCCATCGGCGGCGACCACCCCACGAAAGCCCGCGTGATCGACCGGTTGGCCCTCGCCGCCCTGTTCCCGGACGGAAAAATCAGGGCCAACAGGCAACCCATCGATTGCGCGGGCAGGCTTGATTACGTGAACGCCACCACCCTGGCGTTCAAGCCGACGCTGGGCTCCACCTACTACCCCGCCGTCGTCAATCCCGTGGCGGGTTGTCACGTGCCCTTCATCGATGAAGCGTCGGGAGACGTCTATTACGAGGATTTGCCATGGCGGGGAATCACGATTACGAACGCGGACCTCGCTGCGGATCACTCCTATGCGGTCTTCGTCTACGACGACGGTGGAGAGATCAAGCTCGAATTCGACGGGACAGGAAGCTGGGCGTTCGACGCCGCCACGGGGCTGGCGCACAAAACGGACGATAAGAGCCGCACCCTCGTCGGGGTCGCGAGAACGGACCCCTCATCCCAGTTCGTACTCGCGAACGACGTGTATGTCAGAAGTTTCTGGAACAAGGCGGAATACGCCGCGCAGTCCAGGGGAACGCTCGCCACCACCCTGTCGACCAACTGGACCTCCGTCGCCACGCACGAAATCCTGATGTGGCCGGGCCATGACGTCATCCGCCAGGAAGCCGGCGGCCAGGGCTGGGTGAATTCAACGAGCATCGCGGGTCTGGTGGGCCTGGACATGGACCTCGAACTGTTTGGCGGAACGGAGCAGGCCTACCCGGAAGTCGAGATCATCCGCCTGTCGAACAGCGAGAAAGACAACTTCGCAATTGCGAACACGCGAATATACGCAGGGGCGCTCGCCGAGGTTCACTCCACGTTCGTCTTTCGCGTGGCGGGTTCGAGCATCCTGAACATTGGCGATTATCTCTTCCAAAGCGTCGTTTTGATTTAGGAGACCGACATGGAAATCGAAGTGACCAAAGCCATCGGCCCGCATTTCCGCGATGAACTCGAAACCGCCGGTCTCGCACATCTCTACCTGGGCAGCGCGCACCGGCTGAAGACGACCATGACGCCTGACGCCGACTGGCAACCCGGGCCCGGCGAGACGGAATCCGCGCGTCCTGAAGTCCATGGCCCCGGCCGGGACACGTGGGTCATCAACGTGGCCGATTCGAGCACCCGGGCGCAGCGAGACGCTGTTCTCGCCGCTCATGCCGCTCACGCGCCCGAGGGCGTGGCGCAAATCCACCGGGATCAGGCGAAGGAGAAACTCAACCTGTTGCTCAACGGCGCCAAGGCGCGAATCGTGGGCGTACCGGTGAGCGCCCTGGGCGGCAAGCTGGCCGAGTACGAAGAAAAAACCAGGCTCATTGACGCCTGGGCGCAGGATGCAGATTCGAAGAAGCTCTCCAAACCGGAGTACCTGCTCATCAAAAACAGAAAAGACGCCTATCCGGCGCGCTACGCGTCGGGTCAAAGCGTGGTGGACGAGTGGGCGGGCCGGAGGGCGACCCTGCTCGGCAAGCTCGCCTCCCTCCTGAAAATTTACGACGAATGCGTGCGCGACACCCAGGATGCGGCCGCCGCCGCGAGCCTGGCGGTTCTGGATTCCAAACTCGAAGAAGCCGCATCTTCTTTCGATGCGGTGCGCTGATGGCGTCTGAGGGAAACGGAAAAGGTCTCCAGATTTTCCTGTCCATCCTGAGCATCGCCGGCCTCGGGGTGGCCGCCTATACGCCGCTATACAACCAGATCGTGAACGTGGAAAAGCGTCTGGCGTCCCACATGGCAGAGCGGGGTCATCCCTGGCTATTGGAGAAAAACGCGGGCGCGCGCGTCCGCTTCCAGGAAGTGGAGACCCGGCTGCGAGAGGCGAAAACGATTGCCGATCTCAAGTTCCGCGAACTGAAAACGATTTCCATGAAAAAAACGCGCGAGGACGCGAAAACCTTTACTCAAATACTCCGCCGCCTGCGTGAGGTCGAAACCGCGCTCGCCAGACACGACGAGCGCATGAACAAGGAGCGTCAACCATGATTCCTTACCTTCTCGCGGCGCTTTTCTCGGCCGCCGCCGTCTTGTGCGTCGTCGCGGCGGTCGAACCGCGCCTCATCACGAACCACCTGTGGCATTTCATCAACCCCTGGGCGGATTAGCGCGTTCGGTAGCGCAGCCCGTCCAGCATCTCGTTCATGAATGGGGAATTTCATGCCGGAGCAAGTCCACAAGATTTCGGTGATAAAGAAAATCGACCTGAACTCAGGCAACAGCCTGAAAGTCCTCGATCGTTTCACGAAATCGGCGGGGCAGGCGAGAATCGCCACGGCAAAACTCAGTGCGCAAACGCGCGTGTCCCAAAGCGCGCTCCAACAATCGAGCCGCACCTTCGTTCAGTCCTCAGAACGCCTCCATGCAGTCGGCGTCTCCTCCACAGAAGCCGCCGAGGGGATGAATACACTGTGGAGGAATGCGGAGCGAGCCGGCTCCCGGCTCGCCTCCGGCCCGCTCGTGAGGGGACTCGACGAGGTCAAGGTGAAAGCCGCCTCCCTGCCCGCCTCTTTTCAGATAGCCGGAAGGGCGGTGAACGATTTCGCCTCAGCGAGCGAGAAATCGCTCACCCGGTTTTTCTCGGACACCCTCACCGGCAAAATCGACAGCGCCAAGGACCTGTTCAGCGACCTGAAGAACCATGCCATCAACATGGTGCGCAACGCCGCCGCCGAGATGGCGAGTACGCAATTCATCAAACCGGCAGTTGGTGCGCTCCAGGATCTGGGCCTGAACCTGCTGGGCGATCTGGGCAAGGGTCTGCTCAACGTATTCGGGTTTTCCAAGGGCGGTCTGGTGAAAAAGCCCACCCTGGGCCTGATCGGCGAGGCGGGTCCGGAACTCGTGGTGCCGCTGGCGAAAATCGGCGGCGAGGCGGGACTCATACGCCTTTTCCAGTCCGTCTCCGAACTCGAGGCGGCGAACCGGATCGGCGGCACGGCGGTCGCCACCGCCGCGGGCGAAAAGGCGAGCGGCGCGCTGGCCGCGCGGATTGCGGCGACGAAAGCGGCGGCGGCATTGCGGGTCGCCTTTTCGGCGCTGGACTTCCTCAAGGGACCCAAAACCCTGAAAACTGGGGCGAATCTGGCCATCAACGCCGCGGGCGCCCTCCCCGCGCTTGCGGGCGCCACGGGCCTCGCCGCCTTCGGTCCTGCGGCAGGCGCCTTTTTGCTCACCGACGTCCTGTTCAACAAGGGGGGCGCCATCAAGCAGGTGCTCTCCTTCCTGGGCTTCAAGGGCTTCAGGGACAGGTCCACCCCCTTCACCCGGGGGATAGCGAATCTCGCGCAGGCGGCCGGGCTGTACATCGCGCTGGAGAAATTCCGCAAGACCGGCGTGGCGGATGAAGCGCGGCTCCTCCCGCTTCCCAAGGCGGTCTACGAAGGCCGGATGAGCGTGGACCCTCCTTTGCTGGAAAAAGCAGGCCTCACGTTCCAGCTCATTCAGCGAGCAGCCGGGAAGGCGGGCATCTCGCCCCAGGAGGGGGTGAAGCGGTATTTCGGCCAAGGCCTCTACTCTTCCTACCTGGGGGCGTTCCCCATCGAAGAAGGCGACGCGGCGGGGCGTTTCGTCAAGCGCTCCGCGCTCAGGCTCGTGGGCGAGGCGGGACCCGAGCACATCATGAACGTGAACCACCCGCAATCCATTGATTTCTTTCAGCGCGGCGTGCGGCCCATCATCCGCGACGCGATACGAAAGGAGATGGGCGGGGGCGGAGGCGAGGCCCACGTCTACCATATTCACATCGAAGGGAACCTGAGCGACAACCGGACGCTCGAGAAGCTCTCGCGCAAGCTGGAGGACATCGACAGGCGCCGCCGCCGCTACGGGCGAGCGTAGTTATGATGAATATCCACATCGAGGAGAGGTTCATCTGGCGCATCGCGCGGGATGATTCACGAATTCCGCCGGTTTCGCGCGCGCATTTGCCCGCATTTGCGCGCATCCGGGATATGCAATTCCCCGCAACTCCCCGCATGTCCCCTCGTTAATTTACGGTAATTTATCCAAAAACCCCGTGAATTTATCTGAATTTATCGAATTGTTTGCTATCTTCCCTAAAGCAGACCGACCACCCGCTCGATTTCTTCTTCGGTATTGTAGAAATGCGGCGCGAAGCGAAGGGCGTTGTTGCGCGCGCTGGCGATAATTCTCTTCTCGCGCAGTTGCGCCGCCGCCCTGGGCGGGTCGGGCGATTCGATGCTCACGATGGCGGCGCGCTCCTCCCAGGGGCGAGGCGTCAGAATCTTCTCGCCCCGCCTCTCCAGCAGCTCCATCAGGTAAGTCGTCAACCCCCGCACGCGCTCCTCGACCTGCGCGAGCCCCACCCCCGCCAGGAACTCGACCGAGCGGCCGAGCACCCATAATCCCAGGTAATTCTGATTCCCGATCTCGAAGCGGTGGGCGTCCGGGGCCAGCCCGACCTCCATCCGCTCGAGCACTTCGCGGACCATGCTGGCGCGGGCGAAGAAGGGAGGCGTCATCCCGGGAATCAGGTCTTCGCGGCAATAGAGAAAGCCCGTGCCCGGCAGGCCGAGCAATCCCTTGTGCCCGCCGCAGACCACGATGTCCGCCCCGAGGGCCGGCAAGGATGCCGAGAGGATTCCGACTCCCTGTATCGCATCCGTCATCAATATGATATCGCGCTCGCGGCAGGCCGCGCCCAGGGCGGGCAGGTCCACCCGGCAGCCCGTCCCGAAAGTCACGTAGGAGACCGCCACGACGCGCGTTCGCCCGTCCATCGCCTCGATGAACGCCTCCACCGGGGGGCAGCCCTCCCCGTTTCGCACCCACTTGAGTTCGACGCCCCTTTCCTCCAGGCGCTTCCAGGCGTACACCTGGTTCGGATGATCCATTTCCGCCTGGATGACGTTGTCTCCCGCCTGGAGGTCCAGCGCCTGCGCGGCGATGTTCATGCCCTCAGACGTATTCTTGATGAACGCTATCGCCCCCGGCGCGACGCCCAGCAGCGAAGCCAGCGAGGCGCGGACCTCCTCCACGCGGACCTTGGAGAAGGCCTCCCGGACGCCGAGTTCGTTCATCTCCCGCAGGAAATCCGGAATCGCGTCCTGGGCGCACCGGGGCAGGGGCGCCTTGTTGGCGAGGTCCAGATAGGTCCAGTTCCGGGTGACGGGGAACTCATCCCGCAAAGCCGCAAAATCAGGAGCCACCGCCGCCTGTTTTTCAATCATCGCTTTCTCCCGTCGCAGTTATCGGGGAACCATAGTTCGGAGGATTATATACAATCCTGCCCGAAGGGGGTTGTTGAAAAAGTCTTTGTCGGAGGACATCGCTGTTACCCCCTGGCTAAGGAGGTTTGTGTAGGGGTCGCATACGAGGTTGTTGAAAAAGCCCTGGGGAGCGATTTTGGTTGCGCGCACGCTTTTGAAGTTCACTCCCCCCTTGGTCGGGACGTCAATACGTGTGTAGGGGTCGCATATATGCGACCCGCATTTTGAATGCGAAAAGGCAGGGCCGCATATATGCGGCCCCTACAAAAACCGAGAACTCCCTTCTCGGGGTTTTTCAACAACCCCCAAGGAGGTAGTAATTTTTCTCCCTCATCGGTCGAGAGCGCCCCTCGATACACGGCTTCGCCGCTACTCATGGTGAAGTCAAACGCGATTGATGAATGAGCGTTTGACCCGACCGGGGAGGGAGATATTACGCGCCGCGCGCCCGCTCACGCCGCGCCGCACCACTCGAGTATCAGGTGGAGCAGCCCGTCGACGGAGAGCTGCAGTTCGTCGATATGCGTATATTCATCGGGGATATGGCCCCGCGGGCACTCCCCTCCGAACATGATGGTGGGCGTGTCGCCGTAGAGAACCGGGAACCGCATGTCCGTCGTCCCGTTCAGCGCCTGGCGTTGGCAAGGGCGACCCGTCACCCGTTCGGCCACGGACAACGCCGTTTTGACGAACGGATGCCCGGGGTCGGTGAGGCAGGGCTCCGCGCGCCTCTCCGTCCATTCCAGGCGGGGCGGATGCCCGCGAAGCCACGGGTCGGCCCCGGCGGCCCGCGCGACGTGGTCTTCCACCAGTTTTTTCACCTCATCGAGGCTCTCTCTCGGGGCCACCCCCGCCACGCCCTCCAGAACGCATTCGGCCGGGAGCTGGCCGATGGAAACGCCCGCGCGAATCACGGTCACCACGAGATTCACCGTGCGGGGCGCGAGTCCGCTGATCTCGAAACGCTTTTCCACCAGCGGTTCACGCACCGCCTCTCCTCTTTGCGCGTCCAGCTCCCTGAGCGCGGCGTGGATATATTCGGCTTTCCCGATGGCGTTCACGAAAAGGTGCGCCGAACCCTTGTGCCCGGCCTGTCCCGGCACGGTGATCCGGAAACTCACGTCGCCGCCCGAGCCGATGTCCACGCCGCCGAGTCCGCCCGGCTTCATGTGCGTGTAAACGGCGCCGTCCGCACGAAGGCCGCGGAGCACGCATGCCAGCATGCCCCCGCCGCCGCCTTCTTCTTCCTCGACGGTGGAGAGGAGCGTCAGATCCCCCTTGAGGCGCACCCCGGCGGCTTTCAGGGCCCGGGCGCACGCGACCATGACGGCCAGCCCCGACTTGGCGTCTCCCGACCCCCGTCCATAGAGCCGGTTGCCCTCCACCTCGCCGCCGAAGGGATCCCGGGTCCAGGCGCTTCGCGGGCCGGGCGGCACCGTGTCGGCGTGACAAAAGAGAAGGAGCGACCTGCCGCCGCCCGCTCCCCGCATGCGGCCGATCACGTTCGGACGGCCCGCATAACCTCTCTCCAGCGAAGAGCGCGGGGCCGAGAACGCCGGATGCTCCCGCACCTCCTCCAGGTTCGCCTCGAACGCCTCCACCTCGAGGCCGGCATCGGCGAATCGTTCCTGCACCAGGGTCTGGACAGCCTCTTCCTCTCCCGTCGGGCTGGGAATCCGGACGAGTTCCTGAAGGAGGCTTACCACGTCGGTTCGCCGGCCCTGTGAAATCACCTTTTCGAGTACGTCTTTCATAAAAAAACCCTCCGGGATATCGTTACTCCCCCCTTGTCCGGCCTGTTGAAAAAGGCCAAATACGGGGGAATTGCCGTCTGTTGTAGGGGTCGCATACCATGCGACCCTAATTTGGAGGCGAAAAGGCCGGGCCGCATAGTATGCGGCCCCTGCAAACCACCGACTCGGTTGACCCATAGCGCCGTCATTTCGGCGAAAGTCACACCCGCCGGAACCATAGAGGCCGTTCGTGAACCGCCCCTACCCCCCAAAGCCCGGCAGCTAAGTGTATGAATCGGCGGTTACGTTAATGCCGACGTCGCCTGCGAAATGACAGGACACGGTATGGCCGGGGTGGAACTCCCGCAGCGCCGGCTTCTCTTCCACGCAGCGCTTCTCGCTGTAGGGGCAAC
Organism: Nitrospinae bacterium bin107; assembly: GCA_002238965.1. GTDB lineage: Bacteria > UBA8248 > UBA8248 > UBA8248 > UBA8248 > Bin107. Next base: position 13,996 of record MPNJ01000009.1, on the reverse strand, counting down.
GCGTATGGAAGCGGCATCCGGTCGGCGGGTCGAGGGCGGAGGGAACCTCTCCCTTGAGGATGATGCGCCGCCGTTCCCTGGCCTTTACCGGGTCCGCCACCGGCGTGGCCGAGAGCAGCGCCTGCGTGTAAGGGTGCAGCGGGGTGGTGAAGAGCGATTCCACCGCCGCAAGCTCCACGATCTCGCCCAGGTACATGACCCCCACCCTGTCGCAGACCGAGCGCACCACCCCCAGGTCGTGCGTGATGAAGAGGTAGGAGAGATCATGTTGCGACTGAAGGGCTTTCAGAAGGTTCAGGATTTGGGCGCGGATGGAGATGTCGAGCGAGGAGACGGGCTCATCGGCGATCACCAGCCTGGGCTTCAGCGTGAGCGCCCGCGCGATGCCGATTCGCTGGCGCTGGCCGCCGCTGAGCTGGTGCGGGTAGCGGTCCATGAAGATTTCGCCCGGCTCCATGCCCACCTGGTTCAGGAGCCCGACGACGGTCTCATCGATCTCCCCTTTCTCCGCCGCGTCATGGTTGAGGAGGGGCTGGCGCAGGATGGCTCGCACGGTGCGCCTGGGATTCAGGGATTCGAAGGGGTCCTGAAAAATCATCTGCACGTCGCGGTTGTACTGCTTGAGGGCGGGTCCGCTCAGTTCCGCGACTTCCTGTTCATCGAAGAGGATGCTTCCGTCGTCAGGCTTTTCCAGCTTCGCCAGCAGGCGGGCCGTCGTCGTTTTCCCGCAGCCGCTTTCACCCACCAGGGCGAACGACTCACCGGCTTTGAGCGAGAAGCTGATGTCGTCCACGGCGTGCACGTGGCGGGGAGGCCGGAGCCATCCCCCTTCGACCGGGAAGTGCTTCGTCAGTCTTTGTACTTGCAGGAGTGGATTGTTCATGGAGACGGGCTCACTCATAAAGCCAGCAGGCCACCATCCGACCCTCCCCCAAATCGAGAGATGGCGGCGACTCCTCGCGGCAGATGTCTTTGACGTGGGGACAGCGGGGATGGAAGCGGCAGCCCGACGGCATGTCCGTCGGGTTCGGCACCTGCCCCTCGATGGTCTCGAATACCTCGACCCGCTTGTCGGGGCTGAGCGTCGAACGCAGGAGGCCCTCCGTATAGGGATGCTTCGGTTCGGCGAACAGGGTGAAGGTGTCGGCATGCTCCACAATCTGGCCCGCGTACATGATGTATATCCGGTCGCAATGCTCCGCCACCAGGCCGATATCGTGGGTGATCAGGAACAGGGCGTTCTGGAGTTCCTCTCGGAGGTGGGCAAGCAGGTCCATGATTTGCGCCTGAATGGTCACGTCCAGCGCCGTGGTGGGCTCATCGGCGATGAGCAGGGACGGGCGGCACGAGATGGCCATGGCGATGAGCACCCGCTGGCGCATGCCGCCGCTCAACTGATGGGGGTAGCTGTCATACACCCTCCGGGGGGAAGGGATGCCGACGCGCTCGAAAGCATCGAGCACCTGCGAGCGGGCCTCCCCCTTCGAGACATCCTGGTGTTCCAGCACCACTTCCGCCACCTGGGCGCCGGACCGCATGACGGGGTTCAGATAGGTCATGGGGTCCTGAAAGACCATGGCGATCTCCGTCCCGCGCAGGTCGCACATGCTCGCCGTATCCAGGGTGAGGAGATCCACGTCGTTCAGCAGTATTTCGCCCGAGAGGATGCGGGCCACGACCGGCTGGAGCCGGATGATGGTGAGAGCCGTCATGGATTTCCCGGAACCCGATTCACCGACCAGCGCAACCGCCTCCTTGCGGTTCACTTCCAGCGAGACGCCGTCCACGGCCTTGATCACGCCGGAGGGGACGTCGAGGTATGTCCTCAGATCGGAGACCCGCAGGAGACCGTTTCGGTTTTCAGGCGTCGTGCTCATAGTCCGGTCCGGTGAATCTCGGAGGAGCGGGGGTTGAGCACGTCGTTCAGGCCGTCTCCCAGCAGGTTGAGCGTCAGGACCGAAAGAAAGATGCCCAGACCGGGATACACGGCCATCCACCAGGCCTGGCGCAGAAAGGGCTGGGCCTCGTACAGCATCCGTCCCCAGGTCACCAGGCTGGGGTCTCCCAGGCCCAGATAGCTCAAACCCGCTTCGAGCAGCATCGCCTGCGCCGTCAGAAGCGAGGCATTCACGACCACGACCCCGATGGCGTTCGGAAGTATCTCGCGGAAGATGATGGTCGAGCGCGGCGTGCCGATCACGTGCGCGGCGTCCACGAATTGCCGCGTGCGCAGGGTCAGGAATTCCGAGCGCACGAGGCGGGCCGTCACCGGCCACGTCAGAATGGAGATGGCGAAGATGATGTTCCAGATGTTCGCCCCGAAGAATGCCACGATTATCAGGGCGAGGAAGAATCGCGGTATCACCATGAAGGTCTCGGTGAAACGCATCAGGATGTCGTCCACCCATCCGCCCAGGTAACCCGATATCGTGCCCACGAGCAGGCCCATAACCGTCGTGGCGAAGGCCGCCGAGAAACCGACGAAGATCGAGACCCGTCCGCCCCACAGGATGCGGCTGAAGACGTCGCGGCCGAGATTGTCTACGCCCATGATGTTTTGGAAGCTGTGCCCGCCCAGCCTTGAGCCCGAGCCCAGGGCGTAAGGGTCATAGGGCGCCAGCAAGGGCGCCGACAATACCAGTAGAACCAAAACCAAAAGCACGGACCCCGCGATGGGCACCGCGCGGTTCTGGCTGAATGCGTCCCAGACGGCCCGCCACTGCGGCCCTCTTTGCGGGCTTTGATAATCGATTTGGTCCGTCGCAGTCGTCACGATCTCAAGTTCCTAGTTATAAGCCACGCGCGGGTCGATCAAGGCGTAGAGAATGTCCGTGATGAGGTTCGCCAGCACGATCATCATCGAGACGACGAGGAATATCCCCAGAATCATCGGATAGTCCCGCGCGGTGATGGATTCGAAGATCAGCCGGCCCATCCCCGGCCACCCGAACACGGTTTCGGTGAACACCGATCCCGCCATGACGTAGGCGAAATTGATGCCGATCACGGTGACCACCGGGAGCAGCGCATTGCGCAGGGCGTGCCGGTAGAGCACGCGGCGTTCGTTCAGCCCCTTGGATTTCGCGGTCAGGATGAAGTCCTGCGCGAGCGTTTCCTGCATCTTGCCCCGCGTGATCCGGAACACGAGCGTCATGTGATAGGTGGCGTAGGTGATCGCGGGCAGGAGCAGGTGCTTCAGGACGTCGAGGACCGCGGGCCAGCCGGGTTCCACACCGCGCATCGAATACATGCCCTGGCTCGGCAGCCAATCCAGATAAAGGGCGAAAAAGAGTATGAGAAGCTGGCCCAGCCAGAAAATGGGCATCGAATAGCCGGCGAGCGATGCCAGGGTCGCCAGATGGTCGCCCACCGAATAGGAGTAGCGCGATGCGATGACGCCGAGAACCACCCCCATGATGCTGGCGATGGAGAAGGCCGTCGCCATCAGAAGCATGGTGGCGGGCAGGCGATCGAGTATGACGCCGAGTACGGGTGAGTTGTGCCAGGTGGAATAGCCCAGGTCCAGATGAAGCAGCTTCCACAGGTAAATCCCCATCTGGACGTAAAGCGGCTTGTCCAGGCCGAACTCGATGCGCAGTTCCGCATAAGCCTCCGGCGTGGCCTCGGTGACGCTGGCCAGGTAAATGGCCGGATCACCCGGAGCGAGATGGATGATGGTGAAGTTGATGATGACGACCCAGAAAACAAGAGGGACGGCCTGAAGAATACGCCTTACGCTGTAACGCAGAAGCGGATGATCGCCTGCCATGGATCGCCCCTCGGTGAGACGTCAGGAAACCTGCGGGGCCCCGCCCGGAGACGGGGCCCCTGAAACACGATTCGAATACCAGGACTACTTCTGGTAAGCGTCCTCCCGGGTGCAATACGCGCAGTAGGGACGCGTGACCACATCCGCCCATTTCGCCGAATGCGTGTGGACGAAGGGCGTCTCGAACAGCGGGATCACGGGCGCGTCGGCCGCGACCATATCGACGATCTGACGCCACGCGGCGCCCCGCTTCTTCACGTCGGGGATCTGCCATTCGGCGTCGAGGAGACGCTGAACGCCGACGTTGATGTAGGACGGCGCGTTGTTGAAGTTCGCCGAGCCGATGTTGTTCCTGTCATAGACCCGGGTAACGCTGATCTTCGGATCGGGCCCGGTGGTGAAGAACTGCATCATGATGTCGAAATCATGATTGATGTACACCTTCTTCAGCGTCGCCGCCCGGTCGAAGGACTCGATCTTGATGTCGATGCCGACTTTCTTGAGCTGCTGCTTGATCACTTCGGCCGCCAGTCCCTCGAAGCCTCGGCCCTTGGCCCAGGTCAACGTGAGTCCGAAGCGCTTGCCTCCCTTCATCGGGTAGCCCGCCTCGTCGAGCAGCCTGTTCGCCATCTTCAGGTCCTGCTTGTACTGGGCGAAGCTGCCCTTGTGCGCCCACTTCATGGCCGAGTGCATGATGCCGTCCGCCACTTTCGCGGTGCCCCCGGTAGCCAGCTGGCTGATCTGGTTCTTGTCCAGCGCATACGCGATCGCCTGGCGGACCTTCACGTTCCCGGTGATGGGCCGCCGCACGTTCAAGAGCATGAACTCGACCTGTCCCGTCGCTTCTCCTCCCTTGTCGAGGACGACGAGTTTGGGGTTCTTCTTGAGGCGGGCGGCCTGATCCCAGGGGATGAGGGCCGCGCGGAGATAGTCGATCTCCCCTTTCTCAAGCGCGATGAGGCGCGTGTTGGCGTCCGAGACGAACCGGATGACCAGTTCATCCGCGTAGGGCTTGGGCGCGTTCCAGTAATTCGGGTTCCGCACGAGCCGGACGTGGCTGCCCTTCTTGTACTCCTTGAGCATGAAGGGCCCGGTTCCCACGGGTTTCTTGCTCCACGGAGCGTTCAGGAACGCCTTGCGGCTGCCCACGTGATCCTTCCACAGATGCTTGGGGTAGATGGCGGGGCCGCCGAAGATCACCCCCATCACGGTGAGCAAGGGCGCGAAAGGCTTCTTGAGGCGGACGACGATGGTGTACTTGTCCGGCGCTTCCACCTTCTCCGCCACCGGCTTCCAGAACACGCGCGAGCGCGGATTGTACGGCAGGCACTTCTCGAGAGAGAATTTCACGTCCTCGCTCGTCATCTCCTTGCCGTCATGGAACTTCACGCCCTTCCGGAGGTGGAAGATGAGCGTCTTCCCGCCGTCCTTGACCTCCCAGGACTTCGCCAGTTCCGGCTTCGGGTTGAGATCGAAATCAAGCGTGATCAGCTTGTTGTAGATGTTCACGGCCGGCACCTGGACCGTCGTGCCCGGTTTGACGATCAGGTTGAAGTGCCCCGGATCGGCTTCCAGGCCGATGACCAGCGTGCCTCCCCGCTTCTGGGCCCATGCGGACCCTGGAACCTGGCCGAATACAAGCACCGCCGCGAGGAGAAAGAAAATAGCGACGCTTCCAAATCGGATTTTCCGTCGTTCCATTGCTCTTCCCTCCAAAAATAGGGATTACCACTAACGGTCCGGGGCGTTGTGCCCCGTTGTCATACCGCCTCCAGGGTTGAATGCTCCCAATATGGCAGGGGAATAATTGGATACGATAGCCTGTAGAATCCGTTCTCCTCTTGATTCCGACTTGCGTTCAGCCGTTGAAAGAATAATCGATCTTTCGCGTGACGCTGTGCGTGTTTCCGAACGTCGGGATGACGAGGCTGTGCTTCCCGAGGCCGCCCGCCACGAACAGGCAGATGCTATCCACGTCGTCGACGACGGGAACGCTTTCGAGGTCTTCCCGGGCCAGGAGGTCGTCCCGGCGCCCCCGTGCGCGCTCCAGGTTCGCCGGCGCGAAGAGAAACGTCGGCACCCTGCCCCGCTCGTAGAGAAAAGCCCGGATTCGCGGCGGGTCCCAGCCGTCGCGCACGAGCATGTCGACGTGTTCGGGGCCGAGAACGACCACCATCTCCCCGCCGAAGAGCGCGTTGTTGCTCCCCGCCTGCATCATCGACGAGGCGATGGACTGGAGCACGCCCTCGCCATCCGTGCTGGCCGCGTCGTTGACCATGATGTGCGGATCGACCGCGATGACGGTCACGGCGCTGTCGGCGCGCTCCAGGCCGCGCTCGACGTGGAGCGGCGGCCACGGGCTCGCTTCTTCGTTCTCGCCGATGCAGCTCGAGAACTTGCCCTGGTGGCCGAAGGTGCTGCGATCGGTATCGCCCGGCTTGGCGCCCCCGATGTTCTGGAGGATGAACCGGAAGGCCCGGCCGATGGTGGCGTTCGCCCGCCAGCCCTGGCCGAAGAGGTTTTCCTTGCAGTTGATCTCCAGCGCGCCCCGGGCGGGTCCGTGGACGACGATGAGCTGCGCGATGCAGTTCGTCGTCCCCTGAACGCCGGGCAGGTTGTAGATGGGGTCGAAGATGGCGTCGACGGCGGTGACGAGCACCGGCATGTACTCGGGCCTGCAGCCCGCCATGGCGGCGTTTACGGCGATCTTCTCGATCGTGGCGTCGCCGAACAGATGGGGGATGCGGCCGCGGGACTCATCAGGCGGGCGGCCCGATGCCTCCACCATGGCCGCCACCCGCTCTTCGGTGGGCGGGATGACGGGCAGCCCGTCCCCCCAGCCACGTTCCATCACGTACTCGAGCAGTTCCAGGGGGGATTCCGCCACCTCGTGGCGCACCGAGGCGAGCTTCATCCTTCGTCTTCCGGTGGCGCCAGCGTCAGGGACTCCGCCACGCTCTCAAAAATCCCGTCCGCGTGGGTCTGCACCGTATCGAGCGGGATTCCGGTGATGGGATGGGGAATCGAGACGAGCGGGAGGCCCGCGAAGCCCAGGGCCCGCGCCTTCTTCCGGCCGAAGGCCTCGAACATGTCCGTGATGATGGTGAGCGTGGGAAGCCCGCGCTGCTCCAGCTCGATCGCGTCGTGGATACTCCACGGCGTGCAGGACCCTCAGTCGGGCACCGCGTTCACCACGAAGTCGCACTCTTCCGCCATCCGATCGATCAGGTCCTCCTCCAGGGGGAGCGCACTGCCTCCCTTGCGGTAGTGCGTGAACGAGCCGATGGGGTATTTCCCGCTTAAGCGCTCCTCCAGGCGGCGGAGCAGCTTGTCGGAGTTGGGTTTCGTGTTGTCGAGAAGCCCCAGGCGAATGCCCTCGCGGGAGGCGGGGCGCGCGGCGGGCCGCACCTTCTCCAGCGGCGGGGGTATTCCCGAGGGATCGAGAATCACCAGGGTATTCCCCATAAAACACTCCTCCCCTGAAACCAGGCGGATTCGCGCAGGGCGCGGCCTTAAATCACGATGAGTGCTGGATCGTTATGAAATAATAAGATGGCTCAAGTATCGTTTATTCTTGCCGATCGTGTCAACAAACCCTCAGGTTGCCCCTGCGCCGGGCCTTGACGGCCGATGGGGCTTTTCCGCATCACCCCAGCGGGTCGAGGCCCAGCACCGCGCGGCGCACGAGCTCCATCCCGTAGATGGGCGCGCGCGACTGCACGAACTGCTCGTTCCCCCCGAAGCTGGATGAGAAGGTGAATGCGTCGCCCCCCGTATCGAGCGCCATGTGGGTGTCGCCCAGCGCGGGGGCGCGGCGGGAGTTTTCAGGCTCGATATTCTCGGGCGGATTGGGGCCGAAGACGGCTAATCCTAAATCGGCGCCGGATTCCTCGCGAATTTTCCCGGCGAGCGCTTTTGCGATGTCCTCAGGGCTTGCTCCCGCATCCACGCCGAACATGCGCGCGAGTTCTTCTACGTGCAGTCCGACGACGCCGCGCTTCAGGAACTGCACGCGCTCGGGCCAGGCGTTCAGCCGCTGTATCAAGGCCCCGCCCGTGTTCGACTCGACGATCGCGATGGTCTTGCCGCTCTGGGCCAGCACGCGCGCCAGCGTCTCCTCGAGCGTCGCGTTCCCGGTGGCGTAGACGGCGGAGCCGAGAATCTCGCGCACCTTCACTTCCAGGCCCGCGATCAGGTTGTTCGCCTCCTCGATGTCTTTCGCGCGCGCGGTGATCCGCACGTCCACCTGCCCAGGGTGGGCGAGCACGCCGATGCTCGGGTTGATGGATTCACGGAACAGCTCCGATATCATCTCGTCCACGCGCGATTCGCCGAGGCCGCAGGTCTTCAATACCTTCGTGCGGATAACTTCGCCTAAGTCGAATTTCTCCTGCAGGATGGGCACCGCGCACTGGGTGATGATGTAGCGCATCTCGTGCGGCACGCCCGGGCTCACGATGATGACCCCGTTTTCGTCCTCGCACATGAAACAAGGCGCCGTACCGCGCGGGTTCTCAATGGGCGTCGCGCCTTGGGGAATGTAGGCCTGCTTCTTGTTGTTGTCGCTCATGTGGAAGCCGCGTCGGCTGAAATAGGCGCTGATGTAGTCGTAGAGGTCCTGCCGGAACTCGAGCTCCACGCCCATCACCTTCGCGCAGGCCTCCCGCGTCAGGTCGTCCACCGTGGGGCCGAGCCCGCCCGTGGTGATGACCACCTGGGAGCGCTCGTGCGCCTGCTTGATGACGCCCGCGATCCTGTCCAGGTTGTCGCCCACGGTGGTCTTGAAAAACATGTTGACGCCTATCGACTTGAGCTGGTCCGCGATGAACGCGCTGTTGGTGTCGATGAGGTCGCCGAGGAGCATCTCGGTGCCGATGGCGACGATTTCGCCGCGAACAGGTTCCGCCATGAAAGGTTCCTTTATGCCAAGAATCGGAAAATGATGACCCCTGTGGGAAGGCGCATATTAGGGGAGCGCTCCCCCGCCGACAAGGGCGGGAGACTCAAGCCGACCCCAAAAGCCCCCGAGAGGGGCCGTTGAAAAAGCCCTCGTTGGGGGTCCGATGGTTCTGTAGTGACAGCCCCTCTTCGGGGCTGTCCCACAGGTCGCGACCTGTCCCTACGGTGAACAATTCGATGATCGGGAAGATCGACCCTCAAGGGGTAACCCTCAAGGCGACTAAGCAAGCCCCGCGAAGGCGAGCCAGCGCTCGAACCAGCGCGCCGCGCGCCTGTTCAAGGCCTCGAGATGCCCCGGCGCATCGCGCATTATCGCCTCGGGGTCCGCGTCCGAACGCGGGGAATTCATGTCGCCCTCGAACGCCTCCAGCCAGGTGGTGATGTCCGCCATCCCGGTTTCCAGGTGAAACTGGAAGGCGTAGGCGCGCGCGCCCCACCGGAACGCCTGATTGGGATACCGCGCAGAAGACGCCAGATGAACGGCGCCCTCAGGAATATCGAACGTATCGCCGTGCCACTGGAAGACGGGGAAGCTCGCCTCCTCATCCCCCAGCAGCGGGTCTCCTCGCGCCTCGGGCGTCAGATCGACCGGGAACCAGCCGATCTCCTTTTTCCCCTCGCCCGGATACACGCGGGCGTCCAGCGCCGCCGCCATCAACTGCGCGCCCAGGCAGAGGCCATAAACCGGAACGCCCGCGCGGATCGCCTCGCCCAGGAACCAGATCTCATCGGCCAGCCAGGGGTATTTCTCCGCCTCGTAAACGCCCATCGGCCCGCCCAGGACGACAATCGCCTTGGCGTCTTCCATATCCTCCACGGAACGCGGGAGACGCTCCCCCTTGTGGAGAGCCAGGTAGCGCGCGGGAATGCCCTTCTGCGCGAGCACCTCCTCGAGCAGCGAGAGCCTTTCCACGTCCACATGCTGAAGCGCGAGAACGGACAAGGGAATATCCTCATATTAGGCGGGCCTGGAAGGGGCTGTTGAAAAAGTCCTTGCGATTCAGTCGGGATTCCAACTGTAGGTAACGCTCCCTTCTTGGGAGCGCTACATATATGTCCGACCTACACGCCCTCTCGAATAACGACCGTAGGGGCGTCGAACTTCCTGAAGAGGGAAGTTCGACCGTGCCCGCCCATCCATCGTAATCACCCCGACCTCGGACAGGCACGGGGGCCTGTCCCTACGAAATCCCCTAAATCCCCAGTATCGAAAGCGTCTCCCTCAAGTCCTCAATCTCGAAATCGGGCGGCTTGCAGCCCTCCGGCACGGGCGCGCCCTTTCTGTTGAGCCAGGCGCACGGCATGCCCACGCTCTGCGGCCCCGTAACGTCGGCATCGAACGTATCGCCCACGAAGAGCACCTCACCCGGCGCAACACCCAGTTCTTCGGCCACTTTTAGAAAAAGCGACGACGCCGGCTTCCGGAAACCCTCATCCTCTGAAATCAGAATGGAATCCATATAAGGCGTGATGCCCCTATTGTCGATAATCCGCCTGGCGGTGGGCGCATGGTCGAAATTGCTCAGGAGCGCTATCGGCAAACCGGCTTCTTTTATCCTTCCCAGCACGTCGAGGCGGTCCGTATCGAAGACGACGGAATTCTCGATGCCGTACATGTGGGCGTTCAGGGCCGTCAGGGCGGCCCGCTCCCTGTCCTGTGCGGGGATCGCCACCAGAAGTTCCATGAGGCGCCGGAAACGATGTATCGAGCGGACCTCCTTGAGCTCGGGGTCGTTGTTGCGCTCGCCCCACACCTCTTTCGAGTTCTGGATCCAGAGCTGGTGGAAGGCCTGGTAATTCGGCACGAGGAATCCACCCTCGTAAAGCGCGTCATAAGCGGCCTTCGAGGTGGTCTTCTCCTCCTTGCCGTCTATCTCCGCCACCGGGAATAAAGAGATGTCGAAATCAACGAGCGTGTCGAACAGGTCGAACGCAACCGCGCGATACGAAGCCAAGGGAACTCCTTGCGAAATGAGGGCCGGGTTCAGGGATCAGTCGTAGGAACCGTCCATATCCATCTTCCGGTACGCGCTGCCGTAGAAAAGAAGGGGCGCGCGTACCTCTTCTTCGAGAACGACGCGGGTCACACGCCCGATGACGATGGTGTGGTCACCTCCCGGAAGCTCCTCGTGCAGGTCGCACTCCAGAACGCCTACGTTTCCCGTGAGCACGGGCGAGCCGTTCTCCCCGGTTTCATGCGGGATGTCGGCGAACTGATCCTCCGCGTCCCTGCCCTTGCCTGCGAACCAGTCCGACGTGCTCTTTTGTTCTTCGGACAGGAAATTGATGGCGAACTTCTTCGCATCCTGCACCATCTTCAGGCTCGACGCTTTGTTGTCGTAACACACCAGGACGAGCGGCGGGTCGAGCGAGAGGGAGGAAAACGCGTTCGCCGTCATGCCCCGCGCTTCGGTTTCGGTTTTCGCGGTGACGACCGTGACGCCCGTCGCGAACCTGCCGAGGGCTGTTCTGAATTCTTTTCCGTCGATGCTCATGTGAAAAATCCCCTAAAGTGAACGCTTCGGTTTAGTCCGAATATCTCTCATCTTTGAACGGGTCCGCGTCGTTGTGGTATCCCCGCGTCTCCCGGAAAAGCGCCGCTGTTCTCCGTCCTTCGTCTATGGGGCTGTTGTTAAACCCCTGGTGAACGAGGATTGAATCTTCCAACGAAAGAGCAAGGTACACTCCCCCATGTAGAGCCCCAACCAATCACTCCCCCCTTGAGGGGGAGTCGATGAAGCCGAGCGATATTTGCGAAGGCTGAATCGGTGGGGGGTAAAATGCGTTTTATTGCCATTCCGAATTATACCCCCCACCAGTTTTCTTTCGGGCTTACGCCCTCAGCTCACTGACTCCCCCTCAAGGGGGGAGTGAACTTCAAAAGCGTGAGCGCAATCCAAAATCGCTTTCCAGAACTTCCCCAAAACCCCCTACCCGTCGGGCGCCAAGAGCACCTTCAGCCCGGCCCCGCGCGCCATGATGTCGAAGCCTCTCTCCCACTCATCGAGCGGGAGCATATCGGATACCATCGCCTCGGCGTCGACCCTGCCCTCTTCCAGCAACTTGAGCGCCAGCAGCCACGCGGAGCGCTTCTGCCCGAACGTGCCGACCAGGCGGATCTCCTTGAACGCCAGCCTGTCCATATCGACGGGAACGGGCGCGCCGGGCAGGCCCACCTGGAGGATTTCGCCTCCCTTCTTCACCGCCTCGACGCAGACCCCGAGCGTACCGGGAGCCCCCGCCGCCTCGACCGCCAGATCGACTCCCCAGCCGTTCGTGACCGCGAGAGCCCGTTCCAGGACGTTTTCGGTCTCCACGTTCACCGTCCATTCCGCGCCGAGCGAGCGGGCGAGCGCCAGCCTGTGCGCGTCCTTACTGGCCCCGGCCACCATCACCCGCGCGCCGTGGGCGAGAGCCGCCTGGGCGCAGCCCAGGCCGATCGCGCCCGGCCCCATGACGAGGACGAAATCGCCCTCGCGCACGCTGCACTGCTCGCACACCCCGTGAACGCAGACCGCTAGGGGTTCGGAGAGTGCGGCCGCTTTTAAGCTCACGCTATCGGGCAGGCGGTGAATCGACTCCGCCCGCGTGACCACGTAATCGGTGAACGCGCCGTTGCTCACCACGCCCGCGATGTCGCGCTCCTCGCACCGGTTGTAGCGGCCCGAGATGCAGTGCGGGCAGGCGCGGCACGTCGACTTCGTGGGTTCGGCCGTCACCCGCGCGCCCAAAGGGATTCCCTCGACGCCTGCGCCTGTTTCCACCACTTCGCCCGAGAACTCATGCCCCAGCACCAGGGGCGGGAAATAGTGAAAAAACTCGCCCGAGGCGATGTGCACGTCCGTGCCGCAGATGCCGGCGTGGGCGATTTTCACCTTCACCTGACCGGGACTCACGCGAGGCTCCGAAACGTCCAATAGCGCCATGTTGCCGGGCCCTTTCGCCTGTTTCACCAGGGCTTTCATGTTCGCCTCGCGTGAACCGAATCAGGCGTTCAGTACGGCGATCGCCCGGATCGGCGAGCCCGACCCGCCCGTAATCTTGAGCGGAAGCCCGATGTAGAGGAACTCCTTGCCCACCACCAGCTCGATGTTGCACAGGTTCTCCGTGTTCGTGCGGCCCAGCTCGCGGCAAACGAGGTGGCAGGGATAGTCCGGGCTGGTCGCCATGTCCATGCTGGGGGCGTCGGTGCCCACGTTGATGGCCCCGCACTCGCCGTAGACGTACTCGGCCGCTTCGCGCGTCCAGCCTGCGTAGGCCGTCGTGTACTTCGGCGTCGGATGGTGGCGCTTGAAGTGCCCGTACGTGTAGAGGAGCGTATCGCCCGGCTTTAGCTCGTAATTGTAATGGTCGAGCCTGCGCTTCACGTCGTCCGCGTCGATGTAGCTGTTGTCCTCGACGTTCTCGAAATCAATCGCGATGCCCCGGCTGTAGAAGGAATCGAAGTTCATCTCGTCGATGTGCGGCGCGTCGGGCGAGGGGTCGAGATGGCTGATGGAATCCACGTGCGTCGGGCCATGCTCGCAGAACTGGATGATTCCCGAGTAATAACTCATCTCGCTCTTGAAGCGCCCGCTGGCGGCGCTTTCCTCGTGCGTCATGTTCGTCCAGCGCCAGGTCTCGGGGTGCCCCACGAACACGGGCTGTCCCTGGTAGATGTCTTGTGAGAGGTCAACGATTTCGTGATTCTTGTACGCCATGGTGATTCTCCTCCGGCATGTTCCGCTATAGGTGAACTGTTCGAATCCTTGCGATTCGCTGCATGAAGCATATCTGTTGAATCAGGCCAAAACCGGCGAAACGACTTGCCCGTTTCCGGGTTTCATCTGGGAAAATTCTTGGGTTTTGAGCGCTTTTGATATTAGAGTCGGGGTGAACCCTTGTCAACGGAATGGCTTGAGGGCGCGCGCCCGCCATGAATTGTTGAAAAATACCCGATTTCGTGATTCGGCGAATGGAGCCGACCGGGGAGGGAGGAGACAACACTTTCCCCATGTAGAGTACTCAACAATCACTCCCCCCTTGAGGGCCGCGCATCTCCTCTTCGGGATGCCCGACGAGGAAGCCGAACCGACAGGGGGTTGTTGAAAAAGTCCTTCAAGTGGGGGGAGTGTTCCCTTTCTCCTCGGTCGGGTTTCAAATTCACTCCCCCCTTGAGGGGGAGTCGAAGAGCTGAGGGCGTAAGCCCGAAAGCGATTCGGTGGGGGGTATAACTCGGAGTGGCGATAAAACGCGATTCACCCCCCACCGATTCAGCCTTCGCACAAA
>MPNJ01000028.1 GCA_002238965.1 Nitrospinae bacterium bin107 | reverse complement strand
ATTCGGTGGGGGGTGAATCGCGTTTTATCGCCACTCCGAGTTATACCCCCCACCAGTTCACTTTCGGGCTTACGCCCTCAGTTCACTGACTCCCCCTCAAGGGGGGAGTGAAATTCAGTGCGCTCCTTCTGTGGACTTTTTCAACAACCCGGTCTGGCGACCCCTACGGTCCCTTTATGTCACGCGGGTGAGACGAGCGCGCATCATAGTTTCTTCCGGTCGAGAGCCATCAGCAGGGTCGGCAGCAACAGGAAGTCGGTGAGGAGCCCAAAGATGATCGTGATCGAAACCATGAGACCGAGTGTCCAACTCCCCTCGTAGCCCGATAACGTGAACATCAGGAAGCCCGCCGACAAAACCACGGTCGTTGTCCATAGCGCATGTCCTACGGTGCGAAAGACGGTGCCTACGGCCTCAGGCGCGGTAAGGCCCTCGCGGCGGCTCTTCAGGTATTTGCTCAGAAAATGAATCGTGTCGTCCACGATAATGCCGAAAGCGATTATGGTCATCACGGAGGCTGCTAGACTCACGCGGCTCACTAGATAACCCCACAGACCGAAAGTCATGGCGGCGGGAATGAAGTTGGGCACGAGGCTGATGAGGCCCAGGCGCACGTTTTTGAAAACCAGGATCAATATGATCGAAATGAGGGTCATGCCGATGAACGTTCCGCGCAGCATGCTTTTCATGTTTCGTTGTGTGAGGTGAGCGAAAATCATGCTGATACCCGATGCTTCGGCTGCGAATTCGGGTATGTTGGCGCGCAGCCAGGTCTGCGCGCGCATATCGAGCGCACGTAAGCCTCGGGCCGAGACGCCCTGGACCGTTACAGTCATTCGTGTTGCGGTTTTCCCGACATCGATGCGGTTGTTGAGGTCCATGCCGAAGGGGAGGGAAAACTCATAAAGCAGCAGATATTGCGCGGCGAGCTTCGGATCGTCGGGGATCCTGTAGAAGGCCGGGTCGTCGCCGTGCATGTTCTTGTTGAGGCGTTTCAGAACGTTCGGGAATGCCTGGACGTGGGTCACTTTCGGCTGCTTCCGGTACCATTCGGCGAAGGCCTCGACCTTGCGGAGATATACGGGATCGGTAATACCGCCCTCTCTCCCGGCTTTCAGGGAATATTCGAGCTTGTCGAAGCCGGTCAGATGTTGGGAGATGTAATCCGTATCGCGGCGGACACGGTAGCGCTCGTCGAAAAATTTTGTGAGATCATCGCCCAGCTCGATGCGGGGGATACCCGTCAGCAGAAGAATCACCGCCAGAGAGAAGAACACGAGCAGAAATTTGCGCCAGGAGATGACGAAGTCGGCAAAGCGCTCGAACAAGTCTAACCCCTTCGTGCGGCGGCGAGGCGCGCGCAACGGGAGAATCGATAGCAACGCCGGCAGCAACGTCAGGGAGTAGGCGAGAGCGCACAAAACGCCGAGCGTCACGCAATTGCCCAGGACGTGGAAGGGCGGCGAATCCGAGGTGTTCAGGCTCAGGAAACCGATCGCCGTCGTGAGCGAGGTGAGAAACACCGGCCAGGCGTTGATGCGGATCGATTCCGCAATCGCGGCATCTTTTTCTAGACCGCGTCTCATGCCGAAAAGAGTGCTCGAAACGATGTGGACAGCATCCGCAATGGCTATCACCATGATGATGACGGGCACGCCGGCGTTGGTGGGACTGAATACCGCACCGACCCAGCCGGCGAATCCCATTGCGGTAACGATGGGGAAAATGATAACGGTCATGATCGCCAAAGTGCCGAGAAACGAGCGTAGGAGAATAATCGTGAGACTCACGATGACGAGTAGCACAATCGGCAACAGCACCTTGTTTTCGGCCTGTGGGGCATCCTGGAAAGACCGGTTTACGACGACGGTGCCGGTCATGTAATAGGCAATGTCCGGATGTTTCGCGTGCGCCTTCTGGAGAACCACGTTCAGGTAATCGGTTATCTCGCGCACCGCGAGGTCCTGGTTTTCGGGCAGATTGAAAGTGATCGCCAGCCCGCCCACGCGCCCATCATTGGAGACGAGGCGTCCGGCGATTTCGGTGGCGCCCAGCGCGATCTTCCGGATTCTCGAGACGTCTGTTTCTGTAAGCGAACCCGCGTCTTCGACGAGCGGCTCGACGATCAGGTCATCCCCCTCCGCGCGGCTGTGGGTATAGTTCGTGAGGGAGTCGACCCGGCTCGAATGCGGCGTCTTCCACGCGGCTTTGCTCAACTCCTCGAGCACGCCGAGCGCCTCCTTGGTGAAAACCGAACCGCCTTTGGGCGCAATGGCGATAAGCGCGTTGTCGGATGAGGAAAAGGTATTCTCCAGCGCGTCGAAAGCGAGGAGATGAGGATTGTCTTCACTGAACAGAATGCGGTAATCGTTCGCAATGGTGATGAAGCGCCCGCCCGCCCCTGCGATGATCATTATCGATAAGGCCAGCGCAACTACCAGCCACCGATGACGCATAACGGCATCGATATAGCGATCCAGTTGCACGATAGTTATCGCCTCTTGGTCACGGGCACGGTGTGGATAGGGGCTGAACCTTCAGGGCGCATCTGATTACGGACATCGCTTACCACTTGCTTGATTCCGACGCTTTGACTCGGTCGGGCATCCGGTAGCTGATTCCACCCTCGTCGTACACCGAAATCTTGAGAAGCTGCGAAAAATTCTGGGACTTGACGATTTGTTTGCTATGCAGAAAGCGCAGGAGGCGTTGTTTCGTCCGGAAAATGTAAAGCGTCAGCATCGTGGTGAGGCGGGAGTGCTTCGGATACCCAAACTGACCCGCGAGTTCCTGCCCTATCAACGCCGTGGAAAGGCGATAGGCCAGATCCGTCAAGTCTTCCTGTTCCTTCGGGTCCGTTACGCCCGCAACCGGCGCAATGGCCTTGATCAGCGCGTTCGCCATGTCGACCGAATCCGCGCTCGGAGGGGGTTCGCACATATAGGCGATGTCGTGTTTCCTCTCCGCGTCCGCCCCGTCTGTGTAGAGGATGGTTTCGGGTATCCCCATGAGATAGCCGGCGTAGCGCCAGACGGCGAGTACGCTCTCCTGTTCCTCGATGCTGAAGCTCGTTCCCACGAGTTTCGAGTATCTGAGCAGTTGCATCGAGAAGATGGAGATGGCCAACCCCAGGTTCGCCGCGCTCAGCGGCGCGCCCCAGGCCTCGAAGTCCCAGTCGCCTGATTTCGCCAGCAGGTTTCTGATGCGCGCATGCACGAACCGGACGCGCGTGGAGAGCTTCCAGCCGTCGCCGTTCCTTAGCAGCCCGCCGGGGTAGAATATCTCCATCAACTGGCGGTTGTTCTGCATGAGGCGCCTGGGGGTCGCCGCCGTCCGCCCGGTCTTGTTGAAGGACTTGGCGATGAGCGTCGAGAAACCCTCCACCAGCACACCCGTCACGAACGCGACGAGCATGAGATCGACGTTGACGTTGAAACAACGAATCCCGGGACGGAAGGCTTCGTGATCAAGCCAGGCTGGCTCTTCGAAATTCCAGAAGAAATCGCGAAGGGGTTGCGGCGCATCCCTCAGAACGCCGTCATGCTGTTCGATGCCGGCCTCGATGAACGCGTGCAGGTCGTAGGTGGGGAGGGAGGATATCTCCTCCATGATCGGGTCCAGAACGGGATCGCCGATGGTGGTGTGCCGGATGTAGAGGTCCGCCAGTTCCTGATCGTGAGGGCGCGCCTTATTTTCGTAGCCTTCAACGTAGGCAGATGGGATTACCAGAGTTGCCATGAGTCCATGCTCCCAAAGGAGTATTCTCTGGACTCCGAGTTCAACAGACTATCAAGGGCCATGAGACCGGCACGATAATAGTCGATTCGTTAACTCGTCAGTCCACAGAATGGACTCGTGGTTTCCCCACCTCTACATCACTGGGTAACGATAGCTTTATGCTAATTTCTTAACCCTCTTGTCGCAACGCTTTGAATGTAACACGTTTAATTTTTTTTCATCAAGGTAATGCAGCAGAAGATTCAGGAATAGGTTTTTGCGATAGCCCCTTTCACCCGCAATTCTACAGGCGAGGATTTGCTCGCGCTCTTGGGCCCAATGCCGCGCGGGCGGGACGAGCGCGCCCCGTCAATCCTTCAGGGCGAGAGCCGTCAGCAAGGGTGGCAGAAGCAGGAAGTCGGTGAGGAGCCCAAAGACGATCGTGATCGAAACCATGAGACCGAGTGTCCAGCTGACCTCGAACCCCGATGAGGCGATAACCAGAAAACCCAGCGATAAAACCGCAGTCGTGGTCCATAGCGCATGGCCCACGGTGTGAAAGACGGCGCGCACGGCCTCGGCCACCATATTGCTTTTCTTGTCTGGCTTTACGAAATTGATAGCGAGTCCGGCCACTCGTCCGTCAAGGGAGGCCAGACGCCCGGCGAGATCCGCCGAGCTCAACGCAATTTTCCGAATGCGCGCGAGATCGGCGTTGCTCAGGGCGCTCGCGTCATCAACGAGCGGATCGACGATTAAATCGTCTCCCTGCGTGACCCGGTCGACCTCGCGATGCAGGGCGCTGTTCAGTTTCCTCCCGGCCTGCCCTGGATGGAAAATCTACTACCACTCCGAGGATCGTTCTGCATGAACGTGGTCGGGCAGCTTGTAGCTGGTGCCGGCGTTGCTGTAGAGGGATGCGCCAAACGCCGTGATCAGGTTGGATCCACCCTTCCGGAAAATGCGCTCCTTGAACAACGTGAACGCGTTGTCGAAGCGGAACTCGAGGAACGCGCGCATCATCTTGAACCTGGAGCTTTTCGGGAAATTGAGCTTGTTGGCCATCGTGTTCCCTATCAGCAGCCGCGACACCGGATAGATGATGTTCCGGACGAGTTCGGCCCGTTCGATCTTATCCGTGATGCCGGCGACCAGGGGCGCTGAATTGATGAGGGCATTCGACATGACGATTGCGTCCTCATCGGGTTCCGGTTCGCAGGCCATGCCGACGCGGTACATCTTCAATGCGTCCTGCTCGCCCTG
Source organism: Nitrospinae bacterium bin107 (assembly GCA_002238965.1). Taxonomy (GTDB): domain Bacteria; phylum UBA8248; class UBA8248; order UBA8248; family UBA8248; genus Bin107. The sequence continues at coordinate 35,690 of MPNJ01000028.1, read as the reverse complement.
ATACATGATGCTTTCCGGGATGCCCATCAGGTAGCCGGCGTAGCGCCAGACCGCACAGAAGCTCTCGCGTTCCTCCCGTGTATAGCGGGCGCCCAGGGTGGTCGAATGTTTCAGGGTCCTGGCCGAGAAACACGCGAGCGAGTAGCCCAGATGCGCGGCGCTGATCGGTGTGCCGTGAACCCCGACATCCCATTCGCCCGAGCGGGCCAGCAGGTAGCGCACGCGGGCATGAACGAACCTGATCCGGACCGATAGTTTCCAGCCGTCGGATTCGCGCAAGAGTCCGCCGGGCCAGAATATCTCGACCTGCTGGCGGTTGTTCTGCTGGAGCCGCGCGACCCCGTTGTCGAAGATACGGCCCGTTTGAACGAACGACTTGGAGATTCGGGTCGAGAAGCCGTCGATCAGCACGCCGGCCACGAAGGCCGCGAATACCTTGACGACATTGTTCTGAAACGCGCGTACCCCGGGTGTAAATGCTTTGTGGTCCACCCAGGCGGGTTCTTCGAGGTTGTCGAAGAAATCGCGCAGGCACCGCGGCGCGGCGCGAAAGACCCGGTCCTGCTGTTCGATGCCGGCCTCGATAAACCGGTGGAGATCATTGGTCGGTATCGAGGAGAGCTCCTCCATGATCGGATCGAGCTCAGGGTCCCCGATCGTCGTGTGCTCGATATAGTTCTCGGCCGCATCCTTCATGTCGTCGGAACACCTGGAAAGGCTGTCCTTATACGCTGCCGGACATTGCATTAGAGATTCCTCCTCTTTTGCTCCTTCACAGTTTCCTCCATCGCCGGGTCCAGTTCGGTATGGCCCATGGTGGTGTGGCGGATATAGTTGTGCGCCAGTTCTGGATTGTATGGACGTGTTTGCTTCTCGTATTCTTCGACGTAAGCTGATGGTACTCGTAGGGGCATCGGGTTCTCTCGATTGGCAATTCAGAGCTTCTGCGAATCTTCGGTGAGACGAAGAGTGAATTCATTCGCGGAAGACCTGACCGTCTGCTCATTGAGTCACGCTCGAACGAAGCGATGAGCAACACTACTGAAAAGCCGTCAAGACCCCTCGTTGCCTATTTGGCTGGCCTGCAACTATTTTTTTCACTCCTACTTATGTGTTCTTTGGTATGTCCAGAATATAATATGTTCAAAATTAATATTAATGCCAGAAATATTACATCCGATTCCCGGATGAGTTTTACACTTCCTGATTCATTTACTGTTGTTGTGGAGAAGACTCCCCCACGATCTCGAACCCCTTTGTCCATGTATGAGACGAACATACATTATATTACTCTTTCCGGTCGAGAAGCATCAGCAGTGTCGGCAGAAGCAGAAAATCCGCCAGCAGGGCGAAGACGAGCGTGATCGCCACCATCAGGCCGAGCGCCCAGCTGACCTCGAACCCCGATGAGGCGAACACCAGAAAACCGAGTGACAAGACCGCGGTCGTCGTCCATAGCGCGTGGCCCACGGTGTGAAAGACGGCGCGCACGGCCTCAGTCGCGGAGAGGCCCTCGCGGCGATGTCTCAGATACTTGCTCAAAAAGTGAATCGTGTCGTCCACGATGATCCCGAATGCGATCGCTGTCATCACGGAGCCTGCGAGACCCACGCGGCCGACCAGATGGCCCCACAGGCCGAAGGTCATGGCGGCGGGAATGAAGTTGGGCACGAGGCTGATGAGGCCCAGCCGCACGTTTTTGAAGACCAGGATCAAGATCAATGAAATGAGGGCCATGGCGATTATCGTGCCGCGCAGCATGCTGTGGATGTTTCTGAGCGTGAGGTGAGCGAAGACCATGGTGATGCCTGACGCTTCCTGTGCGAATTCGGGTATGTTGGCGCGGAGCCAGGCTTGCGCATGCTCGTCGAAATCGCGCTGGTCCTTGGAGGAGAGGCTGCGGATCACCACGGTCATGCGCGTCGTGGATTTAGAGACATCGATGCGGTTGTTGAGGTCCATGCCGAAGGGGAGTGAAAACTCGTAAAGCAGCAGATATTGCGCGGCGAGTTTGGGGTCCTCCGGGATTTTGAAAAAAGCCGGGTCGTCTCCGTGCATGTTCTTGTTCAGGCGCTTCATGATGTCCGAGAAGGCCCGCACGTGGCTCACCTTCGGCTGCTTCCGGCACCATTCGGCGAAGGCCTCGACTTTTTTGAGGTATTCAGGGTCGGTGATGCCGCCTTCGCGCCCCGACTTGAGCGAGTATTCCAGCGAATCCAGGCCGGTCAGGTTGTCGAATACGAAATCCGTGTCGCGCCGGAACTCATAGCGCTCGTCGAAGTAGTGCGCCCATCTCTCGGTCAGTTCGTTTCGGGGAATGCCGCTGATGAGGACGAGCGTCAGAACCGCGACGAACGTGAGCAGAAGCACGCGGCGTTCTACGACGAAGTTGCCGAAACGATCGAAAAAGGAGGATTTCTCGGACGAAATTCGGCGCGCGCGCAGCGGAAGAATCGAGAGCAGCGCCGGCAACAGCGTCATGGCGTAGACGAAGGAGAACAGCACGCCGAGCGCCACGAGGTTGCCCAGGACGTGAAAGGGCGGTGAATCGGACGTGTTCAGGCTTAAAAAACCGATCGCCGTCGTGAGCGAAGTCAGAAACACCGGCCAGGCGTTGCTCCGGAGCGATGCCGCGATCGACGCATTCTTGTCGAGGCCGTTTCCCATGCCCAGCAGTGTGGCCGTGACGATGTGAATCGAGTTCGCGACGGAAATAGCCATGATGATGATCGGCACGCCCGAATTCGTAGGGCTGAATACCGACCCGATCCAGCCTGCGACCCCCAGCGTGTTTATGAGGATGAATACGATGGAGACGACGATGGCCAGCGTGCCCAGCACCGAGCGCATAAGAAGCGCCGTGGCGATGATGATCATGAGGAACACGAGCGGCATGAGCGTTTCCAGCTCTTCTTTCGTGACGTCGGCGAAGGCGCGGTGCATGATGACGTCGCCGGTCAGGTGAAAGGAGATGTTCGGGTATTTCGCGCGGGCCTTCTTGAGAGCTGCGTTCAGATAATCGCTTATCTCGATCACCGCGGCGTCGAGGTCGTCCGGCAGGATGAAAGTGATCGCCAGCCCGCCCACGCGTCCGTCACGGGAGACGAGGCGTCCGGCGATTTCAGTGGCGCCCAGCGCGATTTTCCGGATTCGCGCAAGGTCGGCGTCGCTCAGCGCGCTCGCGTCGTCGACGAGCGGCTCGACGATCAGGTCATCCCCCTCCGCCCGGCTGTGGTTGTAGTTCGTGAGGGAATCGACCCGGCTCGAATGCGGCGTCTTCCACGCGGTTTGGGTCAATTCCTCGAGCGCGCCGAGCGCCTCCTTGGTGAACACCGAACCCCTTCGGGGCGCGACGGCGATGAGCGCGGTGTCGGAAGTGGAGAAGGTTTTCTCAAGCGCCCTGAAGGCGGCGAGCTGGGGGTTGTCTTTGCCGAACATGATGCGGTAGTCGTTCGTGGTCTTGATGAAGCGCCCACCCGCCCCCGTGATCAGCAGAATCAACACGGCCAGCGCGACCACCAGCCACCGGTGGCGCAAAACGGCGTCGATATAGCGGTCCAGTTTCACGTGCGTATCACCTCGGCACGGGTCGGGCGCGGATGCGGACATCGCTTACCACTTGCTCGATTCCGACGCTTTGACTTGGTCGGGCAAACGGTAGCTGATACCACCCTCGTCGTATACCGAAATCTGCAGAAGCTGCGAAAAATTCTGGGATTTGACGATTTGCTTGCTATGCAAAAATCGCGAAGGGGTTGCGGCGCATACCGGAGAACGCCGTCATGCCCTTCGATGCCCGCCTCGACAAACGCGTGCAGTTCATAGGCGGGCATCGAAGATAACTCCTCCATTATCGGGTCCAGAAGGGGATCGCCGATGGTGGTATGCCCGATGTAGAGGTCCGCCAGTTCCTGATCGTGAGGACGGGCCCTTTGCTCGTAGCCTTCAACGTAGGAGGATGGTACTTGCATCGCCGTAAGGTTTCCCCGGAAGTTCAGTCCGTGTTTCCACGAATCCCTACCGTGGTGAAAAATGAATGCGGCCTTCGAAAGTCATGTGCGTCTACTCATTGAGTCCCGCTGGAACAATGCTGTAAGTATACTTTCGAAAAGCCGTTCGAATCCTATCTGACTCTTAAAGTTTCATCAGCAACTATTTGTTTCAGTATCTTTTATGGTTTCCTCATGGTTTCTTGAATATACTGTCAATTCCATTCACAGCGCAAGAGATATTTCAGCCGATTCCCGGGCGGATTTTTCCGGCTTCCCCGTACACTCTCAATCTCTCCGCTGAGGATTCATTCATATTCTTGAGCCCTTTACCTCACGGGTGAAGCGATCCGGCCCATCACTTCTTCCGGTCGAGAGCCATCAGCAGAGTCGGCAGGAGCAGGAAATCGGCCAGGAGCGCGAATACGAGCGTGATCGCCACCATCAGGCCGAGCGTCCTGCTGCCGTGGAACCCCGATGTGGCGAACACCAGAAAGCTGAGTGACAATACCGCCGTCGTCGTCCATAGCGCCTGGCCCACGATCCGAAAGGCGGCGCGCACGGCTCCAGGCGCGGGGAAGCCCATCCGGCGGGCTTTTTGATATCGGCTCATGAAGTGAATCGTATCGTCCACGATGATTCCGAACGCGATGGCGGTCATCAACGAGCCGGCAAAGTCCACCTGGCCGACCAGATAGCCCCACAGTCCGAATGTCATGGCGGCGGGGAGAAAGTTGGGCACGAGGCTGATGAGCCCCAGCCGAACGCTTTTGAAAACCCAGATCAGGAGTAAAGAGATAATCAGCATGGCGATGATCGTGCCGCGCAGCATGCCGTGGATGTTTCTGAGCGATAGATGGGCGAAGATCATGGTGATGCCGGATGCCTCGGAAGCGAATTCGGGTATGTTGGCGTTGAGCCAGGCTTTGGCGCGCTCGTCGAGTTCGCGCTGATCCTTGGAGGATCGGTTGCGAACCATGACGCTCATTCGCGTCGTGGATTTGGCGACGTCGATGCGGTCGTTGAGGTCCATGCCGAAGGGAAGCGAGAACTCATATAGCAGAAGATATTGCGCGGCGAGCTTCGGATCATTTGGGAGCCTGTAGTAGGCCGGGTCGTCGCCGTGCATGTTCTTGTTCAGGCGCTTCATGATGTCCGTAAAAGCCTGGACGTGGCTCACTTCCGGCTGTTCCCGGTACCAATTGGCGAAGGCCTCGACTTTTTTCAGGTATTCAGGCTCGGTGATGCCGCCTTCGCGCCCCGCCTTGAGCGCGTATTCCAGGAAATTCATGCTGTTCAGGTTATCAAAGATGAAATCCGAATCGCGGCGGAACCGGTAGCGCTCGTCGAAATAGTGCGCCCATCTGTCGGTCAACTCGTTGCGGGGAATGCCTGTGATGAGGACAGCCGTCAGAACGGCGACGAAACAGAGCAGGAACGCCCGGCGCTTGACCACGAAAGCGCCGAATCGGACGAAAAAAGGGGATTTGCCGGAGGGGATTCGGCGTGCGCGCAACGGCAGAATCGAAAGTACGGCCGGCAGCAGGGTCATCGAGTAGACGAAGGCCCACAGCACGCCGAGCGCCACGAGATTTCCCAGAATACGGGCGGGAGGCGAATCCGAGTAGTTCAGGCTCAGGAATCCGATCGCGGTCGTGATCGAAGTCAGGAACACCGGCCATGCGTTGCTCCGAAGCGATTCGGCAATCGCTGCATCCTTGTCCAACCCATGGTCCATGCCCAGCAGCGTGGTCGTGATGATGTGGATTGAATGGGCGACGCATGTCGCCATGACAATGGTCGGTACGCCGGCATTTGTGGGGCTGAACACCGTGCCGAGCCAGCCCGCAATCCCCATCGTGTTGAAGATGACGAACCCGATCACGACGATGATGGAAAACGTGCCGAGAAACGAGCGCAAAAGAAGTGTGCTGATGACAACGATCATGATGAACACGATTGGAGCCAGGTAGACGAAATCATTGTAAGTCGCCACGGAGAAGGTGCGGTTACTGATCACGTCACCGCTCAGGTAGTAGGCGATTTCCGGGTATCTGGCCCCGGCTTTCTTCAAGATAGCGTTCAGGTAATCGTTTATAGAGACCACCGCAGCGTCCATGTCGTCGGGCAGGACGAAAGTGACCGCCAGCCCGGCCACATGCCCCTCCCGGGAGACCAGACGACCGGGCAGATCGCGCGACTCGAGCGCGATTTTCCTGATTCGCGCGAGATCGGCATCGCTCAGCGAGCGCGCATCATCGACGAGCGGCTCGACGATCAGCTCATCTCCCTTCGCCCGGCTATGGGTATAGTTCGTAAGTGAGTCGACCCGTCTGGAATGGGGTGTTCGCCACGCGGCTTCGGTTAATTCCTCGAGAGCGGCGAGCGCTTCTCGGGTGAACACCGAGCCCCCTCGTGGAGCGATGGCGATGAACGCCATGTTGGATGTGGAAAAAATGTTTTCGAGCGCCTTGAAATCGGCGTACTGTGGATTTTCTTCGCTGAACAAGATGCGGTAGTCGTTCGTGACGCCGATGAAGAGCGCGCCGACACCCGTGAGCAGCATGATCAGCGTGGCGATCGCGATAACCGGCCAACGATAGCGTAGAACGGCGTTTGTATAGCGGTCCAATAGTACGGAAATCATCGTCTTGGAATTTCCGTAGAGTATGGCGGCGGGTTCGTCAATTCAGGTCCACGGCGCCCTCGTCAAGGCCGGGCTTCCTTCGGATGATGGGGAGAGACGCGGCAAGTGTTCTGCCTCATCTCCTTATGTGAAAATCGGGACACCTCTTCATTTGTAGTTTTACTTTCCGTCACAACGACACAAGAATACTATGAATGGATTCTGTTGCGCGAGGGTTTCTTCAACCGATTCCCAGGTGGGTTTTCCTGACTTCCTCATTCGCCCACAATTCCTGCGGCGAAGATTCGTAGACGACTTTTCCGTTCGCGATGACGCAAACCCTGTCCACCGTCTTTACGGCGAAGGCGGCGTTCTGCTCCACGAGTACGACGGCGAGTCCTTCGGCCTTGAGCGACTGTATGGCGTTTCCGATGTCCTGGATGATCATGGGCGCGAGCCCTTCGGAGGGTTCATCCATGATGAGGCAGCTCGGGTTGGTCATCAGGGCGCGGCCCACGGCCAGCATCTGCTGCTCGCCGCCTGAGAGGGAACCCGCCCGCTGACCTGCGCGCTCCCCGAGACGGGGGAAGAGTTCGTAGACTTCCTTGAAATTCCAGCGGTAGCCCACGTCGTGCTCCTGTTGGGCCACCAGGAGGTTTTCGCGCACCGAGAGGGTCGGGAACACGCGCCTGCCCTGCGGGCACAGCCCGATTCCCATTTTGGAGATGTCGAAGCTGTTCGTGGTGGTGATGTCCTCTCCCCGGAAATGAATGGCGCCTCGTCTCGGCGGAACGAAACCCATGATCGAGTTGATCAGCGTCGTCTTGCCCATGCCGTTTCTTCCGAGTATGCCCAGCGTCTCCCCCTCGTCGACGTGGATGCTCAGGCCCTGAAGGACGTAGGAGTCGCCGTAGTAGGTATGGATGTCGTTCACGCTCAGAAGGGTGGACACGTCAATCCGCCTTTCCGAGATAGATTTCCTGCACCTTGGGGTCGTTTCGGATGTCGTCGCTGGGCCCCTCGGCGAGAACCTCGCCGTAGTGCAGAACGCTGATGTGGGAGACGACCCCGAATATGACGTCCAGATCGTGCTCGATGATGAGAATGGCGATTTCGGGGTCGAGCGATTTCAGGAAATTGGCCATCTCGTGGGATTCTCCCGTGGCCAGGCCGGCGGAAGGTTCGTCGAGAAGCAAAACCTTGGGCTCACTTGCCAGGGCGAGGACAATCTCGAGCTGGCGCTGCTCCCCATGGGAGAGGTTGCGGACCTCCTGATCCCTCAAATGCCAGAAGTTCACGTCACTCAGCAGTTTTTCGGCTTTTTCGTACACGTCCTTGTACTTGAAAAGCGGTTTCAGCATCATCATTTTCATCTTCCGCAAGCCCTGCACGGCGAGCAGAACGTTCTCGAGCACGGTGAGCTTGGGGAAAAGGCTGGTGATCTGGAAGGTGCGCGCCATGCCCAAGGCCACGCGCTTGTGGGTAGGCCATCCCGAGACGTCCTGTCCGAAAAGGCGAATGCGGCCCGAGGTGAGCGGAAGCACGCCCGTTATCAGGTGAAACAGCGTGGTCTTGCCCGCTCCGTTCGGCCCCAGGATTCCCCGACGCTCGCCGAGGTTCAGGCGCAGGTTCACGTCCTCGACGGCGTGAAGGCCGCCGAAATGCTTGGTGACGTTCTCAAGCTCCAGCCCTGATTGCCCGTTCGCCAAAACGTGACTGCTCCTTCGAAAAGTTTACCGGCGCGAATCCGCCGCCCGGGCCGTGAAACCCGGACGGCGGGATAATTCGCCCTTACTTACAATGCGGGCACGGCGGGAACTTCTTGCTGTACACAGGGTCTTTCAGGAAATCCTTATCCGACCACTTCCAGAACTGACCCACGGCCGGGTAGGTCTTGATCACGAGGTTCCAGAGCGAGTTCGACTTCACGCCCAGACCCAGGCGATCGCCCTTCACGCGGGTCACCTTGCGGATGTAGCTGTTCTGCACCGGATTTCCGTATTTGTCCAGATACACCGGCCCTCTGATGGCGTCGATGCGGATGGCCTTGAACGCCTTGAGGAACGCATCTTTGTTGTCCGGCTTGTAGCCGATTTTCTTGAGTGCGAGGTCCACCCACTGGCCCGTGGTGTAGCAGGTCTCCGAATAGTAGGAGGCCATCTTCCCGTAGCGCTGCTGGTATTCCTTGACGAACGCCTTGTTCTTGTCCGTCGCGAGGGCGGCGCTGTACTGCGCGGCCGTCACGTAGCCGAGCGCCTCGTCGCCCATGCTGGGCAGGATGAACTCATCCGCGCTCGTCACGCCGCCGAGCATCGGCATCTTGAAGCCCGCGGCGCGGAACTGCTTCGGGAAAGCCAGGGACATGGGGCCGACCATCAGGGTGAAGATGGCGTCGGCGTCCTTGGGTATCTGCGGCAGATAGGGGCCGAAGTCTTTGGTGCCGAGTTTCGCCCAGATCTTCTTGACGACCTTGCCGCCGCGCGCCTCGAAGGCCTTGTGGAAGCCGCCCACGGTCTCGTAGCCGAAAGCGTAGTCCGCGCCGATGGTGACCACGTTGCGGTAGCCCTGGTCGTAGGCCCACTCGCCGAGGGGATGGCTGTTCTGGCTGCTCGTGAAGCCGCTGCGCAGGAAGTGCTTGAAGAGCTTGCGCTGGGTGAGGTCGTCCGCAGCCGGCACGGGCGAGATGTAGGGCGTCTTGAAGCGGTTGGCCACCGGAGCGAGCGCATACCCGGTGCTGGCCAGCAGTCCGCCGATGAACATGTGCACCTTGTCGCGCTTGATGAGCTTGAGCGCCTTGCGCACGTTCACGGCCGGCTTGCCGGTCGAGTCCTCGAGGATGAACTTGACGTCCAGTGGGCCCATCTTGTTCTTCGTGTGCGCCATGTACATCTTGAAGCCGTTGCTCATGTCCTTGCCGATCTGGGCGAAGATGCCCGTCATCGGCGCGATGAACCCGATGCGCACCTCGGCCGCCTGGGCGCTGCCGAAGCTGACTGAGAAGGCGAGGCCGAGCACTGCGATGATGGTGATAAATTTCCGTTTCATCTGTTTTCCTCCCTCATTTCGTCTCGAATCAGAGACGCGGTGCCGCGCCGTCCTCAACCCTCCGGGGTTTCCGACGGGGCGGCGGGTTTGCGGAACTTGCTGAACAATCCGAGTATTCCCTCGACGCCGTAGAGGCGTCCCAACATGATGGTGATGATGTAGATGGCGCCCAGAATCAGCGGCCAGCGCTCCACGTAGATGCTGATGAACTGCTGCAGCGAGCGGATGATGGCCGATCCGATCACCGGGCCGATCAACGTGGCGGGTCCGCCCAGCGCCACCATGAAGAGCGCCTCGGCCGAGGTGATGAGTTCGATGTCCGGCGGACTCACGAAGAGGTTGAACAGCGTCCACATCACGCCCGCCACGCCGCTGAATACGCCCGCGATGATGAACGCGAGGTATTTGTGGAGCCAGATGTTGTAGCCGAGCATTTGCATGCGCTCCTCGCGCTCCCTGATGCCGACCAGCGTTTTTCCAAAAGGGCTTCTCACGAACATGTACATCAGGCCCAGGCAGATCAGGAACACCGCGAGCGTGAAGTAGAAGAACGGCATTTCCGATTCCAGCGATAAGCCGAACAGAGAAGGTCTCCCCAGCACGTTGATGCCGTTGTCCCCTTCCGTCACGGCGCTCCAGCGGTAAGCCAGACCCCAGATGACCATGGCGAGAGAGAGGGTGATCATCAGGAAATACACGCCCACCGCGCGGATGGCCAGAAAACCGAAGAACGCGGCGAAGGCCGTGGCGACGATCAACGCGAATATGAAGATGTAGAAAAGGCCCAGCCCCAGCGAGTCCGCCCACTGGAAGGCGGCGAAGGTCCACGTCCAGTCTTCTTTCGTCATGATGATGGCCGTGGTGTAGGAGGCGACGCCGAAATAGGCGGCGTGTCCCAGAGAGGCCAGCCCGGTGAACCCCAGCAGCAGGTCCAGGCTCATGGCGAGGATGCCGAAGACCAGAATCTCCGTCACCAGACTCTGCATGAAGAGGTCGAGAAACGGCGTTATGACTCCGAGAGCGACGAAGACGCCCAGCACGATGAGCACTCTTCTTTTTTCCGCCAGGTTCTCCAACAAGACTTAACCCTTTCCGAACAGCCCGGTCGGCTTGATCGCCAGAATGATGGCCATGGGCGCGAAGAGTGCGAAATAGGAGAGTTCGGGAAACAGCGCGGTCCCGAAATTCTCGATGAAGCCGACGACAATGCTGCCGAGGACGGCGCCGCCCAGGCTGCCGAGTCCCCCGATGATCACCACGGCGAACGCGTAGGGAAGTATCTCGAAGTCGAGACCCGGGTAGACGCCGAAGAACGCGCCGCCCACCACGCCGCCCGTGGCGGCGAGCAGCGCCCCGATGGCGAATATCGACATTTGCACGACGTTGGTGTTGATGCCGATGCCGCGCGCCATCTCGGGGTCGTCCACCGCCGCGCGCATGATGGCGCCGAGGCGGGTGCGCTCTATCCCCAGGAACAGGGCGGCGGCCACGACGACGGCGATGACGATCATGAAGCCGCGGTACTGGGGTAGCGACAGGCCCCCGACGACGGCGCTGAAGTTGAGCGGCCAGGGCTGTTTGAGCATGAAGTTGTCCCCGCCCCAGGTGTAGAGCGAGCCGTCTTGTAAGATGAATGCGAAGCCGATGGTCACCAGCACCTGCGCGAGCGTGTCCTGTCCGAGGAGGCGCAGGAAAAAACGCTCGATGAACATCCCGCACAGCGCCGCGATGGTGAGCGCGACGACGATGGCGGCCATCATCCCCGGAAAATTGATCCTGTCGACCGGTTTGACGGGCACGTGCGGGAAGAAGAGTTCGAAGAATCTGAAGCTCCATATCAGGCTGCACAAAACTTCCATTACGATGTATGCGAGGAGCAGCGCCAGCGCTGCATGTTTGGGAGCGATGTATAGCGTGAGTCCCCGCCATGCGAAATAGAGCAGGGCCCACGAAACGAGCTGGATGATTCTCGGCATCAGGCTCAGGGAGCCGAAAATGATGTTATAGAATTCCAGGGCGAGATAGCCGGCGAAGAGGAAAAAAGCGGCGTGCGCGAGGTTCACGATGCGCATCACGCCGAAGATGAGCGAGAGCCCGCTCGCCAGTAGGAACAAAATTGCGGCGTAGGAGAGGGAATTATAACTAAGAACGAGAATGTTCGCGAAGCTGAGGGTGGTCATTCATATCTCGCTTTTATCCGCTGACGGCGCACCTTAAAAGCAAATCTCCCACTGCGCGTTACCGGGTCTTCAACCCGCACGGAAACCCAGATGATATATGGTCCTGAGGCTTTCATTATGTTCACGATTCCAGGTGTGGGTCAAGTTGACGTGAAACGGGGTTTTTCCCGTTTCCGCCTTTTTCGCTGGCGAAAATCCACGCGGAAAGATAGAGTTCGCAGTGTCAAGCTTTTCCATTTTTGCGACTGTGGGCGATGCGCGTTTCGTATCTGTTAGGGTGATGTTTCATTCAGGTTAAATGGTCATGAGCGCCGAGATGACGGACGAAAGAATTTTCAGGAATGCCAGAATCGACTCAAGCGGCCCTTTGGTGGACTTGCGTGTCGCCGGGGGCCGGTTTTCGAGAATTTCACCGGGGCTCGAAAGCGAGGCGGGATGCGAGGAAATCGATTTGGAGGCCCGCGTCGTGCTGCCCGCGTTCGTGGAGAGCCACATTCATCTGGACAAGGCGTTTCTGGAAGAGCGGGAGCCCAATCTTTCCGGCACGCTCGAGGACGCCATCTCCATCACCCTGGCGCTCAAGAAAGGCGTCACGAAACAAGACATCATGGAGCGCGCCGAGCGTGCGCTGCGCATGTGCATCCGGAACGGCGCCACCTGGTTTCGCACGCAGGTGGAGGTCGACCCCATCGTCGGGCTGAAGGGAGTGGAAGTCGCTCTGGCGCTCAAGGAGAAGTACGCAGGCGTGGCGGATTTTCAACTCGTCGTTTTTCCGCAGGAAGGCATCGAGCAGCAGCCGGGAACGGAGGATTTGATGCGCGAGGCCATGCGGATGGGCGGGGACCTCGTGGGCGGTATCCCGTATAACGACCTGGACCCCGAGCGGCACCTGGATATTGTCTTCGCGATGGCCGAGACGTTCGGCTGCGGCCTGGATTTTCATCTCGATTTCGCGGACGACCCCCGGGTGAAGAAGGTCGAATCCGTGGCCGCCCGCACGATGGCCGCAGGCTTGCAGGGCAGGGTGGCCGTCGGTCATCTCACCTCCCTGGGCGCGATGTCGCCGGATGAGGCCGCGCCGGTCATCGAGCAGATTCTCGAGGCGGGCATCTCCGTCCTGCCCTTGCCGGCGACGGATTTGTTCCTGGGCGGCAGGGGAGAGGAGCCGCCTCGCTTCAGAAGCCTCGCGCCCGTGAAGGACCTGCTGAGTGGGGGCGTCAACGTGGCCGTTTCATCGAACAACATCCGCAACGCCTTTACGCCCTCTGGACGCGGCGATTTGCTGGAAATCGGTCTTCTCCTCGCCCACACACTCCACATGAGCGGCGCAGCGGACAGGAGCGTGATTCCCCGGCTTTTCACGACCAACGGCGCGAAGGCCTTGGGAGTGGAGGAGGGCTATGGCCTGAGGCCCGGCTGCGCGGCCGATTTCGTGGTGCTCGATTCGGTGAATTTAGACGATATCCTCATCGATCAGCCCGAGAAGAGATTCGTGGTGAAAGGCGGGCGCATCATCGTGGAGAACGTCGCGCAGACAACCTGGCGGGAGATGGAATAGATGGGCGTGATCTCGGACGCGAATGCAGAAGCGCTAAGCCGCATCACTGAAGCGGAACCCGTCCTGGTGGACGTGCGCCCGGCGGGCGAAGTGATACCGGGTCTGGAGGATGGCGTTCTCCTTCATGCCGGCCCCCCGATCGAGTGGGAGCGGATGTGCGGCCCACTGCGCGGGGCGATTGCGGGGGCGGCCGTCCTGGAGGGCTGGGCGGACGATTTGGCCTCGGGCGAAGCGCTCGCCGCCTCGGGCGGCGTCGCCTTCCACCCGAATCATCATTTCGACGCCGTCGGCCCCATGACGGGCATCACCACGCGCTCGATGCCGGTGATGATCGTGGAGAACAGGAAATTCGGGAACCGGGCGTATTGCACCCTGAACGAGGGTCTGGGAAAGGTGATGCGCTTCGGCGGAAACGACGAAGAGGTGCTGAACCGGCTTCGCTGGCTGGCGGAGCGTCTCGGCCCCGCGCTCTCGGACGCCCTTAAGGCCACGGGAGGGCTGCCGCTCAAGAGCATCGTCGCACGGGGGCTTTCGATGGGTGACGAGATGCACCAGCGCAACGTGGCCTGCACGAGCCTCTTCATGCGCGAGGCGGCTCCCGCGCTGGCGCGCGTGGTGAGGGAGAGCAAGGCGCTGGAAGAGGTGTTGTCCTTCATCGGCGGAAACGATCAGTTCTTCCTGAACGTCGCGATGGCGACCGGCAAGGCGGTGATGGACCCGGTGCGCGGTATCGAGGCGTCGAGCATCGTCACGGCGATGTGCCGCAACGGAACGGACTTCGGGGTGCGGGTGAGCGCGACGGGGGATGCGTGGTTCACCGCGCCGGTGGAGATGCCCGAGGGGCTGTATTTCCCAGGCTTCGGTGAGGACGACGCCAACCCGGACATGGGCGATTCCACGATCATCGAGACGATGGGGCTGGGGGGATTCGCCATGGCCGCGGCGCCCGCCGTCGTCGGGTTCGTGGGGGCGGGGGGTGCTGCGGATGCGCTGAATTTTTCGCGCTCCATGTACGAGATCACCCAGGGCCGAAACCCCGAGTGGACGATTCCGGCTCTTGATTTTCAGGGGGTTCCCACAGGGATAGACATCACCAAGGTGGTGAAGTTGGGCGTCACGCCCGTCATCAACACAGGAATCGCGCACAAAGAACCCGGCGTCGGCCAGGTGGGCGCGGGCGTGGTTCGCGCGCCGCTCGCCTGTTTCGAGCAGGCGCTCGAAGCCTATGGCGAGAAGATGGGCGTTGCCTGAGCGCCCTTAATTCTCCAGGCGCTCGTATTCGATGTGGGCGTCGATCAGGTACGGCTTGCCGCTCGCCAGTCCTTTTCCCATGGCCTCTTTGAGTTCCGCCGGCGTTTTCGCCCGGATGGCGTCCACGCCCATGGATTGCGCCATCTGGATGAAATCGAGTTCGGGCTCCTTGAAATCCATGGCGACGAATTGCCGGTGCTCCTGCGTTTTGCCGTCGAGCCTCAGGACTCTCTCTTTCAGAATCCGGTAGCTCTTGTTGTTCAGAATCACGAACACGGCGTCCAGGTCGTATTTCGCGGCGCTCCAGAGCGCCTGAATGGCGTACATGGCGGAGCCGTCTCCCGAGAGGCAGACCACGGGGGTATCGGGCAGGGCTTTTTTCACCCCCAGCGCGCTGGGCAGGCCCAGGCCGATGCCGCCTCCCTTCATGCCGAACAGCGAATCTACCTTCCCCGCTATCGCGCTTTTCAAGCCGCCCCCGTGCCCCATGGTGAGGGATTCATCCACCAGCGCCGTCCCTTGGGGCAGAGCTTCACCGAAAGCGGCCTGGAATGTTTCTTTCGTCAGGGTGCCGCTGTCGTCGCCTGCCTTGGGGGCGATCTCTCTTCTGGAGGCCGCCAGTTCCTTCTCGAGCCACGCGCGGCGCTCTCCCGCGCTATGGATGCCCGCCTCACCCAGTTTCTTCTCCACCGCCCCGGTGAGTTCGACGAGCGTGGTCTTCGGGTCTCCCAGCATGGCGACGTCGACGGGGAAGTTCTTGCCGATCTCCCAGGGGTCCAGGTCCAGGTGAATGATCCGCGCGCCGCGCGGGGCCAGCGGACCTTCCGGCGGGAAGGAGAAGGTGTAGGTCTCCGTGCCGATGAAGAACACGACGTCCGCGTCTTCTATCTGGTCCAGCAGCGGTTCGATGGTGTTCAGGAGTTCTCCCGCGTACAGGGGATGGGTGAGGGAGACCGAGAGGGAATTGGGACGGTTGTCGGAAAACACCTTCGCCCCGATGCGCTCCGCCAGCCGGGCGACTTCGTCCACCGCACCCGAGCGGGTGACGCGCGAACCGGTGACGATGTAGGGGTTCTCGGCTTCGGCGAGCATCTGCGCCGCGCGTTCGATGGATTCCGCAGGCGCGGGAAATGCGCTCGAAAGCCGCGTGGGACGGCCCGTGAGGCCTCCCGTCTCCGCGAGCATGACGTCACCGGGCAATGAGAGGAAGACCGGACCCGTGGGCGGCGTGAGCGCGTATTTTATCGCCCGGCGGACGCTTTGCTCCAGATCCTCCACCCGGCGCACCTCGTAGGACCATTTGGTGAGCGGCTCCGCCATGCGCGGCAAATCGTCCCAGAGCACGGGCTCGGAGAGTTGGCCGCGCTGGCCCTGGTTGCCCGCCGTGACGATCAACGGCGTGCCGGCACGTTTGATGTTGTAGAGCATGCCCATGGCATTGCCGAGGCCGGGCGCCACGTGGAGGTTCACCACGCCCACGCCGCCGGTGGCATAGGCGTAGCCCTCCGCCGCGCCGATGGTGACGGACTCCTGGAGGCAGAGGATGTAATCGAGCCTGCTCTCGTTCACCAGCGCGTCCATGAGGGGCAGTTCGGTGGTGCCCGGGTTGCCGAACATGCAATAGACACCCTCGTCGATGAGTGTTTCCAGGAACAGGTCGGAGCCGTTGCCGCTTTTCATGCGCTCTCCCTCACGAGAATTTTATTGGACTTAGAAGATGGATGCCGCCTCATTTTGACTCAAAACGAAGTTCGACGCCATTTGCAGACACTTCTCCGTGCTGGGCGGCATCACCAGCGCGGCCCTGGCGTCGCGGTGGAAACGCTGGAGCGGCTTGTCGTTCATCAGGCCGGGTCCGCCCGCGATTTTGAGCGCCTTTTCCGTCATGGAAGCCGCCGCTTCCGAAGCGGTGTATTTCGCCTCGTTGATGAAGGGAATGGCCTTGGCTGCGCCCTGGGTCTCCAGCACCCAGGCGGCTTTCTGAATCATGATGAGCGCGGTTTCGTAAGCAATTTTCATCTCCCCGATCTGGCGCTGAATCGCCGGGTAGTTCGCGATAGGCACGTTGTCGGGCAGGAGTTTGCGATTGAGTGCGTAGTCCACAATCCAGTCCAGCGCGGCGGCGCCCGCGCCCAGATAGACGGCGGAGTATCCCAGGCCGAACCGGGGCACGAAATCGGGCTGGAGGATACCCTCACCCGTGCCGACGATGTTGCGCGCCGGAACCCTCACGTCCTCATAGGCGAGCGAGTGGCTGGCCGTGCCCCGCATGGCGAAGGCGTCCCAGCGGCTCGGGATGGTGATGCCGGAGAGGTTTTTGTCCAGAACCGCCCATCGCAGGCCGGCTTGGAGTTCCTCCACTCCTTCGAGCAGGCACCAGAGCACGTAATAATCAGCCTCACCGGCCATGGAGCAAAAATACTTCTGGCCGTTGATGACGTATACATCGCCCTCCTTGCGTGCGCGCGTGGTGATGGTGCGGTTCCACTGGGGGCTGGAGGCCGCCTCGCCTGCATGGCTGCCGAAGATGGCGCCGTTCGCAGCCGCCTCTGCGAAGCGGTTTTTTTGCTCTTCATTGGAGAGTGTGAGGAGAAAGTATAGAATCGAGCTGTGCATGTGCAGCGTCATGGCGGTGTTCGTGCAGCCCTTGCTCAGTTCGTGAAACACCATGGCGTAGCAGACGGGGTCGCTCCAGAGCGCTCGCCCGCCGTAGGACTCGGGCAGCGTGAGGCGCGTGAAGCCCTCCCGAGTCAAGGCGTCGAAACTCTCTCGCGGAAAGCGCTGTTCCTGATCGCATTGGTCAGCGTAAAGGGCCAGTACATTTTGAGCGAGTTCTCTGGCTTGGGCGATCAGGGTCTCGTTTTTCGGGTTTAGGCGTAGGTCCATGAATTCTCGTTAAAGAGTTTGAAAATGAAAACGAATTTTATGTTTGTTCTTTCAGTAAGCGACGCAGTATTTTCCCGCTGCCCGATTTCGGGATTGCGTCGATAAAGGCCACCGCGCGAATTTGCTTGTAGCCCGCGACTTTTTCGTTCACGAATTCCATCAAGGCCTCTTCGTCGATCTGGACGCCTTCTTTGGGAACCACGAAGGCCATCGGAATTTCACCCGCTGCGGGGTCCTCGCGTGGGACGACAGCCGCGTCCGCAACGTCGGGGTGTAGGTGCAGACAGGCTTCCAGCTCGGCGGGCGCGACGGAGAAGCCCTTGTATTTGATCATCTCCTTTTTCCTGTCCATCAGATAGACGTAGCCCTGCTCGTCCACCCGCCCGATGTCGCCCGTGTGGAGCCAGCCGTCGCGCAGCGCCTCGGCCGTGGCCTCGGGCGCGTTCCAGTAGCCCTTCATGATGTGGGGACCCTTGATGATCAACTCGCCCGCCTCGCCCACGGGCAGTTCTTTTGTTCCCGTCTCGACGTCGACGATTTTCTGTTCCTGATCGGAGACGGGAGGCCCTACGGACTCTTCCCGGATGAGAGCCTCCACCGGAGGGTTCAGGTGCGTGAGAGGCGAGGCTTCGGTAAGGCCGTAGCCCATGAAGGTGAGTACACCCGTCTTCTCCTGCACGATGCGTCTCACCTCGGGCGGCAGGGGCGCCGCCCCGCTCATGATGTACCTCAGGGAGGAAAGGTCGTAATCGCCCAGGTTCTCATGATGCGCGATCGCCAGGAGCGCAGGCGGCACGCCAAAGAAGAGTGTGAGCTTGTGTTCTTCCACGAGACGCAAGGCGTCGGGCACGGTGAAGCGATTCATCAATACATGGGTGGCGCCTGCGAGAACCAGCGAACCCATGATCAGCGCGCCGTAGATGTGATAAAGCGGCAGGAACAGGAGGCCCGAATCCCGGTCCGTGATTTGATGGTTCGCCACGCACTGGTGGTAGTTCGACACCAGATTCCTGTGGGTGAGCATCACGCCCTTGGGAAGACCCGTCGTGCCGCTCGAATAGGGCAGGGCGATTAAATCCTGGGCAAAGTCGATTTCAGGCTCTGGCAGGTTCTCAGGCGAGTGCCCGCCTATCCAATCCTCGAAGCGGGCGTCTCCTTCGTTGTCATCCGTGACGATGACGGATTCAAGCGTCGGGAGGTTTTTCTGCACTTCTCGAACCACGGCGGCTCCCTCCGCCGTTGTGATCAGGATCTTCGCGCCCGAATCGTTGAGCTGATATGCAGCCTCGGTTTCCTTGTAGGCGGGGTTCATCGGCGTGAAGACGGCGCCTATCTTCGATGCGCCGAAAGCGGCGATTTCGAATTCGGCTGAATTCGGCAGGAACAGGCCGACGCGGTCCCCGATTCCGATACCCTCGGTGAGCATGGCGCGGGCGCAGGCGTTCGAGAGTACGTCGAGTTCCCGGAAGCTCATGTGGATATCCCCGTCCACCAGGGCGATTGCGTCCGGGCGGCGCGCGCACGCCGTCTTGAGCAGGCCGTGGAACGCGCAATCGGGATATTCGAGCGGGGGACGGAAATAGGGAGGAAGTTTCGCGTTTTCACTCATCGGCGATTTTCCTCCATCGGTTATGAGCCCAGCATGTTCGCACTGCCCTCGAGCACGGTTTTGGCGGTGAGTTCCAGGCATTTTTCCGTGTTGGGCGGCATGATGAGGCCGGCTCTCGCCTCGCGGTGAAAGCGCTGTAGCGGATTGTGCCGGAACAGCCCCGGGCCGCCGGCGACCTTGATCGCTTTTTCCGTAATGAAGGCGGACGCTTCCGCGCAAACGTATTTCGCCTCGTTGATGGCGCCGTACGCTTTGTCCGCGCCGTGGGCGTTGATCATCCAGCCCGCTCTCTGGAGCATGAGAATCGCCCCCTCGAGCGCTATTTTCATCTCCCCTATCTGGCGCTGTATGGCGGGATACGAGGCGATGGGCACGTTGTCTGGCATGAGCTTTCGGGTTTGCGCGTAGTTGACCACCCAGTCGAAGGCGCCGCCGCCGGCGCCCAGGTAGACGGCGGAATAGCCGAAACCGAACTTGGGCAGAACGTCCGGGCGTATCGGGTCTCCGCCCCGGCCCACCAGATCCTCCACCGGTATCTTCACGTCGTCGTATATCATCGAGTGGCTCATCGTTCCGCGCATGGCGAAGGAGTTCCACTCCTGATCTATCTTGAAGCCGGGATTGTCCGAGGGCGCGATGAGCAGGCCCAGGCTTTTTGTAAGGTCTTCCTCCCCTTCGAGCTGCACCCAGAGCACGTAGTAATCCGCCTCGCCGGCCATGGAGCAGAAGTATTTCCTGCCGTTGATCCGGTATACGTCGCCGTCCCGAATCGCCTTGGTCTCCATGCGCCAGACGCCGTGGAGGCTCGAGGTGTTCTCGCTCGCGTAGCTCGCGATGATTTTTCCGCTTCTTATGATTTCGCCGTACCTGTGCTTTTGCTCATCCGTTCCCAGATAGGTGATGACGTGCGAGATGGAGCTGTGCATATGGAATAGCATGGCCGTATTGGTACAGCCCTTGGACAATTCGTAGAGGACCATCGAGTAGGTGGCGGTGTCCTCGTAGAGGTCTCTGCCGCCCAGGTCTTTCGGAAGCGTCAGGGAGGTGAAACCCTCTTTGGCCAGATCGTTGAAATTCTCGCGGGGAAAAATTCCTTCCTCGTCGATTTTCTCGGCTCTCGGGGCCAGGATTTCCTTTGCGTAGACTTTCGCGCGTTCGAGCAAATCTTTATTTTCGGGGTTGATACGAAAATCCACCTGCTTCTTCCTTACCGTTCACGAATTGGAATCTATGCGCCGCCTCGGTTCCAGCCCCGTCCTTCGTCGCCGTAGCCAACCGACCCGTCTTCGGTGACGACCACGGTGTCCTCGAGCTTCACGAAGCCGACTTCGGGGTTTTTAATGTCGGTTTCGATGGACACCACCATTCCGGGTTCGAGACCCCTGGTCTCATAGGTGGCGGGGTAGGGCACGACGCCCGAGGAGGTGAGGTGCGGCGCTTCGTGCTGGATGATGCCCATGCCATGCGCCAGGAAGACCATCTGGTCGTCGTGCTCGCATTTGGCCTGCTCTTTGAGAGCGGCGTCGTAGATTTCCTGTCCCGTGACTCCCGGGCGTACAACCGCGCGTGCGGCCGTCTGCACTGCCTGGATTTCACCGAGCAAATCCTCCATGAGCGTCGTGGGTTCTCCCAAAACGGCCATGCGGCAAAGATCGCCCAGGTATCCCTGCTTGTTCCCGCCCGAATCGAGCGAGAGGATGTTCCCCTCATCCCATGTCGCGTTCGAGGGGGCGCGGTTGAAACTGGGCCCCGTGCAGGTGAGGCAGTACTCGAAGTCGAGTCCCCTTTGGGTCTCGAGTTTTTTCATCTCGTCCGCCACCTCGTACATGGTGGTGCCCGGAGGCGTGCTCTTCATGACGTCGAGCATGCACTCGACGATGGTTTCCGAAGCGTCCTTCAGCAAGGTGAGTTCGTGGGGCTGCTTCACGGCCCGGAGTTCCTCGAGCAGGTAGACGGCGTCGATGAATTTCGCGTCGGGCAATTCCTCCTGAAGCGCCTCGTATGAGTCCGCCGGCAGGAAGCATTTCTCCACCGCCACGGTGCCTTTCTCGTGGCCGAGCCTGCGGATGAAATCGGCCGCGTCCTTGCCGGCCTGATCGGTGTGCCACTGGTTGTTTCTCTTCTCGGGCACCCACAGGGGTTCGACTTCCTGCTGCCAGCCCTCCATGATGTTTCCGATGTAGAACGCTTTATCGGGCGCGCCCTTGGGGAGGCCCACTATCGGCTGGTAGCGGCTTACGCCGATGGCGTCCTTGTGGGCGAAAAAGAAGAATTGATAGCCGCCGAGCAGGTAACGGACGTTTTCCTTCGACGTGGCGAGAACGACGTCCGCTCCCTGGTCTTCCATCAAGGCGCTGAGCTTGTTGTCATCAAAAGGCAGGTTCATGACGGGCTCCTCTCCAATATGTAATATTTCGGATTCGGTATTCTGAATTCATGTCGATAACATGTCGCTACCCATCTCCCCGAACTCAATGAGGCGGCGGAGAATGCGCTGTCTCGACGAATGCTCGAACAATGAATCATGAACCGAAAAAGGGTGTCATGCAGGACGGAAAATTGCAAGCGAAGGGTTTTGAATTCGAGGCGTATCGGCTGGATGAACACGAAAGGACAGACTGGGGGAAGCGAGCGATTATTGCTCATCGAAATTGGGGCTTAACCACCCATGGCGATGCCGCCGTTCACGTCCAGGCAGATGCCCGTGATGTACTCCGCTTCGTCCGAGGCCAGGAATAGCGCGGCGTTGGCCACGTCCAGGGGTTTGCCCACGCGGCCGAGTGGAATCTGTTTCACTATCTCATCGGTGCGGGCGGGGAGCCATTCGTCAGTGAGCGGCGTGGCCGTGGGGCCGGGAGCGATGGCGTTCACGGTGATACCGTAAGGCCCAAGCGTCTTGGCGAGCGAGCGCGTGAGACCGATGACGCCGGCTTTTGCCGATGTGTAGGGGATTCCGCCCGCAAAGCCGCCCGAACGCCATGCGGATGATGAGAGATTGACGATGCGGCCATAGCGCCTCTCCATCATGTGCTCCGAGACGGCGCGGGCGCACAGGTATTCTCCCTTCAGGTTCACGTCGATCACGGCGTCCCAGTCTGCTTCCGTGTATTCGAGATATCCCTTCTTGGGAGAGATGCCAGCGTTGTTGATGAGAATGTCGATTCGTCCAAATGCCTTCAGGCAGGACTCGACCATCTCCCCCACGGCGGCGGAATCTGAAACGTCGGCCTCACAAGCCAGAACGCCGGGCGCATGCACGGATAGCTCCTCCGAGAGGGCCTGGACGGCCCGGGCTTTATTGTCGCAGATGAATAAAAACGCGCCCTCGGCCGCGAAACGCCTGGCGATGGCCTCGCCCAGACCGCTGCCCGCTCCCGTGATGATGGCCGCCTTGTCCTTGAGCCGCATGCGGGTCTCCCGTTTAGAATTGAACGAAGCCGCCGTCCACGTTGATGGCCTGGCCCGTAATGCCGCCCGAGTCGTCACACGCCAGAAGAAGCGCCAGCGGAGCGCATTCTTCCGAATCGATGAAGCGCTTCATCGGCACCCTGTTCCTGAGCTCCTCAGATTGCTCCTCGAAGGTCTTGCCCGTTTCATCGGCCCATTTCTGGATGCTTTCCTCGAACATGCCGGTGGAGACAAATGTGGGGCAGATACAGTTCGCCGTGATGCCGAAGGGGGCGACTTCGGCGGAGAGCGCCTTGGTGAGACCCAGAACGGCGTGTTTCGACGCCGCATAGGCGCTCCTGTAGGCCAGGCCGATTTTCCCCGAAACAGACGCCACGTTGATGATCTTTCCCGATTTGCGCTCGAGCATCGAGGGCAATACCTCTCGGATCGCCGTGAACGGCGCCTTGGCGTTGATTTGCATGGTGCGCTCCCAAACTTCGTCGGGAAGCTCATGCACCGCCTCGAAGCTCACGATGCCTGCGTTGTTCACGAGGATGTCGATGGGGCCGAGCGCGTCGACCGTTTTGCGCAGCGAATCGAGAATGTCCTCGTCCTTCAGAACGTCGCACGGACAGACGAGCGCCTTTCGCCCCATGGCCTCTATCTCCCCGGCGAGCGCTTCGAGTTTATCCACGGAACGGGCGGCCAGGGCGAGGTTCGCGCCCTCGCTGGCGTAGGTGCGCGCGATGGCGCCTCCGATGCCGCCGGATGCGCCCGTGATGAATGCGACTTTGCCTTCGAGTTTCATGTCTTCTCCTTACCAGGGAATCATTCCCCGGAATTCAAGCGTGATTGATCGAAAAAAGCGTTTTTTATTCAGCAAACTTCCCGGACGATGGCCTCGAATTCTTCGTTTCCCAATTGCCGCTTGCGCCAGCGGATTTCGGTGCGGACCCGCTCGACCACGTCTTTTTCCTTCTCCTGCGGGAGGTCGAGGCCCAGCTCCCGCGCCTTGGTGCGCACCGCCCAGTTGCCCGAATAATGGCCCAGGAGATTGTGCATGCCGTTTCCGAACATCTCGGGCTTCATGCACGAATACGCCCAGAAGCCCTCCTCCGTGTCGGGCACGCAATAATGCACTTCGACCAAATGCGAAAAAGCCGTTTTCCCGACGAAGGGCATGGTGTCCGTCATGGGCCACTTCATGATGTCGGAGACGAGTCTCGAGAGTTCATACATTTTCTCGAGCTTAATCCCGCAGTCGATGCCGTAATAAATCTGAATCACGGCGGCGACTTCCGCCAGAGGCGCAATGTGGGCGCGCTCGCCCAGCCCGTTTACGCAGGCGTCGATCAAGTCCGCTCCGCCTTCCAGGCCAGCGTACAAGGCGGCGCATGCCATGCCGATGTCGTTGTGGGTGTGGAGGCCGATTTGCGTGCCGGGCAGCAGGCGTTTCATCTCGCGAACGACGTAGGTATATACCGGCGTGATCGCCATGCCGTTGATGTCGTCGAGTTTGATCATGTCCGCGCCCGAGTCCACGAGTTTGCCGCATACTTCGGCGAGCCGTTCGATGGGGATGCGCGTGCAGTCCTGGATCAGGCAGCCCACTTTCCTGTCCGGGCCTGATTTCTCCCGGGCGTAGGCCACGGAGCCGCAGGCCCGCTCGATAGCCTGTTCGATGGTGATGTTCGGGTCTCCGGCCATCGATTCGAACAGGCACATCTGGTTCGGGGAGAAGGAGAAGCAAAGGGTCGTATAGTCCGCGCCGTGTTCCACGTTCATATCGACTTCCACCTTGGCGAGTTCGGGATTCAGAACCGCGGTGGGGTGCACGAGGGCTTCCACGATGAGGTCGGGGTGGCGCTTTTTCACCTCCTCGATTTCCAAAGGGTCGTCGTGGTGCATCTGCACCATGCTCACGCCGGCGTCGACGAGCGCATCGGCGATGCGGATCACCTCATCCCGCCTCAGGGACACTCCGGGAAGCTGCCTGCCTTCCCTCAAGGTGATGTCGCAAAGCTGGAATTTCTCCGGAAGCGTCATCTGCGAGCGGATTTCGTCTGAGAAACAATGCTGCGATATCCGCCAATTCTCTGTGGTGGGTTCCAAGTCGCCGTTTACGGGATAGCCTGGCATTACAACCTCCTTTGATGGATTTTCATCGCCTGATGCGGGATCGGCGAAAATGTAAACTTTAATCGCACATTGTCATTACACATTTCTCGTTCATCTCGTAAAACATGCATAAGCATATTTATTCGTTCTCTCAAGGGTTGGGTAGAATCACCGGCTCCACGTCCTTGAGCAGCGGCAGAACCTCGCGACCGAATATCTGCGCTTCTTCCAGATAAGGCCAGCCGTGCATGATGAAATGCGTCACGCCGGCGTCAATGTATTCTCGGAACTGGTCCGCCACCATCTGCGGTGTGCCAACGAAAGTAGTGGCCCCGCCGGCGCGCACCTTGTTCACGCCCATCCAGATGGTGTCGGTGAGCCAAAGGGAATCTCTCGACGCCATTTCGTTGATGCGCGACTGGCTGGTGGATTCGCTCAGGCGAACCGAATCCGCCCAGGTGGCGGTATTGCCGATGTCGCTGTCGTTCAGCCATCCTTCCACGGCGCGCCTCGCTTCCTGTTTTGTCTCCCGCACGCAGACGCAGTGGCGAACTCCGAATTCGAGGGGGGCTACTCGCTCGAATTCTTTTTCCAGTTTTTTGACCTCTTTGATTTCCTTCGCCACTGTTTCGGGTTCATAGGCGAAGTAGACGTGAACGTCGCCGAAGCGCGCGGCGACTCGCTTTCCACCGGGAGAACTGCCCGCCAAAAAGATAGTGGGGTGAGGGTCCGAATAGCGCTTCGGCCAGACGTGGGCTTCTTCCACATGGAAGAAGCTCCCCTTGTAATTGACGGGCCCGTCTTCTTGCCAGAGGCGATGTACGATATCCAGAAATTCCTCGGTCACCTCGTATCTTTCGTCATGAGGCGCATGGTAGCCATAGCGTCTGAGGTCCGCGGAGTTCGCGCCCGAGACGACGTTCAAGGATAAGCGGCCTTTCGTGAAGTAATCGAGCGTGTTCGCCTGCTGGGCGGCGTAGACCGGACCCACCAGACCGGGGCGGAAGGCGACTAGAAATTTGATTTTCTTCGTCTGGGTCGCCAGAGCGGATGCCGTCTGCCAGGCATCCAGACAGTGCGTGCCCGTCGGCACCAGAATGTTGACGCACCCGGCGTCTTCGGCCGCTTGCGCGACACGGGCCAGATAATCCAGTGTGGCGGAACGCTCCGGGACTGCGGGGTTGATTTGATGGCCATCGCCCGCGTTGAACGAGCACAAAGCCCAATGAAATTGAACGGCCAATTCGTCTCCAGCATGGTGAATGCGCGCCGGCTTTTTCCAGAGCCTCGAAAGGGAAGGCCCGTTTTCAAGGACGCAGCCGGCGCTTTTTGTCGTGAATACTACACCATCGTCGGTTCACAATGAATGCGCAAAGAGTTCGAAGTATTCGGAACATGCAGCCAAGCGCTCAACCAGTGGGTGTACAGAAAGAACGTATGCGGCGTGGTGTTTTTACATGTGCCTTGATACCTTTCACCATCGCCTGGGATGATCGTCCGGAATGGGGCCGCTCAAAGTGCCGCGGCCCGATTTTTGTCTGATGTAGACGGTTTTGTCATGATCGTCGGAAATTTCTCCGCTTAGCGCTTTCCTTAACCAATCCACGGCCCAGGGGTTCAGGTCCAGGTTGCCCAGGCCCTGCATTCCCCACACCCTGTGGAACTCGTTTTCCAGCACCCACAATTCCTTGGGCGCTTTGATCTCGTCGAAAAAGCGGAGAGCATCTTCCAAATGGCTCAGCGGGTCGAATTCCCCGGTGGCCAATAGCGTCGGGCAGGAGATTTTCTCCCCGCAGCCCTTGAGCGTCATTTTCGAAGCCATCTCATCAAAGGCGTCTTCTTCCGTGTATCCGGCCATGTACATGAAGATTTGCTTGAAGCGCGGAGACGCTTCACCGAAGATCACGTGCTTGTCAGAAAAGGTGGCGCTGCCGCCCGCGCAGGCCTTAATCCTGTCGTCCATCGCTGCGGCGAGCGGCGCCCAGTATGAACCCATGCTGATGCCGAAGACGCCGATTTTTTCCGCCTCGATTTCCTCGCGTGTCATCAGATAATCGACAACCGCCGAAACGGCGCGCTCATAGTTGTTCTCGGTCACGCGGATCTTGCGCATGTTGGAGATTCCTTGTCCGGGGCCATCGATGGCGCAAGCGTGCATGCCCCGCCGAATCATGTCGTTCTGCAGGATGTAGGGATAAAACTCTTTCGTCTGGTCCATGCCGGGAATGTAAATGATGCACGGAGCTTTTCTCCCTTCCGGCAGGAGATGGAGAATGATTTGAATCTCCTGACCCTCAAAGGGAACTTCGATTCGCTCCACCGGGTAATCGGCCAGATCCATGGCGCGGTCATAACAGCGAATCAACCCGGCGTGGAGCTTGATCTTCTGCGGATGATTGTCTTCAAAGATGACGTGTTGTCCTTTGCGGTATGATTCCGACGCCTGGATGTAGAGTTCAAGAGCCGTTTCCCGCATGCCGGCTTCCTCCGCCGCCCGGGCGATTTCTTCTTTGTGCTCAGCGTCCTCGCCCTGGAGCTTGCTGATCATCTTGTAGTTCTTCACGCCCTTGGGAAGCTCGAACTTATCGTCTTCGAAGTTCTGGACCATTCCGGCCGTCTTGGCGATGTAATCCAGAATCCATTGCTGGTTGTCCCGTTGGCGGGTATGCTTCAAAGTCATACGGTGCTCCTCGTTTGGTCAGGTTATATGATTGTCCGTAGTAATCGGGATATCCAGAAGCTCAGCATCCGCTTTTCCCTTCCTGCTTGATGGTGAGAATTTCCGCTGATTTCAGAACTTCGTTGTCAGTTGCGCCCCCTGTGATGAGAACCCGCCCTCCTCCCAGCGAAGTGGCCGTATGGAGGCGTCTGGGATATTTCATTTCGACTCCCACCTGCCAGAAGCATCCTTTCTCGGGCTCGTACACTTCCGCGCCGGCGAGGGTCCGCCCCTCGCCGCCCCATCCGCCGATCAGCACGACTCTTCCGTCCGGGAGCAATATGGCGGTATGTTGCTGGCGGTTGACGCGCAGTTTGCTTTCCAGCGGGGTGAATTTCTCCGTCGCCGGGTCGAAGATTTCAGCGCTATCTAGCGTTTTTTCTTTTCCCAGGCCGCCTGCGATGAGAACTCTCCCGTCCTTCAGTCGCGTGGCGCTGTGACGGCTCCTTTGCGTCGTCAGGCTTCGGACCAGCCGCGTTCTCCCTCGGGAGGGCTGGAAAAGCTCCGCGTATCGCGCCCCTTTTCCTTCCGCGCCTCCGAGGATGAGGACATCGCCTCCAGACAACGCTGTGGCGCTGTGCTGCTGGCGCGCCATGAGCATGGGCCTGCGCGCCGGGATGAAGCGCCTCTTGTCGGGCGCGTATATTTCCAGATGACGAATGGCGTTTTTCCCGTCGTTGCCGCCGGCGATGAGTACGTCTCCGGTGGGCAGCTTTGTCATCGTGTGGTCATAGCGGCCATACTTCATCATGGCGCGTACGAGGACTCCCCCGCCGGACTGCATGAGATATGAATCTCTGAGCGCTTTTCCTCCGCTCGTCCAGCCTCCGGAAATCAGCACTCCACCCTTGAGGAGGATCGCCTTGTGCCATCCCCGGCTGCGCAGGCCTTGAATCTTGTAGGGCTTGAAAATCCCCTGGCCCGGGTCGAATATCTCGAAATCATCGAGCGGAGAGGTTTTCGTGAGGCCTGCTGCGATGAGTATTTCGCCTGAATCGAGTTTTGTGGCCGTATGCCCGTGCCGGGGGGTGTTCAAGTTTCCCGTCGGGGAGAATTCCCCCTCGCCGCTGCAGGCGGCCAGGGCGATGCCGAGCAATAAACAGAAAATCGTTCGTTTTCCCATCAATACTCCCTTGGCTATCCGTTATTCGCACGGCAGACTTCGAGTAGCCCTCATGGCCTCGGAAACGCGCCTGTGATACATTTTCACTCATACCTTGAGTACATTCCATACCGGGAGCCATTATGCGCGAGACAAGCGATATCCGAAACGTCGCTGTCATCGGGGGTGGATACGTGGGCCGGGGCGTGGCGTTGCAGTTCGCTTTGGCGAATTATAGCGTTATCACGTTCAACCGAAGCCCGGAGAGCGCGGCCCGCGCGCGCGCTGAAATCGCAAAAAGCCTTGATATTCTTGTCGATGCGGAAGCGTTGGGTGATTCAGACGCGCGCGAAATTTCAGAGCGCATCACCCAAACGCAGGACTTTCACGAAGCCGTCCAGGGCGGTGATTTCGTCGTCGAGGCGGTGAGTGAAATTATATCGCTCAAGCAGGAAGTTTTCGAGAAGATGGACGCAATTGCTCCGCCCGACGTGATATTGGCGAGCGAAACCTCGGGCCTGGGGATGACAGATATTTCCGCGCGAACGACTCACCCCGAGCGCTGCATCGTCACGCACAATTACACCCCGCCTCATCTCATACCCGTCGTGGAAGTGGTGGCCGGCCGCCGGACGAGTCCGGACACGACGCGGATCACGTGCGAGTTGCTCGAAATAGCGGGAAAGGAACCCATCGTGTGCCGGGAAGTGCCCGGGCACATCGGGGTGAGGCTCACGACGGCGCTCAGGCGCGAGGCCTTTCATATCGTGGAGAAGGGCTACGCGCGCCCCGAAGACGTCGATGCCGTATGGCGCTCGATCGCCCCTCTCTTTCCGGCCTTGGGGTTGTGCAAGCTCAATGATTTCTCGGGGATGGACGTTTTGCGCGACGTGCACCGGCATATTCAGCCCTCCCTGGACCACCGGGCGGAACCCAGCCCCTTTGTGGACGAGATGATCGAGAAGAACCTGCTCGGCATCAAGAGCGGCGAGGGGTTTTATAAATGGACGGAGGAATCGGCCCGGGAGGCGGCGCGGGCGCGGGATGCGGAGTTGATTCGTATATACCGGAAAAACAAGGGGTTGGAGAAGACACCGAAGCGAAATTCAGGTTCGTGAACCTTCTTGCGAGGGAGCCGACATGGTTGATTATATTCTGGACGACGAACTGAAAGCCTGGCAGAGCAAGATTGCTGAATTCTCGAAAAACGAAATACGGCCCTATGCGGCCGAATGGGACCGCCAGAACGGCATCGATCCGACGAGTCCCTTTCCCCTGGATGCGCTCAGAAAGGCCTCCGCGGCGGGCATCCGGACGCTCACGACGCCCAGGGAGATGGGCGGGGAGGGTTTCGGCATATTCGCCCACGTGGTCCTGCTGGAGGAGCTTTTCCAGGGCGAGGCGGGCTTCGCCTCCGTCATCCACCAGAACTGGAAGCTCGCCAAGATGCTCTGCCACTTCACCACCGAGGAGCAGCGCGCGGAGTTCCTGCCCCGCTACATGGACGTGGACACCTCCACCATGGCCATCGGCATGACGGAGCCCCAGGCGGGTACGGACAACATCATGCCCGCCACGAACGTCGACGGCGGCGCGCGCCTCTCGGCCGTCAGGCAGGGCGATACCTGGATACTGAACGGGAAGAAGCACTTCATCGCCTGCGCGTCGATGAGCAACATCAATTTCATCGTGGCGAGGACCAACCCGAACGTCCCCGTCAACGAGGGAACCACCATGTTCATCATGACGGACGAGATACCCGGCTTCCGGCACGGAATCATCCACGGCAAGCTCGGCGCGCGGCTCTTGATGAACGGCGAGCTCATCTTCGAGAACGCCGAAGTGCCTGATAAATGGCGCCTTAGCGAGGTGGACGGCGGCCTGCCCTATATGGCCCGCGTCTTCTCGCGCCACTCGCCGACCACGGCCACCTTCGGCGTCGGCATCGCGCGCGCTGCCTTCGAGGACGCCCACGCCTACGCGAGGGAGCGCGTGCAGGGCGGAAAGCCCATCATCGAGCACGCGCGGATTCGCGAGATTCTCGCCGACATGTACGTGAACATCACCGTCGCGCGGGACACCGTCTGGCGCGCGGCCTGGCACGCGGATACGGCGGGGGACGACGAATACGACCACAAGGAGGGCATGCGCGCCGCCCTGTTCGCCTCTGAGATGGCGCCCCAGGTCTGCATCAAGGGGATGAACATCTTCGGCGGCAACGGCTATATGGACACCCATCCGGCCGAGCGCCACCTGCGCGACGCGATGATGTGCTACCACATCGACGGGCTGAACGACACGACGCGCTTGAAGCTCGGCGGACTCCTCGCGGGAGAGGCCTTCGCGGGCGCCATGTAGACCCTTCCCGCGCCGGATGGGGGCGCGCAAATCCCCGCATTTGCCGTCATCGGGGGAGTCGCGGTTCATGTCAGAATGCCCCTGCGTCGCTACTTCTGCGCCCAATCCAGAGCAAATTATTTGCCGGAAATTTATCGAAATACCCCGTGAATTTATCGAAATATCCAGAATATAAAAATTATGTTATTGTTTTTAAACTAGTTACAAAGTCATTAAAATAAATGTAATCAATACGCAAGCGGATTCATTACAACTCGCGCGTATCCAGGGGTGCGCCTGTCGGCAACCGGTAGGGTAAGCATTCGGTCGTGGGGTGATTGAGCGGACCACAGACTCTCCTGAGTGAGTGTTAACGACGCGGGTCAATGTCTCCCAAGGTCAGTGAGAATGCTGCTGATTCACTGGGAGTACCTGAATATCCTACCACTGTCGAAGTAGTGAGGGTAAGGCGCTGGTTCGACTCCTTTCTGACATACTTCATGTTGGCACCGGTTTTGGCGCGGCCATCACCCTGCCGCCGAATGGTTACCCGGTAGGGCCGAGTCGTGGGAAACCGGATTCGTTCGGTCGCGGGGTGATGATGGTGTCGGGGCAGGCAGCAATCCGTTATCTTGTCCAAGCGTGGTCGTCTCGCCCCAGTGTTTTCGCAATACAACGGTAACATGAGAATCGAACAGTTGCGGTAAACTGTCGGCATTCTCAACTTGGTCATCATGTCCGTGAACCCGCTTTCAAGCTCGACCCGGTTGATTCTGCGGTCCGCTCTATCACCTCACGACCGAATCCCAACTGTGTTGCGCCGACCCCTAATTGTTCTGTCGCAGGGTGAAAGAGCGGACCGCAGACGTGTATGGCCGCGTATATACGTGTTCACCGAATCCTGAAACGCCTTCTTCAACTCTTTGGCGGTTTCGGCTTCGTATGCAATCAAATCCCGTACGCGGGGAAACCCTTGCCATGCAGGGTCTCATTTTTCCTCGTCGCATCCGGTGGGTCCGTGATAATTATAGAATTCCAATACTGATTCGCTCATCGTTGCTCCCTTTTAGTGCTGGTTCATGCCCCTCAAACGCCGCTCTTCGCTTGTTCGAGGGATGCGACGTTCACCGGGTGCGTGTTGCGGCGACGCTTGTCGAAGCGGATATGCAGGCGCGCGGCATCGGCGAGGCTCAGGCCCGCTTCGCGCAATTCGTCCCGGCTGAATCCCTTGCCGGGCCGCCAGACGCCGCGAGCGTCCCGCACGAGGGGGAAAATACCGTTTTCCGCGAGAGCGGGTCCCGGGGATTCATCCGGCGAATCTTGCAAAACCGACGCCGTTCGTGTCTCCTCATCCTCGGCAACGGCGTCATCGACAGCTTCGGGTTCGTTCTCCTGAACGACCTCCGTCCCGGGCGCGTCAGCAGATTCATCCGAGACAGCCACAGCCAATGCCTCGAAGTCATCGCCGTATCCTTCATCCGGATTGGGATCTCGAGAAAGCACGGCCTCATCCGGCGACTCACCCGTGACCGGCGCCAGGGGTTCCACCACCACCTGAGCGATTTCGTCCATGGTCCCAGGCTCGGTCTCCTGCGGCACTCCCGCTTCGGGCGCAGACGCCTCCGCGACGTTATCGGCTGCTTCCGGGGACGCGACTTCATCGTCGTGAGACGACTCCGTTTCTCGCCGCGACACTTCTGATTCCGTCCCGCTCAGCAACTCCAGGTCGAGGCCATATTCCTCATACGGCGCTGCTTCACGAGGCGGCTCGGGCGCATCCGGCGACTCATCCGTGACCGGCCCGGCCAATGCCTCGAGGGCGGGCGCATCGCCGCCATCAACCGCGTCCACGCGGTTCGCCGAACCGGTTGGCGCAGGCTCTCCGGAAGCGATCAGTTCCAGTTCCTGATGCGAACCAGGCTCCTTGTCCTCAGAATTTCCCGTCGCATAAGGAACGCTCGATTCGATGGCCGCCGGAGGCGGGATCTCATACCCCTCCTCCGGTTCAGCCTGTGCGGCGCTCTTGCGACGCGCGATACGGCTCAAAAAATTCTTTTTGATGTTCATGCCGCCCCCTTCGAGAACGGAACCTCGCTGCGTGGAGAGTAAAAAATTCCGGGGGCGGTGGAAACAGGCGGGACGGGCTGCGGATTCAAGCTAGCGATTCCGAAGGCCCGGTGTCAAGCGGCGCGAGAATGCTGCTGATTCACCGGGACCACCTGAATCTCCTGCTGCTGCCGAAGCGGTGAGGGCGCTGCGCCAGCCTGACTCCTTTCGGACAAAACTTCATATAGACGCCGGTTTCAAGGCGGCCATCAGACTGCCGCCGAATCGTTACGCAACCCGTCCTTCGGCATCGTGACGAAACAATCCCCGGGAGCGAAGGTCCCGGCTCCGAGGCGAGGAACTCCCCGGACCCGTCCGGTTCGACCACCTCGGGTAGCGGGGCCCCGGGCTCGCAGTGTTCGGCCCCGGGATGCGCCCCGTCTCCTTGTTTCCGTCCATCTCTCCTCCCTCACGGGAGCGTGAAATACGTAAAAAAATTTGAATTTACACGATAATAATGTTATGATAAGTACATACATAAGATACGCAATGGATAATATGTATAATCGAATGTGAATCTGGAAGCAGTGTACGAGGACCATCGGGAAGAGTGGGCTTCCTGCCTTGGCGCGTGCCGGAAACGCAACTATGCCCGGTCGGCAAACCCTGAGCACGCAAGGGAGAAAAGAGATGATTCGAAATGCTTGCAACCGCCGGCGCCATGGGTTAAAATCCAGCATCCAGCATCCAGCATCCAGCATCCAGCATCCAGGAAGAGTCCGGCATGAGCGCGCAGCGCCGGCCGGCGCCATCGGCAGACTCCCCGCGCAGGCCTGACCCGCGCCGCGGGCGTTTCCGCCCACGCTTCTCCCGTCTCCTTCTCGTCCTCGCGCTGCTGCCAGGCCTGTTCGGTCCGTTCACGCCCGCGCAGGCGCAGGAGTCCTCCGATGCGACGCTGAGCAGTCTGACGGCGACGAAGGCGGAGGGTGCGGGCGGGACCTACTCGGCGCTGACGCTGAATCCCGGGACGTTCTCGGCTTCGACGACGGTGTACTACACTGCGACGGTAGCGAACACGGTGACGCACGTGAAGCTGACGCCGACGGTGAACGGGTCGGGCGCGACGGTGGAGGTGGGCAAGGGGACGAGCCTGACGGCGTTGGCGAGCGGCTCTGCGGGCGCGGCCATCGCGCTCTCGGAGGGCGCGAACGCGCTCAAGGTCGAGGTCACGGCGGCGGACGGGAGGACGAAGAAGACCTACACGGTGACGGTGACGCGGCGGCGGGGGTTCTCCGACGCGACGCTGTCCAGACTGGTCGTGAGCGCCGGCAATATTCGAGAAGGTTTCCAACCCGTGGGTATGAACCCGGAGACCTTCTCGCCGACCACCACGTCCTACAAGGTGGTGGTGCCGAATCATTTGCGGGATATTCTGAAGGGTGCGGTGTCGGATGATAGGATGATACCGGTTTTCCATTTCAGCCCCAACGATCCGGATGCGACGGTGAGGGTGTTCAGGAAGGGGTCGACCACCCCGCTGCCCATGTGGACTAGCTCCACTACCAGCTCTTTCGTCAACGAACTCTCGGTGGGCGAAAACGAGTTCAGGGTCGAGGTCACGGCGGCAGACGGGACGACGAAGAAGACCTACACGGTGACGGTGACGCGGCGGACTTCGTCGGGGGATCCCACGGTCTCGCTGTCGACCTCCGCCGGGAGAGTGAAAAGGGTGACGGAGGGTTCGGGTGTCACGTTCAAGGTGACGCTGTCTGAAGCGGCTTCGTCCGCCGTGAAAATCCCGTTCACGTGGACGCGGGACTCGGCGGAGTCGGCCGATATTGCTGCGGCTTCACGAACTTTTCTTGACAGGGGTTCCGTTAGCGTCGCACCTGGTCAAACCGAAGCCACATTCACGGTCGCCACCCAACAGGACACCGACTACCAGGACGAGAGGTTCACGGTGTCGATTGATTTGGCCAGGCTGCCCGCGGGCTATGTTGCGGGCAGGGTGACCTCGGTTCAGATCACGATCGACGACGATGATACCAGGGAGAGGTTCGCATTTGATGGGTACGACGCGGCTACGCAAACCTACACGGGGACGGCGCCCTACGATGTGGCCGAGATTTTCCTCGACCCTCCTCCGCAAAACCGGTTGGCGCGGGTGACGGTGAACGGCGAGGACCCGGGCTTGTTTGTGCCGCTGGCGGTGGGCGTGAACACCATCTTGATCAAGGTGACGGCGGAGGACAAACGCTACACTAGGACATACACGCTGCTCGTGACGCGCCAGGGGCCGCCGGGGTCGCCGGACCTGGCGGGGCTGAGGGTGGCGACCGGCGCGA
Organism: Nitrospinae bacterium bin107; assembly: GCA_002238965.1. Classification (GTDB taxonomy): domain Bacteria; phylum UBA8248; class UBA8248; order UBA8248; family UBA8248; genus Bin107. Next base: position 489 of record MPNJ01000028.1, on the reverse strand, counting down.
GCGGCGTGCCCTCGGCGCTGGACATCGGCGCTTTCGCGCTGGACATCGGCGCGTTCTCGGCGGGCACGACGAGCTACACGGCCACCGTGCCCTACGCGATGGCGCAAGCGTGGCTGACGCCGACGGTGGACGGGACGGGCGCGACGGTGAAGGTGGGCAAGGGGACGAGCCTGACGGCGGTGGCGAGCGGGCAGGCGAGCGGCGCCATAGCGCTCTCGGTGGGCGCGAACGCGCTCAAGGTCGAGGTGACGTCCGCGGACCGGACGAGGAAGAAGACCTACACGGTGACGGTGACGCGCGAGGCGCCCTCGTCGGACGCGGACCTGTCGGGTCTGACGGCGACGAAGGCGGGGAGCGCGGGGGGGACGTACTCGGCGCTGACGCTGGCCCCGGCCTTCTCGGCTTCGAGGACGGCGTACACCGCGACGGTAGCGAACACGGTGAGGCACGTGAAGCTGACGCCGACGGTGGGCGGGACGGGCGCGACGG
>MPNJ01000027.1 GCA_002238965.1 Nitrospinae bacterium bin107 | reverse complement strand
CCCCTGCGCCAGGGATTCTGGGGGGAAAATCCCCTGGCGGATCGCCGGGGGGAAGGAGCGGGTCCGCGCGGCCCTGGAGCGCGCCAAGGGCCACGAGATCGACTGCGAGAAGAAAAAACCCCGAGAGGAGGCGAATACAGGAGACGCGAATCTTAAAAAAGCCATCCGAGAGGTTAGGAAACAAAGAAACGAGGCCAAAGGACGCCTCCGGGCAGCCAGAAATTGGGGGTATGCCATATCTGTTCTTACAGCGGAAGCACTTGGTGCCAAAGGGCCCATACGCTTTTCTTGGGCTGACTTTACCCCTGCGTGTGAAAGGGTATACGGTTTCTCTCGGAAAACGTGTCAGAACAAGCTCAAAGAATTGGTTAAAAGGGCTCGTGAATTGAAAAGAACGCAGGGAGCCCGGATTTCACAGGCCGAAGCCGAAATCAGGCGGTTCGATGCCCGTTTGCGCGAACTTTGCAGGAGTGTTCCCCAACCCAATCGCCGGGCCTTGGGGTGTTTCTGAGTGTGCTGCAGGGCGCCGGAAATGGATTTTTCAGGGGGCGTACCCGCCGGGTTGAATGCGACACGAAAGCGGGCCGAAGCGGCTTCGTCGTCACGGAACAACAATGCCGCGTTCCTGCATACGAGCGCCGTCAGGCAAGCCGGGATGATCATCCGGAAATACGTATATCAAGGAGGGAAACGATGAGGCTATCGGAGATAAAATCACCGGGGTTCCGCTCGCACGCTCGCCTTCGCCGGGCGGCGGCTGCGGCGGCGTTTCTGTTCTTCGTATCGGCGCCGGCGTTCGGCCCCGCTCCGGCGGGGGCGCAGGATCCCTGGGCGGACAACGCCGCCCCGGCGCAGGCCGATTCGAACGAGGATTTCGGGGGCTACGCTGACGCCCTGAAGGCTCTGGACGGGCGCGAGGCCGCGCGCGAGAAGAAACGGCCTCTTCAGGCCGCCGGTCCCGGGCGGGTCACCAAGCCCCTGCAGCCGGCCGCCTCCGTGGCGCAAACGGCGAAGCAGGGACAGATTCGCGGGTGGAGATCGCTGGAGGTTCCCGAAGCCTTTGCCGCAAAGTGTATGCAGGTAAGGCGGACCAAGCGCGGCGGGTTCAACCCCTCGAACGTCGAGATCGGAAACTTGTGCGCCTATCCGGTAAAGGCCACCGGCATTTGCAAAGGCGAGGAATCGTTATTGATGGCCTATTCCCCGTTTTCCGGGGTATATATCTCGCCCGCCAGTATCGGCGACGTGAGCGCCCCGCCGGGGAAATTCCGACCGGCGCCGACCATCGAAAACTGCTTCAGAAGAGACAAGGGCTACCGCATTATCGCCTGCAGGGCGCCGCATGAGCCGTATTTCGTGTCGAAGCGGATAGGGGCGCTTGGCAAGTTACGCTACATGTGCTTCCACGACACGGAGGGAGAATTCATTTACGACAACGCGCAGGTCAAGCGGGTCCAGTCGGCGCTGGCCCGGGCGGGTTTCGATCCCGGTTCAGCGGATCGCCACCTGGGCCCATTGACGCGCAGTGCGATCCGCCGCTGGCAGAGGGCCAACGGCCATCCAGCGACCGGCGAGTTTACCGACGCCCAGCTCGCCTCGCTCATGGGCGTCGATGCCGGGCAGGTCACCAGGTACCCTGAAGCCCGCGAGTTGGCGAAAGCACAGCCGCCCAGGGAAACGAAGTGCGCGTGGGAGAAGGCACCGTCGTCGTCTTTTTATACATGGGATGGACAGAAATACGTTCAGCGTATCAAACTCGGGCAAAACGACGAATATATTCGGGAGTTTTATGGAGAGTGTAAAAACGGTAAATTTATGGTGGACCGTCCGTATAAAAACATCTTCCGGGTATCGCAGTTGTCCCCATACGGCAGACGCAAAAATCTTTTGAAGGGATCAGATGGAAAATTATATCAGCGGATTTCAATTGCTATACGGACAAAATCTGGCGAAGAACTTAAAACAAACCATACAATACGTGAAAGCTTATACGGTTATATCCCGCGTGTAGAAACAACATGTGATGAGTATGTGGAACTTGCGAATGCGAGATCTCGGAAATCGGGAACCTACGTTGCCGTACTCTCAGACAAACTCCAGCACGGCGGCAAGAATCGTCAGTGTATCCTCTATGCCATACAATTCGAGCTCAACGGTAAAAATCGATCGGATCTCATTAAGAAAGATATGGTTCTTCCGTTTGTTCGTGTCTCTGACTGATAATTGGAATTGGCGGCGGAGCTTTGGCGGATGGAAACGGACTAATGGGCATGGCGCCCGCCGATTGTTCAACCCGCAAACTCGGCAATTCTGTTCGCCATGCGGTTGGCGGCCGATTTCAGAGGGTCGTTGGCAAGGTGGGGCACAGCGGGCGGACGCTTCAAACTCGGCGAGCGGCTCGCCATGCGCATCGAGGGCGGCCTGCGCGAGAGTAAAGGCAGCGACCCCGTCCACAGGGTGGAGTTCAACGTCCGCATGCGCTTCCCCGATGACGCGGCCCCGGATGTTTTGAATGCGGCTCCGGAAAAATCTTTCGCCGCCGCCGAAACTCCCTCCCGGCCCCCGGCGAGACGTATCGAGAGCCGGCCGGCGGCCCGCGCTGGCGCGTGCAGTTCGGGGTGTTCTCGAAGGAGGCCAACGCCCTCAGGGCGAAAGCCCGGCTGGCCGGCGAACTGGCGGACATGCTCGCCGCGGACTACCTCGATATCGACGATTCGAAGGGAGGCGGCCTCTTGCGCGTCGTTCTCGCCCACGCCGACTCGAACGCGGCTGAAGACCTTTGCGTCGAGCTCGAGGCGCGCGGCAGGGACTGCCACTTCGCCCGCGCATCCGGTCCGGCGCCATGATGGCGTGAACGCCCACGGGTTTTCCTCCTCGTCGACCGTACGCAATGCCGGATTTTTCGCCCGTTTAGAGACAGTGGAGGATTTCCAGAGGGGGTGGGGTCCTTGTAGTTTGTTGAAAACATTTCAGGTATCTGGTTATTGGGAACTTCGTTTGGGATTTGCTTATCTGCAATAAGTAATCAAACCGAAAGCGGATGAATTATAACTACCGCGCGTCTTGGCGGGTGTCTGTCGGTAACCAATGTGTGGACCTGTTTCATCTCGCTCCACCCGCAGGGCGGCAGACCATGTCAACTCGCCCAGTTTGATGGCGCCGGGAGGGCACGTCCACTCCATCGGTTACAGGCCGCTATTCCGCACCGGGTCCGGGCATGCGGTATCCTGCGCCGCGCACAGTTGCGAGATGCGCCCCGTCTCGTCCTCTTTATTCATCGCTCCCTCTTCCCGTGAGCGGAAAATATTTTGCAAAACGCATTAATGCACGATACAGATATGAATATAAGGCTAATGGATATGCAAAAGACAAATAGGTTCTGTATAATAAGGATGAATCCGTTAGCTATGCGCAATGAGCATGAGAAAAGGAAGGGACCCTTCCCCGGGGGGATTCGGCACGCGCCGAACTCGGCAACCGGGGTCAAACGATAAAGTCCAAGAGTGTGGAGATATCGAGCCGTCTTCGTGCGTGGATACTTCCCAACATAGAGGGAAGTATCTGGGAGTTCTTTGGGTACACACCCTAGAATCCAGCGCGAGGAACACACCAAGGGAAGCACCGATTGTGACACAACCGATTTATCTTGGGCCGGCACAGCATAGCCGGTACCTCCGGCGCGCATTGGGAGGAAGGCTGAGAACATATCGGCCCAGGCAAATTGGCCAAACCCATCTCGAGGCGATCCGCAAGGCCCTCGTCCGTGGGGAACTTGCCCTCAATGGCTTGAACCGATGGCGACTATTGCTGGCGAACATGCCAGCGATCGGCTGGACATTTACCGAGGCGGGGCTGACAGAGGAGACCGCCCAGAACGAAATCCAGATTGCCATGCGTGAGGCGGGTCAGATTCGCATCATCCTGGCGGACGAAACGACGGCTGAGGAGATGGCCGCATATATCGAAAGTGCTCACGAACGTCCGGACCTGCTCGTTGCGCGACGAGACTGGGTCGAACGTCCAGCCCCTTGCCCGCCGTTTCAACGCATGCTCGAGGTAGCGAGAAATCGCGGCCTGACAGTCCACCTCATTGCAGCACTCTGTTCTACCTCAAGTGCCGAGGATGGCCTCCACCGAGTAGCGCGACAGCGTTGGCTGTTCTATCACAATCCTTTGTTCAGGCCACTCCCACACAGATCAAATATTGAACGTCGCTTCGGCGAGACGCTCACCGCCGCGGGACTGGAACCCATTCCGCAACACCCGGTATCCCATTACTTCCTCGATTTCGCCGTAATCGGCAACGCCAGCGGATTGCCCGTAAGGCTAGACGTTGAAGTTGACGGACGCTACTGGCACGAAGAGTTGCCGAACCGCCACCGGGTCGAAGACGAACGTCGGGATCGAGTGCTTAGAAGACTTGGCTGGCGACCGATACGGCTTTGGACCGACGAGATAGAACGAGATGAAATGGAATGCATCAAACACATCGCCGAGGAATCTGCGTCAGCGGTGCCGCTCGCCGGTCGCGATCGCACGACGGAGGAGAACGCATGACAACATCGGATACAGCCAAGCACCAACGCCGCACCGTCGGACTCACGATCGGGCTACTGGCGGTCGCTACGGTGATACTTTCATTGGCGTTCGTGGCGATTGGAGAGGAAATTTTGACTTTGCCAGAAAGCCGGAGAGAAGCTGCTGATATCGCCGCTCGTCTGCCGGACTTACGGCAAGAACGTAATTCACTGATCGCGAAGATTGCGGAGCAGAAGGCGGAACTCGCGGATCTGGAGATGAAAGCCGAGCGAGCCGGCAGCATAGCCAAGAAACTGCCAAACCTCCAAGCCGAAGAAACAAGAACACGCGGTGCGCGCGACCGCCTAGTGAAGGAAGTGGCAGCCCTCAACTCGGATATGGCCATGCTGAAAGCAAGGGGAGATCTACTCACCGGATCAATCAAGAGTCACAAAGATGAAATCAACGAGCTTTCAAAGCGATCTGAGGCGGAACGGAAGCAGCTAAACGAGGTGCGCAAGGAGCTGAACGTAGTATTGCAGAATCTGACACAGACCAAGGACGCACACGCTGCGCAAAAACAAAAGTTGTTGCAGAACGAGTCCGATTCCGCCAGCACAAGCCGGCTGCTGCAATCGATGCGGTCAGAACTCAAGGGATTGACTACGGAGGCACAGGAAATCCGCAATGAGATCGCACGGTTGAAAGAAGAGAAGGACGAACTTAAGAGAGGAAACCAGCGACAAACCACACGGCTTGCGAACCTCCAAGGCGAGATCCAGACAATACGCGCTACACTAGCAACGGTCCAGGAGAAACACGACCGAACCAGGGACGAGCTAATCAGGGCGCAGGCCAAGTTGACAACCGTGAAAACCCGGGAAGAAGCGGCTTCTGCCCGGCTCCAAGATTTTATTGGCCTGGAAGCCAAGGCCCGCCTGCGGATACGCGCCATGATTGATGAATTGAATGACGCACAACGAACCGGCGAAGGAACGGAGACCTCGCGATGACGATTGGCGGCCTCGTCCTCGATGGGAACGCTGTCGAGTTTGTGCTCTTCGGAGCCATGTTCGCATTGCTCGTGGTCATGTTCCTGATAGGCCGACTACAAGGGTTGAAGAACCGTGGAACCGAGGAGCAATCGATTGAAGCGCTCAGACAATTAAAAGCCAACTTGATAGCTGAGATTGAAGAGTTGCGCGGGAAGCAGGAGGCGATCCTCAAAGACGGGATCCGAGCCCAAGATGCCCTAGACCGTTGGGATGCAGTACGGAGCGATCATGAGAGTCTCGAAGCGATGCGCCGAGAACTGGAGGAGTTCGAAAGAGAGGAATCGAAACGTATCGACGAACTCGAGCTCCGACGAGCCGAGGCCGGTCAGCGACTTCGAGAGATTCAAGCAGCACTCGATTCCTATCCGCCCGAGATGACAGGAAACGAAAGCGCTTGGAATGAGCTGATTGCCGAGAGGATGGAGAACTACGACAAGCTGAGACAGGCGACAGAGGATGCTCAGCAAGAATACGCCGAGACCGACGCTCGGCGTACGCAGGCCGCAGATGAGGCAGGGAGGCTCGAGAGCAGGAGAGAACGGCTTAACGAAGAAACCAAAGAAGCTCAGGAGTTGCTTGATCGTATAAAACAAGGGCAGACAGAGACCTTGAAACCACAAAATGAACGTCTTCTTGAGGAAGTGAATCAACTAAAGAGCCAGATTGAGGACCTGAACAAAGAGTTGTCCGAAGGCCAGAACAACCTCACTGAGACCAATCAGGCCTTAGACCACGCCACCACGGAATTAGCGGCAAGGCGAGAAGAAATGCCGGATAGTGACACAGGCGCCTCTAGTGAAGAAAAGCTGAGCGCGTTCCGGATCATGCCGGACTCTTTGCTCGGATATAAGGAAGTGCGCGAAGAAATGACCGAAGACGATCTGCTCACCGAGTTTGAGCTCACCCTGAAGGATCTGGGGCTACGGTATCCAGGACAAATTATCCGCGCCTTCCACACGGCGTTGAAAGTGAATGACCTCTCGCCCCTGACCGTGCTGAGCGGGTTGAGCGGCACTGGCAAGAGCCAGCTTCCGAGAGCATACGCCCGGTTCTTCGGGATCCATTTCCTGCATGTTCCTGTCGAACCGGGTTGGGACTCACCACAGGATATCCTCGGTTTCTACGACTTCGTCGCAGAACGCTATCGGCCCACTGATCGGGCGCGTGCACTTGGGCACTTTGACAAGAAGTTTGCGCAAGACATTGGGGTCGAACCTGACCGAGACTGGGACGAGAGGATGCTCATTATCCTTCTCGATGAGATGAATCTAGCACGAACCGAGTACTATTTCTCAGAGTTTCTTTCGAGGCTTGAAATGCGAGGGCCACGGGTAAACGGACACGGAGACCGGGAAGGTCGCGAGGATGCACAGATCGCGATCGATCTCCCTTATGCCGAGAACGAACGCCCGAAACACCTCTATGTGCCGCACAATGTCCTCTGGGTCGGTACGCTGAACGAGGATGAAACCACCCAAGCGCTATCCGACAAGGTTCTGGACCGAGCAAACTCGATCCGCTTCGCACCACCCGAGCCAGGCACGCTTCGCGAACACATCGCTGCGCCCGAACACGGCATCAAGGAAGCCGCAGGCTATCTCCCCTACAAGCGTTGGCTCGAATGGTCTGACCGTCAAACGACAGTCGAGGCAGGAGACCAACAAGTAGGCGAAACACTCGAAAAACTCGCGAAATTGATGCAGAACGCAGGAAGAGGGTTTGGTTACCGAATTGCACAGAGCATTACGGCTTACATCGAACGATACCCTGGACAAGACTGGAGGACTCCCATGATTGACCAAATCAACATGCGTCTTCTTCCGAAGCTCGCTGGCGCTGAAATGAGCGACTGCCAGGAAACCGTCGATGGACTGCGGCGACTGAGCGAAGACACTTTGGGTGCCCCTGATTTTTCAAGAGCGTTACGGGACGCCGCGACTGCCTCTGAAGCTTCTCAAATCTTCACTTGGCCGGGCTATACATACTAATGGATGGAAATCCTGAGACGGACAACCATGTGGCTCTATGATTCATACCAAGAATTCAGTCGTGAAGCTGCCGGAGTTCCTCGAACAGTGTGGAAGGAAATCGTTCCCGACTGCCGGACAAGGCTGTTTCCGACAGATGGAAAAGGGCCGCCCGTCATCGTGGCTGAGTGCGGGGAACTACCAGAGCAGTACCCAAAACTGGAGGGGCGTCACCGCCAGTCACTTCCCCTAATCCCGGGACGGATACCAGGTCGACTGCTTGCAGGAAACACCGGAAGCGCGCAATTCTCTGGGGAAAAGTTAAAAGCTTGGCTCGTTCCTTGGCGCGTCGGATCGGATAGAACGATGGTGATCACCGTGAAGCCAGGGACAGTTCTCGTCTTGGACGTAACAGCTTGGCAGGGGCCGCAGGATGATCACCGCCGTGATGGTCAGGGCAGACGACCCAGAGTGATACTCCTGAGGCGTGCGGGGAGGGTGCTTAGTGCGGCGCCAACCGTATTTGCAACCGAGCCCTCGATCGGGGCTGCCTATGATCGGCTGGAGCGCATCTGGAACGACGAGCGGCTTGAGGAGGGCGATCCGCAAGGCGAACTCCTTGCTAGGCAGGCAAGACAGTTACGCGACGTGCTTGAAGATCTCGCTACACGACCGCGAGCGGTGCTTCGAACCGAACATCGTATGTTAAAGCTTCAGACGGTGCGCCGCACCGACGCGAAGACCCTCCGCTGGCTTTCGGCCCAGCCTGGTAGAAACACGGCCGAACGGGCTGGTGCCCGACAACGGGTCAAGGCGCCGAAGCGTTACGAGACTATCGCAACCCTTGAGAATCGAGTGCTCCGCGCCTTCGCAGCATTGACGGTGCTGGAGACGAAGGGCTGGCTCGCCAACCGTGCTTCTGTGCCAGGTATGGACGGCGCGCGCAAGGCGATTATCGAGGCCCACCAACTCCGCAACCGGCGCATCGAAAGCATCCTTCGAGAACACATGGTGCCCGAAGCCAGACCTCCCGTTCAACCCAACTTTCCGCTGCGCTTCGACCCGCGCTACCGGGAAATCTGGCGCGCTTGGCTGGAATTGCGCGCGAGAAGTGTTGCCGCCGAACTCGAATGGATGTGGCAACATCGAACATTCATGGAGCTGCTCGGGCTACGTGCGGCAATGAAGCTCCACCAAGCTATCCATGACCGATCTGGCAACGGGATACTTGCGCACGGCCCTGTCATTAGAACACAAGGCGCACCAAATCAGGGATGTTATCTCCACGACGCAGGCATCCGATCTACGTTAGGGATCGTGAGCAACAGCCCATTAGAGTTTATAGAATACCGAACCAATGACGATGGTGGTTTGCTCGGCGCTATCGCCACGGCCGGTCCGAGCAGCCAAATCTGGTGGGACGCACAGGACCTCCATAATGACAACGATGGATCAGTCGGCGAACTCCCATGGACCCTCGCGCACGCTTGGGATGCAAGGCTGGAGAAATGGGCCGCAAAGGTCATTTCCTGAGATGACTCGGTTTGTCACCCTCGACGTCAATGGCTGGTTCGACCACCTGGTCGACGAAGATGGAGATGTAAAGGCTCTCGGCTTCAGATCTTGCCTGTACCAACACAAGGATACCTGGCTCTTCGGTGCACAAGCACTTTCAGCGGCAAGGGACGCGCGAACGAGGGCGACGCTCATCGACGCAATAGACGCACTTGCTCCCGCGGCCGGACTCGGGAATTGCCTGCCATTGAACAGAAGTGCATTGCCCGCTGCCTTGTGGGAACTCGTCACGGAGGCAGCCCGGAGGGTTGACAACCCAGCACATCTCGCCCTCGTCATACCGGATGGCCGGTATCTCGGAATCCCGAATGTTCAAAAAGAAACAGGCAAGACAGCGCTAGAAACACTGCATTACGCACTGGTAGAGGCACGACCCACAACGCTCACCCGGAGTCGAGTCGAGGTCGAGCTGGTCTGGCGCTCAGTAGCAGCCCTGAAGGCGGTAATGGACCGAGGAGAGATCGGAGACAAGCCCGGTGCCGTTCTCGTAATAAGCGTGAACCGAAGGATATTCTGGACGGTGCTGGAGCTTCGTGCTTGGCCACCAAATAGTCCGAGCACGGGTCCACTGCACATCGTCAGGAAACCCGTGATGGATAACTGCGAGGAGAATGAGGCGTGGACCGCACGGAGGATGGAGGCCGTACGGACGGCCCTGGTTGACCAAGGCGCCGATGACCTCGAAGCATTTCACAGATGGACGCGATACGTGGAGATCCTCGCGACAGGTATGTCGCAGGAGGCGCTCGCGGAACTCGGTATCGACATGAACGCGATCGAGCACCGAAGCTGGCCTATAGCGTGCGGAAAGTGGGAGGTGTGGCGTGATGCACCATCGATTCAGTGGGCGAAGGCGTCGTTGCCGCGTGCTCTTGAGCAGCGAATTGTAAAATTCCGTAGTCAAACTGAAAGCACTCCCCTCGCCATCATCGTTGAGAGCCCCGTCGGGCTCGAAATGACAGTTGGCTTCGAAGCACTGGTCCGAGAACTCGCCGCAGGGATCCGAATTCTCCGCGTTACCGGCGCGGATACGGCTCGGGCGGCGTCGCGCCTTGCGGATGCGCTAGGGCTTGATCCACAGAAGCCAGCTTGGCTGGATGAGGTGCCCGGTATCGATCTCAAAGTTCGTAAGCGAGAAAGCGTCGATGGGAAGGAAACGGATACCTCATGGATGCCGGTAGTGCCCCGGAATGAGGCGATCCCAGCGGGCGAGACATACCATACCTGCCATCATGAGGATCGACGCGTCACCCTGGCACCGGGCATCGAGCACATCCACCTTCACCTTCGCCGGGGCAACGAAGGGGCATGGGACGAGCGCTACAGCGGGTGGAGTACCGGACACACGATCCGGCCAAGCGATCACGTTAGAATCGTGGAGCCCCTTGCACGGGTTCGTCCGCTTTCTGAAGAGGCCCGGATCGAAATCGTTGAGCACCTCCCGAACGGCACGTTTGAGGCGCTCGCTGCATCCATATCCAGTATCAAATGGAGCGACATGGCCACGGATCGCCCTGAGGCATTTCACAGCATTCCCGAGTTGTACATATTCGAGGCGAGCCAAGAGGGATGGAATGATCTCAAACCTTTGCTCCACCGGGTAGTCAACGCTGGTGAGGAGGAGATCGGCTACCAACTCAAGAATGATCTGTACAAATGTACACAGAAACAGTGGAACGAGAGGAAATTTCCTCTAGGCTCGGATGGACGCCCCCCTCGAACGAACGACCCACAGCAACATCAAGCTTCGTTGAGACTACTGCGAGAATCTACTGACGCGTTGCTTCGGGACCTTGAATCCAAGATAAGCAGCCGAGAAAAACTTAAACCTGGAATCGCGAACCGGCTGCACATGCCACTAACTTGGCTCTTCACCGGCTGCCCGGAACGAGCGGTCGAAGTACTGCTGGATGCGATAGCGGACCCGCAAGGGAACGGGGGGCGTACACTTCACATCGATGATCGCTTCTCGGCGTGGTCGATCTACTCGGGTGTCGGACGAGCCGCCCGGAGCGAGGACAGTCTCAGGAGGATCTACGATACGTTGATTGGGGAATGGGAGAGAACTGGAGGTCGGGATCAAGACAAATTTCTTCTCGCCGCGGTGACGCACCCGATGGCACGAAGAGTTGCGGTGCGCAGGGTGCTTAACGAGAACGAGGAACGCTTCCAACGAGTGAAGCGCTTCCTGCACCGACAATTAGAAAATCTCCTTAAAGGCGATCACGACCAACGACTTCGGCGCAACGGGCAACCACATCTCGAGTTGCGATACATCACAATGGGGTACCGCGGACTCTGCCAGGTTCGGTACGACAATCCCAAATGGTTTGATGCCCTCGGAGAAGACGCCAAAGAAACTTACAATATGCTTCTCAAGGCCTCCATACTCGGGGGAGAATTCGAACGGAATCTCGTGGAGCGGACCGCACCCTATCTGATTGGAGAAGGGCTAGATCCTTCGATGCCGGGGAGGTTCTGACTCGAATAAACGGTTTCCAGTCACGTGGCGCCATCTCGAGTGAACGGCTGTAGTTTTTCCCCCTCCTCTGAAGTGTTAGCAGATACGCGCTTCCGCCCGTTTAGAGGCAGTGGGGGGTTTCCGGCGGGTGTGAGATTCCGATATCCTGTTGGTATTATTGAGAAAGATGCATTATTCTCGGTCTCGTTTGGAACTTCCCTTCCGCGGTTTGTAATCAAACCGAAAGCGGATAAATTCAAACGGCTGCGCACCTCAGTGCGTTCATGTCGGGTATCCGAGATAATGTGATTAAATGGATACTGGAGCTCTGATTAGATATGAAGAAAAAAGACGCTGAAACTCGAGTCAAGGAAGTGGCGCGCGCCTGGAGCAGAAATAATCCAGAAGATTCGAAAGACCCTTTTTTCGGACAAGAACGTTTCTACGTATACTTGAAAGAAAATTGCCCTCATTTGCTGGATTTCCGAACTCGAGGCCCGATAAATCAGATTATCGGACTATGGTTCAAAGAGGCCAATAAACCCAGGCCTTAAGCTAGAAAATTCCGTACTTGTAAAGCCCGTTGACGCAAGCACCGGTTTAGCTGGGGCTATGCTTCATTAATCCAAAGCTATAGAAAAGAAGACAGGTCAGATGTCAACTTATGATGAGGGAATACAAGCGAAACTAGACTCCGCACGATGCAAATTACAGCAGCTTCGCGCCGAAGTTCGGACGTTTGCCGAAACACAGCACGATAAAGTAGAGGTGATCCAAACTAGAGATAAGTCCTGGCATCCTAAACTTTCGGAAAATTTCGATACGTCTCCGATTGAGTGGTCTATCTCGATAGGAGAGATAGCTTATCATCTCAGATCGTCACTTGATCATTTGGTTTATAAACTTGTTTGTGAAAACGGTGGAAAGCCGACAAAGCAAAACACATTCCCCATCGTTTGGGAGATAGACAAAGTTATTCATAAGGTAATCTATTCAGAAAAGGGTTCGGAATACGTAAAGCAAGGACGTGAATACATAGACGAAAAGGCGCTTAAGGGGGTTGGTGAACAGCAAAAGGCCAAGATTTTATTGAACCAGGGGTTTGTCGCTCAAGAAGGCGAGTATGGTAAGTTCGATATAAGAACCGACCCCTCCGAGTTCAGTCATCTGGCATACCTTTGCAACGTGGATAAGCACAGACACTTGAATTTGGTTAAACTTCAACTAGTAGGTCTTACAAACGATTATAGGCGTCGCGAGAATGCAGCCAATGAAAAAGGAGCCTCCAGACCTGCTCTGCGCAACATAGACTTCCCAATAGAGGCCTGTTTCCATTACGAAAAAAGCGATGACCGACCGTCCAATCTAGGTTGGTCGGTTGACGACGTTCTTACGGACATCAAATTGGCCGTTGGACATGCGATTAAATACGTATCTGGCAGGTCGTCACAGCCGTTTGCCTATCTCACTAACGCGGAAAAATATCATCTACGCCGCAGGTGCCAGCAGCGACTGCTCTGAAACTGTTGCCGGATATTAAGAAAGGGATTGGAAACATCTAGGGATGGTCAAATGAGTGTGAATTTTGATTGCCAAATTATGAGTAAAATTCCTTTTCAAAATTTGATCGTGCTATAACTTGCTCGTTTTCATGACCAAAATACCCATGTGCCATTGAAGAAAATCCTGATGAGTATTGACGCAAATTAGACGTGGAGAGTTTTTACCTGTAACAATACAAGCCTGTATATATCGGCCCAAAGAAGGCAGCTCGCTTTCACTAGTCTTTCTAAACTAAACGAGAATATCGACAGAATCATCGAAAATCTGCGAGTTGGTTTCGATAGTTTTAGAGAGCATTGCCCAGTCGGCAACATGAGACAGGATACATAATGAAAAAGGGGAAGAACTCCGTCGACTCAACAAGAGCGTCCCGTGACGGCCACGAATTTCATGAGGCGTGGACAGCTCGAAAAGCCATGCAGCTTCTTCAGCCGGATAACGACCTTGCCGCGATAGCAGTAGAAGGCCTTTCTCCGACCGATCAGGCAAAGGCCTCTGCGGAAACCATCCAGATCGCGGACATCACTCTCTACTATGGTAGCCGACCCACTTTCAATCATGCATCGCGTACGAGCATTGTCCAGTTTAAGTATTCAGTGTCCAACAAAAACGAAGATTTTCGTGCCCACCATGCCAAAAAGACGATTCAAAAGTTCGCAAACACCTATCGCGATCACAAAAAGAAATACGGTGCTCAAGCTGTGCAAACTAAACTCGATTTTCAACTCATCACGAATCAGCCAATTTATGAGCCGTTACTCCAAACAATTGAAGCCATAACATCCGGTTCGCCGGTTACAGGGGACGTAAAGAAACAAGCGGAGCAGTATAAGGCTGCTACCGGGTTTGATGGAAAGATGCTCGCCACCTTTGCCGCAAAATGCAGGTTAATAGGTGGTTCTGGAAGTCTTCCGGCGGCCAAGAGTGAACTGGAAAGCCGGCTCGTTGACTGGTCTGCGACCAATGACTCTATGGCGAAGGCACGTCTCGGTGAACTAAGTAATATGGTACGAGAAAAGGCCGGCTACGCCGGTACCAACCAAAATCTTATCACTCGCACGGACATTCTGGCGGCACTGCAAATCGGGGACTCGGCAGATCTACTCCCATGTAAACCTGCATTAGTGGATGTAGGGAAAGTCCTTGAACGTGAACAGCTTGCTGATGCAATTGCACATATCCAAACCAACTCGGCCCCTCTTCTTATCCATGCGGCTGGCGGAGTAGGCAAAACCGTTTTCATGGACAGTCTGGCAGAAAAAATACATGGGAAACATGAGGTTGTCTTTTTCGACTGCTTTGGTGGTGGCGCCTATCGCTCACCCGAGGATGCGCGGCATTTACCGCAGAACGGTTTAATACACATTGCAAACACGCTTGCGTTTGGCGGCTTGTGTGATCCTATACTACCGGGCAATCCTGATACTCATACACTGTTGAAGACGTTCAGGCGGCGCCTCGGGCAATGCATTAATACGATTTCGAGAGCGACACCTGAGCGTGAGTTGGTCCTTTTTATCGATGCGATAGATAACGCGGATATAGCGGCGAGCCATCGCGGTGATGATGCTTTTCCGGTCAAGCTGATGGAAAGTCTACATAGTGAACCAATCCCTGGCGTGAAGTTCGTCGTCTCGTGTCGAACGGAACGAAAACCATCAACTTACGCCAAGTATGAGGATTTTGAACTTCGTCCTTTCAGCAAGGATGAAACCGCGTCTTTTTTGCGCGCCAGATCGAAAGTCATCTCACAGGTGGAGGTCAATGTCGCCCAAGCGCGTTCTGGCGGTAATCCGCGCATACTCGACTATCTCCTCATGAGCGGTAAAGGCCTTCTTGACGAATCGGAAATTGACAAGAAAATCGAACTTAATGAACTTATCGAGAAGAAAATTACAGATTCACTGGCAACTGCCATGGAGCGCGGTTCTGCTAAAAAAGATATTAATACTTTTCTGGCAGGACTTGCCGTCTTGCCGCCGCCCGTGCCGCTCGATGAGTGTGCCGAGGCACATGGCATTGAACTAAGCGCAATCGAAAGCTTTGCGTCGGACTTGACTCCACTACTGGAACTCACCAATCAAGGATTGATGTTCAGGGACGAGCCTACGGAGACCTTGGTTCGCAATCAATACGCCTCGTCTAAGGGTGCCTTACACCGTGTTGCCAGGAATCTGCTCAAACGACAGGACGTATCCGTTTATGCCGCCCGGGCTCTACCGGACCTCTTGCATGCTCTGGATGACGGTAAAACACTTTTCGATCTCGCTTTCGATGAGCGTATCCCCAGGTCAATAACAAGTTCGGTCGGCAGGCGGAACATTCGATATGCGAGGCTCTGTGCTGCCACTCTCCATGCTGCGCTCAGCCAAGATTACAATCGCCTCGTCCGGCTTCTCGTAGAATTCTCGACGATTACCGCAAGCGATCAGAGAGGGATCGATTACATTCTGGATTATCCCGACCTTGTTATTGCCGCGAACGATGTCGATTCCTTGCGTCGCCTTTTTGAAACCCGGACAGGCTGGCCTGGTACGCGTCACGCCAGGCTAGCGATAGCTTATACACTCTCGGGCGAGTTCGAAGAAGCGTCACGTCATATTGTCACAACCAATGAATGGGTTAATCATCATTATCGCAGAGATTACGATAGACAGATGCATAGACTCGGGCCGGAACGTCGTGATATCGCGGCGATACCTTTTTACCTTATATCGCAAGACCTCCTGGACAATGCGGTGCGCTTCCTGAAAGTCTGGCGAGACTGGTATGCCTACGAGGTTTGCGAATATGTATTCGATTATTCGCGACTGGCAGAAACGATACAAGCGCAGCCTCAGAGCAAACTCAATAATTTTATCGACATGCTGAAAGATATTGGTCCTATAACTGCGGCTCTTTCTTTAGAGGAACTTCCAAAACCGAAAAGAAAAGACCTCATCAAGAAGCTGGCCAGACTCTCTAAGCAAACGGCCGGACGCCATCTATCAAAATCCTATCCACGCGATCATCATTATCCGCTTCAGGAAGGGTTGCGAAAAGCGGCAGCAGTGGCAATGTCACTTGGCCTTGACGCTGAAGCGTTGGCGATCTCGCTTCGTGCGCCCCATGCTCGTCCGGGCATATGGTACTTTCGCGATGGTTTCCGGCACAACGATGTTTTCTCATTCGTATTTCGAACCGCTCTCGTCGCTGCCGCAAAGAGGACAACTCTTCACGAGAAAGATGTACTGCCCAAGGAGTTGGCCATAATTTGCTCTCGTGTCAGCAGAAATCTGACAGGTCAGGGGTTTCGAGATAAGGCGAAGCAACGGATATCCAAATACGTGCAGAAGGCACGTGATGAGGGAAAAGCGGTAAAGCGCACCCCCACATTGAGCTATGAGGAAAAACAGGAAACCGAGCGTTTCCTCGCTCATCGACTGGAGCCGCTTCATTCCCTTACGAAGGCGTTCTCAACCGCCCTTGCGTCGTCTTCGCGCAACGTGAACAAGGCTTTTGGGGAATTGCTAAATGCGTGGGAGGATGCGTGTCAAAACCACGATTCCTATCGAAGCGGTAAAATCAAATATTTATTCTGTTTTCTCGGTCTAGACATGTCACTTTCCATTCTCTGGGCACGAAGCGAACTTAACCCGGCATCTATTAAACGCTTCCTTACAATAGTTCATACACTGGAGATTGGGACGTACCATCTCACCAGGATTGTTTCGATCCTGGCCAAAAGGCAACCATGGCAAAAACAATCAGGCGAACAGTCTCTGAAAACCCGTACGCTGATCGAAGCCGAGAATGATGTCGTTGAAAGGGCATTTCAATTAGGCGCACTTGGGCGCGCCATGCTCCCGGCCAACATTGATGACGCATCGGCCTATTTTCGCGAAGGACTCGAGCAGATGGATGCCATCGGGTCCGGTGACAACCAGTTTACCGAAGAGCTCCTCTCATTTGCTTCCAAGATGAAGGGTGAGGAACTCGATGAGAATGAATTTCACACACTGACCAATATCTGCGAACTCAATATGAGCGACGAACCAGAGAATTTTTCTTGGGGCATGTTCGGAAGTAGTTTTTCCAAGGTGGCTGGTCCAAAAGGCCTGGCCAAACTGAGCCGCTGGGATGATCGCGACAGGATTTCTTTGCGCCATACTTTTCTTCCATATCTTACGGCGCTTGTCCAAGACGGCAAGCTCGGACCCAAAGATGCGCTTGCCCTCAATCATCTCGCGAAGCCTGCCGAATATCATTCTGCTGGGACAAAAGAATTTGCAAAAGTGGTCCGTGAGAAAGCCGGGCCGGATCCTGATACCATTAATGAACTCATTCAACAATTTCAAGACAACAACCCCTATAGCACTATGGACAGCACCATTGCGACACTTGCCTCACTTGCCGAAGAAACCCTAGGCCCATCATCCGAAATATTCCGCTATCTATCCGCCGCTCGTAAAAGCTACAAGAAGGTGAGTGGTGCTAACCATGAGACGTGGAGCCACGATCAAGGTCTGGACCCAAGGATGCGTAAACGCGTGGAGGATATCGACCGTAAGAACCGTGCAGCACTTGATTGTATTGCCGCCGCCACGGATCCGAAGAATGAAGTTTCTCTGCTCAAGGCAATTAACGACTTCAGTGGCCTTCAGAATACTTATGAGCTAAAGAGCGGTTTCTTCGACTCTCTCCGAACTAACGTACCCTTTGGCTATCGGTCACAATATATCCGGACCATCCGCACAGTAGAGAATTTCAATTTCTCCTGGAAGCTTGATGAACTAAAAGAATGCAAACAAAGTTGGGCAGGGTCGTTCGCTGCACTTGACCAAGTTTGCAGGGAGCAAGCCATTCCCCTCATTCGGCTCCATGCTGACGACCTTGTAAATGGGGAAAGGCTATTAGGTTACAAAATCAACGAAATGTCGGACATTACAGGCGTTCCCGTCGCTGAACTTGTTCTTGAACTCATCAAGGTCTTTGCTTGCCGTGATAGTTCGGTTTCAGGTGCGGTCTGGCTGGCTTTGGCCTCATTCATATGCCCTCAGGCAGATGCGGGGCATGGGCAACTTGCCCTTGAGCGATTACTTGGCAGTGATGCTGCTAAACTCGCAGATAATGTTGTGGATGGAACCTGGAAAGACGGACTCTACCCGAAGGACGATGTTCCAACGATTGCGGCAGGCTTTGTATGGCGTATGCTTGGCGCCCCCGCGGCTGAAAGCAGATGGCGTGCAGCTCACAGTATCCGGTGCTTCGCAAGATTAGGGCGCTGGGAGATAGTCGATTCCCTGGTTGAGAATATCAATTCAAAAACGGCCGGGGCATTTCAGGCCTCCGAACTAAAGTTCTATTACTTGCATGCAAGACTTTGGTTGCTAATTGCACTCGCAAGAATAGCCAAAGATTACCCTGAGGAGATTGCGCGATATAAAGACAAACTCCTTGCGATTGCTACGGAAAAGAACGATCCTCATGTTCTTATGCGCCATTTTGCCGCGCGTGCACTACTCTCATGTATTAATGCCGGGAAACTTGACTTGCCAGCGCGTACTGCAGACTGTTTACAAAACGCTGACCTCTCGCCGCACCCACGCTCAAACAAGAGGGTCAGAGCCCATAGAGATTTCTATCAGGGACGTCCGTCGTCTGCGCCCAAACCGAAATTTGAGTTTCATCTCGACTACGATTTTCAAAAGGACGAGGTAGACGGTTTGGGACGCATCTTTGGCATATCTTGTTGGGAAGTAACTGACATGATGTCCGCCATCGTCGAGCAACTCGACTCGGGCGTTTCTAACATGTATGAGCCGGGTGGTCGGGAATCCAGAACAAATTACAACATGAGTACACGCTATCACATGTATGGCCAACAGTTAGGTTGGCATGCGCTTTTCTTCGCTGCTGGCAAGATTCTCCCGACGTTCCCGGTTACTGACGATTGGTGGTACGAGGACGACCCTTGGGGTGAGTGGCTTGGACGCTATGTTCTCACCCGGGATGATGGGCTGTGGCTTTCCGACGGTACAGACAGAACACCCCTTGATTCGGTAGAAACTCTTCTTGAAAAGAAGAAAAAGGGGGTTGTTTTAACTGGTGACCCTAAAAAGCTCTTACGGCTTGCCGGGCTCACATCTCGTGTCGGTAAAGAATTAGTTATTCAGGGAGCATGGTTCTCGGCTGACGACATTAGAGTCAACATTTCGTCCACATTAGTTCCTCCTAAAACAGCAGCGATGTTTGCGCGGAAGCTTACTCGTGAACAACCAATACTAGTGTGGATTCCTGTTTTTCATCAAAGATATGGAATTTTGGAACAGCCAACTGAAAAGAAAGGTCATGCGCCTTGGATTGTTTGCGTTGAAGGTGAGCCCCAACTAGATGAACATGATCCTTATGGAGCGCCTTGTGCTAATCTCCGGCCATACATCGCGCCTGATTATACTGCATTTTGGAACCTCTTCAGCGATGATTCCTTTCGCCGAACATGGCTTGACAAGCGCGGTAAGCAGATGCTTCGTGTACAAGCTTGGGGGCGTGAGGACAAATTTAGTGAAGAAGGACCACATTCTGGGCTTCGCCTTTTTTGCAACACATCGGTACTCAAAAAAATACTTAACAAGTACGAAAAAGAATTGCTCATACTTATTAAGTTGCAGCGGCACGAGAAAGAATATCGTGGACAGGGTAAATGGACTCATTCTGTTGCCGTTGCTAGGATTTCCAAAACCCTCGAACTCGAATTTTTCAAGGGTCGGTCAAACTACCTTTACAAACCACGATATTGATCGCTTACAACTTCCATTGGTGGGCCATTTTCGCCATTGCGAGGCACACTTGTTGGGCAATTATCAGTGCAAGAAAGCAGCAATCTAACCTTCACACAGCCCAACCGGCGGAAAGCGCTTCCGCCTGCTCGATCACCGTCCGCGTGGCCTTTTCCTGCATATCCGGCGGGTAGCCGTATTTCCTGAGGATGCGCCTGACAAGCCTGCGAAGATTCGCCCGCACGTTCTCGCGAATCGTCCAGTCGATGGTGACGTTGCCCCGCACGGTTTCGACCAGTTCACGGGCGATGTCGCGCAGGGTCTCATCGCCGAGCACCTGGACCGCGCTGTCGTTGGTCTCGAGCGCGTCGTAGAAGGCGAGTTCGTCTTCCGACAGCTTGAGTTCTTCCCCGCGCTCGTTTGCGGCGCGCATGTCCCTGGCGAGTTCGATCAATTCTTCGATCACCTGCGCAGCCTCGACAGCCCGGTTCTGATAGCGCCGGATGGTCTGTTCCAGCATCTCGGCGAACGAGCGCGCCTGGACGACGTTCTTCCGCCTACGGACGGCGATCTCTCCCCTCAATAGTTTTTGCAGCAACTCGACGGCGAGGTTTCGCTGCTTCATGCCCCGCACCTCGTCCATGAATTCATCCGAGAGGATCGAAATGTCGGGTTTTTCCAGACCCGCGGCGGCGAAGATGTCGATGACCCCTTCCGACGCCACCGCGCGGGAGATGATCTGGCGAACGGCGTGTTCCAGCTCTTCTTCGGGACGCGCTTCGGTTTCGGCGCGCTTGGCCAGCACGGAGCGAACCGCCTGAAAAAACGCCACGTCGTCGCGGATGCGGATTGCCTCCTCATGGGGAACGGCCAGGGCGAACGCTTGGGTAAGCTCGCGGACCGCCTTGAGACAGCGGTCCTTTCCGTTTTCCTGCGCGAGGATGTGTTCCTGGGCGGCAGGCAAGCTGCGCCAGTCCTTGATGCTCCACTTCTCCCGGTCGAATCCGTGGAACAGGGCGCAGCATATCTCGTATTTTTCGAGCATCGCCTTCACCGCTTCTTCCTGGTCGATTGCGGTCTGGCCCTCCCCGCCGCTTTCGGTGTAGGTCGCCAGCGCGCGCTTCAGTTCATGCGCAAGACCCAGGTAATCGACGACGAGGCCGCCCGGTTTATCCTTGAACACGCGGTTAACTCTTGCGATTGCTTGCATCAATCCGTGACCTCGCATCGGCTTGTCCACATACATGGTGTGCAGGCTCGGCGCATCGAAGCCGGTGAGCCACATGTCGCGCACGAGCACCACGCGCAGAGAATCTCCCGGGTCGCGAAAACGCTTCGCCAGCGCCTCCCGCTTAAGCTTGTTGCGGATGTGGGGTTGCCAGTCTGTCGGGTCGGTGGCGTCGCCCGTCATCACGACCTTGATGCTTCCCTTGTCGTCGTCTCCGTCTTGCCAGTCGGGGCGCAGGCGCGCGAGTTCGCGGTAGAGGTCGATGCAGATGCGCCTACTCATGCAGACGATCATCGCCTTGCCGTCCATCGCCTCAAAACGGTTCTCGTAATGCGCGACGATATCCTCCGCAACGAGTTTCAGGCGTTCATCCGCCCCGACGACGGCTTCGAGTTGCGCCCACTTGGTCTTGAGCTTCTCCTTGCGCGAGATTTCCTCGCCCTCGGTCGCCTCTTCGAATTCAGGGTCTATCCTCGGGCGTTCGCTCTCCTCGATAGCGAGCTTTGCGAGTCTGCTCTCATAGTAGATGGGCACTGTCGCTTTGTCCTCGACCGCGCGCTGGATGTCGTAGACGCTGATGTAATCGCCGAACACCGCGCGGGTGTTGGCGTCCCTGAGTTCAATCGGCGTTCCGGTGAAGCCGATGAAAGAGGCGTTCGGCAGGGCGTCGCGCATGTGGCGCGCGAAACCGTCGATGAAGTCGTACTGGCTGCGGTGCGCTTCGTCCGCGACCACCACGATGTTGCGCCGCTCGGAGAGCGTGGGGTGCCGGTCGCCTTTTTCTTCGGGGAAGAACTTCTGGATGGTGGTGAACACCACGCCGCCCACATCCACCGCAAGCTTGGCGCGCAGGTCCGCGCGGCTGGCCGCCTGTTCCGGTGGCTGGCGCAATAGATCCGCGCAGCGCGAGAAGGTGCCGAAGAGCTGGTCGTCGAGGTCGTTTCTGTCGGTGAGCACGACGATGGTGGGGTTTTCCATCGCGGGCTCGCGGACGATGCGCCCGGCGTAGAAGGCCATGGTCAGGCTCTTGCCCGATCCTTGTGTGTGCCAGACGACGCCTATCCGCCTGTCGCCCGGCTCGCCGCCCGACTTGCGGTCCGGTTCATGACCGTCGTCTTCACCGGCGGCATCGCGCAACTCGGCGGCGCGAAGCGTCTCCGCGATCGCGGCTTCGACCGCGTGGAACTGGTGGTAGCCCGCCATCTTCTTCTCAAGCGCGCCGCCGCCCTCGTCCTCGAATACGATGTAATCACGAACCAGCGAGAGAAACCGCCGCCGCTCGCAGACGCCTTCCAGCATCACCTGCAACTGGGGCAAATGCGAATCGGCCAGCACCTCGCCCGATATCGTGCGCCAGGATTTGAACCATTCCCGCCCAGCGGTGAGCGCGCCGACCCGCGCCTCGACGCCGTCTGAGATCATCAGGGCCGCGTTGTAGGCGAAGAGCGAGGGGATTTCCGCCTTGTAGGTCTGGAACTGCCGCCAGGCGCTCCAGATGGTCGCGTTCTCATCGGCGGGATTCTTGAGTTCGAGGGCGCCGAGCGGCATGCCGTTCACGAACAACACGACGTCCGGGCGGCGTTCGCGCCTGTTCTCGACGACGGTGAACTGGTTGACGGCGAGCCAGTCGTTGTTCTCGACCTCATTGAAATCCAGCGCTTTCGCCTGCGCGCCCCGGATTGCGCCGCTGGAATCGCGGTATTCCACCGTCACGCCGTTCACGAGCACCCGGTGAAGAGCGCGGTTTCTGGTTTCGAGCGTCGCCCCCTCGGGGCGGGTGAGCTTGCGGAAAGCGTCTTCTATCGCCTCGGCGGGAAGAGCGGGGTTGAGCCGGACGAGCGCGTCGCGCAACCTTCCCTCCAGGACGACATCGCCGTAGTCGGCGCGCTCCGCACCTGGGGTATCGGGCGCGATGTCCGGGCCGTGGGCGATACTCCAGCCAATGGCCGATAGCCAGTCGAGGGCGTCCTCCTCGACTTCCCATTCGGTGAAGGCTTTCATGGGGAGACGTGAGAGACTTCCGTAGCATGACTTTCTACTTCCACCATTTGGAAGTTTTTGCTTTGGAAGAAGCTAGATAAGGCTTGAGAAAACTCATCCATGTTTTCCAAATCAATAACGCCTGACAATTCACGACCGGAACGGGTCAGAGCAACTCCTGTCAACTGAAATTCCTTACTAAGGTTACGATCGCTGGTAGGGAGCAGAATCCAGTGTCGGTCCTGAAAGCGGAAAGGGATGCGTATCAACTGAGGGAGATTTTCAATTTTATGCCCTATACATAGCCTATAGTCATACCAAGAATTGTAATCAGATATTATTAGCCCATATTCGTTGAGACGATTGAGTGCATCGAAGTTCAGATCATACGCTTTCAGAGAATTAGTTGCTGCGTTACCGCCAAGAGAAGACACTCTGGCATCCAGAAGCGTCTTTCCATCTGGGCTAAAGAACACACAGGCTGAGCAGAATCTCCTGAATAGTCGTGCCGTATCTTGGTCAAGATTTTTCAAGATGCCCAGCGTGCGAATGGATGTGCATTCCTTCCGCTCAACTTCGCCAGCGAGGATTTTCGCCCACAAAGATTGCATCTCTTCCGACGACACGTCCTGCACATCGCTGAAGAAACGGGACGTCCAATCGTGATCTGGCTCCGTATCCGGAACGCTTTTATCGCCGAGTTGCTCGGCCGCTTTTTCCACTACAGACTTGATATTCAATTGTCTTTTTTGTTCTTGAAACAAGATCCTCTGGTTTATGGATTTTGCAATGTCCAACTCGCCAGCGAAGTTCTTATCCTCGGATACTAGAATTTCTCGTGCTTTCGTCTGAGCCTCGGCTTGAATTAGCAGGACGTTCGCATCTCCATGAGCGGCTATTTCTTTTGCTTTTGTTTCTCGCCGGGCCATCCAAGGCGCTAACATCGAACCTGCGACACTACCTATACCGCTAGCGGCATAGTCCAACAGTTTTTCAAGCGCCTTAACATTCAGATCCAAAGTTTAATCTCCCATATGGCTTCCCACCCGCAATTCTCCCGATACCAGCTTCGGCAGCAGCGCATCACGCAGAGTGGTCAGGGCGCGGGATTCTTCCCCCAGACGATGGCAACGTGCAAAGAAGCTATTTGCGAAGTGACTAAACTGATCCACGACAATTTTACTAGGGGCAAGTTGCCAGTTCATGTACGCTAGGTTCCTGTTCAGGCCCGGCACTGCAGAATCAGCCGCAACCAATGAAAGGTCCTGAATGGTCAAGGCAAAGAACAAGAAGTGCAGACTTTGATTTTCATGTTTAGGGACTACGAAGAATGTCGTGTCAATCGGAAAGAAATCACCATGCACCCAAGTAACTGTGCCTGGATTGCCTTTTCTGCCAACAACAATGCCCGGACCGGCAACTAACTTTTTGTCGTGCCAACCTACTTGTCCGTTAGAACCATACACTGGGACGGAGCCATTTTTTCGGCTTCTCGCTTTCAGGGCTTTGCCATAGGCCAGATCTATAAGTTCCCCGAGCGGCTTCACCTCCCACCCCTCCGGTATCTCCCCCAACTCCGATTCCACCAGCCGGTCGGGAAAGAGGTCGGCGATGTGGCTGGGCAGGCCGGTGTCGCGGCCTTCCATCCTGGCGCGGACGGGATCGAAATCCACGAACCACGACTTGAACAGCGCGCGGGCCATCGCCTCCAGCGTCTCGTTCAAGCGGTGGTTGAGTTCAATCTTGTCGTCCAAAGTGCCGAGAATATGTGCGATGGCGCGTTGTTCGTTCTTCGGTGGAATGACAAATGGGCATGTGGATAGAATAGATGTGTTGAGGTTGGCCATTGTTGCGCCATGAGCGTGACGGGTAATCCATTCACGAACACCTGGATGTCCCAGAAAGTAAGACGCGTATTTTGAATCAACATCGTTTTTCCCAAAGCGAACGCGAAGGCAACCAGTTCCGCACAACCAGCCATCCTCAGGACTTCGAACTAACGCTCGTCTTTCAACATCGCCTCTACGGCTATAGACAATATCGCCTTCTTTGACCAAGTACCGGCTTAGTCGGCTGGCGTCATCTGGGCGAATGCGTGCGATCCCATCAAGAATGATCCGGTTATCACCAATGTTTTTCGGCATGATGGATGGAATGCCTACGGGAACATAATCGGACGCGTGGAGCTGGCTTCCAAATGGTCCTGTCTGGATATTTCCACCATAGCGGGCACAAGCGATACCAAGCGTTGTGTATTCCCAACCCTCGGGCAAGAGGTCAAACAATTGTTCTTCTTCTATGCTTCGTTCTTCCTTCTCCGTCAACACTACTTAATCCCTCTCGATCACCTCTTGAAGACTCTCGGACGTGCTCGCCCAGCCCACGATGTCCACGTGAAACAGCAGGTCGGACTTAGCAAAAACTGCTTTCTGAGCCACCGCCTGCGCGATGCTCAAAGACTCGTCCGTTATGAAGCAATGCCTCAAGTTGAGCCCGATTGCGACGAGGCAAGCCCGGACGAGTGGTCACCCTTCTTCCAACAGAGCCTTGATGTCCCGGACTAGGGTTGGGAGGTTGGTCTCGACCACATTCCAAACCAGTCGGTCATCCACATCCGTGTACCTGTGAATCAGGACGTTGCGGAAGGCGATGATCCGCTGGTGGTCGCCAATCCCGGCAACCACCTTTTCGTCAATCTTGGCGAGTTGAGACATCGCCTCCCCGATGATCTCGAACTGCCGTTCTACGGCGGCGCGCAGCATGGCATCGCGCTCGTAGTCTGCAAACGTCTTGCCGGTGGTGAATTCCGTCAGCAGGTCGGCGGCGTACTGAATGTCGTACAGATATTTCATGGCTTCAAGACGCATAGATGGGAGTCCTCGTTTTCTCTACCGATTGGAGGAAATACGGATTCCTGATAGCCGAGCCCACCACCAAATCGACCGGTTTTCCGAAGAGTTGCTCCAGGGACTCCAATAAACCGAAATAAGCGTCCGCATAGATGGGGAGAGCCTCCGGCCTGAACTCGACCAGGAAGTCCAGGTCGCTCTCTCCCGAGTCGTACCGATCCGTCGAGGCCGACCCGAACAGGTCGAGCCGTTGCACGTCATGACGGATGCACAGACGCTTCAAATCGTCCATTCTCTCCTCGACGGCGGGAATCATAGTGTCTCCTTTACTCCGAACCCCAGACTTTCGAGATTGGCCTCGATAGCCGTGTCCAGTTTCGCACCCTCTTTTTGCTGCTCCCGAAGCTGAGCGACGAGCCGCTTCATCTTCTCCTCGAACGGCTCCGTATCCTCTTCCTGCGCTTCCGCTCCCACGTAGCGGCCGGGCGTCAGCACGTGGCCGTGCTTTTGGACTTCTTCTATCGCCGCGCTCTTACAGAAGCCGGGAACGTCGGCGTATTCCCCGGCATCCTCACCTCCGCGCCAGGCATGATAGGTACTGGCGATACGGGCGACGTCTTCTTCCGTCAGCTCGCGGTGGGTTCGGTCGATCATTTGGCCCAGCTTGCGCGCGTCGATGAAGAGGATTTCGCCGCCGCGCTTCCTCTCCCGCGCCAGGAACCACAGGCAGGCGGGAATCTGCGTCGAGTAGAAAAGCTGCCCCGGCAGGGAGACCATGCAGTCCACCAGTTCCGCCTCGATGAGGTTCTTGCGAATCGCGCCCTCGCCCGACTGGTTCGAGGACATCGAGCCGTTGGCCAGGACGAAACCCGCGGCGCCGCCCGGCGCCAGGTGATGAGCCATGTGCTGCACCCAGGCGAAGTTGGCGTTGCCTTTTGGCGGGACGCCGTATCGCCAGCGCGCATCGTCCGTGAGTCGCTCGCCGCCCCAGTCTGAGACGTTGAAGGGGGGATTGGCGAGTATGAAATCCGCCTTCAAGTCAGGATTCTGATCGTTGTGGAAGCTGTCCCCGTGGGCGATCCGCCCTTCGATGCCTCGGATGGCGAGGTTCATCTTCGCGAGCCGCCACGTCGTGTAGTTCGACTCCTGGCCGTAGATGCTGATGTCGCCGCGCGCCCTTCCTCCGTTGCCGTTGCCGCTTGTGTGCGCGTCGATGAACTCGACCGACTGCACGAACATGCCCGAGGAGCCGCAGCAAGGGTCGTAGACGCGGCCCCGGTAGGGCTCCAGCATTTCGACCAGGAGCTTGACGACGCAGCGCGGGGTGTAGAATTCCCCGCCCTTCTTGCCCTCGGCGCTCGCGAACTGCGAGAGAAAATACTCGTAGACGCGGCCGAGAACGTCCCTGGAGCGGGCGTCCGCGTCGCCCACCCGGATGTTGCTGATGAGGTTGATCAACTGGCCGAGGCGCTCCTTGTCGAGCGCGGGGCGGGCGTAGTCTTTGGGCAGCACGTCCTTGACCGCCGGGTTCTCGCGCTCGATGGCCGACATGGCGCCATCGACGATCTGGCCGATGGCGGGCTGCGGCGCCTGGGCCTTGAGGATCGCCCAGCGCGCCTCGCGCGGCACCCAGAAGATGTTCTCGGCGCGGTATTCGTCCGGGTCTTCGGGGTCCGCGCCCTTGGCCCGCTCGGCTTCAAGCTGGGCGCGCCGCTCCTCGAAGGCGTCCGAGATGTATTTCAGAAAGATAAGGCCCAGGACGACGTGCTTGTACTCGGCCGCATCCATCGAGCCGCGCAGGGTGTCGGCCATCTGCCAGAGCTCGCGCTCATAGCCCGTCACGGCTCCGTTGCCTGTATCCTGAGCTTTTCTCGATGCTGTTCGCGCCATGGTTCCTTCATCTCATCTGTCAGGCGTCATCGCTAGATATGTAATTTGCCGCCAAGCAGTTTACAAACCGAGACGATGGTTGTCATCCGAGAAACGCGATGAGCCGACTTGCGATGTGGTGGAGGTGAAAGAGTCCC
The DNA here is from genome assembly GCA_002238965.1 of Nitrospinae bacterium bin107. Lineage (GTDB taxonomy): Bacteria > UBA8248 > UBA8248 > UBA8248 > UBA8248 > Bin107. The sequence continues at coordinate 14,120 of MPNJ01000027.1, read as the reverse complement.
ACTCTCTGCGGTTGAAACTGGGGGGAGAGGCATCTAATCAGTCGCAGAAATTCACTGCCCTCTCACTAGTGGCACCATCAGCTAGTGTCTGTCGCTCATCACTGGACATCTGAATACTCATAAATAATGTGAGTCCAGCGCAGGGCAACTTAGATCGAATCGGGCGTAGGCGTGAACGCGTAAAGTGTGCCAGCGTCCAATGGATAGGGGGACATAGCAGTTTTTTCGGCGACTTTCGCCTTCAATGGAGTGTTTGAAGCATGTGCGAAAATACAAAAGTGAGAGGACGCAAGCAGCATGGCGTCACTAGCATATCTCTCGATGGTCAAGGGGAATGTGTGTTTTGATGCCAGTCTATTCGATGATATTCAGAACTTGATAACTTGAGAGAAAGCCGCCACTCTTCATGTGAGTTTTTAGAGCGAGGTTATGGAGGTTCTGAAAAAAAGTGGATTAATCCCATTAAAGACTTTGAAGCTCGACGTTACCGGTTACGACAATCTGAAGGCTCACACGTTGGTGAGCGTTCGTGTAGAGTACAACTCAGACAGGAGCGAACTGACTGTCTGGTTTACTTCCATTGAGAGTTTCGAGAAAGTGTTATCGATGCGCAATCGGGAGCTTTTGTTGCTGATCTCATGGGAGCAGTTGGGTTCTCACACCGATCTCGCGGAGCTCAGCGAACGTAACAATTCGAACTTCTCGCGGAACTTTAATACGATGTCGTGGTACGATCTCTTAGAAATTGAGAAGGGACAGCGTGCCAAACTTATTCTGCGGGTCCAGTACTATCAGATGAACCTCGATATTCCGTTGGTCTCACGGCGATCTCTCCTATCAAGCGGAATCGGCACATGACCCAGTCTGGCGGTTCCGCTGCAATCAACGGATTCCTATATCAGATCCTCCACCATATCGATTGGCTATCAGATGTGAGATTGTTGAGCAAGCTGGATGGACAAGAGGTGAAGGATGCGTGCCTCATTCTAGAGCCACGTAGCGGTGGTGACTCGCAAGCGAAGACATCAAGTATGTATCTGGTAGAGCAATACAAAACACGAGCCCATAATACTTGGTCCCTCAATGACGTTACAAAGGTCTTGCGCGATCTTCGCAAGGCTGTGCCGGATTTGCGCCCTAAGAACGCACATTATCGATTTGTGACCAATGGACGACCCGGCAACTTAAAAGCGTTTGAAGATTTTATCGTTAGGTTGGGTGCCGTTGAGAGTCCGGACAAACTCGACGACGAAAAAAAGCGGAAATTCAACAACACGATATATCATAGTGATCAAGAATTTCTCAACTATCTTGTAATGGCTATTAGAAGCAATGACAGAGACAGCACACCAGCAGAAGAACTTGAAATCGTTTTGCATCTGCTTCGTTGTTTTGAAATGAAGTTTAATGTGAGAAGTGATGAACTCGTCCGTGATATTGAAGCACGTCTTCGACCCTTTGCCTGTAATTTGGGTGACGAAATCAATGTGCGTAAGCAACTGATCGGAGAGTTGATGGGAAGATTGAGCAAGGGAGAAAACAAGTTCGATAAAGACGGTATCGACCACTTGCTTCGAAACGCGGGGCTCAGACCAAACCGGTTACGCAAAGTGAATGGATTGTCTCGGAAACTAAGAGAAGTTATGCGCCGCCGGTCTGCATACCTGCGATATCGACGCGAGAGCGATGTGCGCGCCGTACCATGCTGGCCCGAAAAAAAACCTGTCCTGCTAATTGCGGGAGAAAGCGGAGTTGGAAAGTCCTGGCAATTGGCGAGGCTGATAGAAGAAAACGCTGAGCAAGGGGAACTCGTTGTGTTCGTTAGTGGGGCCGACACAATCGAGAGCATGTTGACGCGTGGAGCCCGCGAAATCTGGCAGGTCGGTTTGGGTGAGACATCCGACAAAACGCTGCAGGCGATATCCAACTTCTTTAGGGAGGATGCCTTCCAGTTGCAGCCTCCCTTCTACACAATTGTCGTCGATGATGTGCAGAGTGTCGATATCGCCCGCAGTCTTGTCCGGCAGGACTGGACGAGTTTGGGCGCGCGTTTGATATTAACCGCACCTCCTGCATTGGCTCGTACGCTTGCTTCGTCGGACGGCGCGGCAATTCATATTCATAATGTCAATGAATTCTCCATTGATGAGTTGGATGCACTGTTTAAGACATACGGACACCGCTGGGCCGAATTGCCGGAGGATCTAAAACGTCTGCTCCGCAAACCAGTTCTCGCAGGTATCTTCCTGGAGCTTTCTGTTTCTTCGTTTCAAGACGCTCCGCAAAGCGAGTACGAGATATTCCAAGCCTTTTGGGATCGGATTGAAGAGAAGTGCAATGACGGAGACAAAGGCATAGTGGCAGCTCTCGCCGCCCATGCGCTCGAGACCAAGCTTTATCCCTTTCCCCGTAAGCATTGGGAGAACATCGGGCTTAACAACCAAAACCTAGCATCGTTGGAGGCAGCTGGGTGGCTGAATCACTTGGAACACGGCGAAGTAGTATTTGCGCACGACCGCCTACTCAATTGGGCTGCAGCTCAGTTCTTATACCGACAATTCAAGCAGGGGGCCTTGTCGGTCGATGAACTATTTAACTGCATGACGGGCGAAGAGGAGGGGGGCAGGACGGACTTTCTCGTACGATTCGGCTACGTCCCAATGGATACGCTGTGGTTGCTGTCGACAGAAGGGAACCATAATGCGGAACTCGGGCAACTAGTGGAAAGGATGGAAAACCACCACGCATTTGGAACAGAGGGCCGCTATCTATTCACGAAGCTTTTGCCGACGCTTGGACAACACGCAATTCCCATTCTTCTGCAGCGGCTCGACACGAACATCTCGAATTCCGCCGGTAGTTTTCGGGTTGGTTTGATCGGCGATGCATTTGCTACGCTCGCCCCGCGAAAATCATTAGATATCCAGTTCGCAATTGATTCATTGCTACAATCGCCATCTTGGGATCGGCAATCGGTAGCCGTAAAGGTTCTGGAAAAGGCTCCCGATCCCAGTTGCTTGGATCGCTTGTGGGAGATTCATCAGGAACGGCGATATGCGCGTGAGCACAGTGCCGACCGTCGTTTCGAGCGAGGACACGAAGCGACGTTTTCTGCCTTGCGCGCTGGGGTTGCACTGCATCCGAAGTGGCTTCGAGAGCGAATCTGCAAGGCTGACGCGGCCAAGGAGCCTGTATCGGAACTCGGGTACTTGCTAAGCGGACTGGATGAACAACAAGCAGGAAGCATATGGCGGGATGTTCGTGATGTATTGATGGAAAAAATTGAGAAGATTAATCCCCGTAGTTTACTCCATTGCATCGCGCGATTCGCAGATCACGAGCAAATTGACTTCGTGTTTGAGCAGCTGTCTAGCCGTGAGGAGATTGTCAGTGCTACGGCCATGTTGGTACTGGCCTATCTCGATCCCAAAGAGGCGATTAGCCGGATATCTGTCAAGGATAACGGGCAAAGCTTCTTTAGAGATGACTGGCTTCCTATTCTGTTGCGTACAGATTCTGAGCTGACTCGCAAACGAATCCGGGAACTGGCTATTTCCGACTCAAGATGGCAACGGTTGATGGAGGAGTACTTCGAGAAACGACCGGCCGACCTTGATGAGGAGACTTTTGACTTTGTACTGCGTACCAGAGAAAAGCAATTGCGGGATCAATTCGACCTAGTGACGACGGAAGACGTGATTTGGCCCTATTATCCATTACGTTTTTTCGGTCGGATGTGCTGCGTGGAAATTCTCCGACGGCTGCAAAATGAGGCAGGCGGTCGACTGGAAGCTACGATAATGAAACTCACCTGCAGCCGATTGCGTAGTAATAATCGTGCACAGGATCAAATTCTCGAAGCTGGGCGACGCGCATTGGTGCTTTTTGCCGGTGCAGGTATATTGACTCTAATCAATCGGGAACTGGAGTCAGAGCATTTCTGGGTTCGTCACGGCGGGCTGAACTGGGCGTGGGTCTGCGGAGACGAAATCACGATCGAACGGCTCTCTGCTATTGCACGACGCCCTATACCCCGCGATTCTGCTGGAGAACCAGAATCCGAAGCCCGACAAGAATTTCATGCGGCGATGATCGGGCTTGCCGCGCTGGGCGCGGACGATGTCTTGATTGAAGTATTGTCTAACCCAGAATCCGTGGATGCACCGTTGCCGTTAGCGGACTTCCGAGCACATTTTGGGCCTATGTCCAAATCGTTGACTGATCAGGCAGTACACGCGATGCGAAGCCTAGAAACATCGGAGAAGGTGCTGCGGTGCTCGCTTGTGATTGCCTGGCTGAGTAAAGACTCGGATTTGGTTCCAGTCGTGCGGGACGTCCTTGATCGCGTAGAACCGGAGAGTCAGAACGCACGATATGCCTGTATCGCCCTTGAGGCTCTTGGAGACATGTCGCTGGAGTTTGCACGCATGGCGGAGCGAGTGGCCTTCACACATGAAAACTGTCTGTGGGGACTGGAAGCATTGGTCGGACTCGGAGATGAAGGGGTGGAGGGTCTGAGACGATGGCTCAAACAACAGATCGAAAGAGAGCACATCAACTATCGTGAATTCATTATCCGAGCTCTTTATGTAAAAACGGAAACTCAGAACGACGCGATCGAGGCTGCTGTCGAGTATTGCAGGAAGCACCCTATATCTCTCCGTCCACTGTACGAGATTGCGGCTGAATCGGATAACGAGAGTATTCGCGAGAGAATCTTGGAAGAGGCCTTTGTTGAGCGTTCGGTCATGGTGAAAGCGCCTCTGGACGCCATACGCGGCCTAGCGAAATTCGACACGTCTCGGGCGGAGGAAGCTGTTGTGTTAGGGCTCTCGAACCATCCGAAAATTGAACGGGAACTATGCCGCCTACTTGTGAATATAGCGCCGGAGACGGCTGCGGAAAAATTGATCGAAGCTGCAATCGCATTGGAACGGGATACGTTGGCTGACGCTGTAGGCCGTGCATTGCGACGGGCCGACTCAAAGGCGGTGATTGACGCTGTTAAGAAGCATTTAGAAGGGCCCGACAGGGTGCGAAAAGTCATTTGCCAGATTTTGGAATGGTTGCAGATCCCGGAACTCACACAATCCTTAGAAGAAATAGCGGAACGCGCAAGCGCAATTTCTGTTCGACGTGCGGCATTGGATGCTCTTTATCGGCATCGTGAAGAAATAGCCATTCGAGGACTCTTTTCAGAGTTCCAAGAAGAAAGCTGTGATGCACGCCGCTGGTCTTTCTTTTTCGCAATCCTGGAGACGGCGGACCCTTACTTGCTAACAGATTGTGAAGATTCATTGTGGCTCGGTCAGATAATCTCAAAAGATGTACCGTATGCCTACGAACATTATGCGCGTGAAGTACTCGAGAAGCGTAGACGAAACGAGTAAAGGGTTTGAATTTGCTGGGCTCATATGGATTTCTCGGAATTGCAGCATTGTTTTGTTTTTCTTGCCCACTAGTTTCTGAGAATAACTCGTACTCGGTGGATGATATTTAGTCTAATTCCGGAGTGATTGTGGATATCTTATAGCTGATTTGCCCGATTTCAGCTTTTTCGTCCCTCAGTTAATATGTCGCGCTCGACGGACTATGCGGAAACATGGTCGTGCGTAACAGATAGATTCTCGCTTCGGTGTGGGGGTAGATAGATACTCCACGAGATATGGTGAACCGATCCGAGTGAGTGGGAACAAGGCGTTCGAGTGTTTCCTCAACTCTTTTCAGGCGAAAATACCCTCGAACAACCAACTGCTAGGTGAGGAGCTGAGAAGTGTTGCTTGTCTACTACGACTTCCTAGCTGTGCCGCCTACGCAGCTTTTGTCAATTGGCCTGTGTGCTCACTTAGGTGAAGTTCATCGACGGGGTGAACGAAAGAGAAACGGGTAGGAAAGCCGCCTGATAGACGACGGCCATATACCAGAGTTTGCAATAGCTCAATCGCGAGCAAATCTTCTGGAAAATAGGTGCTAGAAAATCGAAGTTTTAGGAAACGCATAAACCGATATCTTCACTGAGGTTCTGGCGAACGAGTATGATCGTCACTCCTGATCTCCATCAATCGGTCGTTCTCCCTTCCAATATCCGAGTAATTCATCCGTACCAGACCACCATTGCCATCCAGCACTGAGCGCACCTCTGATCGCGTTTATCTCGACCTTGTGCAGATCATCGCTACCATCGTGTCCTGCCTGGTGGTCAAGTCTAATTGCGAGTTCCGCTATTTCACCTGCCGATTCAAGGATCGATTTTTGCAAACCCATAGCCAATCCCGCGCTGTCGCCGAGAAGCCTGTCTATTTCAGCTTCATAGCGCGAGAATTCCTCATACTGTATTTTCGATTTCAGACGCACCGGCGCGAACTGTCTAGTCTCGTAGCGAGTCATGTCCGGTTGGTTCCATGACATCAGGCATGCGGAAAAACAGAGAGGCCCGTATTCTCCGCACCTATCAAAACGTCCGCTCGCGGCCCGACAGGCTTGGATCACCTTTTTCACTTTGCGTCTGTTGTGAGCAATGATTTGATTGTTGACATCCCGATAATCCGCCATGTCGATCACCTGCGGAGGTAATTTCCCAGTGCGAACGTGGTACTGAGACGGAGAATGATGGAAATCAGAACGATGCTGGTGAAGCGCGTATTGGACATGGTCCATGAACCAAGACTTGCTCGGGTAGCCGGACAGCCAGATGTGCGGTCGGTGTCTGAGTGAATCACTAACCAGTGCGCAGGCTAGCCAGCCAAGCATGCGTTTGCCGTCCTCGGGAGTCTGCCAATTATATTTCATGACGAGGTCGGCAACCTCTCTGCGAATGCTGATATTTTCAGATATCGCTTTCATTGTCTCCAATTCCTGGATGATTGATTCAGTGTCGACTAAGAACATTGGTGCAAATCTCATAATACGTAGTGTGGTTAGCCGGGATTGGGATGTCAAGAACACTATCAAGTTGTCAGGCTTCTAGAAGGGCACGGCGAATCAGTCACCGGCACCAAATTTGGATATATCGCTCTCTCATACTCATGAAAATTTGATTCATCGGACGTATTCAAGTCTCAACTGACGTAGTATCTATCTTAATGATGCTGATATCGGTGTTCAGCACAAGCAACATTTCATCCCAAGGGTGGTGCTCCAAGGTTATCTGTTCTGATTCTTAGGAGTGACGACAAATCATCCTACCTTCACAGCAAGAAACAGCATTAATGGTAACCTTGATCGCTTCACCGCGAGGCGGAGCAAGCCACAATAACACAATGAATATTACGCACAGGATGATCCAGCGCATAGGGAAGCGAACACCTGAGCGAGCAATAGCGCTACCATGTTCGGATTTCCTGCCCTAGGCGTTCCCGATACGTTTGAGGCCATACTTAACAGCAAGGCATCGAAGGGTTAAGTCTCAAAATAAGATGATGGCAGAAAAATCCATCATCGGTATGGCTGCAATACCACATTCTTCGAGTCGAAGTCGGGCTCACTACTAGTGCTGGTCGATGGTGACAAGCTGAACGTGGCCTCCCAACACCCGCATATTTACAATCTGCGGACAAATGCCCTTCCAGAACACTCGTGTATCAAGTATATCCGTGACTGACGGTGGCACGCGTGTAAGATTTGGTGGAACTAATTCATGGAAGTGGGGAGAGATTGTAATTTCTCAGCCTTTATAATGTCGGAATTGTAAATTTCTGCATTGTGCGAACACAGTAAAACCCACTTGGTGAAATACTGACATGAAAAAGAAGAACAAAAAACGTCGACAACGAACTCGTGTGCGTAGACCAAAAGATCTCACGATCAAGTTTTCTACCGTTAATCCTCCGCGCGATCTTGAGAAATTTAAAACCGCGATTCGAGAGACGGCAGCGAATAGCGTTGCCGAATTTCCTGAAATGCTTGAGACCGTGAGAGAGCAATTTCGGACAAGTCACCCCTTGGGGATCATGGCATCGTTCGCCACTTATGGTCTCCTGAAAAATGTCACCAATAATGGTAATCACCAAAAAGCTCTTCCGAACATTGAACAATATCATGCCGAGTTACTCCAAGCGGTATTGCTGACCATCCCGTTAGAGGAGTGGGGCAAGAAGCCTCTGCCCCCTGATGTTATGCAGACAGTATTCGACATTGTACCAAAGTTATCAGAGACGTTTTTCTTCCAGCGTGTCCTTGCGGGGCAGAAGGTTAAAGATGAACAGAAAATGGCTGTTCTATATCTTCAAGAGCGTATCCGGTTTCACACACATGCAGTCCGCAATTGGGGTTATTTCAGCGAAGTTGTTAAGATCACCACCGAGCTATATGGAGCACTCGATGAAGATTTTTCAGCCCACCTTGGATTCAGTATCAGTGACCTTGTACGATTGATGAAATTCGTCTTTGACGAATACGAACGTCGAATTAACGAACATTTTCGAATTTTACAGAAGGTTCAACGCGGCAAGAATACTCGCCAAATGGTCAAGCTGTACTACGAGAACGTGCCGGATCTCGTCGGTAATCCTGAAGAAATGATCGCGGCGCTACCACCTGGGATTAAGCGGAAAGGCATGCTTGGCTTCTTGAGGGCTCATCTGGATCTTCGCCTTCATGAATGTTCGACGTATCAATGTGATGAGGTCGCTACGCTGACAGGGCACGCCCCAGAAATGGTGGAAACAATCTTACGGGCAATTTCATTGCCGCTGGAAAACCTCATGGATACCAAACCCGAGTATCTGTTTCTCAATAACCCGGTATGGGTCGCACCAAGTATCGATCTCGGAGAGAGCTTTTTCATCCCTATGCCGCAAGCATTTTTCAGTCATATAAATCCCATAATAGCCAAACTGGGTGAAACAGCAGGTTTACAAAAAGAGCTTGAGAGGGCACGCGCCCGTTTTTTAGAGTCAAAACTCGGTGAGGTCCTTAAGACCGCGTTGCCTAGCGCCACTATCAGCACTAACTTGAAATGGCGATGGGATGATCAGGAATTTGAAAATGATTGCCTTGCAATAATAGATAGGATGGTTGTCATTGCCGAAGCGAAATCGAGTCGGTTGACTCCTGAGGGGTTGAGAGGTGCGCCTGACCGCGTGAAGAGGCATATCCAAGAACTAGTCCTGGAACCCTCGGTGCAGTCAAGCCGTCTGGAAAAACTTATCGTTGATGCGCAAAACGGTGATGAAAAAGCAAGAACGACTGTGAGAGAATTAGGCATTGACCCATTCAAGGTTGATCGAGTCATCAGACTATCTGTTACTCTCGATGATCTTTCGATTCTTAGCTCGGCAGAAGATGAATTCAAACGGATTGGATGGATTCCCGTCGATCACGACCTTGCACCTACGATTTCTATCGCTGACTTCATGTGCCTTATCGACATTCTCGATAATCCGGTCCTCATTCTTCACTATCTGTGTGAGAGGACGTTCTTTCAAAAGTCATTCGACGATCTATTGGGCGACGAGATGGATTTTCTTGGCCTTTATCTGGAAACAGGTTTCAATCTAGCGGAGCTTGAAAAGAATAATGAGTTTTTTGTAGTAACAGGACTCTCGGAGTCAATTGATCAATATTACAATTCTCGCGATGCAGGCGTGAAATTACCCAAACCAAAAGCTAAACACAGACCACTGTTCCGCAAAATAATCGAGCGACTATGCCAAAGACGTCCAGAAGGGTGGACAATGACGGGGTTGCATCTCCTTAACGCTGCCAGCTTTACCGAACAACGGGAGTTGGAAAAAGCCCTCGCTAAATTAAGACAGATGGTCCGGAAAAACTATAGCGACCCATCACATATAAATTCCTTGCAGATTCAGCCGCAGAAGAATCGAAAAGCGCGATTGATCTTCTATTTGTATCCAGACGAATTGCGTCCTACCCATAGAACAATTATGGAACAACTAGCATCCGAAGCTCTAGAGCAATCACTATCTGAAGAGTGCTGTGTCTTCGGGAGGTGCATCGACAATTGGGAAATGCCTTATGAGGCTATATGCATTGCTCGAAAACAAAAGGAGCGATAGAACCACCCTGAAAATTTTCACTCCAATCGAACGGTTCGGGACAAAATGTAGGTCTACAAGATGCTCCAACTCCTACGCACTTTCCAATATCAGTGACTTAACTCATAAATTCTCACTTGTCGAACCCGCCGAATCCTGCGGATCCTTCGCCAAATTTCTCGGCAATTCCGGCGCGACTTCGGAGATATTCCGACTGATTTGATCGATCTCTTCCTCGCGTCCGTTCTTCTCCATGTCGCAAATGATGGCCTGCGCGGTGAACATGGCTGATCGAAGGAGGTGGGTTTCCGCTTCGGTACGCGGCCATTCGCGGCGCTCCAGACCCTCCATGGCGAGTTCGACCACCAGTCGGTTCGGCGAAATGTTGCGCTCTCGCGCCTCTTTTTCGACGCGTATCCACTCCTCAAACGTGAAACGGATATTCTTCTGTGCCGTCTGAGCCATTCGTTTCGCCGCTCCTTTTCGTAAAGATTTTCATCGATTCCGGTCCCGAAACGCTCGCGAAATTCTGCTTTCCTTTCACCGAACAAACTCGTCGCGAACCGGGAAGTCCTCGAATCGATGCAAAAAATCGCAATACCAAATCGGTATTCATCATAGCGCAACGTACCTCCGTCCGAATGCCGATCGCCATTCGCGCCGGAGATTCCTGTGTTACGCCGTATTACAAAGAGCATAGTGCGCCGTGGAAAGGCGCTATTCCCTAGCGGGTGCGAATCCCGCCCGGCAACTGTCGCTCCAGCCGGTAGCAATCGGGGCGGGTGATGGAGGCAACGACATGGCCTGAAGCACTCCGATGGAAAAGGGCCGCCTTGGGCGGCTCAGCGACCATGCGGGCCGCAACGCGAGTGAACGCCGAGCAGGCCTCGAAAATGTATGATGCGAGGGCCGACCCGCCTATGCAACGGGGAAGGCTGACACCGGCCGGAAAGCGAGCGACACGAGCACCGGCCGGTCTCGCCGGGGTAGTGGCGGCGGCACGCATGGAAGATGGGAACGGCAGCAACACGGGAAGCCCTGCCGGTGGAGCGCACACTCCAACCGGAACCCCGCGAGGGGCAGGCCGGGCCGGCAGGGTGGCGGATGGGCTCGTAGTACCTGAGAGGCCGGGTAACGCCGGCGGAGGAAAGGAGCCCTGGTTCGGGAACGATGCGGAAAGGGAGGAAGGGCATGACCACTGGCGAGAGCCTATCAGGGTCGGAAAAGGCTCGGAAACTCCAGACCGTGTTACATGCGAAAGCCAAGGAAGAACCCGGACGGCGCTTCCACGCGCTGATAGACAAGGTGTGGCGCGAAGACTTTCTGGCCGAAGCCTGGAGGCGGGTCCGCCGCAATCGCGGGGCCGCCGGGATGGACGGGGAGACGTTCGCGGACATCGAGTCGTACGGCGTGGGACGCTGGCTCGGGGAACTGGCGCGGGAACTGAAGGATGGGGTATACGCACCGAAGCCTGTGCGACAAGTCCTCATCCCGAAGAAACAGCCCGGCAAGTTCCGGCCTCTGGGCATCCCCTGCATAAGGGACCGGGTGGCGCAGACGTCGGCCCTGCTCGTGCTTGAGCCGATATTCGAAGCGGACCTGCAACCGGAGCAGTACGCCTACAGGCCGGAACGAAGCGCCCACGACGCGGTGAAACGTGTCTGGCGTCTCCTGCACAGGGGACACAACGAGGTGGTCGATTGCGACATGTCCAACTACTTCGGCGAGATTCCGCATGCCGAGCTTCTGAAGAGCTTCGCGCGGCGCATCAGCGACGGGCGGATGCTCAAGCTCATCAAGGCGTGGCTGGAAATGCCGGTGGAGGAGGAGGACGGCAAGGGCGGCAAGCGCCGCACGAACCGGGCGCGCAAGGAGCGGAAAGGAACCCCGCAAGGGGCGCCGATATCCCCGCTGGCCAGCAACCTCTACATGCGGCGCTTCGTACTGGGCTGGAAGGTGCTGGGCCATGCCCGGCGCTTCCGTTCGGAAATCGTGGTTTACGCCGACGACCTCTGTGTGCTCGGCAAGGCCCCGGCGGCGGAGATGCTGGCGGCGGTCGAGCGGCTCATGGGGGGACTGAAGCTGACGGTCAATGAACGGAAAACCCGATGTCTGCGGTGCCCGGAGGAGGCGTTCGAATTCCTCGGATACCGCATCGGACGCAACTATCGCTACAGCGGGAAGGGGTCTTACATCGGTACCCGGCCCAGCAAGGCGAGCGTTCAGGGCATCTGCCGCAAGGTCAGTGACATGACGGCGAAAGGGCACGGCTGGCTGCCGCCGGAGGTAATGGTGGAGCGCCTGAACCGGACGATAACGGGATGGGCGAACTACTTCAGCCTTGGGCAGGTCAGCCCGGCCTACCGCGCGGTCGAAGACCACACGGCCCGGCGGCTGCACCGGTGGCTCTGTCTGAAGCACAAGGTGAAAACCGGGAGGTCTGTGCGCTTCCCGGTCGAGCGGCTGTACGACCAATACGGCCTCTCTCACCTCTCGCGGACGGCAATGAGCCTTCCGAGCGCGAAGGCATGATCCCGTCCGAAAGCCGGATGCGGGAAATCCGCACGTCCGGTTTGATGAGCGGGGACTGGAAACGTGACCAAGGGAGTCGGACTGAGGCCCGGAGCGAAAGCGACGGAACAGCCACCGGACCCTAACGTTGGCGCGCCAGTCCTCGACTCTACCACCATTTTCAAAGTGATGTTATTTCAATGGGATACAGTCGTATGCTATGAGCATACGCTCGTTCCGACAACAACGGGAGGGGTCTTGTCGTCGTTTGCGCAAGACGCTGCATGACAGGCGCGCGCATGGCCTGTACCTGCACCGAGGTGCGTCCGGTGTACTGAAAGAAACGCCGAAGGGCGGCTAGCGCAGGGATCTTTTGGAACGCGAGTCGGGGAATTTTTTGCCGGTGAGAATGGCGAGCGGGAGCCGCCGCGGTGATTGAGCGGGAGGAGGCGATCGGAGCAACCAGGAGAGGTGCGGTGGAATGATCGAGGAAAGAGGCGACGGGCCGCACCGTCCGATAGTCAGACGACGCGACCCGTCAGGTGCTTCACATCAGGCGGCGATTTTCTGGACGGGGATGCCGAGGGTTTTAGCTTTGTCGACGAGGTTGTCCGTGATGCCCGACCCGGGGAACGCGACCACGCCCTTGGGCAGGAGTGCGAGGAGCTCGTCGTTCCTGCGGAAGGGAGCGGCCCGACCGTGCGCATCCCAATCCGGCTTGCAGACGACCTGGTGGACGCCGTTCCGCTCGGCCCATCCCGCCGCTATCTTCTCAGCACCGGGGCCGCCGCCGTGGACGAGGACGACGTCGGCGTACTTGGCCTTGACCTTGTCGAGATGCGCGATGATTTTGCCGGCGTCGCTCGCCTCCTTGCCGCCCGCGACGGCGACGAGGGTTCCCTGCGGCAAGTGAGCCGTGTTCTCGCGGTCCTTTCTGGCGCGCTGGAAGTCGCGGGCCTCGATGACGGCGGAGGTCAGCTTGCCGGTCTGGCTGACGTGCGAGCCTCGCCTCGGCCGCCATACCTCGCCGGTCTCGATGCGGTAGGCCTCTGCTGCCGTGTCCCTGATCTGTTCGAAGGCGTCTCTGCGCTCCGTGAGGTTGTTGGCCCGGTCGGTCTTGAGTTCGAGTTCGCGGGAGCGGATCTCGGAGCCGTCCTGCTCGCGTTGTAGTTCGCGGATGCCGGGGATGAGTTTGTCGGCGGCGCGGTCGAGCCGCTGTGTCTGCGCGTCGAGGGTGTTGACGAACCCCCAGAGGAGGCTCGCCCGTTCGTCGGCGAACTGTGTGCCGTCGGGCGCTGCTTCCGCGAGTGCGCCGAAGGCCTTGATGACGGCGGCGGTGGCTTCACCCTCGTCCCACACGGGGCGGTTGTCGAATTCATCCGGCCCCGGAGTCGCGCCGAACAGGGCGGCCTGCTCGCAGACCATGGCGGTGAAAGATTCGTTCTGCGCTTCGTGCTCGCCGTGCTCGTTCATGTTCATCTCCTTGTGGTCGTGTATAGCGGTCATCGTCCACTCCTTTCGTTGTCCTCAAGCGAGGGGATGGTTGAATTCGGGAAGAGCGTAGCCACGCTCGTTGCGCCCCACTTCCCTGGGCATCTCGTCGAGATACCTGGC
>MPNJ01000055.1 GCA_002238965.1 Nitrospinae bacterium bin107 | reverse complement strand
CGCGGACAGGAGAGACGATGCAAAAGTTATGTGGAGTTCGCTACCCGCAAACCACACAAAAACAACGAACTCCAGGATGAACTCCACATAACCATGAACTCCACATAATCCCTAAAGCCTGGTTCCAGGGCCAGGAAGCGCTTGCGGCCACGCGCGTCGCAGCCCACAACCACCAATAGACAGCGCCGCTCCCCGCTGCGGACGTTCACGTAGATGCCGTCCGCCCATAGATATACGAACTCATCGCCATGCCACGCCCGCTTGCGCCACTCGGCGTACTCGCGATCCCAGCCCTCCTTGAGACGCGCGACGCTCGCCGGGGACAATCCCCCCACCGATTCGCCGAACAGCGCCCGCAGCGCCTCGCCGAAGTCGTTCGTCGAGACCCCCTTGAGGTACAGCCAAGGGATCACCGCCTCCACACGATTCGTCTTCTTCAGATACGGAGGCAACAACTCCGAGTGGAAGCGCCGGCCCGAGCCCGAACGGTCCCGTGCCCGCGGCACCTGGACCTCGACCGGGCCCACACCCGTCAATACCTCCCGAGACGGCAGATAGCCGTTGCGAACCACTGCGCGGCGACCCTGCGCGTCTTGCTCGCCCGCATGTTCTTCCAGAAAGGCATTCAACTCCGCTTCCACCGCCTGGCGGATGATTCGCTGGGCGCCCTCGCGCACCAGATCGCTCAACTCGTCTCTTAACGCTGGACTCCTGAAGGGTATCGTCGTATCTTCTCTCATGGTGGCGCATCTCCTTGTGCTGAATGACCGGGCTTGTTGACAAACCCATTTCAGCAGGGTGCGCCGCCTTTTTCAATTTAGCTCATACACAACTTCTGACAGTAACTCCCTGCCCTCGCATGTCCTTCGGCTTATTGTTTTGGCCATCCGGTTCCGCGGACGCCTGCCGGGTTCGTGTCCGCCCTGGGGCGCTCCCGCCGCCGTGCAGGTCCGGCGACGGACCGGGGTCTGGATTGTTCACGCTGGCCGTCCCCTTTCCAGCGTTCTTGCCCACGGGCAAGAGCAGGATCTCCCAGGTTCCCTGGCGACCCATCCCCGTGACTTTGCGCCGGTCCACGACCCCGGACGACCCGTTGCGCCTCGCCATTGGCGGCGCTTCCGGTGCTGCCCCCACACGTTTAACAATGAAGGCGTCGTCGATTGAGCGATTTCGAGGCTTACCCCGCCGCTTCATCACCTGCTGTCTACGCTTCACGACGGGCGTTGCCGCACGCCACGCAAGACTTGCTTCCGGCTGGCCGGCTTCGCCTTTGCCGGGCGGGAGTCGAACCCGCTGGGTCGCTACGAGAGGTTTCAGCTCATGTCACCCTCCTCTCCAGGGCTTAGCCTGGCGCAATAAACGTTCGCTGGTGGGGTGATAACGGCGCAAGCTCGGGAGGCAGTTATTGGTATTGCACGGTGTACCCGGTTTGAGTCGGTGGATTCTTGATCTCATCACCCTGCCGCCGAACGTGTATGGACGCGCCCAGGATTGCAAGCATGGTTTTGGATAGTTCGGCGCAAAGTGGTCAGGCGCATTCGTGTATCCGGCCTCTCGATTGCGGCGTTACTTTTGCCGCGGGCCCGTATGGAGATGCGAAGGACCGGGTCCATATCGCTTACGCGAGCTTGAAGGCTCTCCGTTCGGTCCCTGGTTTTCCCGATCCAGTCTCGTTGACCGTTTGCCCCTACACTATCCTCCGACCTGCTTACATTCCTCCCGGCTATATTCGCCCGCCCGCTCAGATGACCGGCGCAGGCTCCCTGTAGAATTCTCTTTTCGTCATCAGCGCCTAGGCGATGCGCGCCATCCTGTTGGCCAGCGCCACCGCGACCAGCATCCTCGGCTTGCGCGCCAGCATCCGGGCGAGCCATGAACCCGGCGGCGCACCGCGCCGGTCCGCCCAGCGCACCACCGTCATCGCGCCTATGATCAACAGCCGCCTGATGTCGCGCTGGCCCATCTTCGATATCCTGCCCAGCCGTGTTTTGCCGCCCGTGGAGTTCTGCCGGGGCACGAGGCCGAGCCAGGCGGAGAAGTCCCGCCCGCTCCGGAAGCTCGCCATCGGCGGCGCGAAGGCCAGTATCGCCGACGCGCAGATCGGCCCGATTCCCGGGATGCTCATCAGCCGCCTCGCTTCCTCGTCCTCATAAGCGCCAGAGCGGATCCGGCTCTCCAGTTCCCCGACTTTCCTGTTCAGGTCGGCGATTTGCCCGAGCAGAAGCCTGCCCGGTTCGCGGACCGTCTCGGGCAGCCCCGAGTCCGGAGCCGCGACGGCCGACGCCAGCCGTACGACGTGGGCGGTGCCCTTGGGGGCGATGACGCCGAACTCCGCCAGGTGCCCGCGCAAGGCGTTGACCGTCTGGGTCCGCTGGCGAACCAGCAAGTCGCGCGTGCGGTACAGCATCCCCCGGGCCTGTTGCTCTTCTGTCTTCACGGCCACGAAGCGCATTGTGGGACGAGAAGCCGCCTCGCAGATCGCCTCCGCGTCCGAGGCGTCATTTTTTTGCCGTTTGGCGTATGCCTTCACGTATAGCGGTGGCATGATCTTCACCTCATGGCCGAGTTCGCCGATCTCGCGGCCCCAGTAGTGCGCACTCCCGCATGCCTCCATCGCAACCCGGCACTGAGGCTGCGATTCCAGAAAACCCAACACCTTCCCCCGCGTCAGCTTCTTGCGGAACGCGACCGACCCGTCCGGGCGCGCGCCGTGGAGTTGAAATCCGTGTTTCGCCAAGTCGATGCCGATGATGTGGACCTGTTCCATCTCGCTCCTCCCGCAGGGCGGCAGACCATGTCAACTCGCCCAGTTTGATGGCGCCGGGAGGGCGCGTCCACCCTATCGCTTACCGACCGTCGCTTACCGACCGTCGGCCGACACCGGCGCGACGGTGCGCGCAGAAGTTGGAACTCATCCGCTTTCGTTTTGATTACGGACATTGGAGTACGGAGTCAATGCGAAATAAATAATAATAATTAGTTATATATCAA
>MPNJ01000001.1 GCA_002238965.1 Nitrospinae bacterium bin107 | reverse complement strand
AGCGAGCCCGCCACGAACAAATCCATCTGCTCGCGCCTCTTGCTGCCTATCATCGAGGGAACTCCCATCTCGGGCGAGATAGTGTCATTACACCCAATCACAATGCCGGGGGTTTTTCAACAGCCCCTTGTCAGGGGGGTATAAAAAGGCGATGCGCCCCCGCCAGACCGAGGTGGTTTTGCTTTTTCTTGCCCCCCTGACAAGGGGGGGTAGGGGGGGGTTGGGTTTTAGCGGACAGGCACGGGGGCCGGACAACCCCGATAAGGGTCGTCCGGCTACGGCCACTTGCGTCCATTCCTCCTTTATCGGACTTTTTCAACAATCCCCGGCAAAGGATGCGCCGGGAGATGTCAAGCCGTTGACGGATGGGCGCCGTTGGCAGCGCGCCAGGGCGACCCGCTATTCGCTCCGCATCAAGGCCGCCGGCTTCGCCCCGGGTTTCCGAAAGATTCGCTCAGTGCGGTGAAGATTCCCTCCAAGGATCCCCTGCTGCCGTCGGCTTCCGTGAACTCGGCCAGGCTGGTGCCCGCCACGAGGCGGGGATTTCCCTCGCCGTCGGGCCGGTTCGAAAAGCGCCCCTCCCAGGAACCGCCCGATTGCGCCACGCTGCGCCCCGGATGCGCGACCCGCACGTCGGCGGCGCGGAAGGCGCCGCCCCGCGTGAAGGGCGTGGGGCCGAGATGCACCTCGTAGTCGGTGGGGGTGGCCGCCGGGGGTTCGCCCTGCCTCCACCCCAGGGCGAGCCGCAGATGAGAGTGCCCGATTTCGATGTCGCCCGCGCAGCCGATGCAGCCCTGAATCGTATTGCTGGAAAAGTCCGCTAGGAGGTTGATGACCCCCTGAACCTCTTCGAACACCTCGGTTCCGGCGAGCTGCCCCCAACCGCTCCCGTACTGGTACGCGTAGAGGCCGCCCGAGGTACCGGTGTAGGTCGCCGCTCCCGCTACGGGCATGTCGGGCGGATTGGAGGTGTCGAGTTCCGTGCCCTCGACGAATATGCCTCTCTCGGACGCGAAAACGGGAAAGCGCGGATATCGGGGCCGCCCCTCGAACTGGAGCCACCACCCGGCGACCAGATAGTCGGTCTGCACGTCGTTGTCCCAGTTGAGGAGCGCGTAAACGATGGTGGTGTTTTCGCTCGTTCTGTTGAAAAGCGTCCAGAAGCGGCCGGAGTGGTCGGGCAGGGCCGGCGTGGTGGATGAGGAATACGCGGCGTCCCTGGCCGTGTTGAGCCTGAGCGTGCGCCCGTCCGCCGGCGTTACTTCCACGTCGAGGACCCGGCCGTCGAAACGGGTGACCCTTTTGAAGTCCACCCGGTCCTCTCCGGCGAAACCGCCGCCCCCGCCTCCGGCGCAGCCCAGGAGAGAGAATGCCGACAGGATCAGAATAAAATGGCGCATCATGACGAAACTCTCCTTTCGGACGGGCGCTTTCAGCACACCGGCTTCCACATCCACGCCGTGGCTTGCTGGATGGACTGGATATTCTCATGCGTTTTGTCGTTCGTGCCGCAACTTTGCTGATCCTGAAACGATAACAGGATGATAGGCGCGAAGTCACCACCCTGATTCACGGCGGGCCGGTAAGACGCTTCCTCCCATCG
This sequence comes from Nitrospinae bacterium bin107, assembly GCA_002238965.1. Taxonomy (GTDB): domain Bacteria; phylum UBA8248; class UBA8248; order UBA8248; family UBA8248; genus Bin107. The sequence goes on along the minus strand of MPNJ01000001.1, from coordinate 430,845 downwards.
GCCGGGATTGAACGCAGGGGAGGACCTGTCGTTTCGCTCCCGACAAAAACCACGATCTTCTCCTTGGCAGGCCTGCAGCCCGCAATTGCCCGCATTTGCCGTAAGCGTCTTTCAGGGAGACTCCTGTAGCCTTTCATGCGGGCAGGCCGGGTGGAAGCCCGTATTGCTCGCAGCCTCTGATATGGGCGGTCCTCGTGGCGCACCTTCGCTTCACGCAGCCTTTGATGAAGGCGGGCCCGGCAGACGCACATATCGCTTGCGGCCTTTCAGGCGGAATCGGAGTCGATGAAATGAGGAAATCTCCCGAAGGCGTTCATATGGGCAGACCCGGCGACGCGTTCTCGTATTTCGCAGCCATTCATACGGGCAGACCCGGCGGGGAGTTCGCGCTTTTCACAGCCATTCATACGGGCAGGCCCGTCAGCGCGTTCGCGTATTTCGCAGCCTCGCATGCGGGTGGTATGGAGCAAACGGCCAGGAATCGCGAATTGTCGGGAAAATCGATAAATATCGATAAATTCACGGGGTTTTTCGATAAATTACTGAAAGGGATGCGCCCTGCAAATGGTTGTAATCAAAAGAGTTGCCATATAAACCTGAGCGATGTGCACTCAGATCCGGCGATAAAATAAGTTTTTCGCCTCCCGCGCATTTGCCCGCAACTGCCCGCATTTCCTCTCGCACCGCATGACTCCGCAAACCCTCCCCTGTCGGCGAACGCTCGCTCCCCACTCGCGCTTGATCCGCAATTGCGCGAGGGGCTACTTGCGGATGGTGCCGAAGCTGAATCCCGTGATGAGGTGCTTCTGGATGAGGACGCCGAGGATGACCACCGGCACTGTGATGACGGTGCCGATTGCCGCCTGCGGCCCGTAGAGCCTGCCCTCCATCGCGCTCTGGAACTTGTTGAGCAGGATGGGCAGCGTGATGACGTTCGGCTGGGTGAGCGTGAGCGCGAGCAGGAACTCGCTCCAGTTCAGGATGAAGATGAACAGGAAGGTCACCACCATGCCCGGCGCGACCAGGGGCATCACGACCCGGCGCAGCGTGTAGATGCGGCCCGCGCCCATGATCTGCGCGGCGTGCTCGATGGTCTTGGGAATCTCCTCGATGAAGTTCAGCATCATCCAGATGACGAACGGCAGCGTGGTCGCTATGTAGAGGAGGCACAAGCCGACATAGGTGTCTATCATGCTGATTCTGATGCCGAGGACCGCCTGCGTGGAGAACGGAATCAGGATGGCGTAGTACATCACGACGGGAATCGCGATGATGATGGGCGGCACCATGCGGATGGTCAGGATCATGTAGCGGAAATACTTGCCGCCCACGTTGAAGCGCGAAATCGAGTAGGCCAGGAACGTGCCCAGCAGGAGCGCGATGAACGCGCTGATGGAGGAGACGACCATCGAATCGCGCACCGCTCCCCAAATCGTGAAAGCCTGTTCGGTGACTTCACGGCTGAGGCTTTCGCCGTGCCCGACGATGGTGAATATCTGCTGGTAGTTGTGAAGGGTGGGTTCATATCCCCCGCCGATGAAGCTCGGGAACCAGTTCGGCGGCCAGGTCACCCAGTCGCCCGAATCCTTGAAGGAAGTCGATATCATCCAGAAGATCGGGAACATGATCATGAGCGCCCAGAGCATAAGCGCTGCGTGGCGGAACCAGAAGAAGAGGTTGTATCGCTTGGCGAAGGACATCTCCGCGCGCGTGTTGGCGTCGTTCGTCATCTCATGCTCTCCTCTTCAACGATGGACCGCTCCCGCACGAGCAGATAAATGCCATAGAAGATGAGTGCTCCGAACATGAAGAGCAACAGAATCGAGGCGGCCGCGCCGAAGCTGTACTTGTTGAACTGCCACACCTGCCGCCAGAGGAAGAACGCGATGGTCTCGGTCGAAGTGCCCGGCCCGCCGAAGGTAAGCAGCACGGACAGATCGAAGAGTTTGAGCGCCTCCATCGAGCGGATGATGACGGCGATCATGATCGCGGGCTTTAACAGCGGGAAGTGGATTTTCCAGAATATCTGCCACCTGTTCGCCCCCAGAACGCGCGCGGCGTTGGTGAGTTGCTGCGGGAGCGCGGCGAAACCCGAGAGGAAGATCAGGAACGTGAGCGACGTCCACTGCCATACGTCGGCGAGTATGATCGCCCACTGCGCGGCGATGGGGTGCGAGAGCCAGCGGATGCGCGGGTTTATGCCCATCGCTTCGGTGATGGGAGACAGAATCTGGTTGAGGGGTCCCGAGTCGATGTAGATCATCGAGAAGTTGTAGCCCCCCACGACCGGCACCACCATCATGGGGACCAGGAAGATGGTGATGTAAATCCGCCTCCCCCGGAACTGCCTGTAGGCCAGCATGGCGAGAAGAAAACCGAAGAGCAGTTCGAGCAGGACCGCCGTTCCCGCGAAGTAGAAAGTCCGCCCGAGCGCCCACCAGAAATCCTCGGTGGTGAGAACGCGGACGTAATTCAACAAGCCGTGAAAATAAGCCTGTTCGAAGGGCCTGTTGGCGCGCCATTTAAGAAGGCTGATATAGATGGTGAGTATAAAAGGAACGGCGAGCAGCAGGAGGAAGGTCGCCTCCACCATGATGAACGGTATCAGGCGGAACACCTTCTCCTGCGAAAGCCAGGCGGAAAGACTCTTGCGTTCTTTTATCGTTGCTTGGGCCATCTTGCCTTCGTCTTCATTCGGGTCAACGCGTATCGCGCGGGGCGCCCGCCCCGGCGTTGCCGCCGGAGCAGGCGCTCTTGTGCGCGGTGTTTAGTTGGTCGGCGCGAACTTGTCGATGTAAGCGCCGCTGGCGACGCTCGCTCTCCAAGCCGCAATTTGTTCTTTCCGACCGATGTCGTCGGTGATGCGGTTCCAGCCTTTCTCGACGTTCTTCGCCGCCTGCGCAGCGGAGATGTTGCCCTGCATGACCTGCGCCATGTTCTTGTCGAGCACGTTGAAGTACTCGTAGTTACCCTCGATCATGAGCAGGGAAATGGCGTTTTTCGCGTTCTTCATCGTCATTTTGACGAAAGGCTCGGTGTGCTTGTCGAGCACGGCCTTGTTCGTCAGGTTCGAGGCGCGCATCGGATCCCAGAATCCAGCGGGGTCGGCGATGGCCTCATCACCCTTGGTCGGGCCCGTGAACCACTGGATGAAGTAGTAGGCGAGCTCGGGGTGTTTGCCGTGTGAGTTCACCATGTAGCCGGTGCCGGCCGCCTGCGGGGCGCGACGCACCATCTTGCCGCTCGCGCCTTTCACGGCGGGAACGGGGCAGGCCAGCTGCTTGCCGCTGATCTTGCTCTTCGGGTTGCGGTTGGCGTAGCCCATCGCCGAGGGGAAGGACATGAACGAGAAGGCCCGTCCACTACCCCAGTGAGGATAGAGCTGCGGCGTTCCCCAGCCCTGCACGTCGGGCGGCATGTACTTGACGATCGAGGTGAATTCCTTGATCGCCCGGATGCCGTTCGGGCTGTTGATGGTGGGCTTCATGTTCTTGTCGAAGAGCAGTCCGCCCATATAGGCCGGGAAGTGCCTGTAGGAGAAGTTGATGCTCCTGTAGGCTTGCGCGCCGTAGAGCGGCTGGTCGAACTTCATGCCCCAGCGGGTCTCGCCCTTTTTCGTGTGGAAGTACTTGGCCATCTGCTCCCACTCGGCCATCGTGTCGGGACATCCCGGTTCCTTGCCGAATTTGGCCTTATAGTCCTTCGCGGCCGCCTTCATGATGTCCGAGCGCAGGAACAGCGCGATGTGGTCGCCGTCGAGGATGAACCAGTAGGTTTTCCCCTTGTACGTCTGCTGCGCCAGAAGGCCCGAGTCGATGCCCGTGAAATCGGGTTTCCCCTTGGCCATGTAGGCGTCGAGCGGCTGCAGCGTGCCTGCGCCCACCGCGTCGGGAATGACGTAGGGGAAGTGGTTGATGACGTCGTACTGCCCCGTCTTCGCCACGGCTTCGGCCATGATTTTAGCGGGGATGTCGGTGTAGCCGTACTGGATGGTCTTCATCGTGACGCCGGTGAGCTTCTTCCACTCTCTCAGGTATTTCGGCTGGGAGTTCTTGAAGAGCGAAATCAGAAGCATGGTCTGGGTCGGGTTCTTCAGGTTATGCTTTTTGATGTACGCTTTCGCTCCGTTGATGGCCCGCTCCTCGACCGTCTTCCCCGGGTGCACCATCATGGCGGCCATGGCCGTTGAGGCCACAAATATCGTGATGCCCATCAGAATCATTGTTGCGAGAAAAATTCTCTTCATCTCGATTCCTCCTCCCTTCGTGTTTGGAAAGGCGATGACTTGCTTCAGAATCGCCGAGATCGAACACAAAATCCCTGATACTGAGTAGTTCCCGTCTTCCTCCAGCGTTGCAATTTACATGCGATGCAGTCTTGCAAACCTTTTACCTGGCCATTGGGGGGTGTTACTCCAGCCGCCCCCCGCTTTCGGCGTCGAAAAAGTGCATGCCGCCCGGTTGAAAGCTGAATCGGATATTATCGCCGGGACTGAACTCGCGCTCGGCGTCGACTTTGGCCACCAGAAAATCCTCATTGCCGCAGGAGAAGAATACCAGCGTTTCGTCTCCCAGCGGTTCGATAAGCCTCACTTCGCCGGACGCTCCTTCATCTCCGATGGTCACGTTCTCGGAGCGCACGCCGAGGTTGATATCTTTTCCTAGGGCGGAGCCGGGCACGGAGTCCGGCGCGATGCCTAACTCGAATTGTTCTGAGACGAAGTTCGACGAGCCGCTGTTTTCAATGCGCCCGGGGATAATGTTCATCGTCGGCTGCCCGAAGAACGTGCCGACGAACTGATTCGTTGGTTTTCTGTATATGCCGAGTGGTGTGTCGATCTGCTGCACGTATCCGCTTTCCATGACCATGATGCGGTCCGCCATCGTCATGGCCTCGGCCTGATCGTGGGTGACGTAGACGAAGGTGGATTTGAGCTCCTCATGCAATCGCTTGAGCTCGGTACGCATCTCGATGCGCAACTTGGCGTCCAGGCTGGAGAGCGGCTCGTCCATGAGCAGGACTTGCGGCTCGGTGATGATCGTTCGCGCGAGGGCCACCCGCTGCGCCTCGCCGCCCGAGCACTGGGCGGGTTTCTTGGTTAGCAGGTGGGATATCTTCATGGTTGTGGCGACTTTTGAAACCCGTTCTTTCACCTCTGTATCCGCGGTCTTGTCGACGCGCAGACCGAAGGCGATGTTCTCGAAGACGGTCATGTGGGGGAACAGGGCGAGGTCCTGGAACACCATGCCCAGGCCGCGGTCTCCGGGTTCGAGATGGTTCACGACGCGATCGCCAATCAGCATCGTGCCGCTCGTGGGTTCCTCGAATCCTGAGATCATGTTGAGGGTGGTGGTTTTCCCGCAACCCGAAGGCCCGACCACCACCATGAACTCGCCGTCGCTCACATCAAGGTCGACGCCCGCGACCGCGGTGACGGTTTCACCAAATTTTTTGACGAGTTTTTGAAGCGTAATTGAGGCCACCGCAATTATCCCCTTCACATTGGATGGACAACGAACATCATCCCGAACGCAATGAACGATGCGGTAGAAATTATTATTCCATAATCGAATTATGCGCGGGTTCCTCTTTTTTTTCAACCCAAGCACCTAGGGCCTTCATTGCGGCGTGCTCTGCGAGACTTCATTTCCCCCGTGTTGAATTTATCTGCATAATTGTTTAGTAAAACTTAACGTCGTTCAAGCTATATGGATTTATGCAGTGACTGTGGGAGCGATTTTGGCTCAAAAAATACTCATTATCGAAGACGAGACCGACATTCGTGAACTCCTCACCTACAACCTCGACCGTGAGGGATTCGATGTGGTGGGTGTAGCCAACGGCGAAGAAGCCTTCAAAATGCTAAAGAGCGAGCCGATCCAGTTGGTCGTTCTCGATCTGATGCTTCCCGATGTTTCCGGTCTCGAAATTTGTCGCTACATTCGGCGCGATTCCTCCTTAAGTCGGCTCCCCATCATCATGCTGACGGCCAAGGGCGAAGAGGTGGATCGCATCGTCGGCTTCGAATTGGGCGCGGATGACTACGTGACCAAGCCCTTCAACATCCGGGAGATGATTCTGCGGGTGAAAGCGGTGCTCGCGCGCTCGAAAATGCCGCAGGTTGAGGGCAAGGCGCTCAGGCGCGGGCCGCTCACCATCGACCCCGAGCAATATGAAGCGGCGGTCGACGGGCGCCCGCTCTCCTTGACGGCGACGGAATTCCGTCTTTTGCATCATCTGGCCTCTCACCCGGGGCACGCCCAGAATCGTGACGACCTGCTCGACATCATCTGGGGAGAAGACAAATTCGTCACCCCCCGCACCGTGGACACATATATCCGCCGCCTCCGGGAGAAGCTCGGCCCGGCGGGGGAAATGATCCAGACGCTTCGGGGCGTGGGGTACCGGTTCAAGAAAATGTCTGAATAGTAGCTCTTCCCGACACCCGGAGGAGACCCGCATATGCGCAGGTCCTTCTACAAGAAGCTGACGGCGAGCTATCTGGTAGTCATTACCGTGGTGTTCGCGGCGGGGATGATCTATCTTCATTTCGGCCTCTCCGCCCAGTTGATGGAGCAGGCGGAGGAGAACCTCGCCAGCAACGCGCGCCTTGCCCGCCGCCAGCTGGTTTCCTCCATTCCGGAAAATCCGCAGAGTCATCGTATGGATGAACTCGCCGATGAAATCGGCCGCGCGCTCGGCGTACGAGTGACGGTTGTATCCCCTCCCGGTCGTTTGCTCGCGGATTCCGGCCTCGCTCCTGGCGCGCCCGGCAGAGAAAAGAGCCGCGCCGCTCGGCCCGAAATCATCGCGGCGAGAAAAAAGGGAATCGGTTCGAGCGTCCGGGCGAGTCCGAGGGGTGATGGAGATTTGCTGTATCTGGCTCTGCCGATAAATGCGGGCCCGCTTTCCGGCGGCGTGATTCGCCTGGCCATGAGCTTAAGGGAAATCGAGGAGACTATCGGCAAGATGCGGGGCCTTCTCCTGGTGGCCGGCGCTTTCGCGTTCTTGCTCGCCATCGCGGTCAGCTTCGGGGCCGGCGTTATCGTGCGTCGGGGGTTCGACGAGATATACGAGTCCGTAGAGAAGATTTCCCGAGGAGACTTCAGCTACCGCATTGCCTCCAGGCGGCAGGATGAACTGGGTGAACTCGCACGGACGATGGACCGGCTCGCTTCGGAGGTGGAGGCGCATCTCGATGAGTTGCGCAACGAGCGCGACCGGCTGGAGGCGATACTCGAAGGAATGACCGAGGGTGTCATGGTCACGAACGCCTCGGGAGACATCCTTCTCGTGAATTCCTCGTTTCGGGAATTCTTTCCCTCCCTGCCTGAGTTCGAAGATGGTATGCCGATTCCTCTCGAAGCCGTGCGCTCCACCGAAGTGCAGGAAGCGGTGAGGGATATGCTCACGCGCTCCGCCACCCGGTTGGAGCGCGAGGTGGAAGTCCTCCCCGCGCGCACGCTGACCCTGCACGCCAAACGCGCGAGGGCGGATGAAGAGTCCAACCTCATCTGGGTGTTTCACGACGTTACCGAGGTAAAACGACTCGCGGGAATACGGCGGGAATTCACCGCAAACGTCTCTCATGAGCTGCGTACGCCCTTGACGGCGATACAGTGGGCGGCCCAGACGCTCGAAGTGACGGCAGAATCCGACCCCGATGCGACGCGCCGGTTCGCCTCGACCATCAACCGCCACGCCCGGCGCCTCTCGGCCCTGGTGGAAGACCTGCTCGAACTCGGCAGAATCGAATCCAAGGAAGAGCACGTTCGGCCCGAGGAGGTTTCCATCCGCAACACGATGGATTCGGTGGCGCATACCCTGGCTCCCGTTGTCGCGAAAAGAGGCGTTCTTCTGCAAACGGTGATTCACGAGGAGGCCGACCACGTTCGGGCGGACCCGGCCGCCCTGGAAAGAATTCTGATCAATCTGGCCGAAAACGGGGTGAACTACAGTTTCGAGGGAAGCGAAATCACGGTTTCCGGGCGCTTGTGCGAAGACGGGTTCGTCGAGGTTTCAGTGGCCGATCAGGGCGAGGGAATTCCCCCCGAGCACCTCCCCCGCATTTTCGAGCGCTTCTACCGTGTGGATTCGGCCCGCTCCCGGGAGAACGGGGGCACCGGCCTGGGGCTCTCCATCGTGAAGCACCTCGTTCAGGAGATGGGCGGAGACGTCTGGGTCGAGAGCGCGCCGGGCCGGGGCTCCACCTTCCGCTTCACCGTTCCCACGCCTTAAACGGGACAAGCGCCTTCTAGGCTTTGCCTTCATCGTTTATGCCCGCTTTATTGAAAGCAAACCTGAAATTTACGTCTTTTCAATGAGTTATACGAAGATTATATTTTGAAAACCGGAATTGTCCAAAAAGTCATATGATTTTCATCCTTTCGTAACATACCCGGCCCCTTTTTTCTCTATATTCCACCTCGTTCGGAGAGGGATCGCGCGACGGAGCGTTTTTGCTCATGGTTGCGAATTCGCAGCCCCCTGAAGAGGCGATGAAGCTCTCCGGACGCAGAGGCGAGCAGTCCAAGGGGAATGTGGGAAATGAAAGATGTGCCTGCTAGAAGCGGAGGAGTGTCCGTGTCGCGGTATGTTCATCATTTTGTCACGAAAATGTAACAAAACCTTGCGTTTTTTCCTGTAGTTTCTATCCATCCAAAGGAGGAAGTGAAAATGAGCAGGTTATCCAGGATTTGTGGCTTGGCCTTCGCGGTTGCGATTGGCTTCGTGCTCGTAGCGCAGCCCGCTGGCGCGGCCCTGATGGTTGACAAGAAATTGCCCGCCTACAAGGCCACCAGCGGCGTTTCCGGGAACGTGAAGTCCGTCGGCTCGGATACGCTGAACAACCTCATGACGCTCTGGGCCGAAGGGTTCAGGCGTTCCTACCCGGACGTGAAAATCGAGATCGAGGGCAAAGGCTCCTCCACGGCTCCTCCGGCGCTCATCGCCGGCACATCGAACTTCGGCCCGATGTCTCGCGCCATGAAGTCCAAGGAAGTGGACGCATTCGAGAAGAAGTTCGGCTACAAGCCGGGCCGCATCCGCGTCGCCGTGGACGCCCTGGCCGTCTTCACGAACAAGGACAACCCCCTCAAGTGCCTGAGCCTCCCGCAGGTAGACGCCATCTTCTCCAAAACCCGCAAGGGCGGCATGAGGTCCGACGTCGCCACGTGGGGCCAACTCGGTCTCGAGGGCATGTGGGCCAGCAAGCCGATTTCCGTGTATGGCCGCAACTCGGCTTCGGGCACGTACGGCTACTTCAAGAAAGTAGCCCTCTACAAAGGCGACTACAAAGACTCCGTGAAAGAGCAGCCCGGCTCCTCGGCGGTGGTGCAAGGCGTGGCTTCCGATAAGTTCGCCATCGGCTACTCGGGCATCGGCTACAAGACCGCCGACGTTATCGCGCTCCCGGTCTCCAAAAAAACCGGCGCCAAATGCTATGGCCCCGAAGCGAAGAACGCCTACTCGGGCAACTACCCGATCGCGCGTTTCCTCTACATCTACGTCAACAAGAACCCGAACCAGGCGCTCGATCCCCTGAGAGCCCAGTTCGTCAAGTACATCTTCTCGAAAGGTGGTCAGCAGGCCGTTATCAAGGCCGGTTTCTTCCCGGTGAACGCGGCCATCGCGAAACAAGACCTCGGCGGCCTCGGCCTCGGGATGGGAAGCAACTAGTTTTTCAGGTGCAGCGCAGCGGCGGGGACGGCGGATTGGATTCGCCGTCCCCCCGCTTTCATTTTTGAAAAGAAAAACATGAACGAAAACCAGGTTTCAGACGCAGATGATAAAGAAAGAAGGAAGCCGGGCCGGACGCGTGACCTGAGCGCCAGACAATCCGTCCGTATTTTCGATAAGCTCGCCACCAACGTAATCACGATCGGCGGGCTTTTTGTGATTCTGGCCGTTATCGGGATCATGGCGTTTCTCGTCGCAGTGGCGCTGCCGCTGTTCGCCGGAGAAACGATAACCGGCTCGGGCGTCTTCCGGGTGGGTGCGTCCAAGAGCGCTCTCCTCAGCGTCGAGGTTGATGATTATAACACCATCGCCGTCCTGGTTTCGAAAAACGGCGTGTTGACGCCCGTGCACGCATCAACCGGAAAAGCGCTCAGGCCGTTGAAACTCGATTTTGGAGGTGCGCCGGCGAGCGCTTTCGGGCGAACGCTCAAGGGCGGAAACGTCGCTTTCGGCTTCCCCGATGGAACGGTCCGGTTCGGTAAAGTCAATTTCAGAACCCAAATATTGCCGGCGGATAGGGTTCCGAAGGGACTCACCAAAATCGACGCGCGCGATTTCACCGACGGAAAAGTCCTCTTTTCGGAAATTCCGGGCGACCAGATGCGAAAGATCTGGCTGGAGGCGGAACTCGAGAAGCCGCAGCAGGTAGCCCCGAAAGGCACGCCCATCGTGAAGCTTGACTACAAGGTGGGCGGAACTCCGGAGCGGCCGAGCATCTCCTTCGCCACGGTGGACGCCAAGGGCGTGGCGCGCCTGAGCCTGACGGAGACCAGGATCAATCTTCTGACGGGGCAGACCACTTCTTCCGTAGAAACCGTGGTTCTGCCTGATTTGCCGACCGGAACGCGCATCGTCGACATACTCCTCACGGAAAAAGCCGACAAGGTGTACATCGGCGTCGAGAAAGGGTTTCTCCTTCGCTACGACACCAGGAGCTTCGACGCCATTACCCTCGTGGAAAAGAGCAACCTGCTTCCCATGGACGAGAAGCTGACGGTGTTCAAAGCCCTCATCGGCGAGGAATCCATCATCGTGGGAGGCTCCAAGGGGTCTTTGAGCATCTTCTTCCAGGCGCGCAGACCGGGCGCCGCCACCTCGGACGGGCTGGTGTTGGTGCGCGGACACGAACTGGAGAGGCACGCCGCGAGCGTTTCGGGTTTTTCCGCCTCCCAGCGCAGCCGGATGTTCACCACGATGGATTCCGGCGGAAACATCTGGCTTCGCCATGCAACGAGCGAGTCAACGCTGCTTCGCTTCAAGGTGAAGGAGATGGCGAATGGCTCCGCGCGCTACATCCGACTCTCGCCGCGCGATGACGCAATTGTCGCCACAGACGATAAGGGAGTCGTGAATTTCTGGAAATTCGAGGCGGAACACCCCGAGACGACTTTCCAGACGCTGTTCGGCAAGGTCTGGTACGAAGGCTATCCCAAACCCGAGTATACATGGCAGTCCTCCTCGGGAGACGATGCGTTCGAGGAGAAGATATCCCTCATCCCCCTGATATTCGGAACCATTAAGGGAACGGTCTATTCCCTGATTTTTGCGATACCCATCGCGGTGCTGGGCGCAATTTTCACCTCCGAATTCATCGGCCCGCAGGTGCGCTCCGTCGTGAAGCCCGCGATGGAGATGATGGCCTCGCTCCCCTCGGTGGTCCTCGGCTTCGTGGCCGCCCTGATTCTCGCGCCCATCGTGGAGACGTGGATAGCCGCAGTCTTACTCACGTTCATGCTGATCCCGTTTCTTCTGTTGCTCTCGGCTTATTTATGGCAGGTGATGCCGCCGCGCGTCTCCCTCCCCCTGTCGGGGTTTCCCAAACTCGGGCTGGTGTTCATCGTAATTATCCTCGGCTCGCTGCTCGGTTTTCTCATCGGACCGGGGTTCGAGAGACTATTATTCGGCGGCGACTTTAAGGCCTGGGCGAACGGGAACATCGGGATAGCGACGCCCATGCTGTTCATCATTTTCTATCCCGTATCTTTTATCATTATTGCTTTCGCGGCCGAGCGGTTTTTCGGATATGAATGGAGACAAAAACTCAGACAGATGGATCATTCGCGCGGTGCGCTCTTCGAGCTTCTTCGCTGGGGCGGGATGCTGATCTCCGCCGGACTGCTCAGCTGGCTCACGGCCGCGGTGCTCACGGCGCTCGGCCTGGACGCGCGCGGCGGGGTCATCGACACCTACGTCCAGCGCAACTCCCTCGTCGTGGGCTTCGCGATGGGCTTCGCCGTCATCCCGCTCATCTACACCATCGCCGAGGATGCGCTCAACGCTGTGCCGAGCCACCTCAGAGCGGCGAGCCTCGCATGCGGCGCCACCCCCTGGCAGACGGCCCTTTGGGTCATCCTGCCTACGGCAGCCAGCGGAATTTTCGCCGCCGTGATGATCGGCATGGGCCGCGCGGTGGGTGAAACCATGATCGTCGTCATGGCGGCGGGCAATACCCCGGTTCTGGACTGGAACATATTCTCGGGCCTCAGGGCGCTTTCGGCGAACATCGCGGTGGAGCTTCCGGAAGCCGTCAAGGACGGGACGCTTTACCGGGTGTTGTTCCTGGCGGCCCTCGTTCTCTTCGCGATGACGTTCATCGTGAATACGGTTGCAGAAGTGGTTCGTCTCCGATTCCGCAAGCGCGCTTCGCAGTTGTGAGGACAGGATGAAGGCGAAGGATCCGAAACAAAAAAAAGAGAAGAAAGAACCGGAAATACTGATCCGCGAAGGCGACTCCGGCAACCACAATGAGCCCCCGCCCGAAGTGGCGCAGGCCGCCGAGGTGGAAACAAGCCCGCCCGGCAGGACGGGTCTTCGCGCATCAATTGATTTCAAGGCCAGGGGCGAGCCCTTCGTCTGGATCATGGGCGGCGCGCTCGCTCTGGGCGTATTGATGATTATCGGTTTTCTCGCGCTCGTTCTGTGGAACGGCATCGTGACGTTCTATCCCGGGCCCGTCGAGGTAGTGACGCTCAAAAACGGCCAGCGCATCGCCGGCGAACCGTTCCGCTCCGAGAGTTTCCGCCCCTCCCCCGAGCAGATGAAGAGACTTGACCCGGAGACCCGGCGCATTATCCGGGAAGCGGACGGATTTGCGCATCGCACGCTCTACAGGATCGGGAATTTCGACGTCTACAACGAGGACTTCAAGTGGGCGGTGGCGCATCAGGTCGCGAAGACCGAGACGCCGCCCGGCATATTCTTCATCGAGCGCAGGGAATGGGGCCCGTTCATCGGTTTTATCAAAACACTGACGCTCGATGGCCGCCGTATCCCTGGCGAAAAGGTATCCCTGGATGCGTTGTACGTGGCCCACGATGATGCGGTCGACCGCCGGGAAGCGATTCGTTCCATAGAGGTGGATGAGATAGGCGCCATCAATTACTACATCGAAGAAGATCGTCTCGCCTTGCGGCGCACCGAACTGGATTACGGAAAGAAGAGTGCGGAGTATCGCGCCGAGATGGAGAAGTTCGAACGCCAGACAAAGGAGAGGCGGGCCGGATTCGCTGTGCTTAAGAAGAGAATCGCCGCGATCAACAAAGAGGATGAGAAATACAAGGTTACCCTAAGCGAGATTGGTGGTCGCGAGAAACGCTTAAGGCTCTCCGAGATCGTTCGCATCTACCCGGCCAACAACCTTTCGTTCTTTGGAAAGATTGGCGTCTATTTCTCCCGGTGGGGGGAGTTTTTAACCGACGATCCGCGTGAGGCGAATACCGAGGGCGGCGTTTTGCCGGCGATTTTCGGCACCATCATGATGACGCTGCTCATGGTCGTCTTCGTCGCCCCGTTCGGTGTTATCACGGCGCTTTATCTTCGTGAATACGCCAAGGAGGGCGCTCTGGTATCCATCGTGCGCATTTGCGTGAACAACCTGGCGGGCGTGCCCTCCATCGTCTACGGCGTGTTTGGCCTGGGATTTTTCGCCTACACCATCGGTGTGGGTATCGACCAGTTGTTCTATCCCGAGAGACTCCCTAATCCGACGTTTGGCACGGGGGGCTTGTTGTGGGCGTCCCTGACGCTGGCGCTCCTCACCGTCCCCGTGGTGATCGTGGCGACCGAAGAAGCGCTCACCGCCGTACCCCGCTCCATGCGGGAGGGTTCCCTCGCCTGCGGTGCCTCGAAATGGCAGACCATCCGCAACATCGTCCTGCCGCAGGCCATGCCGGGCATCATGACCGGCCTCATACTGGCGATGGCGCGCGGCGCGGGCGAAGTGGCGCCCCTCATGCTTGTTGGGGTGGTGAAGCTCGCGCCCGAGCTTCCCTTCGATACCTTCTTCCCGTTCTTACACCCCGAGAGAAGTTTCATGCACCTGGGTTTTCACATTTACGACGTGGGATTCCAGTCCAGGAATTCAGAAGCCGGAAAACCGATGGTTTTCGTCACGACGCTTCTTCTGATAACAATCATCGCACTCATGAACGCTTTCGCCATCATGATTCGCAACCGCCTTCGACGGAAGTTCGTGGAAGGCCAATTTTAGTGGAGACGCATTGAAATGGCGGCTGACGCGGTAACCACCAGATTGCAGGACGAGTTCGAAGCGACGGCATACCATCCCGTCGAGAGCGCGCTCGGCAGTGTTATCGAGATCGAAGACTTCAACTTCTGGTATGACGAGAAACAGGCTCTGTTCAACAACACGCTGAAGATCCAGAAAGAGCTCGTCACCTCCCTGATCGGCCCTTCGGGCTGCGGGAAATCCACGCTCCTGCGCTCATTCAACCGCATGAACGACCTGATCGACGGCATCCGCCGCGATGGGACCATTGCGATCGAAGGAACCGACATCCACAATCCGCGCGTGGAGGTCATCGAGCTTCGCAAGCGTCTCGGCATGGTGTTCCAGAAGCCCAATCCCTTCCCGATGTCGATATTCGAGAACGTTGTCTATCCCCTGCGGGTGGACGGAATACGCGACAGGCGATTGCTGGAGGAAACCTGTGAACGCTCCCTGCGCGATGCCGCGCTCTGGGATGAGGTGTCCGACCGGCTGCAGGACAACGCACTCGGCCTCTCCGGCGGACAACAGCAGCGCCTCTGCATCGCCCGCGCGATTGCCTCGGAGCCCGAGATCATCCTGATGGACGAACCATGCTCGGCGCTGGATCCTATCGCCACCGCCCGGATCGAGGATCTCATAGCGCAGCTCAAAGAACATTTTTCCATCGTCATCGTGACGCACAACATGCAGCAGGCCGCCCGCGTCTCGGACAACACGGCCTTCATGTTCCTGGGCCGGTTGATTGAATACGGAGAAACGAAGAAAATTTTCATGAACCCCATGAACGTGCGCACATCAGATTACATTACCGGCCGATTCGGCTAAGCGCTGGAGGATATTGCATGGCACTGACGAGCGGAAGAGTACACACGAGTTCGGAATTCGAAAGCGAACTCCAGGAACTCCGACGCGTTCTCCTGGAATTGGGCGCCAAAGTGGAGGCGATGATGGCGAAGAGCATCGATAGCCTCATAAGGCGTGATTCCAATATCGCACAGACCGTCATCGAGAGTGACTCGGAAATCAACCAGCTTGAAGTCGACGTGAACGAGCTCTGCCTGCAGATGGTGGCGCTCAGGCAACCGACTTCGGTGGACCTGCGCTTCATCACGACGGGCCTCAAAATCGCCTCAGACCTCGAACGGGTGGGTGATCTGGCCGTCAACGTATGCGAGCGGGCGCTGGAGTTGAACGAAGAGCCTCCGCTCAAGCCCTATATCGAACTGCCGCGAATGGCCAGCGCTTCGAGCCAGATGCTGCGCGAGAGCCTGGACAGCTTCATCAAGGAAGACGTCGTTCTGGCGCGCAAGGTCATAGCGAGCGACGACGAAGTGGACGACATGAACGAGGAGTTGTTCCGCGAACTGCTGACCTACATGCTGGACAACCCGCGCAACATCAGCCGCGCGACCCGACTGACGTTCATCTCGAAATATTTCGAGAGAATCGCCGATCATGCGACGAACATCGCAGAGGCCGTCCTCTTCATGGTCGAAGGCCGGAACCCCAGACGCGAACTCACGTAGTCCCTTTCATAACCGATAAACCGGTTTTCCTGCTCCATGTGATTCTGCAGTCGGTCTACGGCCCGTGTTTCAGTGCATTTTCGTTAACGAGTAAGAGCGGCTTTAACGGATTCCCACTTCTCAATCTGTCATACCCAGCCTGGATTTCAGGAGTTCGAAGTTCGAGGGGTCCATTTTCAGTTCATTGCGGTTGATGGCCCGGGCGAGTTCGCTCACGGCGTCGTTGCAGGGAGTGGGGATGCCGAGTTCCTTCCCCTTTCGAGAAACGAGGCCGTTGACGTATTCGATTTCGTTCTTTCGGCCCTTGATGTGATCGTGAATGGGCGCCGTGCGAGCGCGCGGCCCGGTGTGTCCCGTCATGGTCGTCAGGGCGTTCAGCAGCACCTTGTCCTCATCGCCCGCGAAATCATCCGCGCTCAGCCCGAAGACGGGCTCGATGTTGATTCCCATCGCCGTACCCACCTCTACCGTCTCCTTGCCGAGCCTCACCGCAATATCGAAGATTCCGGGAAGCTTGGCGACCTCTCTGTTGTGCAGGCCGATGAGTCCCCAGGGTCCCATGCTCATCGAGTTGACGACGAGCTTCGTCCATTTCGTGCCCCGGATGTTGGTGGAAATGTCCACCTTGGCGACGTGGCTCAGGATTTTCTGGATCTCCTCGAGACGCGGGGTGATGGAGCCGTCCAGTTCGCCCACGGCGAACCATGTGCCGGTGCGCGGCGTGTTTCGTTGCACGAAACCCGGGGTGAATATCTCCCCCGAGAGTTCGATGCAGCAGCCCACCACGCGCTCCCGGCCGAGAATGGAAGTCGTTATTTCTTCTTCGTTCATGCTGTTCTGGAGTCCCACCAGCACGCCGTCGGGTTTCAGGTGCGGGGCCATGAGTTCAGCCATCCAGCGCGTGTCGAAAGATTTCACCGCCAGGAGGATGAGGTCGAATTCGGGCTTGGCCGAGGCCAGCTCGCACACGTGGAGGGCCTTGACGCGAACCTTCAAATCGAGGTCCGGCATCTGGACGTGGAGCCCGTCTTTTCTCATCGCTTCAACATGCGCCGGCCACTGATCGACGATGGTGACGTCATAACCCGCATCGGTTAGGTCTGCGGCGGCGCTGCTGCCGATGGCTCCGGTTCCGAACACGGCGATCTTATCGAACATCTATTGCCCTCCCTGGGTTATCATCCGCTGACGATTCTGGAATAAAACCATATGTAGCACGCCTCTCCCGGTTTTCACGACCCCCTACGGGTTCGGTTCATCCGGCAACAAGCCGCGCTGAGGAGATTTGTGTCTGTTTTCCGGCTATTGGTTGACACGCAAGTGGCAATCACTAATCATGAAAACAATCTTGAAAAAAGAATAACGGTGCGCGGTTTTTTATTTTCGCCGCTGGAAGGCGGGCGATTTTTAATTCTGCAGAAGGGGAAGGGACTCGCATTTTCGAGCCGGAAATCGCTAAGGGTTTGGTGTATTTTCAGGCATAGTGGACCGACGCACCATCAAGTCGCCATCTTCCCATCCTCTCCCCTCTGTATCGTTTTTCCAAACATCTGCGGGCTTATGCCGCCGCCTCGCGTGAAGCATATGGAACAACTGAGAACATGTGGAATCCTGAATGAGGCACACGTTTAGAGGACACCGAATAGAGGAGGAGTGAAGATGATGAAAAAGTTTATGATTTTCGGAATGGCCGTTCTCATGTCGCTGACGCTGATGTCTGGGAGTGCGCTCTCTGCCAAAAAAGATCAGCTTCTCATCGGAATGCCCGGAGACCCGACGACGTTCGACCCCCACATCCGGCTCGGGCTTCCCATGCTTCAGTCCTGGCCCCTCGTGTTCGACAATATTCTGGCGCGTGACATCAAGGGGAAAATCATCCCCGCCATCGCGACATCTTGGCGTTACGTTTCTCCTACGGTGCTGGAACTCAAGATTCGCAAGGGCGTCAAGTTCCATAACGGAGAGCCCGTCGACGCAAACGCCATTAAGTACAGTCTCGACAGGCTGTTCGACAAGAAGATAAAAAGCCGCATCCGCAATTTCTACAGGAGTCTCACGAAAGTCGAAGTGGTCGATTCGCACACCGTGCGGCTCCACACCAAGCATCCCGACCGCTATCTCCTCTCGCCGCTGGCGGATTTCAGCGCGGTGGTTCCGCCGAAGCATTACGGGAGCAACAAACTCAAAGAACTCGCGCGCAAGCCGGTCGGCAGCGGCCCCTACCGCCTCGTGAAATGGCGCAAGGGCTCCGAGATGGTGTTCGAGGCTGTTTCCGGATATTGGGATAAGTCGCGCCAGCGCGTGAAGAAAG
The DNA here is from genome assembly GCA_002238965.1 of Nitrospinae bacterium bin107. Classification (GTDB taxonomy): domain Bacteria; phylum UBA8248; class UBA8248; order UBA8248; family UBA8248; genus Bin107. Next base: position 412,760 of record MPNJ01000001.1, on the reverse strand, counting down.
TGATCGTCAAGGTCATTCCCGAGCCGACGACGCGCGTCTCCGCGCTCGTGTCGGGCGCGGTCGACATGATCAAGGACATTCCGCCCCAGACGGTCCCGATGGCGAAATCCAATCCCAACGTCGACGTCGTCGCCGGCCCCGGCCCCAAGGCGTGCTCGCTCATCATGGTTCTCAAGGACGGAGCGCCCTGGTCCGACGTGCGCGTGCGCCAGGCGGTGAACCACGCCATCGACAAGGACAGCATCATCAAAAACGTGCTTCAAGGACACGCGACCGCCGCCATGGGCACCGTCGTCGGCCCGAACAGTTTCGGCCACAACCCGGCCCTGAAACCTTATGCCTACGATGTGGCCAAGGCGAAGAGCCTCATGAAAGCGGCCGGCTACGAGAAGGGCTTCACCGTTCCGCTGGTCGTTCCCCTGGGGCGTTACCTCAAAGGCGTGCAGGGTGCGGAGGCCATTGCGGGACAACTCAAGAAGATCAACATCAACGTCAAGGTGAAGCCGCTCGAATACGGCGCCTGGCGCAGGAACAGCCGCTCGAAATGGAAGAAGGGTTATAAGCCTTATTGGAATTACGCCTGCCGCAACGACCTCGCGCTTCACGCGGCCTGGATGTACTCAGGCCTCCTGTACAGCAAATCAACGCATGGCGGCGTGAGGAGCGAGAAGCTGGACAATATGATCGTGGGCGCCCGCTCCGAGCCGGACGAGGCCAAGCAGGCGGAGAAATACCGGAAGCTCGCCGCATACATCAGGGAGCAGGCCTTCCTGGGCTTTTTGTATCACCTCGACGAGATTTCCGGGAAGAAAAAATCCGTCGACTGGAAGATGCGTTCCACAGGCCTCGTGATCGCAACCGACGCAGGCTGGAAATAAAAGGCGATGCCGCATCTCTCTCCCGGGTGTCGTCTGGAGCGCCCGGGAGAGAACAAAGCCCGAGCACACCGGGAATGACAAACGTGTGACCTCGGGCGGGCGTAAGGGACAGGGTTTGGGTTTCGCCTTGCAACGGGGGGCGTAATGACGGGATTTATCGTTCGGCGGATGCTTCAGGCCATCGTGCTCATGAAGTTCGTCCTGATTTTCGTGTTTCTGCTTTTGCATCTCTCTGGCGACCCCGCCCGGATCATGCTGCCCGACGACGCCACCGAAGAAGACATCGCGGAACTCAGAAACGAGATGGGCCTCGACAAGCCCCTGTCGACGCAGTACCTCATCTTCTTCCGCAACGTATTGCGCGGGAACTTCGGCGAATCCTTCGAACACGGTGAATCCGCGCTCAAGGTCGTACTCGAACACCTGCCGGCCACCATCGAACTCGCCGCGGCCGCGTTCATCATGTCGGTCATCATCGGCCTTCCGTTCGGGTGCATCGCTGCGCTCAAGGAAAACACCGTCTACGACAAGAGCCTGATGTTCGGGGCTGTGCTGGGCCAGGCGGTTCCCGATTTCTGGCTGGGGCTGATGATGATCCTCCTCTTCTCCGTAAAGCTGGGGTGGCTCCCGCCGTTCGGCTACGGGGAGCCGGTGCACTTCATCATGCCGACCATCGCCGCCGGAGTCTTTCACACGGCACGCCTCGCGCGGCTGATGCGCTCCGAAATGCTGGAGGTGCTGAGACAGGATTACATTCTCACGGCTTATTCCAAGGGCCTGAATGAGAAGGTCGTGTTGTTCAAGCACGCGCTCAAGAATTCGGCCATCCCCATCGTCACCATTCTCGGCCTGGACCTCGCCCTCACGCTGGGGGGAACCGTCATCACCGAAACCGTGTTCGCCTGGCCCGGCGTGGGGCGCCTGACAGTCGCCGCCATCCACCACCGGGACTACCCCATCGTCCAGGCGGCGGTTTTTCTTCTCGCCCTGGGCTTCGTCGGAATCAATTTACTGGTGGACATCATCTACACCTATCTCGATCCCAGGATTCAGTACCGATGAGAGGTGAAAGCGATGAAGTCCTCATGACGTCCGAGGAGTTCCAGCACTTCGACGAGACTCCCTGGTGGCGGCGGCTCGCGCGATCGCTCATCGCCACGAAATCGGCGATGGCGGGAGCCGTCATTTTGCTGATCGTGCTGATTGCCGCGCTGTTCGCACCCCTGCTGGCGCCGCTGGACCCCACTTTGCAATCCCTCACCCGGGTGATGAAGCCGCCCATGTGGGAGGGGGAGGGGCATCTCTTCCTCCTTGGCACCGACCACCTCGGACGCGACCTCCTGAGCCGGCTGATATACGGGGCGCGCGTGTCCCTCATCGTCGGACTCTCTGCTACGGGCATGGCGGGGAGCATCGGCCTCATTCTCGGTATGGTGGCGGGCTATTTCGGAGGGCGGGTGGACTATCTGCTGATGCGGCTGGTGGATTTCGTCCTATCGTTTCCGTTCATTCTGCTGGCTCTGGCGACAATCGCCATACTGGGGCCGAGCCTCTGGCTGATCGTCTCCCTGATCTCGTTTCGCCAGTGGACGGTGTACGCGCGCGTGGTGCGCGGCAACGTTCTCTCGATTCGCGAGCAGGAGTTCGTCATCGCTTCGCGCGCAGTCGGGGGAAGCGATTTGCGCCTCATCTTCCGCCATGTTCTGCCCAACGTACTCGCGCCCGTCATCATCATCGGTTCCCTGTACCTGGGGCGGCTGATCGTCATCGAGGCGGGCCTGAGTTTCCTGGGACTGGGCGTCCCGCCGCCCACGCCCACCTGGGGCGGGCTCCTGGCCGAGGGCCGCTCCTATCTGTATGTCTCATGGTGGATCGTCACGTTCCCGGGACTCGCCATCACCTTCACCGTGCTGGGAGCCAACCTCGTAGGCGACTGGCTCAGAGACGTCTTGGACCCGCGTCTGAGGACGCGTTAGCGAATACCCGCTCTAATTCAGGAGAAATACAATGGCTGAAGATATGATGGAAAATTACGTCGATAAAAACCCGGACGTGCAGGAGCGCTTCAGAAAAGCGGGCGAGATCCGCCGTGCGATGGGAATCTACGGAGAAGGCGGGCAGACAACGGACGATTTTCTTAAAATATCCCCGGCGCACACGCAGACCATCATGGAGTATTGCTTCGGCATGGTGTGGGCGCAGTCGGAGAAGCTCGACCTGAAAACGCGCGAGATCATCGTGCTCGCCACCATGGTGGCGCAGGATCTGCCCGGAGAACTGGAGTGGCACGTGCGCTCGGCTCTCAATCTGGGCCTCACGCAAGATGAGATTATCGAGGCGATCGTACAGTGTTCACCCTATGTCGGGCTGCCCAAAACAAACCACGCGCTCAGAGCGGCGAAACGGGCTTTCGACAAGGCCGAGGGAAAAGAACCGAGTGATCTGGGGCACTAGGGAGCCGCCGCTCATTGGGCAAAACCGCTTGCAAATAACCGGTGCGGGTGAAGCCTGAGGAGATTTTCGCCCCCTCGGTGGGCGGCTATTTCCCCTTGAGGAGCCCGGGCCAGTTCTTGTCGGCCGATTTGATGTTGCCGGGGATGTCCTGCTCCCAGGTCTGCTGAACGCCCTTGCTGAAGTTCAGGTAGAGCTTGCCGTCCACGATCTTCCATGCTTCGGGGACGATGCTGGCCGTGTAGCCCTGGCTCACGGCGTATGCGCAGTAGCCGCCGTACCGGGGGGCGTATTTTTCCGGATCCGCGCGGAACAGATCGCGGTTTTTCTCGCTCGCGAAATACCACGTCGCGCCTTTCCACTTGTGGGAGAAGGCCTTCTTCCCCTCGACGGGTTTACTCTCCGTGAAATAGGCCACCGGGTCGTATCCCCGGATGGCGCCTCCCAGCAAAGTGGAATAAACGGGCGCGATGGCCGCAGCCGAAACCGGAAGAGCGAGTATAAAGGCAAAGAACGACAGGGCGGCGTATACCCGCAATTTGCGTAGAGCGCATGGCGTTTGATCCGTTGTTCTCATCTTTCCAGCATCCTCTGATAAACCGGCGGCAGCGATATAGGGATGGGGCGGCCTCCCTGAAACGCATTATACCCCAAACACGCTCAAATGCGCTTCAAATGGTGGCGAAATGCCCGCTTCAGGGGTCGTAAAACTCAGGCAGGGTGAGATAGCCCTCGCGCGGAAGTTCCGCATTTAAGGGGAGGCCCTGTCTTAGTTTCAGCCTCTGGACGGTTCGTAAGTGCGCGAGTACGTTCCAGTAGATATGGCGCAGTACCCCGCCGATTTCCAGGCGAAAAAGACCGGGGCGCTCCGCGTCTTCATAAAATCCGAATGGATGAAGGCGGACGGACATCCTGTGGTAGTCGACGGGCTTGTGGGGGTCTCCGGGGCGGGAGGCTTCGGGGTCCATGTAGTAGGTGAACGACAAGGCGCGCAGCCTGTCCTCGCTTTCCTTGTCGATGATTTCACAACAAAGCGCGGCCCAGGGGCGCATGAAATCGACCACCGCCTTTTTGTCGCAGGCCGCCTCGGGCGGGACGTGCCGGATGCCCGCCCCGACGAGATCGGCGATGAGGCCTGCCGTATCGGGAAAAGTGTAGCCTTCTCTTTTCAGCATCTCGCCTGCCCGCATGGACAACCACACCGGGGTCATGAGGGCGATGTGGCGGATTTGCAAATCCATCGACCAGCGCGCCCAGGGCGGCTCCTCGTTCGCGTAGCACATCTGCTCGTGGTTCAGCCCTTCGACTTCCCCGTATACGAGATCGGGATAATCCGCGAGATTTGTTCTTAGTTCGCGCCATTCTTCGTTCATCTTGTCGCCTCTGGCAGGTCATTGAAGGAGAGCGAATTATTGTGCCTTGTAAGCCGGGGAAAAGAAAGATAGAATTTCCCCATCCATTCGAATCTTTTTGCATTGGTTTTCACGCTTCTATCCGTTGTGCTCATCGGTATCCTCGCAAGGGGATATCTTCCATTCCTGTTCAGGGAGGGTCGTGCCAATGGCAAGAAGAATCATACCCGTCGTTTTGGTTGCCGCAGCGTTTCTCCTCGCCCAGGGGGCGGCGCCCGCCCTGGGAGCCAAGAAGGTCGTCATCAAGGTCGGCCACATGTACAGCAACAAGAACCCCACCCATTACGGGGCCATCGAATTCGGAAAGATACTCGACAAGCTCAGCAAGGGGACCATGGAAGTGCAGGTGTTCCTGAAGGGCCAGGTCGGCGACGGCAAGACCCAGTTGCAATCGGTGCAGTTGGGCGCGATTCAGGCGACGTTCCAGGGACTCACGCAGTTTCCCGCATATGACAGCCTGAACCTGCCCTATTTCTGGAAGAGCACCAAGCACGTGCGCACCGTCGCCAACGGGCCGCTGTTCGAACGCTGGCGCAAGGAGTTCCTGAAAAAGCGCGGCACCATCATGGTGAGCGTCATCAACCGGGGCGCGCGGCACGTGCTCTCGCGCAAGAAGCCTCTGAAAACGCTCGCCGATTTCAAGGGCCTCAAAATCCGCGTTCCCCAGGCGCCTCCCTGGGTACTGGCCTTCCGCGGACTGGGCGCGAAGCCCACGCCGATGTCCTGGGCGGACGTGTACAACGCCATGCTCCTCGGCACGGTCGACGCCATGGAGAACACCCTGGAGACGCTCTATACCAACAAGTTCTACGAAGTGGGCAAACACCTGACGCTCACGTCTCACCTCTCTTCGACGTCGTACTTCATGGTGAACGACAAGTGGCGCAAAGGTCTGAACAAGCAGCAGCGCAAGTGGTTCGACGACGCGCTGTCCAAGGGCATCGCCCACGCGCAGAAGATCTACACCGACCTCGAGAACGCCTACCTCGAGAAGTTCAAGAAAAAGGGCGTGAACATCTACAACATCAACGTGGATGAATTCGCCAAGAAAACCGCCTCGGCTGCTGAGACCATCGGCACGAAGGGATGGGGCAAGGACTTCTTCGCTAAAGTCAAGGCGACGCGCTCGAAGTTCTAAGGTAGTAGTTTCGATAGTTGCGCCGGGTAAGCTGCACGGCGCAACAAGAAATTAAACACCGCCGGTTGTGGTGAGCCGGCGGTGTTTTTTGTTGTCCTAGTTGACCGGCAGCAGCAGGTTCGGGAGCCACATGACGAGCGGCGAGTAGTAGACCATGGCGAACAGGGTGACGATGAGCGGAATATAAAACGGCGTAGTGGCCCGCACGATGGTCCAGAAAGGCACTTTCGTAATGTCCGACACCACGTATAGAGCGAGCGCGAATGGCGGCGTGAGGTTTCCGATAACCAGATTCAAAACCATGAACACGCCCAGGTGCACCAAGTCGATATCCAGCGCCTGTGCGATGGGCAGCATGACCGGCGTGACGATGAGCAGCAGGGGCGTCGGTTCCATCACCATGCCGCCGATGAGCAGGAATATGTTGAGAACGAAGAGAATGAGCCACTTCTCCTGCAGTGCGGTCATGAGGAAGTGGGCGAATATGAAGGGGACGCGCTCGATGGTGATGAGGCGCGTGAAGACCGAAGCGGCGGAGAATATGAAAAGCACCACCGCCGTATAGATGATCACTGTCGATAGGATGCGGGGGATGTCCGTGAGGCGGACCTCCTTGTAGACCACCATTCCGAGAAAGAGCGACCACGCCACGGCGAGCACGGCCGCCTCGGTGGGCGTCGTGGCGCCCGAACCGATTCCGCCCAGGATGATCGCAGGCGTCAACAGCGCCAGAAAGGCGGAGCGGAAACTCTTCCATATCTGGACGAGCGAGGCGCGCGGATACTTCTTGTATCCCCGCTTGCGGGAGATGAAATAGACGATAACCATCATCGCGCCGCCCATGAAGAAGCCCGGAACCACGCCGCCCAGGAACACGCGCCCCGCCGATTCCTCTGCGATGCTCGCGTATATCACCATGATGATGCTGGGCGGGATGATGGGCCCGATGCAAGAACTCGCGGCCGTAACGGCAGCCGAGAATGGCTTGTCGTAGCCCTCCTTGGTCATGCCTTCGATCTCCACGCGGCCCAGGCCCGCCGCGTCCGCCAATGCCGATCCGGACATGCCCGCGAAGATGATGCTGGCGACGATGTTCGCGTGTCCCAGACTGCCGGTGAAATGGCCCACCAGCGTTTTGGCGAAATCGAAAATCCTGTCCGTGACCTTCGCGATGTTCATGATCTGGGCGGCGAAAATGAACAGCGGAATGGCGATGAGCGAGTAATGCTCCAGCGAGCCGATCATGATGCTCGCGAGGAAGGTGATCGGCATCTCGGAGAGGAACGTCAGGTAAAACAGACAGGTGAATACGAGGGCCAGGGCTATCGGAGTGTTGAAGGCGAGGAAGAGGAAGAACAGCAATACGAGTATCAATGCGTTCATGTAGGCTCCTTCTCGCTCACACCGCCGGGGAACTCCGGTGGCCCAGTTCCATCTTATTCGTGATCAATCCCAATAGTTGGCGTCCCGAGTGGATGATCATCAGGGTCATTCCCACGGGAAACGATGCGCTCTGGTAGGTTTGCGGGAACTCGAGCGCCGAAGAAGGGTAGGTCCATTCCAGAATCGCCACCTGGATTCCCTGGTACAGGAGCAGGAGCAGCGTGAAGAAAATGAGAATTTCGATAACGATGCGAATCTTCCGTTGCCAATGTTCCGGCAACTGACCGACGAAGGTCTCCATCGTCAGCTTCTCGCCATGCTTGTATGCGAGCGCAGCGCCGATGAAGACGGCCCAGTGGAAACAGAGCAACGTAACTTCCTCGGCCCATACGATGGGATCGTCCAGAATGTATCTGAAATACACCTGCATGAAGACGATATATCCGATGGCCGCCAGGAAGGGATACGCCAGAAGTTCCTCCAGATTGCGCAGCAGGAAACCCCAGCCTTCCATCTTCACCTGGCGGAAGGCGTAAATGACGACGCCCGCGAGCAGGATGGCGGGGACGATGTAATGAAAAACGGGGATGCCGATCAGGATGAGCGGCGGCTGGACCACGGTGTAGAACACCCATGAGGATATCTTGAATATCACCTGGAAAGGTAAAGCTATCCACTCCGACACGGAATAACCCCCTATGGGGAAGCGAGTGCCCGGTGCTCGGAATTCCGCTTTTTCAGTATGTATCCCTTGTACAGAAGCATGGAATCGGGGTCAACCGGGCGTTTTCGGGCCGCCTAGAGGTCGCGCCACGGCTGGAGCACGGTTTTGACCTGTTCTTCATCGGGAAATTCCCCGCCCGTGATGCGCACGGCGCGTTCCGCCTCGATGAGCGGGAAGCGGTGGGTCACCATCTCCGAGAAGGGATAGGGTGAGTTCGCCGCGAAGTCGAGCGCGCCCCGAACGGCGTCGCTCGTGTGGCTGTATGCGCCCTGGATGCGGATTTCGCCCCACACGAGAGGGTCGAGTTCCAGAGAGCCATCTTTCCCGCCGGTGAGCCCGGCCAGCACCACCGTGCCCAGCCTGCGGACGAGCCTGGGGGCGAGGCTCGCGGCGGAGGGGCTGCCCGTCACGTCGACCACCACGTCCGCCATGCGCCCGCCCGTGAGCTCCCGGACCTCCTCGGCGGGGTCTGCGGCCTCGACGTCGATGACGTGATCCGCGCCGAAGCGTTTCGCCGCCTCCAGGCGCTTCGCGTCGCGCGAGAGACCAGTGACGATCACCAGTCCCGCTCCGGTATGTTTCGCCACCGCGCACGCACAGAGACCCTGGGGGCCGGGGCCTTGCACCACAACGGTGTCGCCGACCGAAATGCCGCCCAGATCGTGCGCCCAGCGCACCCCGTTCGCCAGCACGGCGGTTATGAGCACGGCGGATTCATCCGTAAGACCATCGGGCGCCTTGTGGATTCCCACGCCCGGCGGCAGGTAGACGTACTGCCCGTAAGCGCCCCACAGGTGAGGCGGCTCCGCGCAGGAGCGGACGCTGCCGTAGACCATCGCGTCCTTGCACAGGCGGCGGTTGCCGGTGTGGCAGTACCAGCACTGGTTACAGCCCACCTGCGCCTCCACCACGAGGCGGTCGCCCTCCTTGACGCCGAGGCGTTTCTGGACGTTTTTCCCGACCCTGGCGAGGCGGCCCACCATCTCGTGGCCCATGATGATGGGGTAGCTCCATCGGTGGGCGACCTTGCCGTTGAAATACTTATAATCCGAGGAACAAACGCCCACCATGTCGACGTGGAGAAGGCCGTCCTCATCCCCAATCTCGGGCAGGGGGAATTCCTGTAAGCTGATTTTCCCTGGCGTCTCTACGACGGCTGAAACCTCATGCGTCATGGCCTTCTCCCGTAAATCGTTTGCGCCGCGTTAATCGGTGTCGAACTTCTGAGCGAGGCGGGGGAAGAGGTCGCGCATCGATTCTCCCTGGGCGATGCGGCCTTTGACCTCATTTTCGATGTCCCGAATCCGGGTGACCTGCCGTTTCACCTTTTTCAGAGAGCTTTGCGGAACGACGGCCACGCCGTCGATATCCGCGACGACCATGTCGCCTGGTTCCACGCGCACCCCGCAGCAGGTTATGGATGAGTCTTTCGCCACGACTTCCAGGCGCTTCGGGAAGGCGAGGCTCCACACCGATTTGCTGAACACGGGGAAATCGAGATCGCGGAGGGCTTCGAGATCGCGCGTCGCCCCGTCGATCACGCAGCCGACGGCGCCGCGTCGTTTGCAGACGCTGCTCGCGCCCCCGCCCCAGACGGCCAGAGGAGAGCTCGCTGCGTCGACGACGACCACCGATCCCGCGGGCACTTCTTCCACCGCATCATAGAGGCTGAACAGGGCCTTGGCTCCCGGGTTTCGCACCGGCGCGAACACCATGGTGGCGGCGGGTCCTGCGAACCTTGGATAAGTCTCGGGCGCATTGGGCCGGGGGCCTTCCATGATGAGGTTCAGCCCCAGGGCCGTGGCGGCGTCGCCGAGCGTGGCCGTCTCGACGTCTGAGAAAAAAGCAGCGTCCGAATCCATGCGGTCTCCTTTGAAGAAATCCGTACATTACGGTGTTTCTGCACGAATGTCCGCCTTGAAACACACCTGAAACAAAGCATCACGTAACAAGGTGGCAACATAACTTTTACGCAAAGGAAACACATATTTAAAAATATGGAAACCACCGACCCGCCTCCCGTCTGCTATTCATACTCCCGGTGAGGGAGATGAGCATGGTCTCCACCAGGGTTTGTGCTTCAGGTTTCATCGACTCGGGAGAGAAATCAGATGCGGGCGGTTTCGGATCAGAAACTCAACAAAATCGAGGGAATCAAGGCGGAGAAAGACCCCTTCGACATCGCCAAAGAAATCGCGCGATTCGCGAGCGAGGGTTGGGAAGCGATTCCGGATGACGACAAAGAGCGTCTGAAATGGCGCGGGGTGTTTTTCCGTAAGCAGACGCCCGGACACTTCATGATGCGGCTTCGCTCCTCGAACGGCTTGATGAATTCCGAGCAATTCCGCGTCATCGCCCGCATCAGCGATGAGTTCGGTCCAGGCCATGTGGACATCACCACGCGCCAGCAGATTCAGTTGCGCGGGGTGGCGATAGACCGGGTGGAGGATATCTGGAGAAGTCTCGAGGATGTCGGCCTGCATTCACGACAGACGGGGATGGATAACGTCCGCGGCGTCATGGGCTGTCCCGCCGCAGGTCTGACCCCCAAAGAACTCTTCGACGCATCGGCTGTCGTCAGGCAGTTCGATGAGATCATCGTAGGCAACCGCGAATTCACGAACCTGCCGCGCAAGTTCAACGTCACGATTACCGGGTGTTGCGAGAACTGCACCCACGGCGAGGCGCAGGATATTTCTCTCACTCCCGCTTTCAAGGAAATGGGCGGCGAGAAGATAAAAGGCTTCAACGTCGCCGTAGGCGGGAAGATGGGTTCGGGCGGATACACGGTCGCCACGCCACTGGACGTCTTCGTTCTGCCTGAAGAAGCGGCCGAGTTGTGCGCGAACATCACGCGCGTTTTCAGAGACAACGGCTCTCGCGGCAACCGCAAGAAAAACCGCCTGGCGTTTCTGATTCAGGAGTGGGGAGCGGAGAAATTCCGCACAGAACTGGAGAACCGGACGGGCTCTCCACTCGTCACCGCAGGTGAAGATGCCAGGGACAAGAAGGCCAAGAATCCCCATGTGGGCATCTTCCGGCAAAAGGAAGCCGGGCTGAATTACGCAGGCCTCGTGGTTCCCGTCGGGCGCATCACCTCCCGGCAACTTTCCGAGGCGGCGCGTCTGGCCGATGACTACGGAAGCGGGGACATCCGCCTCACGCCGTCTCAGAACATCATCATCGCGGGGATTCCCGACGCCAGGGTGGGCGATTTCACGCAAGAGCCGTTGCTGAAAGAGCTTCGCTACGACCCGCCCGAGGTGATTCGCGGAATGGTGAGCTGCACGGGCATCGACTACTGCCACTTCGCCACCATCGAAACCAAAGAACACGCGATTGAGCTCGGAAAGCAATTGGAGAACCAGGTGGGGCAAACCTTGCCCGTGACGATCCACTGGTCTGGATGCCCCAACGCCTGCGGGAACCACGCCGCGGCGGACATTGGCCTGCTCGGCAAGAAGGCGCGCCGGGGCAAGGAGGTCGTCGACGCAGTTGACGTGTTCTTGAAGGGAAAGACCGGCCCGGACTCAAAAGTCCCTCAAAGACTTCTGGAGAACGTGCCGTGTGACGAACTACCGGAACTGTTGTCCCGGGTCGTTCCGTACATCACGAGAAAATAAACACGCCGAACCAAGTCTAAAAAAGGAGACAGAAATGGATTTTACGAACAAAGCGACTCGAATCCGTCTCACCGACTTCAAGACCCCGCATATGCGAGCATTTCACGTGACGTGGTTCGCCTTCTTTCTATGCTTTTTCGGCTGGTTCGGCATCGCGCCGCTCATGGCGGTCGTACGCGAGGAATTGCTACTCACGAAAGCGCAAATCGGCAATACCATCATCGCCTCGGTCGCCATCACGGTTCTGGTGCGCCTACTCATCGGCCCCTTGTGCGATCGCTACGGCGCGCGGCTGGTGTACTCGGCGCTGCTGATTTTTGGTTCCATCCCCGTCATGGGAATCGGTCTCGCCAACAGCTACGAGACCTTTTTGCTCTTCCGCCTCGCCATCGGGGCCATCGGCGCTTCGTTCGTCATCACGCAATACCACACCTCGGTCATGTTCGCGCCCAACTGCGTGGGAACCGCCAACGCCACGACCGCCGGATGGGGGAACCTCGGCGGTGGCGTCACGCAGATGGCCATGCCGCTGGTGTTCGCGGCGGCCCTCACCTTCGGCGCGGATAAATTCCTGGGCTGGCGTCTGGCCATGGTCGTTCCCGGAGTCGCGCTGTTCCTGACGGGTATCGCCTACTATTTTCTCACCCAGGACGCGCCAGACGGCAACTACAAGGAGCTTCGCGAACGCGGCGAGATGGAGCCGGCCAGGGGTTCGGGGTGGACTTCGTTCAAACTCGCGGCGAAAGACTACCGTGTGTGGGCGTTGTTCGTTATCTACGCAGCCTGTTTCGGAGTGGAACTCACCATCAACAACGTCGCCGCCCTTTATTATTTCGACCACTTCAAGCTGGACATCAAAACGGCGGGGCTCATCGCGGGCCTTTTCGGACTCATGAATATCTTCGCCAGAACGCTGGGCGGCGTGTTTTCAGACAAGGTGGCCGTGCGCGGCGGCCTCAAGGGCCGGGTCTGGTTCATGGGTATCGTTATACTTCTCGAAGGAATCGCGCTCATGATTTTCGCGAACATGGAGACGCTGTTATTAGCGGTTCCGGCGATGATCATCTTCAGCCTGTTCGTTCAGATGGCGGAGGGGGCCACCTACGGCATCGTTCCATTCATGAATAAAAAGGCGCTGGGCGCGGTGGCCGGTATCGTGGGCGCAGGCGGAAACGCGGGCGCCGTGGCGGCCGGCTTCCTGTTTCGCGCCGAGGGTCTGACGACGCAGGAAGCCCTTTTCTACCTGGGCGCGACGGTGGCGGCCTGTTCCGTCCTGGCGCTTGCGGTGCAGTTCACACCCGAAGTGATCGCCCGGGAGAAAGAAGCCCTGGCGGCTGCGCTCTACGAGAGGGAGCAGGTGGGTATGCGTCCGGCGGCCTAGAGCGGACGCCCCGTATCCCGGTCATGAGGAATGCGCAGTCGGCATCGCGGGCTGCGTCTTCCCTTGCCGCTCGACGATGAACGCGTTTTGAAGTGTGGGAGTGCAACGTATGGATGTGGATGAGATAGACGCATCAATCCGTTCGGGCAAGGCGGTGTGTCCTTACTGCGGCGTGGGGTGCGTCATCACGGCCAAAGTGCGCAATAACAAGATCATCAAAATCGGGGCCGATAAGGATCAAGCGCCCAATTTCGGCATGCTGTGTCCAAAGGGCGCTTATCTGAAAGAAGTATTCGATGAATCGGGAAGACTCAAATACCCCTTGATTCGCCGCCACCGGGGCATGGCGCCGACCCGCGTTTCCTGGGAGGAAGCCATCGACTTCGCCGCGGTAAGACTCCTAGAGATACAAAAGGAACACGGGCGGGACAGCGTCGGATTTTATGGATCCGGCCAACTCGACACCGAGGCGTCCTATCTTTTCACGAAACTCTTCAAGGGCTATCTCCAGACGAACAACATGGACACCAACAGCCGCCTGTGCATGTCGAGCGCGGTGGCCGCCTATACGCAATCCTTCGGTTCCGACGCGCCTCCGACGTGCTACGACGACATCCAGCACGCCGAAGTCATCCTCATCATCGGCGCGAACATGGCGGAGAACCACCCGGTTCTTTTCCAGATGATCCGTAAGCGCCGCGTGAAGGGCGGAAACGTGCGGGTGGTCGTCGTCGATCCGCGCTCGAACCCCACAGCGGAGTTCGCGGATGTCCACATACGCCTGGCGCCGGGAAGCGACGTGGCGTTTCTGCAACTCCTTTCCAAGAGACTCCTGGGAATCGGCAGGATGGATGCGCCATTCATCAGAAGGCGAACGGAGGACTTTTCCTCATACGCCGCGCATCTCAAAGCGCTGGATGAAGAAGTCCTCCTCAAGACGTGCGATATCCACCCCGCCCGGGTCGACGAGATGGTGGAATATCTTTCGACGCCATGCAGACTGCTCAGCTTTTACTGTCAGGGGACGAACCAGAGCACCCAAGGCGTGGAGAAATGTCTGGCGCTTCAGAACTTACACCTCCAACTCGGAGAGATCGGGAAAAAAGGGGCGGGCCCGTTCTCGCTGACGGGCCAGCCCAACGCCATGGGTGGACGCGAGGTGGGTTACCTGTCTCACCAGTTGCCCGGCCATCGCCTCGTAGCGAACGATGCGCACCGCGCCTACCTGGAAGGCGCCTGGGGAATCCGGCCGGGGAGCATCTCGACCGAGCCGGGCCTGACGGCCGTGCCCATGTTTCAGGCGGCGGAGGAGGGAGAGATTCGCGCTATGTGGATAGCCGCGACGAACCCCGCCGTCACCATGCCGGACGTCAAAGTAGCGCGCGAGGGTCTCAGGCGGGCGGAACTCGTCATCGTGCAGGATTGCTATTTCCCGACGGAGACAGCGGAGTTCGCGGACGTTCTCCTGCCCGTCGCGCAATGGGGCGAGAAGGAAGGGACGATGACGAACAGCGAACGCCTCGTCGTGTGGAGTGAGAAGTTTCTCGACCCGCCGGGCGAGGCGATGCCCGATTGGTGGATCGCATCGCAAATCGCCGGGGAAATGGGTTTCGATGGATTCGACTTCGCCTCCCACGAGGATGTCTGGAACGAGTTCCGCCGCCTCACCGCAGGCACGTCCTGTGATATGGCGGGGATGACGGACGAGCGGCTGAGGCAGGCCCCCATGCAATGGCCGTGTCCCCACCCGAGGCATCCTGGCACGCCGAGGCGCTATCTGAGAGGCAGGTTCGCGACTGAATCCGGCCGGGCGAAGTTCATGCCCTGCGCCCACAAGCCGCCGGATGAAGCCGCAGACGCCCAATATCCCATGACCCTCACCACGGGCCGTGTGGCCCAACACTGGCATACGGGGACGCGCACAATGAAGGTGCCCCAACTCGTCAGCCAGGAGCCCGAGCCGTTCATCGAGATTCATCCCGATGACGCCGCCCGCCACCGCGTGAAAGAGGGAGAATGGATTTTCCTCATCGGTCGCAGGGGAAGAACATACGCCCGTGCCAGATACACGAGCCGCATCCGGCGGGGGCTTCTCTTCATGCCAATGCACTGGGGCGAGTCGTTCCATCCCGAGACGAACGTGAACCGCGTCACCAACCCCGCGCTCGATCCGGTATCCCACCAACCGGAACTCAAGTGCTGCGCCGTGCGCATCGAGCGCGAGGAGAAACGCGCTTCACTCACTCCGGTTTAATCTCCGGGTACTCTGCTGCTTCTCCCTAAAGATTCGACAACACCGGAAGCCGTTCCGCTTTCACTCGAAACCCTTTGTCTGGACTCTGTCCGTACACGGGAGCCGGGTGAACAAACCTCCCCGTTCGGGCTAAGATGAGGCCATCGGCCACGTCTTTATGAACGGGGAATCCATGTACCGGGAAATTTGCGGGGAAATAGACCCCATAACCCTGGAAGTCATCAACGAGTCCTTCGTCGCCGTCGTCCGGGAGATGCGCGCGAACATGGTGCGCACGGCGTATTCCTCCATCATCTACGAGGGGCACGATTTCTCCTGCGTGCTCGTGGACGGCGAGGGACAGCTCGTCGCCATGGCGGAGGACAACCCCGTCCACATCTTCCCGGTGCCGATGGAAGTCGGAGAAATGCTCGAGCGGTTCGGGGGCGATATCCACCCGGGCGACGTTTTCATCCACAACGACCCCTATACGGGCGGAACGCACCTGAACGACGTGGCGATCATCTCGCCCCTGTTCCATGGCGAGCGAATGGCGGTCTACCCCGTCGTCCGCGCCCACTGGGGGGACGTGGGCGGCACGACGCCGGGGAGTATTTCCGGGAAGAACACGGAGATTCTCCACGACGGGGTGCGCATTCCCATATTAAGGATCATCGAGAAGGGGAAGCTCAACGAGGGGCTTCTCGATCTCCTGCTCCACAATATGCGGGTTCCCGAGGAGCGGCGCGGGGATTTCTTTGCCATGCTGGCCACCTGCCACACCGCTCACAAGCGGTTGGAGGAGCTGGCTGCGAAATACGGTTGGGGCGTCATCCTCGCCGCGAAGGATCGCCTGCTCGAACGCGCCGAAGCCTCCATGCGGCGTAGAATCGCCGCCCTGCCCGACGGGGAATCCACTTATGAGCATTTCATGGATCACGACGGGCATTCGCTCACGCCGATACGCATCCGTGTAAGAGTCGAGAAAACGGGTGATGAGTTGATAGTTGATTTTCACGGAACCGACCCGCAGACGAAAGGGGCCTACAACGTGGGTCCCGCCATGGCTCCATCCGCTGCTTTCAGCGTCATCAAGGCGTTCCTGGACCCCAAAGGCGCCATCAACCACGGGGCCTTTCGTCCGCTCAACATCGAAGTCGAGCCGGGTTCGCTGCTATCGGCGCGATACCCGGCGAGTTGCGCGGGCTCGATGGAAGTGAGCCACGCCGTGGTCTCCGCTTTGATCGGCGCCACAGCGCGCTTCGCGTCAGAAGTCGTGACGGGCGATCTCAAGGGCACTTCGAACCACGTCTATATCGGAGGGCGGGATGCGCGAAACGGGGAGCCGTTTCTCTTCTATGAGTTTCCGGCGGGCGGCACGGGCGGTTTCGCCGAGAGCGACGGCAACAACGCCACGCGCAATTTCACGGAAGGGGATTTCGCCTCCATTCAATCGGTCGAGGTCATCGAACAGGGCCAGCCGCTCAGGATAAGGGAACTCTCCCTGCGCGCGGATTCAGGCGGAGCCGGTGCGCATAGAGGCGGGCTTGGCCTGCACCGCGAGGTGGAGGTACTGGCCGAGAACGCGTTGCTCTCGATTTCCTCGGATAAGAACGTCATCCCGCCCTTCGGCGTCCTCGGCGGCGGGCCGGGGAAGCCCAACCGCTTCAGTGTCGCGCGGGGAGGGGAGACCCTGGCGCCTTCCGAGACGCCGGGAAAGGCGGCGGGTTTTCCGCTTGAGCGGGGCGACGTTTTCGTCATGGAGACCTCGGGCGGCGGCGGTTTCGGCGACCCGTTTCAGCGGGATATCGAGTCGGTTCTCGCCGACGTGCGTGCGGGCTATGTGAGCGAGGAGGGAGCGAGGGAGGAATACGCCGTCATCGTGCAAGACGGCGCCCTGGATGAGGAGGCCACGCAAGCGCGCAGGCAGGCCGCCCGGGCGGCGAGGCGCGCGATGACTCTCGTTCACAGAGATGAAAAAGCCCGCGAAGATTCCCGCCGCAGGTGCTATATGAATCCAGCGACGATGGCGGGGCGGGGTCTTCACGAAGGGGATCTGGTCGAGTTGCGCGGTAAGTGGGGGGTGCCGCTTCGCGCATGGATGGAAGCGGACGATGCGCTTCCCGAGAACTCGGCGGGTCTGGGCGCGGACGGTATCGCCATACTCGACGCCGAGGAGGGAGACGGGGTCTTTCTGTCTCCCGTGAAAGTATGAGCAGATTTATGAATTTTCCGTTTTTGTCCGTATGAGGGCGTGATTATTTCTTCGCTTTATTATTAAAGGAAGGCTGCTTCATTGAGTCTCGTCGGCATAGACACCGGAGGAACCTTCACCGACCTCGTTTTCTACGATGAGGACGAGAAGCGAATAGAGGTTTCCAAGATTCCCACGCTTCGCGGGAGAGAAGACGCCGTTTTTCTCGAAGGCGTCGAGAGTCTCAACCTCTCCGGCATCGAGCGTATCACGCACGGCACCACCGTCGGCACCAACGCGATACTCGAAGGCGCGGGCGCGCGCACCGCTGTCTTGACGACGCGCGGCTTCCGCGACGTTCTGGAAATTGGCCGGACGCAGCGCCTCGTTCCCCAGAGCCTGTTCGACCCGAAATTCATCCGGCCCAGGCCTATTGTTCCCCGAGAGATGCGGCTCGAAATCGAAGAGCGCGCACTGGCCGATGGGCGGATAGAAGTCCATGTGGGAGAAGCGCAGGTCGAGGAGCAGGCCGAACACTTGAAGCGCCTGGGCGCGGAAGCTCTCGCCATCTGCTATCTGCACGCCTACGCCAATGGAGAGAACGAAAAGCGCACGGCGGCGTATCTCGAGAAATTATTGCCTGAGGTCTATCTCTCCCTCTCCCACGAGGTCGTGCCCGAATATCGCGAGTTCGAGCGTTTCTCCACGGCGGCCCTGAACGCCTATCTCGGCCCCAAGATCAAGAACTACATCGGCCGCCTGGAGGAGGCGCTTAAGGATAAGGGATGCAGCGCGCCCCTTTTCATTATGGCTTCTGGCGGCGGGATGCTCGACGCGGAGCGGGCGGCGCGGTACCCCGTT
The DNA here is from genome assembly GCA_002238965.1 of Nitrospinae bacterium bin107. Lineage (GTDB taxonomy): Bacteria > UBA8248 > UBA8248 > UBA8248 > UBA8248 > Bin107. The sequence continues at coordinate 394,482 of MPNJ01000001.1, read as the reverse complement.
CGCACGATACTCTCCGGTCCTGCGGGCGGCGTCGTAGGCGGGGTGTCGGTCGCGGAGTCGATGGGTCTCGATCACCTCATCACCTACGACATGGGCGGCACCAGCACGGACGTATGCCTCATCCGCGATCGCCGGCCTATCGTCAGCACGGAGAACACCATCGGCGCGTATCCGCTCAAGACCGCCCAGCTTCAGATCAACACCGTGGGCGCAGGCGGGGGGAGCATCGCCTGGCGCGATGAGGACGGCGCGCTTCACGTGGGGCCAAAGAGCGCGGGCGCGCGCCCGGGGCCGGCCTGTTACGGGTTCGGCGGCGAGGAGCCGACGGTGACGGACGCGAACGTCGCCCTCTCGCGCATCGGGCCGCGCACCCGGCTGGCCGGAGGGCTGGAACTCCACCCCGAAAAGGCGGTGAGCACCCTCTCGTCGCTGGCCGGGGAGATGGGGATTTCAGGCGCCGTTTCGATGGCGCGCGGAGTGATCGACCTCGCCGTCATGAGGATGGTGAGTTCGATTCGCGAGATTTCCATCGAGCGCGGCTTCGACCCGAGGGAGCACACCCTGCTCGCCTACGGGGGCGCGGGGCCGCTGCACGCCGCCCTGATAGCGAGGGAGCTCTCCATGTCGAGCGTCGTCGTGCCGCGCTTTCCGGGGAATTTCTCCGCCGTCGGTCTTCTCATGGCGGACGCCGTGCAGGAGAACGTCGGGACGTGCTTCGTTGCTTTGGAAGATGCGCAGGAAAGCGCTCTCGGTCACATTTACGAGAATCTTGAAGCTCCCTGCGCCGAGCAGTTGCGCAGGGCCGGATTGAGTGAAATCGAGACGTTCCGTTTCGCAGACGTCCGCTATGTCGGACAGGCGTTCGAACTCACGATTCCGGTCACTGAATCGAAGGGCTGGCTTGAGGCACTTGGCGGGGATTTCCACACCCGCTACGAGGCGCGCTACGGACATTGCCATCCCGACGACCCTCTGGAGATCGTGAACCTGCGGGTGCGGGTCTCGGGCATGGTGGACAAACTCAAGTGGGTGAAAGTGGAAAATCCCGGAGGCGGGCTGAATGACGCGCTGGTGGAGCGCAGATGCGTCGTGTTCGAGGAGGAAGTTCCCGATTGTCCCGTCTACCGGCGCGATTCCCTCCCTTCGGGCACGGAAATTGGCGGACCGGCAGTAATCGAGGAATACGGCTCGAATACCCTCGTACCCCCCGGCTGGACAGCGAGTCAGGACGCCTGTGGACATCTCCACCTGAGCGCATCGGGCTGAATTGTATTAAGGATCCCCATGAACGAAGCGGTGAAATACGGATACGGCTACGGAATGCAGCCGGGAGATGTCCCCACTCATTCCGATTTTCTGGGCTTCATCGAGAAGGTGGAAGGAGCGGGCTTCGATTCTTTCTGGATGGACGATCACATCGCGTTTCGCGGCAATTTCCTGGAAAGCCTCGCCGCTCTCGCCGCCGCTGCGGCCAGAACCGAGCGCATCGTTCTCGGAAGCCTTGTGTATCTCCTGCCTTTGAGACGCCCCGCCATTGCGGCGAAGGCGGCGGCCACGGTGGATTACCTGAGCGGGGGCGGGCGCTTCATCTTCGGTGTGGGCGTAGGCGGCGAGGAAGAGAAGGAGTTCGAGGTTTGCGGCGTGCCCAAGACGGAGCGCGGCGCGCGCACGGATGAGGCGATCGAGGTGTTGCGCAAATTGTGGTCGGGAGAGGCCGTGAGTCACGAGGGGAGATACTTTCGATTCTCGGATGCACGGCAAAGCCCACCGCCCGCAAGTCCGGGCGGCCCGCCGATCTGGGTGGGCGGCAGGAGCGAGGCCGCGCAAAGGCGCGCTGCTCTACTGGCGGACGGCTACGCGCCTTATCTGTATTCTCCCTCTCGATATGAGAAGGCCTTGAGCCAGATTCACCGTTTCGCTGCGGAGGTGGAACGCGCGCTCGACGACCCGCAAAGACCCTGGACACCCGCGCTTCACCTGTTCGTGAATCTGAGCGAAAAAGAAGACGAAGCGCTCGATGAGGGTGCGAGGAATCTCTCGATGCGGTATGGGATGGATATGCGCGAGGCGGCGAATAGATACCTGCTCCACGGCTCGGTTGCGCGTTGCGCCGAGCGAATCGATGCGTACCGGAAGGCGGGAGTCCGGCACTTTATCTTCAAGGCGGTGGCGTCCGCAGGCGAGGAGGCGGAACATATGATGCAGTTGGCCCAGGAACTACTGCCCGAGGTGAAGCGCCATGCCGACTGAGGCGAGCGGTCACGTCGATACGTTCGCGCGGGACAACCTGCCGCCGAGATCACTCTGGCCGGAGATGGACTACGGCGTTCTGCCGGAGCTTGCAGCCTATCCGGCGCGAATCAATGCAGGCGCCGTACTCATCGACGAGATGGCCCAGGGAGCGCAGGCCGAGCGTCCTGCGATTTATTTTGGTGAGGCGCTTTGGAGCTATCGCGCGCTATTGGAGAACGCGGGCCGCATTGCCTCTGTGCTGACGGAGCGGTTCGGCCTCGTGCCCGGAAACCGCGTGCTTCTGCGCGCCTCGAACCATCCCACCCTCGTGGCCGCGTGTCTCGCCGTCTTGAAGGCGGGCGGAGTCGTGATTCCGACCATGCCCGTCATGCGCGAGCGAGAACTGTCCTACGTGCTGGATAAAGCGCAGGTCGGTTTCGCCATTTGCGACGAAAAACTGAGCGAGGACTTGCTCGCCGCTGCCAAGTCTTCCGAATCCCTGGAACACGTCGTCTTGTTCGGGGCAGATGAGCCGGAGGGCCTCGAAGCCTTGATGGCCGAAGCATCGCCCGAATTCCAAAACGCCGATACGGCGGCGGACGACGTGGCCCTTATCGGTTTCACCTCGGGCTCCACCGGTACGCCCAAGGGCACGGTGCATTTCCACCGCGACCTGCTCGCCGTTGCGGATACGTTTCCCAAATACCTCTTCGGCCTGGGACCTGATGACGTCGTTTGCGGCAGCCCGCAGATCGCCTTTTTATACGGGTTTTGCGCCTTCATCACCGATGCCTTGCGCTTCGGGGCCTCCTCGGTTTTGCTCGAGCGGGGAACGCCGCGCGACCTGTTGGAAGCGGTCGAGAGATACAAGGGGACGGTGTGCTTCAGCACGCCATCGGGCTACAAGCAGATGCTCGACTTTGCAGACGGATACGACCTCGGCAGCCTGCGCGCCTGCATCGCGGGGGGAGAGTCGCTCGAGCCTTCGGTGTTCCGGGAATGGCGCGAGCGAACGGGGGTTTCGATCATCAACGGCCTCGGCATCTCGGAGCTTTTGCACATATTCATCTCGGCAAGCGGTGTGGATATTCGCCCCGGCAAGATAGGCCGCGCGGCGCCCGGCTACAAGGTGCGCGTGGTGGATGAGGAGATGCGCGACACGCCGCCCGGCGAGGTGGGGCAGATGATCGTCAAGGGCCCCACCGGGTGCCGCTACCTCGATGACCTCGAGCGCCAGCGGAACTACGTGCGGGACGGCTGGAACATGACGGGCGACCTCTGCCGCGTGGATGAGGAAGGGTACATCTCCTTCGAGGCGCGTACCGACGACATGATCAACACCGGGGGATACAACGTCTCGGGCCTGGAAGTCGAGGCCGTGCTGCTCGAACACGCAATAGTGCGCGAGTGCGCGGTGGTCGGCTCGCCGAACGCAGAGCGCGGGGAGATCGTGAAGGCCTTCGTCGTTCTCACGGGAGGCGCAGGAGCAGGTTCTGAACACGCACAGGATGCGTTGGTCCAGGAGCTTCAGGATTTCGTGAAAGCGCAACTCGCGCCCTATAAATACCCGAGAGCGATGGAGTTCCTGGAATGCCTGCCTCTCACGGCCACGGGCAAGATACAACGGGGCGCTCTTCGGAAGCTGGAAAAAGAGCGCGCGGAGGATGGGGCGGACTGACGCATCATGCAGGCTTCACCGCCAAGGCGAGTTGCGCCCGGTGGTTTATTGTTCATCCGCAGAAATTCCGGTAGCGTCTCACTTTGAAAACAGGAACATCACAAAGGCGGGAATGAAACCGGCGGGTTCCGGCATCAGCCTCCGGTTCGCTCGATGAGCACCTTTTGCCCTTCGATGAGCGCCCTGAACCCGGCCCTGCTTTCCCCCTGCTCTTCGACGAGCGCCCTGAGCGCGGATGTGCCTTCCCTGAGCGCGGACGTGCTTTCCTCATGTCCTTTGATGAGAACCTTGAGCGCATCCCTGCTCTCTTTTATCCCCTCTATGTTTTCATCGATCTTTCGCATGTTTTCTTCATGGCGGCGGATGCTCTCGCGCTCCCTGGATTCCGTGCCGCGCTGCATCTGCAGGATCCCGTAGAATATCAATCCGAGGCCGATGTATTGCCCGATGAGGCTGTAGGATTCATACGAGGTCATGCGCCTTTCTCCACCTCTTCGCCGCGCCGTTTACGGACGTCACTTTGCGTCCGTCCGGCCTTTTCCGTCCATCGGGGTCCGTAGCCGTTTCGCTTCCCCCCGTTGACAGAATACCAAAGTCTCATAAGGTTTCGTATGGTGTCAAGACTATACTTGAACGAACGGTTAATAATGCTCTGCCCGCGGCCGATAACTCCGGACATCCTCATTCGCGCGGAGAGTCCGCCAAGCGCCGCCGCCGTCATTCCGGCGCAGGTTGGAATGACGAATGAGGCGAAAAAGAGCCGGGTGGACGGATGGATGGTAGGGACAGGTCGCGACCTGTCCCTACAGTCCCCTCCCTGATCTGCTCCATACCCCGAATCACGAAATCAGGGCTTTTCAACAGCCCCCATCCGGGGCGGGCTGACGCTTCCAGCCCCGTTGGTGGTTACGCCGTACGCTTCGTGATTCTTTGCGGTCATGCCGGGAATCCTGCATAGGATTCCGGAGTCTTGCGGCGTTTTCGCCAAACATGGTATTCTTTTCTCTCTTCATCATAAAAGCATAAAGTTTCTTTCGGTATTGTCTTGTTGCGAGCAGGAGGAATCGAAGGAAAGTCATATCTTCCCGGTACACTGAGTGCGCCCCGCTCTCGGGGCGTTGATTGAGTCCATGACGCAAGCCGCGCATCCTGCGGCCCAGAGGGGAGGCTGAAATCGTGGAAACCAGAACGTACGTACGGGGTCTCATCTTCAAATCGGTATTGGCGGTTATCCTGGGAGTGGCGCTCGTCTTCACGGCCGCCACGCCATCGGAATCTGCCGTCAAGCGGGTCGTCATCACCCAGGCGGTCGAGAGTCTCGCCTTCGTCAGCAACTACGTGGCGCGCGCGAACGGCTACTTCGCAGAAGAGGGGCTGGCCGCAGAGGTTATCTCCACGCGGGGCGGCGGGCCGGACATCAAGGCCAATCTCGCAGGCCAGGCGGATTTTTCCATCGCGGCGGGCACCTACCAGATCAACGCCGTCAAAGCGGGCGGCGCCCTCATCGCGGTGATGAGCTGCCTGAACCGCAGCATCGTCAACTCCGCCATCCGCAAGGACGTGGCGAAGAAGCTCGGCATCACCGCCAAGACGCCCTACAAGGAAAAGATCAAGAAACTGAAGGGCCTGACCGTGGGCGCCACGCGTCCCGGCGCGCTCACCTACAACCAGGGCGAATACTGGATCCGCCAGGCCGGCTACACCCCTCAGAAAGAGGTGAAGCTAATCGGCGCGGGCGCGGGCCCGGTGCTCATCGCCGCGCTTCAGCGCGGCAAAATCGATGTAGCGATCCAGACGATTCCCGTGCCGGAGACGGCCATATTCAAGGGCATCGGCATTCCCTTCGTCACGAACTCGGCGGGTGAGGACCCGGAGATGGACCAGTTCATGATGGAGGTCCTGCTCGTGCGGCCCGAATACGCGAAGAAAAACCCCGAGACCGTCCGCAAGGTGGTCCGGGCGCTTCTCAAGGCCAACAACTGGATCAACAAGCACACCGCCGAGCAGATTCGCGAGAAAATTCAGCTTTACTTCGCCAAGACCGACAAGCGGCTGCTGCGTACCAGCATCGCGGCGGTGAAGAAGGCCGTATCGCTGGACGGGAAAGTCACCCAGCGTGCGGTGGACATCACACAGAACCTGCTCATCGCGGCGGGCAAGCTCAAGAAGGCGTTCCCGAGGAGCACCCTCGTCACGGACGAGTATTTGCCCGGCAAGATGTGAGCTATCATTTCCGACTCTGAATAACCGCCGGGGAGGGGCTTTGGAGAGCCTCTCCCCGGCGGCGGAGATTCATGCGCCGTGCCTCCAATTCTCTCGATCAAGAACCTGCATAAGGAATTCTTCTCGCGTGGAAACCGCGTGATCGCCGTCGATGATATGAGCCTCGAGATCGAAGACGGCGAGTTCATCACCATCGTGGGACCGAGCGGGTGCGGGAAGTCCACGCTGCTGAACTGCATTATCGGGCTGGTGCACCCCACCTCGGGCACCATCACGTACAAGGATAAAAAGCTGCACGGCATCAATACCGACATCGGCTACGTGCCGCAGTCGGACTATCTCTACGCCTGGCGCACGCTCATCAACAACGTCGCCTTCCCGCTGGAGATGCGGGGCGTCGACCAGAAGACCAGGCACGAAAAGGCCCGCGAGTTGATCCAGCGCGTCGGCCTCGCGGGGTTCGAGGATCACTACCCCCACGAACTCTCGGGCGGAATGCGCCAGCGGGCCAACATCATACGCACTCTTATATACGACCCGGAAGTCATCCTGATGGACGAGCCCTTCGGGCCGCTCGACGCACAGACGCGCATCATCCTTCAGGATCAGTTGTTGAAACTCTGGCGCGAGGCGCGAAAGACCGTGATATTCATCACGCACGACCTCGTCGAGGCCATCGCCCTGGCTGACCGGGTCGTCGTCATGACGAGCCGGCCCGGCAAGCTCAGGAGCGTCACCGAAGTAGACATTCCGCGTCCGCGCGACGTGTTCACCATCCACAGCAAGGAGGAGTTTCGGCAGACCTACGATCAGCTGTGGCAGGAATTGCGCGAGGAGGTCCAGCGCAGTGAGGATTGGATGAAAAACGGGTCCGCGAGTTAGAGCGAGCGGATAAGAAGGGGATTGCCATGGTCGACATGATCGATAAAGAGGCGAGCGGGGACAAGGGAGCGGACGAGGCAATACAGACCACCCATGAGGCTTCCGGCCGCGTCAGGATTCCCAAACTGGGCGAGATCCTCCTGACGATCCCCCTGCCGGGCGTACCGCAACTCTGGCGGGGCGATTACCTGATTGGCTCGCTCTTGTTGTTCCTCACGGCGGCCGGCTACATGATGTGCTCCGTCACGGGCATGTTCTTCCACGCCATCGCCTTCGTTGACATCTCCATATCGAGGACCGGGCGCTTCATCAAGAACCAGAAGTTGCGCATGTTCGTCTACCGGGCCTCATTCGCGGGCGGCTTTCTGGCGATGTGGGAGCTCAGCGCCTGGGAGATCGGCCCCAAACAGTGGCTCTGCGTGGACCCGTTCTGGTTCGGCTCGCCCCTGCGCGTCATGAGCTATATGGTGGAGATTACGCTTTCGGGCAGCGTGTTCGTCGATACCTGGACGACGATGTACGAGGCCTTCCTAGGCTATATCCTGGGCGCCGCTCTCGGCATCGCGCTCGGCTTCATTCTGGCGCGGCTGGAAACCCTGGCCGAGATACTCGACCCCTTCATCGTCGCGGTGAACGGCATCCCGCGCGTGGCGATGGCGCCGATTCTCATCATCTGGTTCGGTATCGGGGTGGAGTCGAAAATCGTGCTGGCGGTGAGCCTGGTGCTCTTCTTGACCTTCATGAACACCTACTCGGGCCTGAGGGGCGTGGACCCCAACCTGAAGAACCTGGCGCAGGTGATGGGCGCGAACGAGATGCAGGTTCTCTGGAAGGTCACGCTGCCCGCCGCGATGCCCTGGATACTCACGGGCCTCAAGATAGGCGTTCCGTTCGCCATCATCGGGGCCATCCTGGGCGAGTTCATGGCGGCGAGCAAGGGGCTGGGCTTCATGATCCAGCACACGAGCAACCTGTTCAACATCGCGGGCTCGTTCGCGGGCCTCATCCTGCTCATGTTCATCGTGCTCATCGCCAACACGGCGGTGAACTGGCTGGAGCGCTATCTGTTGCGATGGCGGCCCAAACAGCAGGCCGCAGGCGAAGGCGGCGCAACGGAGGTGTATTAGGGTTTCCGGGTTTTCTAAAAACCCAGGTCTGTCGGGATAATCTTTCTTTCTCTGTAACTGCGTAGGGACAGGTCGCGACCTGTCCCTACCGTGTGTTAGCCCTGCAATGTATGACATGGGCGGGCACGGTTGAACTTTCCTCTTCGGGAAGTTCGACGTCCCTACACCCTTATGCGCCCTTGTTCACCGGCGGGGTGACGCCGATTTCACCGCGCATCAAACGGCGGAAGGCGATGCGCCGCCGAATTTCGCGCGAGACGGCGCTTATGACGCGCCGCCACGTCACGTACAGTACGCCGTTGGCGCGCATGTGTTCTTTGCGCGCGAGTCTGCGGGCGCGCTCGATCTGGGAATCGTCCTGCTCATCGTGCGAGACGACGGGCGGGTCGACGTAAAACACGTTCAGCCCGTTCTCCCAGAAACGGGATAACGCCTGGTCGATTTCGCGCATCATCATGGGCGTGTTCTCGAGAAAATGGCGCGCTGCCTCGCGGGTGATGACGTAGCCTTCACTGCCGTAATCGTGGTAGCGCAACCGCCCGACCCGGTGCCCCGTCGCGAGGCGTTCGCAGGAGATGAAGGTTCTTTGTGAGCGCCGGTTCAGCTTCACGACGTCGAAAGCGAAGGGCCTGCGCTCCAAGGCGTCGAGCACCTCGGGCAGGTCCGCCGACAGCCCGGCGTCGTCCTCGAAGATCGCCGCCGTTTCGGGGCCGATCTCCACGATCTCCTGCATCACCTGACGCTGGCTTATCCAGTTGGCAATGGAGCCGTCGGCCTGGGGCCAGAGTCCCAGCCTCCGCCTGGTTTCCCTATCGACCTGTGCGTAATGCTCGGGCGTGAGTTCTTTAGAATCTAGGGCGGGGTGAAACGTCGCTTTAAGGCCCAACGATGAAAATTGCTCCTCCATCCGGCGGCGGCGCTCCACAGCCCTGGCGAGATTGATGACGAACGCTTTCATGGTCGGGTCCCCTCGTGTCGGCGAATATTTTCCATCACCCGCCGGACGATTCTGACGCATAACCTCGCGTATAATCAAAGCGTCCGGCGGCGCTCGCGCACAAGGTCAAGTATCAGGCGCTCATACTGATCGAGCGAGGCGTCGAAGGAGAACTCCTGCGCCCTGGCGAGCAACGCCTCCTTACCCGGCGGGGAGTCGAGAACGCGCTCCATGGCCGCCGCAAGCGCGGAATCATCCCCCACGGGCACGAGTGGGCCGAAGCGCCCGTTATTTAAAATCTCCGCCGGACCTGAAGGGCAGTCCGTGCTGACGCAGGGACAGCCGCACGCCATCGCCTCGATCAGGACATTGCCCAATCCTTCATTCCTGGACGAGAGAACGAACAACGTGGCGCGGCTCATGAAGGCGTAGGGGTTCGAGACCCACCCGGGCAGGGACACTTTTTCCTGAAGCCCCATTTTGCGGATCATTTTCTCCAGTCGCCGCCGCCAGCTCCCTTCCCCCAGAATGATCAGGCGGACATCGCGATTCCGGGAAACCTGCCGGAACGCCTGTAAGAGGGTCGGGTAATCCTTGACCCGCGCCAGCCTTCCGGCAGCCAATATGACCGGGGGGCCATCGTCTGACATCCATGGGTGTTCGGGAACGTCGCGAGCCAGCTTGGTGATTTCCTCAGTGTCAGCCGGATTGTAGATTCGGGAAATTTTTTCGCGGGGGAATTCGAGATTAGTAGATAGATTGTCGGCGACGCCGTCGGACACGGTGACGAGCCGATCAGCCATAGGAAACAAGATCGAGTAGAGGCTGCGAAACCTCCGCTTTCTGTTAATGAGTACGCTATGGATAGTTGGGATTACTACCGGTCCCAGCCTAGAGAAACAAATAGCGAGCAATGTCGCTGATTTCGCTCTTGGAAGCGAGGGAAGGACGCAGTCCGGCTGCTCTGCGTCGATATAGGCGGCCATAGAGCGGGCGTCCTGCAGCAAACTTCTCCGTAAAAACTTGAGAATCCTATAACCAAAGCGCCGTACTAGATGGATGTGGTCGTGAATGTCATGTATCGGTCCTGGTTTCAGTTCAATCAGGCGCGCCTCGGCGGGAATCTCATCCGCAAGCGTGTCTATTTTTTCGAATACGAGAATGTCTACGTGATACCCTCGTTCGATAAACCCGCGCACCAGTTTCAGGGCGGAACGCTCCGCTCCGCCTCCGCCCAAGTGAGGAATGGCGAGGGCGATTCGCAGGGGCTCATCAGGTTCGTTCATTTCTGGTTTTCCGATCACAAATTGTCGAGAAGCAATGCTCTTTCGAACTGCCGATCGACATCACCCCAGAGTCTCGGTTCGCGCCGTTTTGTTTCTGCTCACCCTGAAACGCCGCCGTTCCTGGCGCTCCTGACCTTGCGAGAGAAATATACGCGCTTGAGCGCCTCTTCTCTGAGATTGCTGAGCTCGCGGCGCAATTTCCACCGTTTCGCCCCTTTTCTGTGGTTGATTTCGGTTCCGCTCCAACTTCGTCGGTGATACTAGCATTTCTTCAGCGATGGAGTAACGAGGGGGACGGGAACCAGCGGGCGGCAATCCAACTCTTTCCGTTGGGACCGTCTTCAATGACACTAACTCGGCGACGTTTGCAGGTCTCGCCGGCTATGGGATAGATTTTCAAACATTCGAGCGAAACGTCGCTTCCAGTAACGAAGGACCAGGATGGAAAACCCCGTGAATCAACGAACTGCCGAAGCTGGAGTGATAGCCCTATCATGTTGATTACGGATGAAATGGCATTGCAGTGGGCGCTCGGCGGCGAGGGCACGCACGAAGTGGTCTCCGAGACGGACCGCCGTGGTCGAGCGCTGAGAACCGTGATTTGCATGGACACGGGGTTGGTTCGCAATGACCCGGTACCGGACGATGAGGAGTTGGCGCGATTCTATGCCGAGGACTACCGCATCGCTTATAAGAGCGCCGCGAAACCCCGCCGCCGCCAGATTCTCCGTAATTTTCGGCGCGTTGCGTCCCATGTGCGCACCTTTCGGGATGTCTACGGTGCAGCGACACGAGTGCTGGATGTCGGGGCGGGTTCGGGCGAGTTCGCATTCGTGATGACGCGGCTCGGCAAGACGGTCAAGGCGGTCGAACCGAATACCCCCTATGCGGCATTTTGTCGTAACGAGTTGGGACTGGACGTCCTCACGGCCCACCTGGCCCCCGATCTGTTCTCGCCCGGCCAGTTCGACCTGATTCGCCTGAACCATGTGCTGGAGCACTTGAACAACCCGGTGAAATACATCGCCCAGATCGCATGCTGGCTCAATCCAAGTGGCGTGCTTTACGTCGAAACACCGAACATCGAGACCGATTGCCGCGAAAAATCGCGCGGCAACATGTTCCACTATGCCCATATCTTCAATTTCAATCCCTGGACCTTGCGCGCCTGCGCAGGCCTGGCAGGTCTGGCCGAATCGTCGGAGACCGCCAAGCGCTCGGTCGACACAACGTGTGTCTTCTTTCGACGAGAGACTACCGCTGCACAATCTGAATCTGCAGAGAACCCGGAAAATGCCCGGCATGTGCACGAATTGATTCGGGCGCACTACGACGGCGCCTTCAAGCAGGGAAAGGCGGCAAAGCCCTTCAAGAAACTCGCGACGCGAATCGAGGAAACGCTGACGGGGCTTGTCATGGGTCCGCCCCGCGCAATCGGAGAGAGGGTGGCTCGCGGCCTTCTTCAATTTATGGAAAGCGAATAGCAGTATTTTTCGCAGGTGGGGTAACTTGGCGTAAGGCAAATCTTCTTGCTCTGTTCGGATTTGCCCCGCACCTCCGCCGCAAGCTCTCCGCCACCCGTATCCTCCGCGACCGGCCCGGAGCCGCATCCCGAAAAACCGGGATGGATTCTCGCGTCGAAATGAGTGATAATAGGGCCTTCCAAAATCAGGGACATTATCTTTTCCAACCTGGAGGAAAGCAGATGAAAACGTGCCGTACCTTGAGCTTCATTCTGATAGCTGTATTCGCTGCCGCATTGCCGCTGCAATCCGCTTCGGCCGCCTATCCCGAGAAGCCGATTCAATTCATCATTCCCTTCGGCGCGGGTGGCGGAGCGGACATCGAGGGGCGCCTGCTCGCCAAGGGCATGGCGAAGGAGCTCGGCGTTCCCGTGGTGGCCATCAACAAGCCGGGCGCCGGCGGCGCCGTGACCTACACCTTCGTCAAGAACTCCAAGCCGGACGGCTATATCGTCGCCTGGAACTCCACCTCCGTCCTCACCTCCACGAACATCGGCAACGTGCCGTGGGGCTATCAGGAACTCGACCATATCGGGCGGGTGCACTTCCAGCCCCTGGTGGTGGCGGTGAACGCCAAGTCGAAATGGAAGACGGCCAAGGATTTCGTGGCGGACTGCAAGAAAAAGCCGAACACGCTCAAAATCGGCCACGCGGGCACCGGCAGCACCACGCATCTCACGGCGGTCATTTTCTCGAGCATGACGGGCTGTAAGGCCATACTCGTCCCCCTGGGCGTCAAGCGGCGCAACGCGGCGCTTCTGAGCGGCGAGGTCGACGCCATGGGTGCGCCACTCACGGGGGCGATTCGCCTGGCGAAAGCAAACAAGTTCCGCATCATCACCCACATCACGGGCAAGCGGAACCCGGCAATCCCGGACGTGCCCACCATGAAGGAAATGGGCCACGACATCGACTTCGATCATTTCCGCGGCCTCAGCGTGCCGAAGGGAACGCCCGCCGCGGTTAAGGCGAAACTCGTCGACGCCATGAAAAAGGCAGCCAACTCGGCGGCTTTCAAGAAACTGGCCAAGACGAAGGGTTTCACGATCGACCCGAGCGGGCCGGAAGAGTTCGGCAAAATGCTCGCCAAGCGCGACAAGATTGTCGCCGACATCATGAAAGCCACTGGAGTATACAAGTCCAAGACGAAGAAATAATCGCGCCAATCGCGTGACACACGGGGGCCGCCTCTTCCAAGGAGGGGGCGGCCTTCTTTTTCTAACCGTTTTCATCTCCTTCGGACGGATTCGGAATGGGACCCAGAAACATAGTCGGCGGGGTGGTCATATTCGGATTAACGCTCTACTACGGCGGCCTCGCCACCCTGCTTCCCAAGCGCACCACGACCGACGCGCCGGGACCCCATTTTTTCCCCTACTTGATCACTATTTCGATACTCGCCCTCTCCGCGATGCTCATCTTCCAGGGGGTAAGGGGGCTTAAGGGCTCAAACGGCCTCGCCGACCTGAGACCCGAAAGACCTTCTTCGAACGAGAATTTCAGCATCGCCCGCGCAGCGGCCGGCCTGCTGCTAACGGGACTTTATTTTTTCGCGCTTTCCTTATTCGGGTTCTTCTGGTCCACGCCCGTCTTCTTCGGCGCTCTCATGTGGGTGACGGGCGAGCGCCGCCCGCTGGTTCTCCTGGGGCTTGCGATTGCCGTTCCCATGTTCTTGTTCTTCCTGTTCCGCGACCTGTTTCAGCTTCCCCTGCCAAGGGGAAGTTATTTCGGATGACGCCATATGAACGGTGACTTACTACAGGGGTTCTACCTCGCCCTTGCGCCGACGAGCATTCTGGCCACCGCTCTGGGCGCTCTGCACGGCCTCATATGCGGGATGATGCCGGGGCTTACGACGAGCGCGGGTATCATCATCCTGTTTCCGGTCACCTTCATCCTGGAGCCGACGACCGCCGTGGCGCTCCTGCTGGGCGTCTTCGCGGGCGGTATGACGGGGGGGAGCTTCGCCGCCATTCTCATCAACATCCCCGGCTCGCCGTCGGCCTCGGCCACCACGATGGACGGATTCCCCCTTACCCAAAAGGGAGAAGCCGGGCGGGCGCTGGGCGTTTCCATCGTATCGAGCTTCACCGGCGGTCTTTTCAGTTTCTTCTGCCTGCTGCTCATCGCTCCACAACTCACGAAAGTGGCTCTTCAGTTCCGCGCGGCCGACCTGTTCGGGCTGGTCTTCTTCGGTATGTCCGTCATATCCGCCTTCGCGGCGAAATCGCTCGTGAAGGGTCTTTTATCCACTTTTCTGGGCCTCATGATCGTGACGGTGGGGATGGACCCCCTCGTGGGGACGGCGCGCTTCACCTTCGGGGACGCGAACATGCTCGCGGGTATCCACTTCATCGCTGCTCTCGTGGGCCTGTTCGCGATTCCGGAGATAGTGGCGAACCTGGCGGAGGGGAACATCCGCTCGGTCGCCTCGAAATTCGGCCGCGTGTTTCCGAGTTGGGAGGACATCAAGAAAATCCGGCTTCCGGTTGCCATCGGCTCCATCGTGGGCACATTCGTCGGCATCCTGCCGGGAGCGGGCGGTCCGATAGCCGTTTTTGTGAGCTACGACTACGCCCAGAAAATCAGCAAGGAGCCGGAGCAATTCGGAAAGGGCTGTGTGGAGGGAGTGGCCGCGCCCGAATCGGCGAACAGTTCCATCGCCGGAGGGGCGCTCATTCCCATGATGACGCTGGGGATTCCGGGCGACCCGATAACCGCTATCCTCATCGGCGCCTTGCTGGTGCACGGCATGGCGCCGGGGCCGCTTCTTTTCGTGGAGCAGGGGCCTTTTGCGTTTTCCGTGCTCTTCTCGTATTTCATCGCGATTTGCAGTACGGCGACGGTCGCGTTCCTGGGCTTGAGGCTTATCGTGAAACTGCTGACCATACCCCGCTCGCTCCTTTTGCCGATTATCGTTGCCCTGTGCGTGTTGGGGACGTATGCGCTGAGGAATTCTTTCTTCGACATCTACGTCATGTTCTTCTTCGGTCTCGTAGCGCTATCGTTCAAGTGGCTCGATATCCCGGTCGTTCCCATGCTGCTTGCGCTCGTGCTGGGGCGGCAACTTGAGGAGCACATGCGGGTCGCCCTCGCCGCATCCAAAGGCGATGTTTCGATTTTCTTCACTTCTCCGTGGTGTCTGGTTTTCCTCTGCCTTTCAGTGGTCTCTTTTACCTGGCCGTTCTTTCTCGAGTGGAGAGTCAAGAAAAAAGCGCTCAAGAAGGCGGCCGAGCCTTCCTCGGCATAGATGCGCATCGCCCGCCGGGAGATGGAGGGTACGAGCGGACACGGGAAATCCTTTGTGATGGAAGAAGAGGCCGTCAAATGAAAATTACGCAAACGCCAATGTCCGGTTCTTGAGAGAAGAGGAGAGCAACGAGCCATGAAGCGGAGCACCCAAAGAATACTCACGACCCACACGGGAAGCCTGCCGCGTCCTCAGGAGGTGGTCGATCTGTTGCTGGCCCAGGAGGAAGGCGGCGCGGATTCCGACGCGTTCGAGGCCGCCGTGGCGCGCGCCATCGAGGACGTCGTCGAGAAACAGGCGGCGGCGGGAGTCGACGTCATCAACGACGGCGAGCAAGGCCGGCCCGATTACACCTCCCACGTCAAGCACAGGCTGACGGGCTACGAGGGGCCGAGTTCGCCCCCGCTCGGCACGGGAGAGGAAGGTTTTCCCGAACTCTCCGATATTCTCTCCCAATTCGCATCCCCCCTCCAGAACCGTCCGGCCTGCTCAGGCCCGGTGGGCTGGAAGGACTGGCCCGCCGCCCTGGCGGACATCGAGCGCGCGAAGAGCGCTTTGGGCCGCACCGATACGGAAGAAGCGTTCATGACCTCCCCCTCGCCGGGCCAGATTTCGCGCTACCTAAGGAACCTCTATTACCCGAGTGAGGAGGAATACATATTCGCGCTCGCAGAGGTGATGCGACGCGAATACGAGGCGATTGTGGATGCGGGCCTGCTCCTGCAACTCGACTGCCCCGACCTCGCGCTGAGCCGCCACACCGTGTTTCGCGATTTGAGCCTTGCGGATTTTCGCAAGGAAATCGAGATGCACGTCGAAGCCCTGAACCACGCCGTGCGGAACATCGTGCCCGAGCGCATGCGCATGCACATCTGCTGGGGCAGCACCATGAGGACGTTCCGATCAAGGACATCATTGACATCGTGCTCAAGGGAAAGCCCTGCGCCGTCTCGTTTCCCGGCGCGAACCCCCGCCATGGCCATGAATGGAAGGTATGGCGCGAAGTCGATTTGCCGGAGGGCAAGAGCATCATCCCCGGCGTGATCGATTCGACTTCGAACTTCGTGGAGCACCCCGAACTGGTGGCGGAGCGCATCGTGAACTACGCCGAGGCGGTGGGCCGCGAAAACGTGATAGCCGGCGTCGATTGCGGCTTCGGCACCTTCGCCGGCCGCGTCCAGGTGGACCGCCGCATCGTGTGGATGAAGATGGCCTCTCTCACAGAGGGTGCCGTCCTGGCGTCTGAAACGCTCTGGTAGGCGCTTCCAGAAGCTATCCTCTATTCGGCCACGGTGAGGCGGATGAGTTTTTCCGCTTTTACTTGCGCCTCCAGCGTGCGGCAGGTTTCGATGATTTCCTGATAGCGATTCTCCGGTATGGGAAGACCGGGGGCGATACCCCCGGTGCGGTCCGCGAGTTCATCGAAGCTGAAGATGAACTCCCGCCCGGTGGCCTGTCTGGTGAAGACGCCTCTTTCTTTGGTGTAGATGCTCACTCTGGGAGCGAAAAGGCCCATCTCGCGTGAGGGGATGATTCTCACGCGCTTCATCATCTCGAGCACTTCGGGCGGGTCGTCCTGGCCCGGCGGTCTGTTCAGCAGCGGATAACCGCGTTCCACGACGCCGAAGGCCGCGTAGTAGTGCGTGCTTCCCGGACTGGGCGCGCCGTCTTCTCTGCGGTTCGCGAAGGCGGGGCTCGGGTATTGGGTCTCCAGCCAGTTCACGAGGGTTTCCACGCGCTCGACCTCTTCGGGGCGGATGTCGTTCTCTTCGCAGAGGCTCGCCGTCACGTCGATGTGGGCGAGGTTGTAGCCCGAGGTGGAATAGATGCGGAACAGCGTTTCGAGGAACAGCCACTCCTCCCCCAGCCTCTCGGTGATTTTATCCAGGCTCGTTTTCGTATCGCCCGTGAAGCTGTAGGTCAGGCGTCCTTCGTTGTTGCCTGTGTAGGCGTGATAGAAGCCGGCATCGCCCTCTAACACCGTCTCCCCACCGACGTGGCCCCGCTCGGCGAGGTCCGCCGCCAGGAGAGCGTTCCGCACAGCGGCGCCTTCTCTGAGCGCCTGTCCGCCGCTGCGCGGGCCTTCGAGGTTACCGCTCGCGAGACTCGCGCAGAGCGCAATCGCGCTATTCATTTGCTCCTCGCCCAAACCCATAATTTTCCCGGCGGCGACGGCGGCCCCGAAAATCCCGAAGACGGGACCTGCGTGAAAACCGCGCGACATCACCGTGGGGATGAAGTTCGACGCCAGACGCTCCATGACCTCATAGCCCGCGGCGATGCCCGTCAGGAATTCCTCGCCCGAGGCGCCCCGCGTTTCCGCCGCGGCCAAGGCGGCGGGGATGATGCTGGTTCCCGGGTGGGTGAGCATGCGGAAGGTATCCCACTTGCCGCCCGCCAGGGCCATCTCGGAGTTGGCGAATGCGGCGCCCCCTTTCGTCGCCATGGCCCCGCTCACCATGATGGTCGCGCCGTTACGGACACCCGCTTCTTCTTCTGTGATGAAGGCGACGGCCCGCCGCCCGTCTTCAGTTCGAGAACCCAGGAGAGCGGAGCCGATGGCTTGTAATGTGACGCCCCTGGCGCGGTCGACGACTTGCGCCGGCAGATCCTCGAAGCGAAGCCCCGCCGCCCACCTTGCGAGTTGGCGGCTTATTGACGCCATCTTGCCGGCCTCCTCGAAGGTGTGGGATGTGTCCTGAAAAGTAAGAGTTGCCCGGCCTGCGGGGGGTGGATAGCGCAAATTCTGGTCATGAAGTAGCCAATCCTCGAAACATGGGCGAAACAAAACAGAAACGACAATTTAACCGAACCGCAAGATTCCCGTAAAGAAACCTCTTTATATTTCTATCCTGTCATCGAAGATATTCAGTGTTCATTTTTTCTGGCTGCGCGAGGCGGCCGCTTCAACACAGAAAAGAAGGGGAGATTGAGAGAATGAAGAGCAAGAAGAAGTTGATGAGCGCGGAAAAGCTGTCCCGCAGAAAATTCCTGAAGAAAGCTGGAGTGATGGGCCTCGGCGCGGCGGCGATGAGCACGCTCCCGTTCCCGAACGTGATTCGGGCGGCGGAACCCATCAAAATGGGTATTCTGCATTCTCTGAGCGGAACCATGGCGATCAGCGAGGTTTCGCTGCGCGACGTGGTCATGATGGCCGTGGAGGAGATCAACTCTTCGGGCGGCGTGATGAAGCGCCCCATCAAGCCCGTGGTCGTCGATCCGGCGTCTGACTGGGATTTGTTCGCCGAGAAGGCGAAGCAGCTTCTCCTGAAAGACAAGGTGGACGTGACTTTCGGCTGCTGGACCTCGGTGAGCCGGAAATCCGTTCTTCCCGTGTATGAGAAGAACAACGGCCTTCTCTTCTACCCGGTGCAGTACGAGGGCGAGGAGTGCTCGAAGAACGTCTTCTACACGGGCGCGACGCCGAACCAGCAGTTGATTCCGGCGGCGGACTACATGATGAGCGAGGACGGCGGCGGGTTCAAGAAGTTCTACCTGCTCGGCACCGACTACGTGTTCCCGCGCACGGCGAACAAGATACTCCGGGCCTTCCTGCTGGCGAAGGGCGTACCGGCCTCGAACATCATGGAAGAGTACACGCCCTTCCATCACCAGGATTACCAGACCATCGTGGGCAAGGTGAAATCGTTCGCCTCGGGCGGCGACGCCGCCGTGCTCAGCACCATCAACGGCGACAGCAACGTGCCCTTCTACAAGGAGTTCGCGAACCAGGGACTGCGCTCCGAAGACGTGCCCATCATGGCGTTCAGCGTGGCGGAGGACGAGCTTCGCGGCATGGACTCGAAATCGCTCGTCGGGCACCTGGCCGCCTGGAACTACTACCAGTCGATCGACACGCCGCAGAACAAGAAGTTCGTGAAGAATTTCAAGACCTACTGCAAGAAAATGGGCCTGCCGGGTGGCGCCAGCCGCGTGACGGACGACCCCATCGAGGCGGCCTACCTCGGCGTCTACATCTGGAAGCAGGCGGTGGAGAAAGCGGGCACCACGAAGGTGGACGACGTCCGCAAGGCGGCTTACGGCATGGGCTTCGAGGCGCCGGGCGGATTCAAGAAGATCGACGAGAAGAACCACCATCTGCACAAGCCCGTGCTCATCGGGGAAATCCTCAAGAACGGGCAATTCGAAATCGTCTCGCAGACGAAGGGTCTCGTGAAGCCCGAACCATGGAGCAAGTACACGAGTCCGGACAAGAGCTGTGACTGGGTAAATCACCAGGGTACATATAAGAAGACGACGACCTAGTCGCAAGAACCGCCCGGGGGGAGCCGCGCCGCGGCTCCCTCATGGGCGGCCCAAAAAAAGAATATGTGAATCGCAAATACCGGCCAGAATACGGCGAAGGAGGGGGTATGCAGCAAGCCGGCGTTAGGGCGATTCCTCGTGGAGGGTCGGCGAGAGCATTCATATCTCGCGTCCTTATTCTGGTTTTCGCGCTCGGCTTTGGTTTGGCCGCGAGGGGTGAAGCGCAAACCGAATCATTTTCACCGGCCATCCAGGCGGAGATCGCGCAGTTAGGATCGAAGAACAGAAAGAAAAGAAGACGCGCTGCCCTCGGTCTCGCGAAGCGCCTCGAGCCAAAGCTGCTACCCCTTCTTTTGGCGCTTCGCGAGGGCAGCCTTTATCGCTGGCAGCCTGAATCGGGCGAGGCCCGGTTCGTCATCGGCGGAGACGCCGTGACGCGCGGGGATGAAGAATACGTTCCCCTCTTCTCGATTCACGGGAAAAAACCTCTCACCTCCCCGGACGGGAATCCCTTTTTCGTTATCGAGGGAAAGCTCAACAAGATTCGCGCGGGCAGAAGAATCCGCCGCGCGATCAAACCCTATCTCAACCAGCTGCAAAGCTCGGCGCAACTCTACTCCGCCGACCCGAACGTACGCCGCGCGGCGGCGACGCGTATGGCGAGGTTGGGGAATAAAAACCTGATCCCGCTGCTCGACAAGGTACTGAAGAGCGAAACCCACTGGCTGGGACGTCATGCACTCATTGAGGCGAAGGCGCTGATAGGGCTCAAATCGCCGAGTCCAGAAGACAGGCGCTCGGCCGCCGCCGTGCTCGGCGAGGTTCATGGGCTGAACGCCGTCTCACAACTCAAGCGCCTGGCGGATAAGGACGCCGACCCCGCCGTGCGGACGGCATCCAGTGCTGCCATCAAGGAGATAGAGGGCTATCTGAACTGGACCGCGACGATCGACACCTTGTTCCGGGGCTTGAGCCTGGGCTCGATCCTGTTGCTGATGGCGCTGGGGCTGGCCATCGTCTTCGGCCTCATGGGCGTAATTAACATGGCGCACGGGGAATTGATGATGCTGGGCGCCTACGCCACCTTCATCATCCAGGGCGTCTTTATCTCTTATATGCCGCAAAATTACTTTGGCTGGTATTTCATCCTGGCGCTACCCGTCGCTTTTCTGGCTTCGGCCCTGATGGGCTATCTCATGGAGATTTCCATCATCCGCTACCTGTACGGCCGGCCGCTGGAGACGCTGTTGACCACCTGGGGGATCAGCCTGATTCTCCGGCAAGCCGTCCGCCAGGTGTTCGGCGCGCAGAACGTGGACGTGAAATCCCCCGAGTGGCTGAGCGGGGGGTATCACCTGATGGTCGGCGTCCAGTTTCCCTTTAACCGCATGTTCATCATCGCGCTGGCCGTTTTCTGCGTGGCGGGCACGTATTTGTTCCTGTTCCGCACGAGAGCGGGCCTGCGGATTCGCGCCGTCACCCAGAACCGGGGCATGAGCACCTGCCTGGGCGTTCCCTCCCGGCGGGTGGATGCGGGCACGTTCGCCTTCGGCGCGGGGCTGGCGGGCATGGCGGGCGCGGCCCTGAGCCAGGTCGGTAACGTGGGGCCCGACCTGGGCCAGAACTACATCGTGGATTCGTTCATGGTGGTGGTGACGGGCGGCGTGGGCAAGATTCTGGGAACAATCGTGGCGGGCTTCGGCATCGGCGGCATGAACAAGATGCTCGAGCCCGCGATGGGCGCAGTGTTCGGCAAGGTGGTGATTCTGGTTCTGGTGATCCTCTTCCTGCAAAGAAGGCCGGAGGGCCTGTTCGCCATCCGCACGAGAGGGGCTTGATACGTTATGCCGGGTGAAACTCTGGTGGACAGGATGGAGAAAAAGGTCGGCGGCGTCATTCTCGTGCTTGCGGCGTTCTGGTTCATCGTCGCGATGCCCTCGCTGAACGCCTTCGGGACGCCAGGCTCTTTCTTCCACGTCTCGGATTTCACGCTCAACCTGTTCGGTAAATTCCTGGCCTACGCCATCCTGGCGCTGGGCCTCGATTTGATATGGGGCTACACCGGCATCCTGAGCATGGGCCACGGCGTGTTCTTCGGCCTGGGCGCCTATTGCATGGGCATGTACCTCACGCTCGAGATCGGCGGCGAGGGGGTCTACCAGAGCAAGCTGCCCGACTTCATGGTCTGGAACCAGGTGAAGGAGCTGCCCCTGTTCTGGAAACCGTTCCACTCATTTTTCTTCACCACGCTCGCGGTCGCGCTGGTGCCGGGCGCGCTGGCGGCCGTCTTCGGCTTCCTCGCATTCAGGACGCGGGTTCGCGGCGTGTACTTCGCCATCATCACGCAGGCGCTGGCGCTTTCCGCCTGGCTCGTCTTCAACCGCAACGAGGTGAACCTGGGCGGCACGAACGGCCTCACCAACTTCAAGAAGGTACTCGGCTTCACGCTCACGGAAGTGTCCACGCAGCGGGGGCTATACATCGTAACCGCGCTTACGCTTTGCGGCGCGTACCTGCTCTGCCGCTGGATAGTGAAATCACGCGCCGGGAAGATTCTTCTGGCGATCCGGGACGCGGAGAACCGCGTGCTCTACTCGGGCTATACGCCCGCGAACTACAAGGTGTTCGTCTTCAGCGTTTCCGCCATGCTGGCGGGGGTCGCCGGCGCGTTGTACGTGCCCCAGGTGGGCATCATCACCCCCGGGCGGATCGGCGTGCTTCCCTCCATCGAGATGGTCATCTGGGTGGCGGTCGGCGGGCGGGGGTCGCTCATCGGCGCCGTCATCGGCGCTATCGGGGTGAACTGGGCGCGGAGCTACCTCACGTCGAGTTACCCGGATTACTGGCTCTATTTCCTGGGCGGCATATTCGTCCTGGTCGTTCAGTTCTTCCCGGACGGAATCCTCGGCGTGGTGCGCGATGCGCCACGCAAGCTGGAAAGATGGATCCGCCGAAAAGAGCGCGTGGCGGCGGATGAGAATCTCGCGGCCTTGCGCAGCGAAGGCTAGGGGAAAACATGGCGCTGACATCGAAAAGCATACTCTATATGGAGGACGTGTTCGTCGTCTTCGACGGTTTCAAGGCGCTGAACGAGCTTAACTTCAGCATGGACAGGGGGGAGCTGCGCTGCGTCATCGGCCCGAACGGGGCGGGAAAAACCACCCTGCTCGACGTCGTGACGGGCAAGGTGAAGCCCGATTCCGGGCGGGTGGTATTCAAGGAGAAAACCAACCTCGCGCGGATGCGCCAGGAAGAGATATCGAACGCAGGCATCGGCAGAAAATTCCAGACGCCGACCATTTATGAGAACCTCACGGTGCGCGATAACCTCGAACTCTCCGTGAAACAGCACAAGAAGGTGACCTCGCTTCTTTTCGGCGGGGCCACGGCCGAGGCGCGGGAGCGGGTGGAGGAAACGCTCGACGTCATCGGACTCACGTCCAAGAGCAACTGGCGGGCCGGCCTGCTGGCCCACGGCGAAAAACAGTGGCTCGAAATCGGCATGGTGGTGGTGCAGGACCCGGATCTCCTGCTCGTCGACGAGCCCGTGGCCGGTATGACGGACAGGGAGACGGATAAGACGGCGGCGCTTTTGCGGCGCATCGCCGAGCATCGCTCGGTTCTCGTCATCGAGCATGACATGAAATTCGTGCGGGAGATCGCCGAGCGAGTCACCGTGCTTCACGAGGGCGCCGTAATATGCGAGGGTTCCATCGATCACGTGCATAAGGACGAGCGGGTCATCGAACTCTATCTGGGCAGGGGAAGCGAGGAACATGCTTAGGGTTGAGGAACTCCACGCCTACTACGGCGAAAGCCACATTCTGCGTGGGCTCGACATAGAGGTTGGTCCCGGCGAGATTGCCGGCATCATCGGCAGAAACGGCATGGGCAAGACCACGTTCCTGAAATCCATCGTTGGTCTGCTCAAGCCCAAAGCGGGAAAAGTCGAATTCCTGGAGAGCGACATCACTGCTTCGAGACCCGAGGCGCGCGCGAGGATGGGTGTCGCCTACGTCCCCCAGGGGCGGGAGATTTTTCCGCAGCTCAGCGTGCACGAGAATCTACTGCTGGGGCTGGAAGCCCACCCCGACCGCCCCCGGAGGTATGACGAGGGCGTTTTTGAGCTGTTTCCCGTTTTAAGGGAGATGCTCGGACGAAAGGGTGGGGTGCTGAGCGGCGGACAGCAGCAGCAACTCGCCATCGCCCGCGCCCTGGTGAGCGAACCCAAGCTCCTGCTGCTCGATGAGCCGACCGAGGGCATCCAGCCCTCCATCATCATGGACATCGAGAGCGTTCTTTGGAAGATCAAGGAACGCGGCGACGTGGGCATCATCCTCGTGGAGCAGTACCTGGAGTTCGCCTGGCGGCTCTCGGATCGATATTACGTGATGGAAAAAGGGGAATTCACGGCCACCGGACAAGCGCAGGGCGAGTGCGACACAGCGCTGCTCGACCGCCTGACCGCGTAGCCGCCCGCAGGAGTTTTTTGACAGGAGGCAGGCGATGCATCTGACACCGAGGGAGCAGGAGAAGCTCCTCGTTTTCGTTGCGGCGGAGTTGGCGCGCGCGCGCCGCGCGCGCGGCCTCAAGCTCAATTACCCCGAAGCCGTCAGCATCATCACGGCGGAGGTGCTCGAAGGCGCGCGCGACGGGAAATCCGTGGCCGAGCTGATGCGATACGGCGCGACGATTCTCACGCGAGAGGACGTCATGGAAGGGGTGCCCGAGATGATCCACGAGGTGCAGGTCGAGGGCACGTTCCCGGACGGCACCAAGCTCGTGACGGTGCACGACCCGATACGAGGCTGAAGGAGAGCGCATGATACCCGGCGAATATATTCTGGCGGACGGCGTGATCGTCCTGAACGAGGGGCGCGAAACCGCCTCGCTCATCGTGGCGAACCGAGGCGACAGGCCCATCCAGGTGGGTTCCCACTTTCATTTTTTCGAGGTGAACTGCCTGCTCGATTTCGACAGGAAGGCGGCTTTCGGCATGCGGCTGGACATTCCGGCGGGAACGGCGGTGCGCTTCGAACCCGGCGATGAGAAGGAGGTGACGCTCGTCGCCTTCGCGGGCGCGCGCACCGCCATGGGGCTGAACGCGCTGACGGAGGGCGCGCTCGATTCGGCCGCCGTGCGCGAGGGCGCACTCGAGAAAGCCCGCGCCGAGGGCTACGGGGGGACGGACTGATGGCTTTTCGCATGGACAGGCGCGCCTACGCCGACATGTTCGGCCCCACGGTGGGGGACAAGGTGCGCCTCGCTGACACCGATCTCTTCATCGAGGTCGAAGAAGACCGCACCGTCTACGGCGATGAGTCGAAATTCGGCGGCGGCAAGGTCATCAGAGACGGGATGGGGCAATCCCCCACCGAGACGCGTGAGGGCGAAGCGCTCGACCTGCTCATTACCAACGCGCTGATACTCGACTACTGGGGCGTGGTGAAGGCGGATGTGGGAATCAAGGACGGGAAGATTGTCGGGGTCGGCAAGTCGGGCAATCCGCACCTGATGCAGGGGGTGGACATGACGGTCGGCGCCTCCACGGAAGTGCTGGCGGGCGAGGGGATGATACTCACCGCAGGCGGCATCGACACCCACATCCACTTCATCTGTCCCCAGCAGATTGACGAGGCGCTCTCCTCGGGCGTCACCACCATGTTCGGCGGGGGAACCGGCCCCGCCACGGGCACGAACGCCACCACCTGCACCCCGGGGGCGTGGAACATCGCCCGGATGCTCCAGGCGGCGGAGGCCTACCCCATGAACCTGGGATTTCTGGGCAAAGGAAACGCCTCGCGGCCGGAGCCTCTTATCGAGCAGATCCGCGCGGGCGCGGTGGGGCTGAAACTCCATGAGGACTGGGGAACCACGCCTGCGGCGATCGATTGCTGCCTCGGCGTGGCGGAGGATATGGACGTGCAGGTGTGCATCCATACCGATACGCTGAACGAGTCGGGCTTCGTCGAGACCTCCATCGCCGCGTTCAAGGGCCGGACCATCCACACCTACCACACCGAAGGGGCGGGCGGCGGCCATGCGCCCGACATCATCCGCGTGTGCGGGGAGGCGGGCGTGCTGCCCTCCTCGACGAACCCCACGCGGCCCTTCACGGTGAACACGGTGGACGAGCATCTCGACATGCTCATGGTGTGCCACCACTTAGATTCCAAGATTCCAGAGGACGTAGCCTTCGCCGAGTCGAGGATCCGCGCGGAGACCATCGCGGCGGAAGACATTCTCCACGACATGGGTGCGTTCAGCATGATGGGTTCGGACTCCCAGGCCATGGGCCGCGTGGGCGAGGTGGTCATCCGCACCTGGCAGACGGCGGACAAGATGAAGCGACAGCGCGGCGCGCTGGCCGAGGAAAGCGGCGCCAACGACAACTACCGCGCCAGGCGCTACGTGGCGAAATACACCATCAACCCCGCGATTGCACACGGGATTTCCGATTACGTCGGCTCGATCGAAGTGGGCAAGATGGCGGACATGGTGCTCTGGAAGCCCGCCTTTTTCGGCGTGAAGCCCGAAGTCGTGGTGAAGGGCGGCTTCATCGCCCACGCGGCGATGGGCGACCCCAACGCCTCCATCCCAACGCCGCAGCCCGTTCTGGGCCGGCCTATGTTCGGTTCGATGGGCAAGGCGATCGGACCCACTTCCTACGCCTTCGTCTCAGGGGCGGCGGCAGAGGATCGACTGGGCGACGCACTGGGTCTGGGCAAGATCGTGGCGCCCGTCTCGAACTGCCGCTCCATCGGCAAGAAGGACATGAAGCTGAACGATGCCCTG
Organism: Nitrospinae bacterium bin107; assembly: GCA_002238965.1. Classification (GTDB taxonomy): domain Bacteria; phylum UBA8248; class UBA8248; order UBA8248; family UBA8248; genus Bin107. The sequence continues at coordinate 368,283 of MPNJ01000001.1, read as the reverse complement.
CCCGATATCGAGGTCGATCCCGAAACCTACGTGGTAAAGGCGGACGGGGAAACGCTCACGTGCGAACCCGCCGAGGTGCTCCCCATGGCGCAGCGGTATTTTCTTTTCTAGGAGGCGGCGATGATCCTCGTGGAAGAAATACGGGGCAGGCTCTGCGCCGATGAGAGCAGGCGCGTCGAGCGCGTGGCCCTGGGCTGGGAGGACAGGCTCAGGAGCCGCCAGCGGGTGCGCACCGATACCGGCACCGAACTCGGCGTTAAACTGCCGACCGGGCAGCCTTTGAAGGAGGGCGACGTTCTCTTCGAGGATGGGGAGCGCGTGGTGGTCGTGGCCGCGATCCCCGAAGACGTGCTCGTCCTCTACGCGGAATCCGAGACCGAAATGGGCCGCCTCTGCTACCAGGTGGGAAACCGTCACGCGCCGATCTGCGTGCAGGACGGCCGCGTCCTCACGCCCTATGACTCCGTGCTGGAGGCGTATTTCGTCAAGATGGGCGTCAGATGCGAGAAGGCGAAAGAACCCTTCACGCATGATTTCGGCGCCTTTCACTCTCATCACCATTAGAAGATGAGCGCCTACCGGCTCCTCCAGATTTCCGATTCCGCGTTCCCGCGCGGGGCTTTCGCCCATTCCTACGGCCTTGAAACCTATGTAACAGAAGGACGCATCACTTCGGCTGCAGAGCTCGAGGAATTCATCGCTTCCGTCCTGCGCCACGGCGCCGCGACGCTGGACGGCGTCTATCTGCGCGAGGCTTATCTAGCCAAGCAGGAGGCCGATCTTCCCCGCGTGATGGCCCTCGACGCCGCCTACGACGCCGCGCGGCCCGTCAAATCGCTGCGCGATGCGAGCAGGAGCGTGGGCCGTCAGTTCCTGCGCACGGCGCGGGGCTTCATCGAGGATACTTTGCTGGACGAGCTGGATGAGGAGGCAAGGCGGGAGCGGACTTTAGGCCACTACCCGATAACACTTGGCTGCGTCGCAGAATCCTTAGGCCTGGCTTGTGAAGAGGGCCTCGAATCGCTTTGCTACGGCGTCGTATCCGGCCTGGTTTCCGCCGCCGTGCGGCTGGTTCCGCTCGGCCAAACCGAAGGCCAGCGCGTCATCTCGAACCTGGAAGGCGAAGTGCGCGAGGCGGTAGAGACCGCGACGGCGCTTTCTCTGGAGGATGCTCATTCCTGGGGGCCGGGGCACGAGATACGCGCCATGACGCACAGGAGACTTCACACGCGCTTGTTCGTTTCTTGAGGAGGATAACGATGATGGATAAGGCGCCCGTAAAGATAGGCGTGGGCGGGCCGGTGGGATCGGGCAAGACCGCCCTGGTGGACAAGCTGTGCAAGCGGATGCGCGACAGGTACGCCATCGCCGTGGTGACGAACGACATCTACACGAAAGAGGACGCGGAGTTCCTGACGCGCAGCGGCGCGCTCTCGCCCGAGCGAATCTCAGGCGTGGAGACGGGCGGGTGCCCGCATACGGCGATCCGCGAGGATATATCCCTGAACCGCGAAGCCATGGAGATACTCGCGCGCGATTTCCATCCGCTGGACATCATTTTCGTCGAGAGCGGTGGGGACAACCTCGCCGCCACTTTCAGCCCCGAACTCGTGGACGCGTCGATCTACGTCATCGACGTGTCGGCGGGGGACAAGATTCCCCGAAAGGGCGGCCCCGGCATCACGCGCTCGGAACTCCTGCTGATCAACAAGATAGACCTGGCGCCTCTCGTGGGCGCGAGCCTGGAAGTCATGGACCGGGACGCGCGCAAGATGCGCGGCGAGCGCCCGTTTCTGTTCACCAACCTGAAAGCCGAACAGGGTCTCGATGAGGTGATCGGCTGGATCGAGCGCGAACTCCTATTCGTGGAGGCCTGATGCCGCTCTTAAGCGCAAGCGCGCCCTCCCGCGTGGGACGCCACGGCGTCGCTCTCGCAAAATTCAAGCGTGCGGGGGAGCGGACGTATCTCGCGGATTCGTTCTTCCGCGTGCCCTTGCAGTTGATGCGCCCCAATTATCCCGAGGGGGAGTACCCCGCCCACATGACGCTCATCAATCCGACGGGCGGGCACGTGGGCGGCGACGTTCTGGAACTCGAAATCGCGCTCGATGAGGGCGCGCGCGTCTTGTGGACGACGCAGGGCGCCACCAAGGTCTACAAGAGCCTGGGCGAGCCTGTGATATCCACGACGAAAATCGAGATGGGCGCGGGGAGTGGCCTCGAGCTCCTGCCCGACCCGATCATTCCCTATAAAGATTCCATCTACGCGCAGGAGACGCGAATCTCCATGGCCGAGGGGGCGAGGCTGCTTTACGGAGAATCGCTCTACCACGGCCGGGTCGCCTCGGGCGAGCATTTTGAATATTCGTCCTTGAGACTCAAGCTGCATGTCGACTATGGGGGCGCGCCCCTCTTGCGCGACGTAATGGAGGTGAAGCCTGAAGAATCAAACCCCGAGCGGATGGGCCTGTTCGAGCCGTATCCTTATCTGGGTTCTTTCTACGTCGCAGGCGGGGCGGACGAGGCGTTGAACCACATCGCGGAGCAGGTCGAATCCCTGCTGGCGGGAGCTTCCGGCCTTGCGGGCGGCTGCACGCTGCTCACAGGCCCCGGCGCGCTCGTCCGCTGGCTGGCGGAATCGCCGGAAGTCATGAGAAAAACCCATTTCGAGATATGGAACATCGCCCGAAAAACGCTTTTCGGCCGGGAGGCGACGCCGCTCAGAAAGTTCTAGCGGAGGGCTGAGTGCGTTTCCGCTCACCGAAGAATGAAGTCTATTCGACGCGCTGCCTGTTGGCGCCGAATGAGCCTACGATTTCGCCGCGTTCGAAGACGCCCACGGCGCCGGCATGGTCCTCACCAATGAAGCGTCCCTGAATGTAGTCCTCGCTTCCGGTCGACTTTTCCCCGAATGCGCCGCCGTGGAGCGGAACGTTCTCCCAGGGCGGGATGCTCCTGCCGTCCAGGCTGGCGCTGGTTTCGTGATCCCGGAGATTGTTGAAAACGACGTCGACCGCCGGATTGGCGAGGTCGTCGATGTCGAGCGTCGCATCGCCCCGCACGAACTGTCCGCGGGTCACCTGGTTGCTCACGTCCACGCCGATCATCACCCCTTTCCATGTGGCGGACATATCCTGTCGGGCCGTCGGCGCCGTGGTACTCGCCACGCCGAGGGCGCTGGAGTCGAAGACATCGCCCGGCCCCACGGGCCGGCCCTGCCCATCCCTGATCGTCAGGGTTGTCCGGTTGACGAAGAAAGCGCCCTCTTCGAGCCAACCGCCGTAAAACCTTGCGCTGAACGCCCTTTCACCGGTGCGCAGACCGAAGCCTTCCACGAGCGGGACGCCGCGAACGGTTTCTGTCTGCGGCTTGAGCGTCAGGGAATCCTTCAAACGCTCAGCGAAATGTTTGCCGCCGAAGTCGGAGCGTGGGTCGCCGAGGGCGCGCGCCAGCGCAGCATCCAGACCCTCGGGAGTCGGGCTTACGCCGCAGACCACGCCTTCGCATTTGGTGAAGGTGCGCGACGTCCTCCATCGAAGCGAAACACGTGCTGATCGCTTGCAAGCACCGTGGTGGCGGATTCCACCCTTGCAATCGTGCCGAGCCTGACCTGCTGCGACGTTCGTTCGGTATCGAATTCCATCGACGCCATGTTTTCCCGACTCCCGGAGCCGCAACCGGAAAGGAGGAGCATCGCGGCTATCGCAATCAACGCGGCTGTGGTGCGCATCATCCGTCTCTCCTTGCAATTTCTCGCATCGGCGGCCTTTCGCATTTGCGCTTCTGACCGCCTCCGCCAAGGCGATGCGCTCACGTTCCGGCGTGAATCGCCCGGAGAGGAGCCGGCGGGCATGAGCGGACACCGAGCATGCCGAACCCATCCGAAGCAGGTCTCGCCCCGGCCCTTGGTGGCATTATATGAAGCGTCGTCGAGGATTTCACGGAAATAGATCCCCTCACGGGGGGCTGTTGAAAATGCTCCGATGAACGAGATTTTGACATGAGCGAGGAGCGATCGATCGTGTTTTGGTAGGGACAGGTTGCGACCTCGGACAGGCACAGCGGCCTGTCCGCTACGTTGAACAATTCGATGATCGGGATTCCCTCCCCTCGAGGGGGTTTTCGAAGGCCCTCGAACTCCGGCTCGTGCGGGCTTGCTTGCTCTTATGCGCCGGCGCGCTGCTACTCCGCCGTGCGGTGAAAATGGGGGAGGACTTCCTCACCGAGCAGCCGGATCGCGTTCATTATCTTGGCGTGCTCGAGACCCGGAAACTGCATGCGGAAGTGCATGGAGGTCGTTCCGAGTTCATCCCGGTATCGTTCGATCTGGCGAATGCAGTCATCCGGCGACCCCAGAATGAATCGCCCCCGTAGATTTTCCGTCGCTTCCGCGCCCCGCTCCACCGGTTTGCCATCGTCGTCCACCAGGTGGCCCCAATCGAGATACTCCTGGTAGTTGTAGAGCATGGGTTCGCGCGCCTCCTCCCAGGCCTGCTCGCTCTCTTCGGCCACGTAGGCTTCGCGCCTTAAGGGGAACTCCACGCCAGATGCGTCCTTCCCGGCTTCGGCCAGGGCGTCGAGATAGACCTGTTTCCGCTCCTTGAGCAATTTAAGCGGCGTGACCGGATCGGCGAGCCATGCGTCTCCCATGCGCGCGGCGCGGCGGACCGCGGCGGGCAGCTTGGCCCCCACCCAGATGGGCGGGCAGGGCGTCTGCTCGGGCCGGGGCATGAGGGTCACGTCCTCCATGGGAAAGCGAGGACCCGGGTGCGTCACCCCGCGTTCCGTCAACAACCGGCGAACGAGTCCCAAAGACTCCTCGAAGCGGGCGGCCCTATCCTCGAAGGGGACGCCGAATGCCGCGAATTCCTCCCGCCTGTAGCCGAGCCCCACCCCCAGCACGAAGCGGCCCTTGGACATGATGTCCAGCACGGCGGCGTCCTCTGCCACCGCCAGCGGGTGATAGAAGGGGAGGAGGAGGACGCAGGTGCCGATCCGCATCTTCTCCGTCCGGGTGGCGATGCCGGCGGCGGTCACCATGTTGGAGGGGAAATAGCCGTTGTCCTCCACCATGTGGTGTTCGCTCGTCGTCACCATGTCGAAGCCGTACTTCTCCGCCAGAGCGATCTGCTCCAGCGAATTGTGATAGGCGCCCACCCAGTCACCGGTGCGGGACTGATAGCTGTAGTGCAAGGCGAATTTCATCGATCCATCCTCCTACAGGGCGACTTCGGGCTTGCCGCGCGGAACGAACTGCCCGTAGCCCGGCTCCTGCACGAGTTCCCCGTCCCGGAGGAGCGGCTTTCCGCGCAGGAGACTATGCTCCAGTCTGCCGCTGAGTTCCCATCCCTCGAAGAGCGAGTAGTCGGAATTCGTGTGCTGTCCCGCCGCCGTCACGGTTGAACTACCTTCGGGGTCGATCACGACGATGTCGGCGTCGGAGCCGACCCCGAGCGCGCCTTTCTGCGGGTAGAAGCCCAGGGTGCGCGCCGGGTTCTCGCTCGTGAGCTGCACGAGGCGCTCGACCGAAATCCGCCCGCGGGCGACGCCCTCGCTGTAGAGAACCGGAAGGAGGGTCTCGATGCCGGGCGCGCCGAAGGGAGACTGGGTGAAGGGCGGATCGTTCTTCTGCGCCCGGGTGTAGGGGGCGTGATCGCTCCCGACGAGGTGGATCCATCCATCCTGGACCCCCTTCCACAGAGCGGAAATGTCCGCCTCCTCGCGCAGCGGAGGCGCCACCTTGGCCGGCGCTCCCATCTCCCGCACGGCATCTCCCGTCAAGGTCAGGTACTGCGGGCAGGTTTCCACGACGATATTCTTCCCGGCGGCCAGCCCGCGCCGCGCCTCATCGAGGGCCAGCTCCGCCGTGAGGTGAACGATGTAGAGCGGGCAGCCCGCCAGATCGGCGAGGTGGATCGATTTCGCGACCGATGAGGCCTCAAGCTCCGGCGGGCGTGAGTATTCCTGGAAATCGGCGCCGTCCATTCCGGCGTCGAAGGCCTTATTCTCCAGGTAGTCGATGACAGGACCGTTTTCGGCGTGGACGAGCACGGTGCCCCCATGACGCCCCACGATTTCGAGCGCCGCGTAGAAGTATTCGTCCGGGATGCAGCGGCCGCGGCCCCGCTTCTTGTAGCCCATCATGACCTTGAAGCTCGTGACGCCGCCATCGATGGCCCTGGGGATCTCGGCGAGGTAGTCGAAGTCCTCGAATATCCAGGCGTGCAGCGAGAAGTCGACCACGCTCCCCGCTTCGCCCTCCTCGCGGATGCGATCCAAAGTGTTGAGCATGGTCTCGTTCTCCTCGCCCGTGGCGAAAACGACCATGGTCGTGACGCCTCCGTGCGCGGCGCTGCGCGCAACGTCGGCCAGGGAATCGATGTGGTTCGAATACGCCCGGCAATGGACGTGGGGGTCGATGACGCCCGGAAGAACGAGCTTGCCCGGCACATCCAGCACTTCATCGGCGGCCGGCATGCTCTCGGGCGCGCCCACGCAGGCGACCTTCCCGTCCCGGACCCCGAGAGCAGCCTCCTGGCGGCCGTGACCGGAGACGACCGTGCCGCCCGTAACGAGCAGGTCGAGTGGTTTCTGATGGGAACTGTCAGTCATGAAATCCTCCCTGGCAGGCAGCCGCCTGTGTCGATACAGGCAGTCGCTTCACGCCCGCTCCAGATTTGTGAAATGACCCGTCCATGAAGCGGTAATCGAGTCTTGAGCCTTCCGTTGATTTTGAAGGAGCATATCATAAAATCCGCGCGGGTCGCCCGTGAGCGGGGAATCGCAGCGGCGGGTCGCATCTATGCGACTTCTGCAACAAAAGCCTGGATTGTAATGGGTCCGTTGGGGCCGTATAGAGGTTTGTTGAAAAGCCCCTCCTCAGGGGATAAAGGCAACCCCCCCCTTGTCAGGGGGGTAAAAGCGGAAAAGCCCCCTCCTCAAAGGGGCGAGAAAAAACAAAAGCCCTTCTACCGGCGGCGGGCGGAGCCTTTTCATACCCCCCCTGACAAGGGGGGGGGTAGGGGGGGGTGCCCGAAGAGGCGAGACGGCGCAACGGACGTGGACATAGAGGATTACCACTGATGATCGAGAGACACCCTTCCATCGACCCGGCGCATCCGGGAGAAGTCCTGCGCGAGGACGTCCTGCCCGCCCTCGGGGTGAGCAAGACGGCGGTGGCCGCGGCTCTCGGCATATCCCGGCAGACGCTCTACGACATCCTGAACGAGAAGCAGCCGGTCACCGCCGAGATGGCCGTCCGCTTCGGCAAGCTATTCGGCAACGGCTCGGGCTTCTGGGTCAATCTCCAGCGCAACCACGATCTGGCGCGCGCGGAACGCACGGTGGACGTAAGCGGAATACCGACGCTCGAAGCGAAGGGCGCTTAGGATACGGTAGTGGCAGGGACAGGTCGCGACCTGTCCCTGCGAAAGGCGTAGTTGCTCTCTCTTCGGTCGTGTCAAACCCTCGTCCATCGGGCCTGTTGAAAAACCCCTTTCGGGTCGAGTCGAACCGCTCCGCCGTCATTCCGGCGAAAGCCGGAATCCAGAGCCGATGAGGATCAACATGAGCCGGTGTTTCATGTTCACACCACTCAGATGGGAAAAAGCGAAGAACAATTACGAAAAGACAAAATCCCTGGCTTCCGGCATACGCCGGAATGACGGTGGTCTATCTCGATCGATGAGGAAGAGAGTATGGGCCGTTCGCGAACGGCCCATACGGGTAAACCTCGACCAAGTTTGCGAACCGCAACTGCAATCCAGTCGCGTCGTCCGACCCGCTTAAGTTCCGCCTACCCCTACAACGGGCCGAAGTCGGGCGGGGGGATGCGGCGTTTGGAAGCCGCCTCGTAGGTCGAGGCGATCCGGAGCAGCACGTCCTCCCTGCCGGGTTCGGCGCGGAACACGAGCGAGAACGGCAGGCCGGGTTCTGGGATGGTGGTGGCCTGATCGTTATGGGCGGAGATGAACCGCGTCCCGTCTTCGCTCAGTTCGAAAACGGGGTCATAGGTCGTGCGCACGTAGCCCGCCGGCACGAGCACTTCCGTCAGCCCCGCGTTCGGCCCGCTTTGCGATTCGGGCCGGGAGTTGAGCAGGAGGCCGGGCTGGACCGCGCCGCCGATGATGGCGGGCGGGAACGGCGTGTGCAGGCGCACGAGAGCGTCGAGCTTGTTTTCCAGGATCACCATCATGTCCACGCGGCGCAGGAGTTCGCGCAGCATGATGCGCTCGTTCACCCCCTGGCGGCCCCCGTGGGGATTGCGCGGGTCTGCGACTTCCTCCCAGTTCCTGAAGGCGGCGCGGTGGTCGTCGCCCCAGAACTTGGAGCGCGCGTTCAACTCCGGAAAGCCGGTGATGGTCTCTGCGAACCCGCGCTCCTTCCAGTCCTCCGCACGGCGCGATAGGTACTGGTGGATGTGGTAGCGGAATGTCATGGCGAGTTCCTGCTGCTGTACGGTGGGGAGGTCGAGGTTGACCGGCTGCTCGATTCTGCCCTCGCCCATGGCGAGCATGTAGTCGATGGGCTGCATATCGCCCGAGCCGAAGACGACGCCCGGTGCGAACTCGGTGGGGACGATGGCCTCGGCGAACTCGGTGAAGAGCGGCTCGCCCTCGGGCGTGAGACGGAACATGATGTCCGGCATGAAGACGGGGATGAGCCTGGCGAGCGCGCGGCGGAAATCCGTCTTCATCGTCTCGATCTCGGGATCGCCCGCCCAGAGCGGGTCGGTGGATTCGAGGAGTTTCGCACCGAGTTTTTGGCCGAGCACCTCATTAATCTCCCGGCCTGCCGCGTTGACGATGGGCTCTTCCGATTTCGAGCCCCTCGGATACACCATGGACTCGCGGATGACCCCGATACGCACGCCTTCGAGCGCGCCCGCCTCCCCGCTCGTCTTGATGTGCGACGCGTAAGGCGTATCCAGGACGGAGGAGCGCGGCACCGTGGTGAACGGATCGCGCGGGTCGTAATAGCCGTTCACCGGGTCCTTCAGGGAGTCGAGCACTTTTGCGCAATCGGCGAGTGATTTCGTGATGATGCCGCTCCTGTCGCAGTAGATGTCCGCCCCGATGGCCCCGCCGTCGAAGCCGAGCATCGCCTTGTGCGGCAGGATGAGCGCGACGGCGTTGTGGTTCGACGGTCCCCGGCAGGAGGCCCTCGTCTCCTCGCCCAGGCTCGCCATCACCATGTTGGTGCTCACCGAGAGGGCGGAGCCGGAACTCGAACCCAGTGAGGCCGCGCGCGTGGTGTCGTAGGGGTTCGAGGGGTTTCCGCCCCACGTGCTGCGCTGGTAGCCCAGGACGGAGGGCAGCACCTTCTCGGGCGCGTGCCGCCCGCCCGGGTCGCCGGCGCGCCCGTTGTATTCGGTGCTCACGGCCTTGGCGAAGATGATGGCGCCCTTGTTCCTGAGCTGTTCGACGAGAATGTGGTCGCGCGCGGGGAAATCGATGTCATAAGCGGCGTCGCCCCCGCCGGTGGAGCGCATGTCCTTCGTGTCGAAGGGGTCCTTGAAGGAGAAGGTGACCCCATACATCGGCATTTTTTCGAGGTCGAGGTCGGCGCCGTATTCGGCGTCGAGCTCCGCCGCGCGCTCCAGCGCGTCGGGGTAGTGGCGAAAGACCTCGCACATGGGCGGCGCGCCGGGCGGCAGGGGGCCTTCCGCGGGATGCCTGTCGAAATCGCCCTTGCACGTAACGGAGCGCTCGCCGCGGATGTTCAGTGTGGCGAGGGCGTTCACCTGGCCCGCGTTCGGGATACCGACGATCATGCCGTACTGCTGCTGGACGCCGGGGTCGGACGCCGTATCCTCCATGCGGCCGAACTCGAGGGGCGGGCCTGCGTATTTATCCAGATCGGGCAGGTAGTCGGTCGCCTTCACGGTTTCGGTAGGAAACCTGATAGGCGAGCCGCCGCGCATCGTGCCCCTGGCTTCGGGGACGGGCGAGCCGTCTTCGGTTACCAGCATGCTGGAGACGCCGTTGTACGCGCGGACGCGCTCCAGGTAGCGCTCCACCACTTCGACGCAGGTGGTGCGGCCCTCGCGAATCGCCGCGTGCAGATCCCCGATGCTCGCTTCTTCGAGGCGGAACGCCCCGCTCTTATCCTCCATGACGCATCCTTTCGTATCCTCTCGTGTAGGCTCGCTCCCGTCCTGAGGAGGGAGCGGCATCCGGTATCAGACGATGCGGGAATACTATGGGCGAGGCGCGGTTTTGGCAACGGCGGGAGGAGAAAATGAGGGGGATGGATACGAGAAAACGCTCCCGCGTCGGGGTTGTTGAAAAAGGCCTTACGGATCACCCCAAACCATTCTCCCCATGCAGAGTCCCCCAACAACCACTCCCCCCTTGAGGGGGTCGGGCTTCCCGAGGGGAAAGCCCGTGTAGGTCGGGGTGAATCACTCCCCCCTTGAGGGGGAGTCGACGAGGTAAGGGCGTAAGCCCGCAAGCGAGTCGGTGGGGGGTATAACTCGGAGTGGCGATAAATCGCATTTCACCCCCCACCGCATCAGCCTTCGCATAAAACGCTCGGCTTCTGCGACTCCCCCTCAAGGGGGGAGTAATTCTTCCCTCTCCTCGGTCGGGTTCCGCCCGTAGGGGCGTCGAACTCCCCTCTTCGGGAAGTTCGACCCGTGGCCGCCCGTCGATCATATTCACCCCGATACAGGACAGGCCTCCGTGCCTGTCCTGATTGTAACCATCCTGCAAAAGGACAACCACGGAGGGTTGTCCCTACACTGCCATTCCACCATCATCGGGCTTTTTCAACAGACCCGCGTCGCGCCGGTTCGAACGGGGAACGATGGCCGGAACGCTCATTTCCGCATCTGGCGGGATTGATTATCTTCGGGTGATTCCCGCCATCGACCGACATACCGGAAACATTCGGGAAACAATCCCGAAACCCCTATTTAACGATCACGAAACCCACAAGACACGTATGGCTCATATCCTGATGAATGTAGCAATGGGGCGGCAGCGTTCTTTCGGCTCGAATCTTCACCTACATGGAACATTTTCCCCGCAACCCGCGTCGCCGTGCGCAACGAAGGAGATGAGTGATGAACCAGAACGCACCGGATAACAAGCAGGTCAAACGCCGTGATTTTCTGAAAATAGGAGCAGGCGCCGCCGCCGGGGCGGGGCTGTTGCCGCTCCTGAAATACCTGCCCGCCGAAGCGGCAGCTGGCCGCGACACGCTCGTGGTCGTGATCGGAAACGGCCCCAACAGCATGGACATCCACAGGAAGGGAACCAACCGTCCGAGCTACCAGGTCGCCGTGAACATCTACGACCGCCTCGTCACCTATGGGCGCAAGAAGCTGCCCGACGGCAACGTGATGTACGACTACCAGAAGATAGAACCGGAACTGGCGGAATCCTGGAGCTTTGCGCCCGACGGCATGTCCGTCACCTTCAAGATTCGCAAAGACGCCAGGTTCCACGACGGAAAACCCGTCACCGCCCATGACGTGAAATGGTCTTTCGATCGCGCAGTTTCGCTCGGCGGTTTCCCTGCCGTGCAGATGAAGGCGGGTTCGCTCATCAAGCCCGAGCAGTTCGTCGCCGTGGGTCAGCACACGTTCAAAATCAACTTCATCCGCAAGAGCAAACTCACGCTGCCCGACCTGGGCGTTCCCGTGCCCCTCATCATCAATTCGGCGGCCGCCAAGGCCAAGGCCACGAAGAGCGACCCGTGGGCGACCGAGTATCTGCACAAAAGCCCGCAAGGGGGCGGCGCCTTCAAGCTGGGGCGTTGGAAGCCCGGCCAGCAGACCGTTTACGTTCGCAACGATGCGTGGAAGTCGGGTCCCCTGCCCGGCGTGAAGCGGGTGATCATACGCGAGGTGGCGTCCGCCTCCACGCGCCGCGCCCTCCTGCTGCGGGGAGACGCCGACGTGTCCCTCGATCTCCCGCCGAAGGACACCAAGGAACTCACGAGCAACAAGAAACTCAAGATCGCAGGAGTCCCCATCGAGAACTGCATCCACGCCGTCGGGCTGAACCTGAACTTCAAGCCCTTCGCCGACGTGCGGGTCCGCCAGGCGATGGCCTACGCCATGCCTTACGAGAAGATATTCAAGGCGGCGGCCTATGAGCGCGGCCTGCCTCTGTGGGGAGCGAAATCACCCGATCCCGCCGGCACGCTGTGGCCCCAGCCGTTCCCCTACGACACCGACCCGGCCAAGGCGAAAGCCCTGCTCAAGGAGGCCGGCTACGCGAACGGGTTCAAGGTCACGCTGTCGTTCAACCTCGGGCTCGCCTACTGGACGGAGCCGACGGCGCTTCTCATCCAGGAAGGACTCGGGAAGGTGGGGATTGAAGCGAAGCTCGACAAGATCCCCGGTTCGGGCTGGCGGACGAAGGCGCTCGTGGAGAAGAAGCTGGCGATGCACCTCAAGAACTTCGGCGGCTGGCTGAATTACCCAGAGTATTATTTCTTCTGGGCCTACCAGCCCAAGCGCCTGTTCAACTCGATGAACTACGACAACCCGAAGCTGAACAAGCTGGTGGACGAGACCCTGCACATGCCGGTGGGCAGCCCCGGCTACGCGGAGCGCGTCAAGTCGTTCATCAAAATCGCCTTTGAGGACGTTCCCCTCATCCCGCTCTGGCAGCCCTATCTCGATGTCGCCATGCAAAAGCACGTCGAAGGTTACGAATACTGGTTCCACCGTCAACTCGACGTGAGGTCGTTCAAGAAATTGCCGAAACAGGCCTGAAGCCGGCTCGCAGCAAAGCTGGGCGTCCTTTGAAGGGGGGGACGAATTGATGAAACGCGATTCCCTATTCCTGATCGGCCGGCGTCTCCTCCAGGCGGCGCCGGTCGTGATGGGGATCATCGTGGTGACGTTTATCCTGACGCGGGCCTTGCCGGGCGATCCGGCGGTGTTCTTCGCCGGGCCTGCGGCGGATGAGAAATCCATCGCCGAGATTCGCGCCTCTCTGGGACTCGACAAAAGCTGGCCCGAACAATTCTGGGTCTACCTCCAGAATCTCGCGCATGGTGATCTGGGCAAATCCATCAGCACGGGCCAACCCGTCATCGAAGAACTCGCCACGCGGCTTCCGGCTTCGCTCGAACTCACGTTCATGGGCTTGTTTCTCGCCGTCGCCATCGCCATCCCCCTGGGAATACTGGCGGCCACGCGGCCCAATTCACTCATCGATCACCTCTGCCGTCTCGTTGTGACCATCGGGGTTTCGCTGCCCACCTTCTTCACCGGCTTGTTCCTCGTCTATATCTTCTATTTTCTGCTGGGGCTCTCGCCCGCTCCGCTCGGACGCCTGGGCATCATCCACATCGCTCCCGATCACGTCACGGGCTTCTACCTGATCGACAGCCTCATCGCGGGTGATCTCGAGGTATTCAGGGCATCATTCTCCCAGATGATTCTCCCCGCCTCGACTCTGGGAATCTTCGCCCTGGCCCCGCTCGCGCGGATGACGAGGGCCGCCATGCTGGGGGTTCTGTCGAGCGACTTCGTTCGCACGGCGCGGGCGAGCGGCCTGTCACGCCGGACGGTGCTGTGGGTCTATGCCTTTCAAAACGCCATTCTCCCCGTCCTCACCACGCTCGGCATGGTGTTTTCTTTTTTGCTGGGAGCGAATGTTCTGGTGGAGAAAGTCTTCGCCTGGCCGGGCATCGGTTCGTTCGCCATCGAGGCCCTCATCGCCTCGGACTACGCCGCCGTGCAGGGTTTCGTTCTGGCCATGGCGTTGATGTACGTGCTCCTGAACCTGGCGATCGACATCCTCTATACGGTGGTCGATCCGCGGATCGGGCTGGAAGGCTGAGTGAATGAAAGCCCACATGCAGCACCTGCGCTACGTGATGGGTGAGAATCCGGTCACGTTTTTCTCCTTCATCCTTTTCTTCCTGCTGATGGCTCTCGGTTTGTTCGGCCCCTGGATTGCACCCTACGACCCCCTCGCCAGCGACACGGCCAACGCCCTCAAGCCGCCCACGTGGGCGCATCCGTTCGGCACGGACAATCTGGGGCGGGACGTTTTCAGCCGCGTGATTACGGCCACACGGCTCGACCTGGCGATATCGGTGGCGGCCGTTTCGCTCTCCTTCGTCGCGGGAAGCGTCGCCGGCGTTTGCGCGGGCTACTTCGGAGGGGTGACGGACAAACTCATCAGCCGCCTCACCGACACCATCATGGCGTTTCCCCTTTTCGTGCTGGCCATGGGCATCGTATCGGCTCTGGGAAATACGATCGAGAACATCGTCTATACCACGGCCGTCATCAACTTTCCCTTCTATGCGCGCGTGGCGCGGGCCGAGGCGAATTCACGCCGCGAGGCGGGGTTCGTGGAGGCGGCGCGCCTTTCAGGAAACGGGCACGGGCGGATTCTGCTCTTCCACATGGGGCCCAACATCATGCCGCCGATGATGGTTCAGATTTCGCTGAACATGGGTTACGCCATACTGAATGCGGCGGGACTCTCCTTCATCGGCCTCGGCGTCCGGCCCCCGACGCCCGAGTGGGGGATCATGGTGGCCGAGGGCGCGAAGTTTATCGTTTCAGGCGAGTGGTGGCTGGCCATCTTCCCCGGAGCCGCCCTGATGCTCGCCGTGCTGTGCTTCAACCTTCTGGGTGACGGCCTTCGAGACCTGATCGACCCGAGAATGAGGACGTGATGGAATCACGGAACCCGCTTCTGGTCGTCGAGGATCTCTCGCTCGAATTCCGCACACGCACCGGCGTCGTCAAGGCCCTCGAGAACGTCAGTTTCCAGATCGAAAAGGGACAGACGGTCGGCGTCGTCGGCGAGAGCGGCTCGGGAAAGTCCGTGATGTCTTACGCCATCATGGGAATCTCGGACCCGGCGGCGAGAATCACCTCGGGCCGGATAGTTTTCGGGGGCATCTCTCTGTTCGAGAAGTCCCAGCAAGAGCTACAGGAAATGCGAGGACGTGAGCTCTCCATGATCTTCCAGAGCCCGAGAACGGCGCTCAATCCCATCCGGACCATCGGAAGACAACTCGAGGACGTCATCTATCGACACAGCAGCTTCCGCGGCCGGCAGATTCGCGCGCGCGCACTCGATCTGCTCAACCAGGTCCGCATCCCGGACCCTGAGAAGCGCTACCGCGCCTACCCGTTCGAACTCTCCGGCGGCATGTGCCAGCGCGTGATGATAGCGATCGCCATCTCCTCCAACCCATGGCTCCTGATAGCGGACGAACCCGTGACGGGCCTGGACGTCACGACACAGGCGGTGATCATGGACCTCATCCAGGACGCGGCGCGTGAGAGAAACATGGGAACGATCCTCATCACGCACGACCTGGGGCTCGCTGCGGAATACTGCGACAAGATAATCGTCATGCACTCGGGGCACGTCGTCGAAGTGGCCGATACCGAACACCTGTTCATGCGTCCGCGGCATCCCTACACGGCGAAACTCATCGGGGCCACGCCGAATGCGAGCAGAGACCTCGCCGAGCTTTCTTCGATTCCCGGCAACCTGCCGGACCTGCGCGCGGAACTCCCGGCTTGCCGCTACAGCGAGCGGTGCGAACGCTTCGCCCGGGATTGCCTGGAGTCCCCGCTTCCCCGCCTGGGGACGGGAGCCGGCCATCTCGTCGCCTGCCGGTATCCTCTCTGATGGCTCTGCTCCAAATCGTCGACCTCATGAAGAAGTTCCCGATCCGCCGGAGTGGAGCGGCGGGAAGGGTCTGGAATTCGCTGCGGGGCGTGGGGGCCGAAGAACGAGGCGAGGCGGGCTATCTCCATGCCGTGGACGGCGTGACTTTCTCGATACAAGCGGGGGAGAGCGTCGGCCTCGTCGGCGAGTCCGGCTGCGGGAAGTCCACCCTCGCCCGATTGATCGCCCGCCTGCTGGACCCGACATCGGGCGCCATCGCCTTCGAGGGCAGGAACATCGGGGGGATTCCGGCGGGCCGATTCATCCAGGGCGAGATGCGCCGGAAAATCCAGATGGTGTTCCAGGACCCGACGGAAAGCCTGAATCCCGGATTCACCACTTTTCGGGCGATTGCCGACCCGCTCCTGCGCCTGGGCGGGATGCGGCGCGGCCCCGGGTTGAGAATGCGCGTGGAGGAACTCTGCGAGCTGGTGGGTCTCGCGCCGGAGTTCCTGGGCCGGTATCCGCATCAACTCTCGGGCGGACAGAAGGCGCGGGTCGGAATCGCCCGCGCGATAGCCCTGGACCCCTCTCTCCTGGTTCTGGACGAGCCCACCTCCGCCCTGGACGTTTCGGTTCAGGCGGTCATCCTGCATCTCCTCGAAGATCTGAAAAACCGCCTCGGGATGAGCTACCTGTTCGTCTCCCATGACCTGAACGTCGTCCGGCTGCTCTGTCAGCGGGTTCTGGTGATGTATCTCGGCAAAATCGTGGAGGCCGGGCCCACCGGGGAAATCCTGCGCCGCCCGCGCCACCCCTACACCCGGGCGCTCCTCTCCGCCATACCCGCCATCGACACGACCGAGCGCAGCGAGCGTGTGCGATTGACCGGCGAGCCGATGAGCCCCGTCGACCCCTCCCCGCAGGTCTGCCGGTTTTACAGCCGGTGTCCCCAAAGAGAAGAGAGGTGCCGACAGGAAATGCCGGTGCTGGCGCCTTATCCCGGTGGCGTCGAAACCGCCTGCCATTTCCCGCTGGAGAAACAGGGGAATGCCGGGACGCGAACGGCGGTTTCCTGAGCGGCGCAGGCGGGGCGGGACGGGCGCGCAACGGGGGTCAATCACTCGCCGGCCGCGGTTGACCTTCATCCCCACGAACGCGTTTGCGTCGGAGGGTTTATCGGGGCGCCGCCATCGAGCCGGGGGCGCATTTGCCCGCATTTGCCTTTCGCGCGGATTCGGGGGATTCCGGTATCATGGCGGAGCTGGCCGCTTCGCTCCCGGATACGGAAACCCTCCCCGGTCGAGTCAAACGCTCGCTCATCGCTCGCGTGAAACCCTCCCTCATCGGTCGGGTTTTATATCCGAAAAATTCGATAAATATAGATAAATTCACGGGGTTTTTCGATAAATTATCGAGGGGAAATGCGGGGAATTGCGGTGCCCGGATGCAGGCAGATGCGCCTGCGAAAACCGGTTCCGGCGGCCGGGGCCCGCCGCGGAATCCGGGCGCAGGAGAATTCTGTCATGGACAGCTATTCACGCGATGACGGCAAATGCGCGGATCTGCGGGCAGGTGCGGGGGTGATGGGCGTTAATTTCGCGAATCGGCGGTTTTATCGTAGAATCGGGGGCGGTTTTCTTGGTTAAGGAGCGCCATGAACGTCACCAGACGCCGCTTGCTGCAGGTTGCGGGGCGAGTCGCGCCCCTGGCCGTGGTCGGAATCCCGCGCGACGCGCAGGCCTCGATGATGGGCCGCCTGTTCGACTGGCTGAACAGCCGTCCCGTCGAGACGCCCAGGCCCGGAGAGGGCATCCTCGAGTTCGCCGCGCGTGTGGTTCCCGAAGTCACGGCGAATGACAAATTCTACGTGCAGAGCATCGGCCATTCAGCGCCCAAGCTCTCCCGCCGGGAATGGCGGCTGAACGTCAAGGGTGAAGTAACCGAGCCTCTTTCCGTTGCTTACGCGGAGTTGAGCGCGCTCAGGCAGGAGAAAACCTGGGCGACGATGACCTGCATCGGAAACCCGGTGGGCGGCGGGCAGATAGGGAACGCCTTGTGGGAGGGAGTGCCGCTCAAGACCCTCCTTGAGCGCTCCGGTGTGGAGGAAAACGTTCGCCGCTCGGTTTCCGCCAGGGTGATTTTTCGCGCGGCGGATGGATACCATGATGCGATATCTATCGAGCAGGCATTCGATTCGAGAACGCTTCTTTGCACCCGTATGAACGGGGAAATTCTTCCCCGGGATCATGGCGCTCCGCTCAGACTTCTATTGCCTGGGACTTACGGCCTCAAGAACGTCAAGTGGATTGAATCCATTGAGATTACGACGAAGGGCCATGGCGGCTATTGGCAAAGGAGAGGCTGGTCCGATGAGGCGATTGTGGAGACGCTCAGCCGGTTCGAGGCTCCCAGAAGGCGCGTGGAGGTTCAGGCGTCTGAAGTCTGGCTCGTGGGCTCCGCATTCGCGGGGGAGCGGGGAATCCACAGGGTGGAAGTGACTTATGGACAGGGGAAGTATTCTCGGCCCTGGGCGCCCGCATTGCTCAAGAAGCCGCTGGGGCCTCTCGCCTGGAGCCTCTGGGCATTTCCCATGCGTTTTGAGAAAAACGGATTCTATCCTGTGACGGTGCGGGCCGTGGATGGGGCAGGAGATGTTCAGACGGATGAGATTTCGGATCCACAACCCGGCGGGTCGACAGGGCGAATGGGGCTCAGCATATACGTGAAAGGGTTGTAGGCGAGATAAGAGGGCTTATGAAAAACCCCCGCCGGTTTTACCCGACGGGGGTTTTGACTTTCAGTGGGGATAATGCTTAACGGCGTTTGCCGCCCACGATGTTCGTCGCGCGCTTTTGGCGCTTGATCATCCAGTTCTTGGGCGCTTCGATGCCGCTTCGATCCAGAATGTCGAGGTTGTGCTGGTAGGCCATGTAGTTCTTGATATAGCTGAGCGTGCCGCCGCGATGAGGCGCGCCGGGGGGCTGCCGGCCTTCAATCAGGTCGATCACGTTATAGACGGCTTCTTTCGCCATGGCGATCTGCTCGGCCAGGACAGCCGCATGCACCCAGCCGTCACGAATGTCTTTCTCGATGCCGACGACGAGGTTGTGCGTCACGATCTTGATCTGGCCGGGCTTGTAGCCGGCCGCTTTCACGGCGTCCACCGTACCGCGGGCGATGAGTGTCGCCCAAGGGTAAATGCCTTTGACGTCCGGGTGCTTCTTGAGCAGGTCCTCCGCCGTCTGGTAGGCATGCTGCACGTTGGACTTGGTGAATTCCTTGGCCACGACCTTGATTTTCGGATAGTGGCTCAGGTAGTCCTCAAACCCTTTGGCCATGGAGGTCACCATTTCGATGCCGCTGGGTCCGGGCAGCATCATGACTTTACCCTGGTAGTTGATGGCGTGGGCCATGGTGGCGCCGATGAGAAGGCCCAATTCATAGCTGTTTTTCATGACGCGGTTTTTGACGCGAGCGCTGTCGAGGTCAATGTTGTCCACGACGACCTTGATGCCCTTGTCCATCGCCTTGTGTACAGCGTTCACCATGCCTTTGGTGCTGATCGGGCAGATGATCATCCCGTCGTACTTCGCCGCGATGATGTCCTCCACGTGGGCCACCTGCTTGGGCAGGAACTCGTAGCCGCCCGCGTCGAACATGGTCACGGTCACGCCGGCGTCTTTGGCCGCCTGGACGCTGCCGTACCATTTCGAGAAGAAATAGGGGTCGACGCCGTTCGGCACGACGACGGCTATTTTGTATTTCTTTTTCGCCTTCACCCGGGCGTCAGCGTCCGGGGCCGCCGCCATCGACACAAACAAGAATGTGACGACGGAAGCGAGAATCATGAAAGAGCGGAACAGTTTTTTCATCTTGAATCTCCTCCTCGCAGAATGGGTTTCACGGACGAAGCGCTCTCCTCCGCGAAAGGGAAAAATTGACTACCCTATGAACATATTTTCTATTCCCGCCGCTTGCGGGAACTCAAAACAACTGCCGTAATAAGTAAAACGCCTACCACTACCTCCCGGGCGAATGTGCCTACACCCAAGAGTATGAGGCCATTGAGCAAAAATGTCAGGAACAGCGTCCCGATCACAGCTTGCGTCACACCGCCCTCACCACCGTGAAACGTCGTGCCCCCCACCACGGTGGCCGCCAATGACTGGAATTCAAGTTGAAATCCAGCGAGGCCGTTCGTGGCCGGGAGTCTCGCCAGGTAAAGGAACGAGGTGATGCCTACGCAGATGCCGCTGATCAAATAGCATATGAGTTTCACCTTGCCGGTATCTATGCCTGAGAGACGCGCAGCCTCTTCGTTCCCGCCCGTCAGATAGATTGCCCGGCCGAGCACCGTACGTTTCGTCAGCAGATAGAGAATGATGAAAAAGAATATGGCGATGAACAGCGTGCCGGGAATATGAAAGAAATCCGTGAGGCCGATGGTTTGCAGGATGTCTTTTTGCTCACCAGTGAACTGGTGAATCGTGCGTCCGCCCGTGAATACCAAAGCGATGCCGGCGCAGATGAAAAGCATACTCAAGGTGACGATGAAAGGTTGTATTTTCACACGGCCCACGAGGTAGCCGTTGATAAAACCGAACATCGTCGCCATTCCAATACCCATCAACACGCCCACGGCCAGGCCGAAGTCCAATATGCCCTGCGCCATCACCACACTTGAGAGGCTGAGCAAGGACCCTTGACTTAAATCGATGCCTGAGACCAGGAGCACCATACTTTGTCCGGCGACGATGAAGAACAGTAGAGAAGCGTTTCTGAGTTGGTTGGTCAGGTTATGGGCTTCGATAAAGTTGTTCACGTAGCCCATCAACTGGAGAATGTAAAATATGAGCATCATCATGATGAACACGACGAGCAAACCATATTTCTCGTAATTGAACTTGGCCAATAAGGAGGCAGAAGGTCTGACAGGAGCCTCCGCTACATTCGCCATGATTTATTATCTCCCTTAGTTTTTTTGCTCACGCAGGGTGCTCACCCAGATTGAAGCGAGAATCACCAAGCCGACAACTATTTGTTGCCGGTAGGTATCGATTCCCATGATGTTCAGTCCGTTCACCAGGAATATGATCAGGAAAACACCCAGCGTCGTACCTAACACGCCGCCTCGCCCGCCAAAAATATGCGTGCCGCCGATGATGGTCGCTCCGATCGACTGGAGCAGTTGATCGCCACCGCCCAGCCTCGGTTCGCCCGCCGCGCTGACACTTGCTGAAAGAAGAAGGCCCGCGAAACCGCACAGAAGACCGCCTATGCCGAAAATGGCGATCTTCATGGCGGGAAAGTTGATGCCTGCGGAAATCGCTGTTTGTTCGTTTCCACCCAAGGCGTACACATAAGTGCCGAAGCGGGTGTATTTGAGCAGATACCACATCGTGGCCAGCGCGATAATTATCCAGATGAAGGTGAAGGGAATGGGACCCAGGTTTCCTTTAGCCAAAAGGACATAAGCATCTTCGACGTGTTTGGGCAAAGTTGCGCCCTCGCGCGCACCCCCCATTTGAAGGCCGCCGGTCCAAAGCTGGGCTGCGCCGCTGCCGATGAAGAGCATCCCCAATGTCGCGATGAACGGCTGCACCCTTGCCACGCCGACGAAAAATCCATTGATGACGCCGCACAGCAGGCCGATGCCGAGGCCGGCGATGAGGCCGATGAAAAACCCGAAATGCAGCATCGCACTCCAGGCCATGACGCTCACTACGCTCATGATTGAGCCTTGTGAAAGGTCGAATCCTGCCGAAATGATGACCAATGTTTGGGCATAGGCTATGAAAAAGAGCCATGCGTCACGGCGCACTACATTCACAAAGTTTTCGAGGGTGAGGAAATTTTCTGTCGCGAAAGTATAGAAAATCATCAAAACTATGAAAGCGGAAATGAGGAGTAAGCGCTCAAAGGGAATATCCTTGACCGAGTAACCTAGAAAGAGTTTCTCATTACCCGTTGAAGCTGCGGCGCTCATTCAATCTACCTCCAAACGCGGATCAATCCGCGGTCATGGCATAACGCAGTATTTGTTCCTGTGTCGCATCGTTTCTGCCGATATCTGCAGTGAGTTGTCCTTCTCGCATGACCAGAATGCGGTCGCTCATTCCAAGAATCTCGGGCAATTCACTCGAGATCATCATGACGGCGGCGCCGTCTTTGGCAAGTTGCAGCATTTGCGAGTGAACTTCGAATTTTGCGCCTATGTCTATTCCGCGAGTCGGCTCATCAAAGATGAGTACATTCGCGCGTCTGAAGAGCCATTTGGCGAGAACGACTTTTTGCTGATTGCCGCCTGACAGGAAGCGTATTTGCGTCTCCTGATCCGGCGTCATGATTTTTAGCTGATTGATGTGTTCATCTACGAGATCTTTTTCCATGGTCAAGTTGAGCAGCCACCGTTTAATGAGGCGGCGGAGATTCGCGCTTGTGGTGTTAAAGGCGACCGAGAGAACCTGGGTAAGGCCCTGGGTTTTCCTGTCCTCGGGCAATAGCCCCAGCCCGCGTCGTATGGCCAAGGTTGGAGTCCACTTGCGCTCATAGGTAAGGATTGTCAAGAATCGAATCAGAACCATAGCGACGCCACCCCAGATCATGACCCATTCGAGAACGAAATTCTGAGTGAACAGACTCGTAATGACCATCGCACCTATCGCGAGGGCGTACCAGCTTGCGAAGTCGATGACCAAAGTGCGCCAATGATACTGCCGCTCCATAAACCAGAGACCCGCTTGCCGTAAAACGACCAACCCGGCGGCGACGATATAGGGGGTGGGGCCGTTCGGTATATTGTATAACGGTCCGCCGATGATCCATTCATAAAACCACTTGCCACTGAATAGCGGTGGCGGTGAATTCATGTTGAGCGTGACAGGATCGTAAATTCCCTGAAAAATTACGGTGAACAAGGGCAAAGCCATAATTAAGACAACCACGTCCAAGATGGCCATCCAGAGCGGATAGTGGGGGAGATTTTGTATCTCTTCTTTTTCTTTTGTCGCACGAGTCATCTCTACGGTGCCGCTATCAACGGGATCCGCGCCCATTACGGCCCGCGCCACTTCTGTTCTCCCTGCCCCTACGAGACCCGAGAGGCCGACGATTTCTCCATAGTGGAGGTCGAAGTTGATGTCTTCGAATACGCCGTTTCGGGTGAGTCCACGCACCCGCAAAGCTACTTCTCCATGTTCACGGGGTGTCCAGGGGAATTTCTCATCAAGTGTGCGCCCCACCATCTGCGTGATCAGGAAATCGAGTTCCACCTCTTTGACTTCCCACGTGCCCATATATTCCC
Organism: Nitrospinae bacterium bin107; assembly: GCA_002238965.1. GTDB lineage: Bacteria > UBA8248 > UBA8248 > UBA8248 > UBA8248 > Bin107. The sequence goes on along the minus strand of MPNJ01000001.1, from coordinate 345,375 downwards.
CGTCGCGCAGGACGGTGACGCGATCTCCAATCTCGTGGACTTCCTCAAGGCGGTGGGAGATGTAAATGATGCCGACACCGTGTTCTCGCAACCGGTTGACGGCCTTGAAAAGTTCCTCGATTTCATGCCCGCTCAGAGAAGATGTGGGCTCATCCATCACCAATATTTTGCAGTCAAATACAAGAGCCCGGGCGATCTCCACCATTTGCTGATCCGCGACGCTTAGAGAGCGGACCGGCGCGTTGACGTCGATTTTCACGTCCAGGCGCTCCATGATTGCGAGGGATTCTTGCTCGACTCTAGCCCAATCCACACGCTTCATGATGCCAGGCAGTACCGGTTCACGACCCAGGAAGATGTTTTTGGCCACGCTCAGATCAGGCACCAGGTTCAGTTCCTGGTAGATGACGCTGATTCCCAAATCGCGCCCGGTTCTGGCGTCGGGGATAATGGTGGGTGTTTCGCTAATCTCGATTTGGCCTGAGTCGGCGTGATACATGCCTGCCAAAATTTTGATGAGTGTGGATTTTCCGGCCCCGTTTTCACCCAACAGAATGTGAATTTCGCCCTCGGCGAGATCGAAATCGACTTCTTTGAGCGCATGAACGCCCGGAAAGGATTTGTCGATTTCCATCATTCTGAGCAAGTTCTTGGATTCAGGCACGGGACCTCGCTTCCAAGTAAGGTAATATAGCTCCCAAATAAATGGGCGAACGAATGCGTACCATCACCCATCAAATTTGTAAAGCTGCAGTTTTTTAGGACTAACCTAAACCTTATCGGGGATGGGATTGTTTATCGATACGAAAATTTTCAGGAAATGTTCAATGAGACAAATCATTTCATCAATGACATGCTATAATTCTCACTTGCGTGTCTTAACGCTATAGTTCTTGAGGGTTTTTTGAATGCGCTATCTTAAAATGTTGGGGATCATTGTTTTCTTTCTGATGAGCATGTCCAGCGCAGTTGCCGAGGAAACTCGCGTTGAAACCGATGCGTGTCTTGTCACGCTTTACAACTACCCTGCCGACACGACTCAGTACAGTATTTCGAAGAAAATGCTACCCAAAAGGTCCTTGGTTCTGGAAAAGAATAAGCGGGCAAGCAAGACCAGCGAGAGTATCCATTCACGGATGAGCCTTTCCCAGGAACGCCCAGGCGATAAATAAATTTTTGTTCGGATATTGTCTGCGCACGAACCCTTAACTGTCGATGACGCTTCGGTATTCGGCGGACGGGGTATGTTGTGCCGGCCAGTCCATACCGTCTTCAAATCGCGCGAGGACGCTCGCGTGACGTGCAAAGCCGCCCTCCAGTAAGGCGACTGAAACGATTTCCACGATTGCCGGCTCGTCAAAGCCATGCACGCGCAACGCCTGGAACTCTTCGTCGCTCATTTGTTCGTTGAGCGTGAGTTTTCTGGCCACTCGGAATACCGCTTTTTCCGCTTCAGGCAAATCTGCATTTTCAAAGTCATGGAGTTTTTCCACTTCATACTCATCGAGTTCCATGCGGTGGACAAGGTCGGTTTTGTGAAAATTCACGCATCGTGGACAGTCTGAGGCGACCGCACAAACCATGGCTATGCGATTGGTCAACTCACGTGAAATGTGGCCATCCAGCACTTCGAGACGTTTTTGTAGTTCCCAGAATCCACGCAAGAGACCAGGTACATGAGCGAAAAACCCGAACAAAGGTCCCAGCCAGCGCGGGTCTTTTAACCGGCATATTTCGTCATAAATCTGTGATACTTCACCTTCGGCTTCATCGGGTTTTACGAGATGAAATGTCTCAAAACCGGATGTGCTCATTTTCTTCTCCCGGGAATGAATTTTCAGATGTGGGTGAGGTTCAACTGTAACATTTTTTTTATTGTTAATGGCAAACTTGAACAGGCAACAAAAAACCCCCCGCCGAAGCAGGGGGCTTTTAGTGTTTCGGTGAAGCTTACATGCCCGCTTCTTTCCAGTAACGAGCTGCACCCGGGTGCATTTTGAGTTTCTTCAGACCGCGAAGTCCGGTTTTCTTGGTGATGAATTTTCCGGCCGGGTGGTATTTGGTGATTTGCTTGTGGTTGTCGTACAGGGCTTTGACAATCGCATATGCATTGTCGTTGCTCATTTTGCTGTTGGTCATCAAAGACCACATCTGGCCCCAGCTTATGATGTCCTTGTTGTAACCGGGGATGGAGCCGGCGCCCACGATATCGCGTACGATGCCCGCTTCGTTCACAGCCAGCTTTTTAATGGTGGCTTCATCGGGACCGAAGAAATGGAGTTTGCCGGAGAGCGTACGGGCGAGGTCCATGTACACGGGTGCGGGAACGCCACCGTTCAGGAAGAAAAAGCCTGCGTCCACTCTTTGGTCTTTGATGGCGGCCGAATTCTGGTTGTTGTTGAAGAATTCTCTTTTCGCTTTAATGCCGCTGTGTTTCAGAGCAAGCTGCGTGACGATGTAAATTGAGCCGCCACGACCGCCAACGACGAATCGTTTGCCGGTGAGGTCTGACCATTTCTTGATTCCGGTGGTCTTAAATGTGGTGTAGACGACCGTCAACGGGTAAAGGGCTCCAAGGGCCAGAACGTCCTGGGGTTTCTTGAAGGGTTTTCTGCCCGTCTGCCCCCATGCGACGGCCGGCGCCGTAGCCATGCCCATGCGGAAAGGCTGCATTTTGTTCTTTTTCTGAAGAATGCGGACGTTTGCGGTGGAACCACCGGTGACGGCTGCATCTACGGAAATTTTTCCGCCCGAGTTATCCGTGATGACTTTGCCCATCGCGGTTCCGATCTCGAAGGTGGCGCCTCCTGGCTGGGACGTTCCCAGAAGGATTTTGGCTGCATCCGCCGCCGGGGCCGCGCTGATAACCAGGGCAAGGCCTGCTGCCAACGTAATCAGCCGAAGTGTGGTTTTCCTCATTTGAATCTCCTTTGGAAGTAGTGAAAATTACCTGCTGTTTCGATTTTATATGTCGAAACTCATGAAAAATGCCGGCCCTTTACTTTGGGTTGATGCCGCTATAATAAAGCAAAACGATGTGGTTTGGTCAAGCATGTGAAATGTAAGGTGAATTAAGAATGGTAGTGAGTCACTGGCGGAACAATCAGGCAATCCGTTAGAATGGGATAATTCATATATAGTTTTATCTATCAATGAAGGTTTTCCCATAGTGGAGAAGGAAGGAGAAACATGACTGCTGAATCAGAACCCAACCAGTCGGCTCCTCTCGTAAGGGCTCTGGTTTTTATCACCTCCTGGCTATGCGTGCTCTCGGGTTTGTACCACATATCCGCAGTCTATCTGCGGCCTTTACCGGGTGAGATGCACCCCAACATGCACATGCTGTTGGCCTATACCATTCTCCTCATCGGCGGCGCCGGGGCGATGCCTCAGATATATGGGGATAAAATTCGCAAATTGAATTTTCTTCCCGTTTTGTATCTTTTGTCCTTGGTTCCCACCGTGATTTTCTACTATTTCGTTTATGAAATGGGAGAAGGTTGGTCTGATGCGAGTGTTTGGTGGGTTTATGCGCTACCGTTCGTTATATGGATAGCGATGATGGTTGTCGAGAAGTCATGGCTCGCGCTTTTGCTATGGGTTTTGAGTTTTGTTCCTGCGCCGATTTTGTTCTTGTATTGGGATTCTTTGCCCGAAAGCACACATGAACCCACACTCTGGTGGTTGCTGATCGCATGTTCCGCTATTCCTGTGATGTGGACTTTGTTCGCCGTTTTCTTCAGGCCTGCCGAAGGGGTGAAAAAGGCGGGTGTTTACCTCGCGGTTTTCTTTGTGGCGCTTATTCTAATCGGATGGCGTGTAAGTTTATGGTCCGGGCAAAGCGATGAGGTGAGAAGTGTCTTGTCCCTTTGGCCGGTAATTGTGTTCGCTTTCCCTCTTTTTTGGGCCAAAAGACGAATCAAAGAGGTATTTGAAGAATACCCTGCGCATCCTTTTCCGGCCGGGTTCACCATTGGCCTGAACGCCGGCATGCTTTTTTTCGTGGCAACCGCCTGCCTGTACTTGTTCTACTATCATGAGGAAATGGTTGACCGCCCCGGCGCCCCGACGATTGGCGATGCGCGGGTCGGCTTCGTCATGCTTGTCGTCGCTCTCGAATTGACGAGGCGTTGTTTCGGGCCTCCCCTGCCAACATTGGCGGTTATTGCTTTCGTCTATGGGATTTGGGGCAATCTGTTCGCACCTCCTTTCGGGCATGGCGGCCATACGTGGCTCGAACTTCAGGCGAAACTCTCGACGGACTTTATCGGTGGCGTACTGGGTTTTCTGGTCGTTATTTCGGCTACCTTCATCATCATGTTCCTTATTTTAGGAGCGTTTCTGCATGAATCGGGCGCCGGCCGGTTTTTCGTGAATTTCGCTTTAGGCATGTTCGGGAAAATGCGCGCGGGCGCCGGTCTCGCCGCAGTGGGGTCGAGTGCGCTCATGGGTACGGTGTCGGGCAGCGCGTCTGGTAACGTCGTGACCACCGGCACGTTCACGATTCCCCTGATGAAACGAATAGGGCTGAGCCCGCACATCGCCGGAGCGGCGGAGGCTGCGGCCAGCAGCGGGGGGCAGATCATGCCTCCTGTCATGGGGGCGGGCGCCTTCATTATGAGTGAACTTATCGAAGTGCCGTATTTCCAGATTATCGGATACGCCACTATACCGGCCATCTTGTATTTCACCATCGTGGGGATCAACATCCACTTTGCGGCCGGTGCGCTGAATATCCAGCCATTGCCAGCTTCCGAGATACCAAGTTGGAAAACGGAACTGAAGAACGGATGGTTCTATCTCGTGCCCCTCGCGTTTTTGGTCTATTTCCTCTTCGAGGGCAGAACGCCTGTGTTTGCGGGCGTCATGTCAGTATTCATCATGGTGGGCGTTTGGTTTTACCGGAGAGTGGCGGAATTCCTGGGCACGATGAGGAGGGGCGATAAGACAATCGCAGATGAAATATTCGTTTTCGTGCCGGTCACGTTTTGGGTTTTTGCGTTCTTCCTTTTTGCTTTCTTCTCGATTTTCGAATTGGGTTTCGGAGTGCCACTGGGGATATACGGGAAACCAACTTGGGGCGCGGCAATACGGGCCGCTCTGGCATTGGGTGTCACCGGGTTTGTTCTGGTTAGTGTTTTCACCCGCATCTTCTCCTGGGTGGGTGCATTCAGGAATGAGATAGAGCGTAGCTGGCTTGCCATCTTCCCGCTCACTTTGCTGGCCTTATGGAGTGCTTTCGGCTGGTCTTCGGGCGTGGCCGGGGCCGCCATTGTGCTTGCTTTGCTCAGTGCATGGTCTGTTTTCAGGGGGAATGGAGCGCAGCCTACTACGACAATACCCTGGTATTTTGTCATGATTTGGGTGGGTGCATATTACGTGCAAAAAGGGATTTATGCGCTTGTCCCCGCGATAGCGAATTTCGGCGAATGGTTCGTTCCCTTCGGGTTCATCTATGACGGCCTGATCTTTTTTGGATTGGCCATTATCGTGCAGAAGGTTATTTTTTCATTCGGCTCGGAAGAATCTGACGCCGAGAGCGCAACGCCGAGCATGAAACAGGTGCTGGCCGTATCTTGTAATCCGTTCACCTACCTGCAGCGGGCAAAGAATACGGGCGAGACTGGCGCAGGCGTACAAGCCGCGCAGAGTGCCGCGAACTGGATTTTCAGCATTCGCGATGCTTTAAGAGTAGGTGGAAGGCAAGGGGCGGAGTTCGCCGTGACGCTGGCCACCATCGAGGTCGTTGTTCAGGTTTTGACCATCACGGGCGTGGGAAACAAATTCGCCTATATGATCGAGGCTCTCGCTCAGGATATATGCTTTATCGGCCCTGCGGCGGGCGGTGGGTGCGCCTATTATATCGGTCTCGATGGCTTTTTCGTTGCGCTCCTGCTCACTGCGATTTGCTGTGCGATTTTGGGAATGGGCATGCCGACGACGGCGGCATACGTGCTGCTCGCCATTCTGGGCGGCCCCGTGCTGATTAAACTCGTAGGTCCTGAACTTACGCATGTTTACGGAGCCGAATGGGTGAAGGAGTTCGTGGCCGCCAAAGGAGACCGTGTCGCCGCCCATATGTTCATCTTCTATTTCGCGATTCTCTCCGCCATTACGCCGCCCGTGGCGATAGCTTCGCTCGTGGGAGCCAAACTGGCGGGCGCGTCCTATTTCCAGACCTCCATGATGTCTCTTCGCTTCGCCATCGTCGGCTTTATCGTGCCGTTTTTGTTCATGTTCGACCCGGCCCTGCTTACGTTCGCGCATCCTTTGCGTGTCGCTCTCTCCGCATCCATGACGCTCCTGGGGTTCATCGCTTTTTCGGCGGGCACACAAGGCTGGCTTCTGGGGAGGCTTTATAAATACGAGCGAATCCTATTGTTCGTCTGTTTCATCACGTTTATTTTGTTCGTCATTTTCTTCAGTATCACCATGCTGGTAGCGGGCCTGGTTTGCGGCGCGATTCCGCTCATCCGGCAGATCAAGGATTACAAGCGAAACTAGTCCCAACAATAATTCGCTCTTCTTCCTGAGAGGGTATCAATGCTTTTTCATAAACAACGCGCGCTTGAGTACATGGAGAGATTCGATCTCGACGCGCTGATAGCGACCACACGTCACAACGTCTTGTATCTTTCGGGTTTTCAGGGGTGGGCGCAATACACATATGGCGACGCCACGACGGAGACATTCGCGTTGTTTTTTCGCGATCAGTCCTCACCTCCGGGGCTAATCCTCTCCCGTCAGGATGAGACCTATTATGCAGCAACAGGGTCGTGGATCGAGGACGTGAGGGGCTATGGCCCCCGTTCGGCGCTCGATATGGCGCCCGGCGAAGCGGGAGCTACCGAAGAAGAGAGGAATTACATATCTCTCATCGCCGAAGACGCCCCGCGGGAGGCGAATTCTGTGGACGCTCTGCTCAGGATATTACGTGAGCGGGGTTTGTCGAGCGGGAAAGTGGCGCTCGATAACGAAGGTATTCGCCCGGCTACGCGCGGTGCCCTGGAAGCGGCTCTGCCGGGTGTATCTTTTATGGATGCCTCGAGCCTGTTTCGCCTGATTCGCCTTCAAAAGACGGAAGAAGAGATCGAGCGCATGCGCGCCGCGGCGCTCTTGAACGAACAAGCCGTCGTCGCGTTTCACGAGGAGATGGCCGTGGGGCGAACCGAGCGCGAGGTGGCGAGCCACTACTACCGCACCGTGGCCGCAGGAGGCGGGAAATGGAGTTGGTTTCATCTAGGTGGCGGGAGGCGCTCGGCCTCGATTTTCCCACCCTCTGAGCGGAAATTCGAGCCTGGAGACGGCTTTTTCTTCGATGCTGGGATGCGGCTGAACCACTACTGCGGGGATGTGGGTTGTTGCGGCTCGTTCGGCGAGCCGAACGCGGAGCGCAAGGCGCAGTGGAGCGCCATCCAGGCGGGGCTCGAGGCCGCCTTTGGGGTGATCAGGGCGGGGGTGAAGCCGTCCGGGATTTTTCGCGCGGCGGTGGCGGCGGCGAAGAAATCGGGCCTGCCGCGCTACAACGGCGCCTTCTGCGGACACACGATAGGCATCGAGGCGCGCGAGCTGCCCTATACGCTGAGCGAGCCCGTGAAGCTCGACGATCCGTTTTTGCCTGCAAATTCAGACATTTCCCTGCCCGCGGGCGCGGTGCTCTCGGTGGAGTTGCCCTCAGGCAAATTCGGGGAGGGCGGCGTGCACGCGGAATATACCGTCCTCGTCACCGAGACGGGAATGGAGCACCTGGGAGAGCCTCACCGCGAACACGTCGTTATTGATTGATCTGGTAAGACGCCTGAATACAATTACTTACGACAGTCCCACCGAACCGTGTCGGCGGGCGTACCGCCCCCGATTCTACGATAGAACCGCCGATTCACGAAATTACCGCCCATCACCCCCGCACCTGCCCGCAATTCCGCGCATTTGCCGTCATCGCGTGAATAGCTGTTCATGGCAGAATTCCCCTGCGCCCGAATTCGGCGGCGGGACCCAGCCGTCGGAACCGGTTTTCGCATGCGCATCTGCCTGCATCCGGGCTCCGCAATTCCCCGCATTTCCCCTCGATAATTTATCGAAAAACCCCGTGAATTTATCTATATTTATCGATATTTTCGGATATAAAACCCGACCGATGAGGAAGGGTTTCACGCGAGTGATGAGCGAGCGTTTGACCCGACCGGGAAGGGTTTCCATATCCGGGAGCGAAGCGACCGGCTCCGCCATGATACCGGAATCCCCCGAATGCGCGCGAAAGGTAAATGCGGGCAATTGCGCGCGGGTTCTTCTCGCGGGCCGGGTCGTTCGGCCGCCCGCGTCCCGCGCGTCCGTTCTAGAAGGCGTAGCGCAGGGAAATCCATACGCCGTGGCCGGTGAGGCGCGCGCGCGTTTTGCCGATGAGGATCGAGAGGTCGCGGTCCGGGCGCAGGACGCGGATGTTCCCCTGAGCGGTCTCCACAGCGCCCGAATCCGCGTAGCGCCAGGCGACGTCGAGGGTGAGCCGCTCGGTGAGCGGTTTCGCGACGCCCGCCGATGCGGTCCAGGCGAGGTTGAGGCTTCGCCCGCCCGGGACGGTGGTCGTCTGCGAGAGGCCCGGAAAACGCATGAGCGTCCGGTCGATGCGGACGTACGACAGGCCCCCGCCCAGCCCGATGAACGGGCGCAGGCCGCCGAATCGCGGGAGGTCCAGGTAAGCCGTCAGGATGACCGAGGTCGCCGAGAGGTCGGCGGTGACGGACTGGCTGCCCGGGGTCCCGCGGTAGTTGGCGTCGCCCTCGAAGGCGAGCTCGGGGTGGTGCGCGAGGGCGGCCTCGAGGCGCAGGGTGGGCGTGAGGACGCGGCCCAGGCCGAGGGAGAAGCCCGCCCCGGTGCCGAAGTCGCCCACCGCCTGCGTCGGGTTTCCGTCGATCCCGGTTACGTCGCCGTAGAGGGCGGCGACGTCCTCGCGCGTGGGGTCGACGTCGCGAAAGCGCGTCTCCAGCGTCCGGTCGACGCCCAGGGCGGCGCGGACGTAGAACCCCTCCGCACAGGCAAAGACGGGGGAAAGCAGGAGCGCCGCCATGAGGAGCGGGAGAATCATCCGCCACATCGGCGCGGCAGTTTGGTTCGGCATGGGAGTTCCCCTCGGGCGCGAAGGGTTTGCGCGCGGCCCCCGGGGGGCCGCCCTCTTTCGGAAACCTATTACGGACTCCGCCGCCCGTCAATCCGGAGAGATGCCGCGCGGGGATGCGTGGTTGTTGAGAAAGCTCCCCTTGTCGGGGTTGTTGAAAAAGTCCTGATTTCGTGATTCGGCGGATGTAGCCGACCGGGGAGGGGACCGTAGTGACAGGCCCCTGTGCCTGTCCTTACGAGGCGGTGCGGCTTTGTTCGTCATTCCGGCGGTGGTCAATTCCGACCGAGGAGGAGTATTTGTCAGGGGGGCTTTTTCAACAATCCCTCGTGAACGCCCCTGCTTGCCCGGCGCGCGCGGATGGGTGATAGTCGGCGTCTGCGTCATCAACGTGCTGCACATCGTTTCGCGCGGTCAGGTGCACCGAGGATAGGAGAACGTCATGTCGAACGGGGAAGCCGAGGCGCTCATGAGCGATGAGGGGCTTTACGATCGCGCCCAAGGCGGAGGGGGGCGAGTCCTTTCCCGTCGATGTGGCGGGTCGCCTCCTGGCCGGTGAAAACCCTGTTCGCGTGTACCGTAATCATCGCGGTATGAAGCAGGGTGATCTGGCCGCCGCCGGGGTCCACCCGGTCTACCTCTCCCAAATCGAGACGGGCAGGCGCACGGGCTCGACGAGAACGCTGGCCGCCATCGCCGAAGCGCTCGGCGTCACCGTGGATGACCTGATCTAGCGCAACCCGCAGGGGGGAGTTCATGCTCTGTAGTGGGGCGTTTTATTAACGCCCCACGTTCGTGAACGCCCCATTGTGGTGAACGTTCCCCCTTGCCCGACGCGCATTGATGGGTGATAGTCCACCTTCTGAATATGAATTTGTAAACGCCGCCGTAGTCTATTTATGGATTTGATTAAAAGACGATATGAGTCGTTGCGCCTACATTTTTCTTGACGAGGCGGGCAATCTCGATTTCAGCCACAAAGGAACGCGCTACTTCGTGCTGACGAGCGTCAGTATGCGCCGGCCGTTTCCGGTCTATAATGTGCTGAATGACTACAAACATGATTGTCTCGAATACGGATTGGACATGGAGTATTTCCACTGCTCCGATGACAACAGGCATGTGCGCAATGGCGTGTTCAACCTGATCGCAGAAAATCTTGGCGGTATGCGTAATATGCGGATTGACGCTCTTGTGGTCGAGAAGCGAAAGACCGGTCCGGCTTTGCAGGCGGACAGACGTTTCTATCCGAAGATGATCGGCTACCTGTTGAAATTCGTTTTGCCCAGAGAGTTGAATGCAGACGCCGAAGAGGTCATCGTGATTACCGACAGGCTTCCGGTGAACAGAAAGCGGCAAGCCGTCGAAAAAGGAACACGCCTTGCGTTGGCCGAGATGTTGCCGGAGGGAATGAAGTATCGGATTCTACACCACGCATCACGGTCGCATTACGGACTGCAAGTGGCGGACTACTGTTGCTGGGCGGTGTTTCAGAAATGGAATAGAAATAATATGCACTTTTACGACCGTATCAAGAGAGCAGTACGCAGCGAGTTCGATATTTTTCGGAGTGGGAATAGATATTACTATTGAATAGCAGGCCACAAAAAGCGACCTCCCCGACTACTCCGGCTTCCATCGCTGGAGGCTGGAGAGGACCCCTTGGGTCCTTGTCATCGGGGAGGAACCTTTTCATCAACTTCACCATTAACTATAACCGTTTCGGTTTCTAAATTCAACCATTATTTTTCACTACACGACCATCCCACAAGAAAATGTTTAGGAATGCCCCACTTTCGTGAACGCCCCCTACTTGCCCGACGCGCGCCGATGGGCGATATTCACCGCTTTGTGCGGTGCGGATAATTTTTCAAGAGAAAGGACCAAAGGCGATGACGTATTTCTACAAGACGGACGAGATGGAAAAGAACCTGGCGGGCGCGGCTTACAGCTCGGCGGCGGGCGCATGGGTCACGGGCGAGCGGCTCATTTTCGGCAAGATGCGCATGCCCGCCGGCACGCGCTCGAGCGCGCACGCCCACGCGAACGAGCAGTTCGGCTATTGCCTGGCGGGCAGCACCCGCCTGAACATCGAGGGCGACGAGCGGGTCCTGACGCCCGGCCACATCGCCTACCGGCCCGCGAACGCCGTGCACGCGGCCGAGGTGCTGGGCGAGGTGGACTACGAGTTCATCGTGGCGAAAGACACGGCGACGACGATAGAGGGCACGCCCACCGAGATGAAAAAAACCGAAGAGCACGTCCCTTATTTCTACGACACCGAGGCGATGGAAAAGGGCCTGGCGGGTGAGGCCTACAGCCCGACCGAAGGCGCGTGGGTGACGGGCGAGCGAATCATCTTCGGCAAGATGCGCATCCCGCCCGGCGGTATTGCCGAGCCGCATTCACACCCCAACGAGCAGTTCGCCATCGTCCTGTCGGGTTCCGCGCGCGCGACCATCGGCGGCGAGACCGAAACCGTCACCGCGGGCGACATCGTCCACATGCCGGCCGACGTCGTCCACTCTGTCGCAATCCTGGGCGATGAGGACTACGTCTTCGTGACGGCCAAGGACACCTCCTGGGGCATTCAGGGGATTAAGGCGTAGGGGGGTATCTCACTTGCTTTCGGTTGCTTGGAATGCACGAAGCAACAGCACAATCTTGCTCGCGGCCAAATGTAAAGCATAAGCGGCAATGTAATCGGGTGTTTGTCGGGGCACCGCGCCTTGCCCATGACCGCCTGCTTCATTACGTACCTTTGGCAAGCCCGAATGCAACGTACCGTATAACTGATCGAATGAGGTATCCAGATAGTCTGGAAGTAATTTCTCTCTGCGAATTACTTTCAGCAAATCGGAAGCTCTATGCCCTGGTGAGTATTCCCAGCTATTCAAATCGCATATCGCTTTCAGGGTGCTCTCAAATGCTTTGAGCGCGTTCGAGATGCAATCTTCATATTCCCGAGTGCGGTAATGTTCGTGTGCCTTGAGAAACTCCTCCTCTGCGCCTTTGAAACGAGGATCAGATAACAGTTGCAGAGCGGGTTTCGTGACTTCGGCGTGGATCAGTTGGTTGTCAATCCGAACGATCTGACCATTCTCATACTGATAACCAAGCCTTGCGTCCCTAAAGCGAAAGTTCAGTTCTTTAATTGCGTCATCTGGTATTTGTGTAATGCCCCATCGGGGACGATCATAAAACCCGTATTTCCGACAATCTTGGTCAATAGCCTGCATCCCAAGTTCTACTAAATCCATCCATTGGTAGATATCTTGTTCTGATTGTAAAAAATGAAGGCAATCTTTTCTAGGTTCATCTTGATGAGCAATGGTTATTCGCCCCAACTCCTGCGCGATAGTTTCACGAAGTCTGTCCCAGATTTTGTTTCTTTCATTGAATAGCTTATAATAAGAGTTGCCAATTGATTTACTGAAGATGCGATATACTTGGACTCGTAGAGTTTCAGGAATCTCGTCGTATTGATACACATCGGGTTCCGTTTTTTCCGCTCGGCGCATTCGCCTCGAAAAGATATCAATAATCGGCAAGAGCTAATCTCCTCGTTTACAAAACTGCTATCGTTCCCTATCCGCTCGCCTCGCCCTAATCAGTCTCTTTCATCGCCTGCGCGAAATCGTAGGCCGTCTGGAGGCGATACCACACCTCGGCTCCTCCGCCGAAGGCTTTATCGAGGCGAATCGCCATCTCGGGCGAGATGCGGGAATGCCCGTTGACGAGGCGGGATAATCCTTTAAGGCTCACGCCGAGCCTCCGAGCACCTTCCGTTACGCTAAGGCCCAGTGGCTCAAGGCAATCGTGGCGGACGGAAGGCCCCGGATGAGGCGGGTTCTTCATGGACATGTCTTGTTTTCCTTTCATAATCATCCGTTGAGTGCTACGGCCCGAGCCTCTCGACCCGCCACTCACCGCCCGCCTCCAGCGTGTAGCGCACCCGGTCGTGGAGGCGGCTGTCCCTGTGCTGCCAGAACTCGATGCAGTGCGGTTTCAGGACGTAGCCGCCCCAGTGGGGGGGACGCGGCACCTCTCGGCCCGCGTATTCCGCTTCCAGGGCGCGCTCTTGTTCTTCGAGATATTCGCGGGAGGGCACCACGCGGCTCTGGGGTGAGGCCCACGCGCCTATCTGGCTGCCGCGCGGGCGGGTGGCGAAATAGGCGTCTGAAATCCCGGCGGGCAGAAATTCCACGGCGCCCTCTGCGCGCACCTGCCGGGCGGGGGGCTTCCAGTGGAAGACGAGGGCGGCCCTCGCGTCGCGCGCGAGCTGCTCGGCCTTGTCGCTCTCATAGTTCGTAAAGAAGGGAAAGTCCGCCTCCGCGTAGCCTAAGTCTGCGAGGTCCTTGTAGAGGACGATGCGGGCAGCGGGCGCGCCGCCGGGCCCCAGCGTGGCGAGCGTCATCGCGTCCTCGCGCGGTATACCCGCGCTTCTCGCCTGCGCGTACCAGCGGCGGAATTGCGCGATGGGGTCGCCATCGACACTCGCGACGTCGAGCGCTTCCGCCGCCATCTCCCGGATTAGATTTTCATCCATTTCATTCATCTTTCATTGCTCAATCAGGCGGCGGATTGGGGGTCGGGGGGTTGTTTTTCCGGTCGAGAGAGGTGCCCCCTCTACTCCCTGAAAAGGAGGTTTTTTCAACAACCCCTCATCACTCGGAATGACGAAGAAAATCTCGCCGCCTCTGGGACAGGTCACGACCTGTCCCTACGAAACCGGCGCTTTATCAACACCCCCATTCAGCGCCCCTATTTCTTCCCCGCCACGCCGACCTGCACGATGCGGGCCTTGTCCACGCCCGCCACGCCCACGTACTTGAAGGACTTGCCGTCCAGCACGCGCGCCTGAAAGCCCTGGACGACCATCTTCTTCGCACCGCTCAGGATCGCGGCGAAAGGCGCCGCCTGCGACTTGGCGTTCACGTCGGTGGGGAACTTGAAACTCGTTCCGGGAATGTTGGTGAACTCTATCCGGCCCTTTTCGTCGCTGATCCAGAACTCCGAGATCACGGAGTTCTTCGCCACCTTGGCGAGAGCGGCGTTAATCTCTTTTTTGCTCATGCCCGCCTTGATGGCTGCGGCGATGAAATGCGCCGTCAGTGTCGCCTCAGCGACCATGTGCTTCGATACGGCGTCGTCCATCGCACGGGCATTCTCCGCCCCTGCGCCCAGGGTCAGACAAAGCCCTACAACCATGGCGGCCAGAATGGTTTTTCTCATATCGTTTCCCTCGTGATTTTGTGTGAACGAAATGAATTTCCGCGAGATGATACTAGGGCGCGAAACCACCGCGCAAGGGCGTGGTTCTCGGGGTGGTTGAAAATGTCCCTCAAAAAACAGGGAGTGAATTTCTTAATCGACATTCGCTTATGAAATCACTCCCCCCTTGAGGGGGTCGGGCTTCCCGAGGGGAAAGCCCGACAGAAGCCGAGCGTTTTTTGCGAAGGCTGATGCGGTGGGGGGTGAATCGCGTTTTATCGCCACTTCGAATTATACCCCCCACCGGCGCGACTTCGGGCTTCGCCCTCGTCTTGCCGTCGGTCTTCCCCGAGGGAGACCGACCCTCAAGGGGGGAGTGGGTTGGTCCTACCTGCAAGGAGTTTTTTCAACAACCCCTTCTCCGCCCCTCCGCGCTCAGGAACCCTTTTTCACCGCCTGGACGTCGTTCTGCGCCGGGTCGTTGGGGTGCACCCTGTCGGGCTGGATGTAGGGGGCCTGCATCTCGAAGATGTCCTGCGTGCGGCAGTACCGGGGGCCGCCCAGCCTGCCCACGGGCTGGAGCTTCGCGGGGTCGATGTATACTTTCTCCTCATCGGTGAGTATCAGGTCTTCGCGCACGTGCCAGCGGAGCACCTCCCCGATGACCAGGTGCGTCACCCACTCATTGCCAAAGGGAATCATGCGCTCAAAGCGGCACTCCATCGCCACCGGGGCGTCCTTGATGCGCGGCGCGTCCACGAGGTCTGCGGGGACCATATCGAGACCCGCCGCCTCGAACTCGCTCTCATCGGGGGCGAAGTTGCCCGCGCATACGTTCATCGCCTCCTCCCAGCCGTTCACCACCGTGTGGATAACGTAGCCCTTGGTGTCCAGGATGTTGCGCGCGGTGTCCTTTGGCTTGTTCTCACGCTCTCCGACGGAAATCGACGCCATCGGCGGCTGGTGCGACACCATGGTGAAGAAGCTGAAGGGCGCCAGATTCGCCACGCCCGCAGCGCTCATCGTGCTCACCCAGGCGATGGGCCGGGGGACGACCGAGCCGATGAGGAGCCGGTAAATCTGCGAGTGGTCGATTTCAGAGGTGTCGAAGACGCGGTAGTTCATCTTTTGTCCTTATGTCGTGAGAGGGGAGGGTTCGCTTTGCTCTAGGCGACCTGTTGCGAGTCGAGCCGCGCAGGGTTCGTGTCCGCCAGGAGCGGCATCACCTCGCGCCCGAAAATCTCGGCTTCCTCGAGATGCGGCCAGCCCGATAGGATGAAGTTGCGGACGCCCAGGTCCACGTATTCCCTGAGCGCCGCGGCCAGCATGTCCGGCGTGCCGACCAGCATGGCCGCCGCGCCCGAGCGCACCTTGTTCACGCCCATCCAGAGGGTATCTGTGAGCCAGGGAGAGCCGCCCTCATACAACTCGTTCATGCGGCGCTGGCCCTCGCTCTCGGAGCGATTCCTCTGGTCGGCCCACATCCGCGTGTTCTCGAGCGCGCTGTCCTCTAAAAGCGCCTCCGCGGCGCGGCGGGCTTCTTTCTGGGTCTCGCGGCACATCACGTGGAGGCGCAAGCCGAAGCGAAGGTCGTCGCGCCCGACTTCCTCCGCGCGGCGTCGCATGTCCGCCGCGTCCTCGGCGACTTGCTCCGGCGCTACCGCCCACATCATGTGCACGTCGGCGTGCTTGGCGCCCACGCGGCGGCCGGCTTCCGAGCTTCCGCCCAGGAAAATCGTGGGATGGGGCTTCGAGACGGGCTCGGCGTACAGCGTGGCGTTCTCGACCTGGTAGTATTTCCCTGAATAGCTCACCGGCTCATCGCTCGTCCAGAGCGCCTTCACGACGTCCAGGAACTCCTCCGTCCGCGCGTAGCGCTCCGCGTGGTCGAGGTGGTCGCCGTAGCGTTTTTGATCCACAGGCGTCGAACCCGTCACCACGTTCACGGTGAGCCGCCCGCCCGTTACGGCGTCATACGTGTTCGCCTGCTGGGCGGTGAGCACGGGACTCGAAAGCCCGGGCCGGAAGGCCACGCAGAACTTGATGCGTCCGGTGCGCTGCGCGACGGCCAGGGTGATCATCCAGGCGTCCAGGCAATGCGTACCCGTCGGCACGAGCAGGTTCACGAAGCCCGCGTCTTCCGCCGCGCGCGCGACTTCCGAGATGTACTCCACCGTCGGGGGACGCTCGGGCGTCTTGGCGTTGATGGTGTGCCCGTCGCCGTATCTTCCCGTCGGCAGAAACCATGCGTATTCGGTGGAGGTCAAGTTTCTCATCCTTCGCGATGCGTACGGAAAAGGGCGACCCGCCGCATGGGCCGCCCGTATATCCTTGTATCATACTGCTCGCCCCCGCTTGCGGGGCGTATCCTTCGACTCCTCGTCAGGCGGTCGCCGCCTCCGTCTGTTCGGCCAGCAGTTTGTCGAGCAACTCCTCGATGCGCTCTGACTCCATCCAGTCGGACTTGTAGGCGATCTTGCCTTCCTTATCCACGATGAACGTCATGTTCGGCATGCGCCCGAAGGCGTGCACGACGCTCTCGTCCAGGTCGTCGATGAGCACGGGCACCTTCATCCCGAATTCCGACACCATCTCCTGCGCGTACTGTTTCTTGTGTTCATACGTCTCGTGCTGCGCGTACTTCTTGAAATGGCGCGTCTCCCCTGCGTGGGGCTCCTTGGAGTAGACGACGAAGAAGACCACGTCCTCATCCTTGTACTTATCCTGCAAATCCTCGACGCCGGCCACCTGCCGGCGGTAGGGGGGTCACGTGATGGCCCCGAACTCGACAACGATGTTCTTCTTGCCCTTGAAATCGGAGAGGTCGAAAGCGGCGTCGTCCGAGGTCTTCAAGCGCACGTCCGGCATCGGGTCGCCCGGCTTCAGGGTGTCGCGGAACGCTTGCTTGCGCTCTTTTCGGGCTCCCATGAGGTTTCGCTTGATGAACTGCCATTTGTCGATATAAAACGCGCTCCAAAGCCCGAACAGCGGGCCCGGCGGCCTGTCGAATTCATCCGCTTCTCGCATACTCGCTCCAGATATGGGTTGAAAAAGATGTCGCCCCATTAAAAACGAACGCGGCGATATACGCAAGGGGGAGGGGTGGGAGTTCTTGGTGACGAGTTCGAATTCTTGCAACATCAATTATCGCGGATTTACGTTTCCTTGGCTCGTTTTCTCAATCAGTCTACTCTGCTGTCAGGCGCCTGAGGCATTTCGCAATACCCGTATGGCTTCGGCCACGCGAGGGGGTGGCGACCCGCCAGGCGCCGACTTTCATTTGATTTCTCTCAGCTTCTTTCGGGCATTGCGGAGGTTGTTGTTCTTCGCCCGGTGAAGCGTTTTGATGAACGCCCGCTTCCCGTCATTCCCATGGACAAAAGCCAAGCCGTATTTTACCTTCAGCTGAGGGGAAAGGCCTTGCAACATCCCAAGAGCTCGCTCCTTCTTCTCTCCCGACCATTCGCGCCGTCTCCCATGTCCGAATCGTCTCGACGTACGGCGACGGATGAACCCGTACCCCCTGCTCCCCCCCAAATTCACGCCGCCCCGCGAATCTGGTATGCTCGGGCCGTGGCGTCCCTTGCGTCTTGCGCGGCGCCCGCCAGATGATCGAACCAGCCGCTTTCCTCCCCCAAGGAGGGGGACGATGAACAAGAAAACGCAGTTTTCCATCGGGTACTTCCTCTTCATATTCATCATCATGTCCCTGATCCACACGCTCTTCTTCCAGGGCGCGCGCTATCAGCGCATCCCCTACAACGAGTTCCGCGCCATGCTGAAAGAAGGCGACGTGGAGCGCGTCGACATTCGCGGCGACCGTCTCCAGGGCATCCTGAAACGTCGCGACGCCGACGGCGCGCAGCGGTTCTTCGAGACCGCGAAGGTGGCCGACCCCGAGCTCATCAAGCTGCTGGAAGGCGCGGGCGTCACTTTCCAGGGACAGTTCGAGCCGCCCTGGCTGGTGCAGGTGTTCACGAGCTGGGTGCTGCCGCTCGGAATCCTCTTCGCCATCTACGCCTTCGTGCTGCGGCGCATGGGCCCCGGCCAGGGTGTGATGGCCTTCGGCAAGAACAAGGCGAAGATTTTTGCGGAAAAAGAAGTGGGCGTCCGCTTCGAAGACGTGGCGGGAGTGGACGAGGCCAAGGCGGAGCTCGCCGAGGTGGTGGATTACCTGAAAAATCCGGATCGCTACCTGCGCCTGGGCGGCAAGATTCCGCGCGGCGTCCTGCTGGTGGGGCCGCCCGGCTGCGGGAAGACCCTCATGGCGAAGGCCGTGGCGGGCGAGGCGGGGGTTTTCTTCTTCAGCATCAGCGGCTCGGAGTTCGTCGAGATGTTCGTGGGGCTGGGCGCCGCGCGCGTGCGCGATCTCTTTGAGCAGGCGATGGAGAAGGCCCCCTGCATCGTCTTCGTGGACGAGCTGGACGCCCTCGGCAAGGCGCGCGGCGTGGGCAACATCGCGGGCGGTCACGACGAGCGCGAGCAGACGCTCAACCAGCTCCTGGTCGAGATGGACGGCTTCGACACCCGGAAGGGGGTCATCATCATGGCGGCGACGAATCGCCCCGAAATATTGGACCCCGCGCTCCTGCGGCCGGGTCGCTTCGACAGACAGGTGTTGGTCGACAAGCCGGACCTGAGCGGCAGAAGGCACATCTTGGAAGTACACACGAAGGTGCTCGTGCTGGGCCCGGACGTGAATATTGAGCGGCTCGCCGAGATGACGCCCGGCCTATCGGGGGCCGACCTCGCGAACCTCGCGAACGAGGCGGCGCTGCTCGCGGCGCGCCATGATCGCGATGCGGTGATGATGGCCGATTTCGAGGAAGCCTTCGAGCGCGTGGCGGCGGGCTTGGAGAAGCGTTCGCGCGTCATGACGAACGAGGAGCGCCGCCGCGTGGCCTATCACGAACTCGGCCACGCCATGGTGGCCGAACTCGTGGGCACGGCGGACCCGGTGCAGAAGGTCTCCATCATCCCGAGGGGTCTCGCCGCCCTGGGCTACACCCTCCAGCGCCCCACCGAGGATCGCTACCTGCTCTCCAAAAAAGAGCTTGAGGACAGGATCGCCGTCCTCCTGGCGGGCCGCGCGGCGGAAGAGGTGGTTTTCGAGGAAGTCTCCACGGGGGCGCAGAACGATCTTCAGCGCGCGACCGACATGGCGCGCTCCATGGTGACCGAATACGGCATGAGCGAGCGTTTCGGCCCCCACGCGATGGGCGGCACGCCGCGCTCGCTGTTCCTGGGCGGCGGGAACGGCGCATCCCATCTCGACATCAGCGAGGCGACCCAGCGCGAGGTGGACGAGGAGGTGGAGAAAATCCTGGACGGCGCCTCTGCGCGCGCCACGGAAATTTTGAGAGAAAGACGCGACGACCTCGAAGCCCTCACCGCGCGCCTCCTCGAGCAGGAAACCATCGGCGGAGACGAACTCCGCACGGCGCTCGGCGTAGCGGAGGCGCGAGAGGGCGACTCCGCTCTCTAATCCTCGTCACTCAACGTGAACGCGCCGTCGGATTCATTTCCGCTTTCGGGAATGCTAAGGAGTGTTCGCCCCGCCGCGCGGCGCTCTTCCCGCAAGCACGTCTTCAAAACGAAAAGCTGTACGTTCCGTTGCCCTCGACGGCCAACGAACCCACCGAGAGGATGTCCATTCCGAGCAGGACGTCGAAATCGCCGCGAGGCGCGATGAACTCGGCTCCCTGAATGGCGGAACCGACAAGGTGTGTTTCTGCGATGTTCCGGCCTTCGGCCTTCACGGTGAAGGCGACATGAAACAGATACGCATGATGGAAAGTTTGACCGGTTACGCCGCTGATGGGCACTTTGCCAACGGGTTCCACGCCGACGGCCTCCACCACGTTTTTCGTGATGCACGTCAAGGAAGCGCCGGTGTCCACCAGCGCCTTGAAGGCGTGTGGAGTTTTCCTGCCCATTCCCGCCGGGAAACGCTCTGTATCTTCCAGGGATAGGATATGGAGGTCCACGAACACCTGATTTCCGTCGTGTTCACCCCAGATGCACGGCATGGGAATAAGACCCCAGACTGACGGGGGTGTCGTCGATTTTCTGGATCGAAAAGAGTCCGCCCTCGAAAAGTCGGGCGCCTGCCGTCTGCGCGTCTCCTGGCGTGTCGAAAACCGCGACCAGTTCTTTATTCTTGAGAAGCGCGAATTTGCCGAAGTGATGCTGCTTGAGGCGGGGAAGCTCCGCCAGGAAAAATTCGAGGTTGTCGTCGATTTCCCGCTCTTTTTGTTCTCTCGTCGGTTTCATCGCGGCCTCCTTCCCGCTTTTCCGAAACTATAGCATAGTCCGGGCGAATGCGCCGGAGAGCGCCTTGCGGTGGCGTCCGAATCTCCCATAGTCGAAATTGAGGATTGACGATCAAGAGCCACGCCCGCAAACGGGAGATCATCCTGTAGGGACAGGTCGCGACCTGTCCCCCTAATCCTCGTCACTCAGCGTGAAGGCCCCGTCGCTCGCGGGGATGTAGGTCTCGGGCAGGCCGAGTTCTTTCTTCACGATGTTCGTTCCCCTTGAGAGCGCCACCATCTTGTAGAACGCGTGGCGGCGGCTCATGCCTTCGCGCCCGAAGCCGCAGTCGGTGGAGATGCAGAGCCGCTCGGCGGGAATCGTCTCGAGCGCCTTCCGGATGAGGGCGGCCACCTCTTCGGGACGCTCCACCTGGAGTCCCCGGTGGTTGATGACGCCGATGGCCACCTTGGGTTTCGTGATGCGCTTTCCGATCTCGCCTAAGTCCATGCCGCCCGTGCTCGCGCACTCGAAGGTGAGCACGTCCACGTCCAGTTCGTTCATGTACTCCAGCGCGGGCGCATAGCTCTTGGACGCCTCATAGAACCGCTGCTGGGCCGGGTTCCCCCAGCAGGTGTGGCACCAGAGCTCCAGCTTGTCCCTGAGACCCGCCACGCTCCTGTTGAACGCATCCACGTAGAACTCCATCGACATCTCCGAATCCTCGGCGTGAAAATCGAAGCGGTGCACCCAGGGTTCTTCCACCTGGAATACCTGGCAGCCCGCGTCCGCCAGGCGGTGAAATTCCGCGTGCATGATTTCGCACAGGTCCAGACATAGCTCGCGCCTGTCGTCGTAGAACTCGTTCGAGATGATGGATTCCACGCAATCAGCGCTGATGGAGCCGAACTTGAGCGGCTTGTCCGTCATCGCCTGCGCGCAGCGCCACATCTGGGCGTATTCGAGGGGGCCCTCGCTCACCTTGCCGGTGACCCTGGGGAGCATCCTCGCTTCCAGCACCTCGTACATTATCTCGCCCGGCACGGAACCGCCCCAGGTCGCGTGGCTTCTCGATGTTTCATAGCCGGAGAAGCCACCCAGCCTGTCGACGATGTAGCCCACCCAGTCGCGCCCGCCCACGTTGGTGTCGAAGCGCGCGTCGCCGTCGGTCACGATGTCCAGCCCCGCGCGCTCCTGATCCCGGATCACGCAGGAGACGTTGTCGAGATACTGCTCGCGGAAGTCCGCGTCGATCATCGCCTGTCGGAACGTCCTGCGCCCGATGTTCTGGCGGAACCAGGCCGGACGGGGCAGGGAGCCCGTGATGGTGGTGGGAAGTATGAGGTCACTCGTGGCGATGTACATGTCGATTCCTCCGCTCGAAATGGTTTCGGCGAATCATCTTCCTCGGGTAGACGGATAGCCGTTGCTGAATACCTCCTCATTTCCGCTCGCGTCTCAGAGCTTCATGAGCCTCGCCGGCGTCTCGCGCAGGATTTTCTCCTGGGCATCTTCAGTGAGGCCAGCTCCCTCCACATAATCCACGACGCGCTGCTGCATCATGTCGTAGGGGTAGTCCGTGCCGCACACGACGCGGTCGGCCCCCACCTCCTCGACCATCCACTTCAGCGCCGAGGGGTTGAAGGTGATGACGTCGAAATAGAGGTTCTTGAAATAGTGGCGGGGCGGATGCGGCGTGTGCACCTTGGTTTCCGGCCGCACCTCCCAGCAGTGCTGGATGCGCCCGACCGACCAGGGGAGGTTTCCGCCCGCGTGGGCGAGAAGCAACTGTAGGTTCGGGTAGCGCTCGAAGTGGCCCGAGAGAATGAGCCTGGTGACGGCGATTGTGGTGGACAGCGGGTTGCCGATGCAGTTCGCCATGTAGAAGGGGAACAGCGGCTTGTAGTCCGCGAAATCGGGATGGATGAACACCAGGGCGCCGAGCCGCTCCGCCGCCGCCCAGAACGCCTCGTACTGGGGCTCGTCCAGCGCGTGGGCGCCGATGCGGTCGGAGATGATGCAGCCGAGCAGGCCCTTGCCCATCGCGCGCTCGAGTTCGGCCGCGGCTGCCTCGCCACCGTTCTGCATAGGCAGGTTGCAAAGGCCCCGGAAGTACGCGGCGTTCTGGTTGCAGAAATCGACCACGCCGTCGTTCTGGATCTGGATGATCTCCTCGCCCGCTTGTCCGCCTATCCAGTAATAAAACGTGGGGGGCGGCGGTGAGGCCAGCGCCATGTCGAGCCTGTCTGCCTTCATGTCGCTCAGCTTGCGCTCGGCGTCGGCGAGCTGCACGGCCCAGCTCTCCTCCGTCATCTTCGCGTTGTAGCGCGAGGAGACGGGCGGGAAAAACCCTTCGAAGCTGTCGGCGTGCTGGGGGCGTCTTTCGCGCTCTTTGGCGGCGAGCTCTTCCGCCTCGGGGATGTAGATGTGGTGATGAAGATCGATGTTGGGCAAGGGGACTTCCCTCCGTTTGAGTGCTTTCGGGGCGTCTTTGCGCCCGCTTGGCTGTCGAAATGATGATTGCCTTTTGGGAGAGAGTAGAATCTGGTGAATCCTGCGTCAATCGAGATTCGCGCTTGTCGATTGACGCCCTTGATTCTGAGTGAGAAACTTGGACTCTGCGTGCTCGACCGGGTGCGCCGGAGGGAGTTTTCCGGTTCCGGGGCTTGCGTTGGGGGGACGATTCCGGTGAATGGAGAGGACGCTCCCAGGCTGCCGCGTTCCTACGAGGGGCTTCGCGCCCTGCAAGCCGAATTCGCGCGTTATCAGGAAGAGGCGTTTCCGGTTCGTGAGCCCAGGTTTTTCGCCCTGGAGCTTGCTGGCGAGACGGGAGAACTCGCGAATCTGGAGAAAAAGGAATGGAAAGGCCGCGAGGTAGAGTCTGCGGACTATACGGATGAAGCGGCGGATGTCATGATCGCCGTGATGAACTACGCCAACGCGCGGGGGATCGATTTGGGCGCGGCCGTTTCCGATAAAATGGCCAAGATCGAGCGCATCAGAAAAGAGCAGCCCGAGAAATAGGCCGCGAGACCCCGCTGGGTTCGGTTCGGCGCTGGGGGCGGCGCCGGTAAAATGAGAAGCTGAAAAAGTCGCTGAGCCAATGTTCTGGAAACAGAGCGGAAAGGATGAGATTCGATGTCAGGCCTCCCGACGGAGCCGGCCGACCTCGCCGACGTGCAGGCGAGTTCCGATGAGCGCAACGTCAAGATAGACAAGGTGGGTGTCAAGAACATCCGCTACCCCATCGTGGTGAAGGACCGGGCGAAGGACGCCCAGCACACCATCGGCAACGTCAACATGTATGTGGATCTGCCGCACCACTTCAAGGGCACCCACATGAGCCGTTTCCTGGAAGTGTTGAACGAGCACACCGACGCCATCGGCGTGGACAGCGTGCCCTCGCTCCTGCAGACGATTCGCGAGCGCCTGGACGCCCAGACGGCGCATTTTTCCGTCACTTTTCCCTACTTCATGCAAAAGGCCGCCCCGGTGACGGGCGCCGAGGGCCTGATGGCCCTCGAGTGCGGTTTCGACGCTTCGGCGGGGGCTGTGGACGACTTCATCCTGAGCATCATGGTGCGCATCGCCACCCTGTGTCCGTGCTCCAAGGAGATTAGCCTGCGCGGCGCGCACAACCAGCGGGGGCACGTACGCATCAAGGTGCGCTTCGACGGCGAGTTCTGGATAGAGGAGCTCGTCGAGGTTGCCGAGAGCGCGGGCAGTTGCGCACTCTATCCTATCCTCAAGCGCGAAGATGAAAAATTCGTCACCGAGACGGCTTTCGACAACCCTCGCTTCGTAGAGGACGTGGTGCGCGAGGCGGCCCTTCTGCTCAGAAACGACAAGCGCATCCGGTGGTTCCAGGTGGAGGTCGAGAACTTCGAGTCCATCCACGACCACAACGCCTACGCCTTCATCGAGGAAGAGGTCAGCCACAAGGAGTAATTCGTTTCGGGCGGTCGCGAACGCCGAAACTCAAAGGGAGAAGTAGTATTTCCCGTCCCACCCCGCGATCATGAAAATGCCTCTGAAGAGGTTGTTGAAAAAGGCCCTTGCGGATCGAGATGGTTCTGTAGGGGTCGCATAAATGCGACCCGTGGCGGGCGGCGAAAAAGCAGGGACGCACATATGCGTCCCCTACAATACCGCAAACCCTTTCAAGCAGGTTGGATCGACTCCCCCCTTGAGGGCCTGTTGAAAAAATCCCACAGAGGGAGCGCGCTGAAAATCACTCCCCCCTTGAGGGTCGTGGCCGACACACGAGAGAGGAAAATCACTCCCCCCTTGAGGGGGAGTCGATGAAGCCGAGCGGTTTGTGCGAAGGCTGAATCGGTGGGGGGACATTCCACTGAAAAAGCACCCCCACCAACTCGCCTGCGGGCTTCGCCCTTGTCTCGTTGTCGGGCATTCCCCTCGGGATGCCCGACCCTCAAGGGGGGGAGTCAACTTCAAAAGCGTCCGCGCAACTAAAATCGCTGATCTGGACTTTTTCAACAGCCCCCTGAAGTTTGCCTCTCTTATAAGGTCAACGCTCCTGCTTGTGTAAAGAGAATGTGAATGATAGGGCCGACGGCGGGGTCATACTGAAACGACATGGACGGCATGCGAAAAAATCCCCAAATCGACGGCTTGTTCGGTTATCTTCTGTACGGAGTACAAATCGTCGTCGTATTTCTCTTTGGCGAAAACGACCGCGTCATGAACGGAATCGAAAATGTTCACCACTTTTTCGCCGCGCATGAGTGCGAACCTTCCATTGTGCTCCTGGGTCAGTCCCGGGAGCAATTTCTGGAAAGCCTCGTAATTTTTATCTACTTCGGCCTGAATGGCGGGATGATCCATCATCACTCCTCCCCGTATCTCTCAGGGCAATATCCATGTGGAATAAGTTCCCCATCACCTTCTTGCGATAGAGAAGGCTTACTCATAATATATGACCTCGTGTTCTAGTATACTATACCATCTTCGATACGATTTCACGGCGAACATCAGGCCGACGAATGAGAATATCTCCCTCGCGACTCAAGGAGCGGCGATCTTCCATGCACCGCGGCTGTGCTCTAATCCTCCCGCCAATTTTTTAGTGCTTTTCTCGCGCCGGAAAATCCCTTATAACCATCCTTTGGTTCGGGATTGAACCTTTAAGCATTTGAGGATTGAACCTTTAAGCATTTGATTCGGGGCGGCTTATGGACGTACATACACGGAAAAAGCGGATAGACGCGCTCATGGAGCTTTTAGAGTCGCGAATCGTGATCATCGACGGCGCGATGGGCACCATGCTCCAGGACGAGAAATTGAGCGAGGCCGCCTACAGGGGCGAGCGCTTCGCAGAGCACCCCTGCGACTTGAAGGGCAACCACGATCTGCTCAGCATCACGCAGCCCGACGTCGTCAGGCGCATTCACGACGATTTTCTCGTTGCGGGCGCGGACATCATTGAGACCAATTCGTTCAACTCCACGGCCATCTCCATGGCGGACTACCGGATGGAGGATATGGTTTATGAGATGAACGAAACATCGGCGCGCCTGGCCCGTGAGGCCGCGGACGCCTTCGAGCGCACGCATACAGGGGAGCCGCGCTTCGTGGCCGGTGTCTTGGGACCCACGAACCGCACCGCCTCCATCTCGCCGAGGGTGAACGAGCCGGGCTTCAGGAACATCAGCTTTGAAGACCTGGTGGCGGCCTACACCACCTCGATTCGGGGCCTCGTCACGGGCGGCGCCGATCTGCTCCTGGTCGAGACCGTATTCGACACCCTGAATTGCAAGGCCGTCATGTTCGCGGCCGAGCAGTATTTCGAGGACGATGGCGTTCGCGTCCCCGTCATGATTTCGGGGACCATCACCGACGCGAGCGGGCGCACCCTTTCGGGACAGACGACAGAAGCGTTCTGGAACTCGGTCGCGGGCTACCGGCCCATCTGCGTGGGGCTCAACTGCGCCCTGGGAGCCGAGGATTTGCGTCCCTACATACGTGAGCTCTCCCGCGTGGCCGACGTGCCGGTGAGCATCTACCCCAACGCGGGCCTCCCCAACGAGTTTGGCGAATACGACGACACGCCTGAATATATGGCCGAGGTGCTCGCCGAATTCGCCCGGAGCGGTTTTCTGAACCTGGTGGGGGGCTGCTGCGGCACCAGGCCCGAGCACATCCGCGCGCTCAAGGAGGCGGTGGAAGGCTTCGCCCCGCGCCGGATACCCGAAATTCCGCCCCGCTGCCGCCTGAGCGGCCTGGAGCCGCTGAACATCGGCCCCGAGACGGGGTTCGTGAACGTGGGCGAGCGCACCAACGTGGCGGGCTCGGCGCGCTTCGCAAAGCTCATCCGCGAAGGCGACTACGAGAAGGCGCTCGAAGTCGCCCGCCAGCAGGTGGAAAACGGCGCACAGCTCATCGACGTGAACATGGACGAGGGAATGCTCGACTCGGAAGAAGCGATGACCACCTTCCTGAAGCTCATCGCCGCGGAACCCGACATCAGCCGCGTGCCCGTGATGATCGATTCTTCCAAGTGGGAGGTCATCGAGGCGGGACTCAAGTGCCTGCAGGGAAAACCCATCGTCAACTCCATCAGCCTGAAAGAAGGCGAAGGGCCCTTCATCGAGCAGGCGCGGCTCGTGAAGCGCTACGGCGCGGCCGTCCTGGTGATGGCCTTCGATGAGAAAGGCCAGGCGGAGAGCGCGGCGCGTAAGTTCGAGATCTGCGAGCGCGCGTATCGGATTCTCACGGGCGAGGTGGGTTTTTCGCCCAACGACGTCATCTTCGACCCCAACATTTTTGCCGTCGCCACCGGCATCGAGGAGCACAACGGATACGCCGCCGCCTACTTCGAGGCCGTCACGCGCATCAAGAAGGAACTCCCCGGCGCGCTCGTGAGCGGGGGAGTGAGCAACGTCTCCTTCTCCTTCAGGGGGAACAACGGCGTCCGCGAGGCCATGCACTCGGCGTTTTTGTACCACGCCATCCAGAACGGAATGGACATGGGCATCGTGAACGCAGGCCAGCTCGCGGTGTATCAGGAAGTCCCTTCAGATCTGCTCGAAAGAATCGAGGACGTGCTCCTGAACCGCCGCGCGGACGCCACCGAACGCCTCCTCGAGGTGGCCGAGGGCGTGAAGGGCAAGGCGAAATCGCGCGCCGAGAACCTCGCCTGGCGCGAGCGGCCGGTGAACGAACGCCTGTCCCACGCGCTGGTGGAGGGAATAACGCAGTACATCGTGGCGGATACCGAAGAGGCCCGTCTCGCGGCGGCGCACCCCATTGAGGTCATCGAGGGCCCGCTCATGGACGGCATGAACGTTGTGGGCGAGTTGTTCGGTTCGGGCAAGATGTTCCTTCCCCAGGTGGTCAAGAGCGCCCGGGTGATGAAGACCGCCGTCGCCCATCTGGTCCCCTTCCTGGAGGCGGAAAAGGTCGAGGGTGAGGACCGCTCGAACGGAAAGGCGCTTCTCGCCACGGTGAAGGGTGACGTTCACGACATTGGCAAGAACATCGTGGGTGTCGTGCTCCAGTGCAACAACTACGATGTCATCGACCTTGGCGTTATGACCCCTTGCGCGAAGATTCTCCAGACCGCGCGCGAGGAGGGGGTGGACGTCATCGGACTGAGCGGCCTCATCACACCCTCGCTCGACGAGATGGTGACCGTGGCGGGCGAGATGGAGCGTCTGGGGTTTGAGGTTCCCCTGCTGATAGGCGGAGCGACGACCTCGCGGGTGCACACCGCCGTTAAGATTGCGCCGGGCTACAGCGGACCGACGGTCTACGTGGAGGACGCATCGAGGAGCGTGGGCGTAATGAGCAATATCATGAGTGGTTCCCAGCGCGAGAAGTTTCTCGCCGCAAGGCGCGAGGAATACGAAGGCGTGCGCGAGCGCCACGAGGCGCGGCGCGCCCATGCGGAGTTCTGCTCTTTGGAGGAAGCCCGCGAGAATCGCCTGCAAATCGATTGGGCGGGGGCAGCGCCTCCTGCTCCGGACGTTCAGGGAGTGCGCGTGTTCGAGGACTACCCGCTGGCTGATTTGAGGGATCGCATCGACTGGACGCCTTTTTTCCAGACTTGGGAGTTGAGCGGCTCCTATCCCGCGATACTCAAGGACCCGGTGGTGGGCGAAGCGGCGCTCAGTCTTTATCAGGACGCGCAGGAGATGCTCGAGCGCATCATCGAGCGGCGCTCACTCGAGGCGAAGGCGGTCATGGGCCTGTTCCCGGCGAATTCTGCCGGCGACGACGTGGAGATTTATGCGGATTCCGGGAGGAGCGAGGTGCTCGCCGTGGCCCGCTTCCTGCGCCAGCAGATGCGGAAATCAACAAGGAGCGCGAACATGTGCCTGGCGGATTTCGTGGCCCCCAGGGAGAGCGGGGTGCCGGATCACATCGGCGCCTTCGTTGTGACGGCGGGTCTGGGCGTGGATGAAGCGGCGGGCGCATATGAGCGGGCGAACGACGATTACGGCGCCATCATGATAAAGGCCCTGGCCGACAGACTGGCCGAGGCGTTCGCCGAGCGCCTTCACGAGCGCGTGCGCAAGGAGTTCTGGGGGTACGCTCACGACGAGGGGTTGGGCAACGAGGCGTTCATCAAGGAGAGATACCAGGGCATCCGCCCCGCGCCCGGCTATCCGGCGTGTCCGGATCATACCGAAAAACAGACGCTCTTCGACCTCATCGACGCGGGGGGTAATGCGGGGGTGAAGCTCACCGAGAGCTTCGCCATGTGGCCCGCCGCCTCGGTGAGCGGGTGGTATTTCTCCCATCCCGAGTCGAGGTATTTCGGCGTCGGCAAAATCGGCAGGGATCAGGTGCGCGACTACGCCTCGAGAAAGGGCATGGAGCCCGCCTTCGCCGAGCGGTGGCTCGCCTCTTCTTTGAACTACGAGGTCTCCCGCCCGAAAAGGGATGCGGAGAATACCACCGGGAGCGAAACGCCCACAGAGCGCCGCTCACCCCTGATCCCTTGACTTTCGTTTCCACTTGGCGCATCACGCCCGTGCGGATGGCCGCATTCTGATTTCCCCGTTGACGGCCCGCCCCTGTGCGACTAGATTGAGAGGCGCGTAATCCCGGCCCGGGGGACTCTCTGCGGGCGGTGGATTCAAGAGTGATTTTCGAGTATAAGCCTTTGCTCGCCAAGGGGATGCGAGGGTGGCGGAACTGGTAGACGCGCTGGATTTAGGATCCAGTGCCTTCGGGCGTGGGGGTTCGAGTCCCCCCCTTCGCACCAAATACCTTGATTTTTTCATGTTGATCGATTTTGATTGCATTTTGATTCTGGAGAGTGAGGAATGACCGGGACAGTGAGCGACATCGACGCCTGCACGAAGCGTCTCGAAGTCGCCGTTCCACGCGCCGAAGTCGCCGACGAGATAGAGCGCGCCTACAGGCGGCTCTCGGGGCGCGTGAAGATGAAGGGTTTCCGGAAGGGGAAAATCCCTCGCCGCGTGCTCGAGCGCTACTACGGCGAGGAGGTGCAGGCGGAGGTTCTGAACCACGTGATTTCGACTTCCTACCGCAGCCTGCTGGAGGACAGGGGCATGCGTCCGGTGGGCGAGCCGAACGTGACCGACATCAATATGGACGACGACGCGCCCGAGTTGACGTACAAGGCGACGGTGGAGGTCATCCCCCCCTTCGAACTCGGCGAGTACAAGGGCCTTAAACTTAAGGTCCACCGCCACACGGTGACGGACGAGAATGTCGATCAGCAGATCGAGGCGCTCCGGCAGCGGGCCGCCACCTTCGAGGACGTGGACAGGGAGGCCCGGGCGGGAGACTACGTTCTCTTCGACATCGAGGGCTTCGAGGACGATAAGGCCGTGCCCGGCACCCGGGGGGAGAACCAGGCCCTCATGATCGGCGGCGATGAGAGCGAAAAGGAGTTGAGCGACGCGCTCACCGGCATGCGGATCGGCGAGGAGGCGGACGTCGAGGTCGACGTTCCCGAGGGCGCCTCGCCCAACATTGCGGGCAAGAGCTTGCGGTTCCACCTGCATCTGAAGGAGATCAAGGAAGCGCATCCGCCCGAGTTGGACGAGGAATTCGTAAAATCTTTGGGGAGAGGCTATACGAGCACGGAGGATCTGCGGGCGGACGTCGTCAAAGAGATGGAATCCATGGAGGATTCCAATGCGCGCGGACACGGAATCTCGGAGCTTCTGGCCGCTCTCCTGGAGGCGCATCCTTTCGAGGTGCCTCCCACGCTGGTCAAGGGGGAGGCGGATGAGCAGATTCGCGAATACGAGCGCAGGATGCGCCAGGAAAACCCCGACGTTCAGCTTTCCGAAGCCAGGATTGAGGAGTTGCGCGAGGAGGTAAGACCCCAGGCCGAGGAGCAAGTGCGCCGGCTCATCCTCGTGGAGCGCATCCGCGAGGCCGAGGAAATCGAGGCGAGCGCCGAGGAGGTCGAGGCGCAGCTCAGAGTCTCGGCCGCGCGCTACGGCATGACGCCCGAGAAACTTCGCGAGAGAATGATGACGACCGGGGCGATGGCCTCGCTCGTCTCGAACATCAACTACAACAAGACGGTGAGTTGGCTGTATGATCAGGCCGACGTGGAATTCGACGTTCACGATGCCGCCGTACATGAAGCGCATTCCCACGACTCCGAGGAGGGGTCGGGGGAGGATCAAGCGCCGGACGGCGATTCGAAAGAGGATGGATAAACAGTGGCACTCGTACCCATGGTGGTGGAGCAGACGAACAGAGGCGAGCGGGCGTATGATATCTACAGCCGCCTGCTCAAGGAGAGAATCATCTTTCTGGGCACGGCGATAGACGACACCATCGCGAATCTGGTGACGGCCCAGCTACTTTTCCTGGAGGCGGAGGAACCCGATAGGGATATCGCCATGTACGTGAACAGTCCGGGCGGGGCCGTCACGGCGGGTCTCGCGATTTACGACACGATGCAGTACATCAAGCCTGACGTGTCGACCATCTGCATCGGCCAGGCGGCGAGCATGGGCGCGCTCCTGCTGACGGCGGGCGCCAAGGGCAAGCGCTACGCCCTGCCCAACTCGCGCATCCTGATCCATCAGCCCCTGGGCGGCGTTCAGGGACAGGCGAGCGACATTGACATCCAGGCGCGCGAGATTCTCCGCATGCGCGAAGAACTGAACGACATTCTCGCGAGACACTCCGGTCAGTCGATCAAGAAGATTGAAAAAGACACCGATCGTGATAATTTTATGACGGCCGAGCAGGCGAAGGACTACGGCCTGCTCGACGACGTGATCATCGCGCGCTCGGATCCAAAGGGCGGCATACCGGACGTCGGCGGCGATGACGGCACGAATGAGGAGAACAACGGCTCCTAGCCGGAAGCCGGTTTTGTTTCGGGAAGCGTTCTTCACCGAGGGGGAATGATCGATGGCGAGGCGGGCCTCAGAAAAAAAAGACGCTCTTCGTTGCTCGTTCTGCGGAAAAAGCCAGGAGGAGGTGAAGAAGCTCATCGCGGGTCCGCACGTGTATATCTGCGATGAGTGCGTGGAGTTGTGCCAGGAAATCATGATGGAGGAGTGGAACGAGGAGCAGAAGAACAAGGCGAAATCCCTCTTGAAGCCCACTGAGATCAAGGCCATCCTCGACGAGCACATCGTAGGCCAGGAGAAGGCGAAAAGATCGCTTTCCGTCGCCGTCTACAATCACTACCGGCGCGTGGAAGCGCAAATCGACTTGCACGACGTGGAACTGCAAAAAAGCAACATTCTGCTCATCGGCCCCACCGGCTCGGGCAAGACGCTCATGGCCCAGACGCTGGCGCGCCTGCTCGACGTGCCCTTCGCCATCGTCGACGCCACCACGCTCACTGAGGCCGGCTATGTGGGGGAGGACGTGGAGAACATCATTCTCAAGCTCTTGCAGGCGGCCGATTTCGACGTGGCGAAGGCCGAGCGCGGCATCATCTACATCGACGAGATCGACAAGATCAGCCGAAAGAGCGAGAACCCCTCCATCACCAGGGATGTCTCCGGTGAGGGCGTGCAACAGGCCCTGCTCAAGATCATCGAGGGAACGGTGGCCAACGTACCGCCCCAGGGCGGGCGAAAACACCCCCATCAGGAGTTCCTGCGCGTCGATACGGCGAACATCCTCTTCATCGGCGGCGGAGCGTTCGTGGGTCTCGACGAAATCATCAAGAAACGGGTCGGCCAGATGGGGATGGGTTTCGAGGCCAGCCTCAAGAACGAGAAGAATGACTCGCTGAACGTGCTGCTCGCCCAGGTGACGCCCGAAGACTTGTTGAAATACGGACTTATCCCTGAGTTCGTGGGCCGCCTGCCGGTCGTGGCCACGCTTGACGATCTGGATAAGGATGCGCTCGTGCGCATTCTGACCGAGCCGAAAAACGCCCTCGTCAAGCAATACCGAAAACTCGTGGAGTTCGAGAGCGTCACCTTGCAATTCACAGAGGGCTCGCTCGTCGCCATCGCCGAAAAAGCGCTCAAGCGCAACACGGGCGCGCGCGGGCTACGCTCTATCATCGAGGATTTGATGCTCGATACGATGTACGAGTTGCCGGACATGGCGGGCGTCAAGGAAATCATCATCAACGAGAACGTGGTGGCGCGAAAAGAAAGTCCGCTGCTGGTCTATGAAAAAGCGAGTTGAGCCATCTTCCGCATCATTCCTCCGTCAGTAGAGCGTTTCATGAGCCTCAGGCCGCATATTCCATCTTGCGCGGCTCCAGGGGGTGTCTGCCCCTCGGCGAAGGCTCGTTGGTTTTTTCATGAGGGGCGTTATTTTTCGTTGTCGTGGGGAAAGCGCGCGTTGACAATGCGCGGGCCGCTTTCCTATCATTTCGATATACCGGATATGCCGGACAAAGGCGCGTAGCTCAGGGGGAGAGCGCTTGCTTGACACGCAAGAGGTCGGCGGTTCAAAACCGCCCGCGCCTACCAATTTGGAATTGACGATGAGGCGAATCGCCGCCGCATCGCGGGGATAATTCGAGGAACTTCAAGAGGAGATTGCGGCGCCAGCCAACGCCCGTTTATGTCTCAGCAAACCAAGCAAAAAGACTTGCCCAATAATGCCATCGCACTCAAGATTGACGGCGCGCCCGTTGATTTGAATCGCGGCCTTCCCGACGACGCCGAGCCGGAGTTCATCCTCCTCGATTCCGAGGAGGGCCTGGAGATTCTGCGCCACAGTACGGCACACCTCATGGCCCAGGCCGTGCAGGAACTCTACCCGGGTGCGCAGCTCACCATCGGCCCCCCGATCGAAAACGGGTTTTATTACGACATCGACGTCGACGTCACCTTCACGCCCGAGGATCTGAAGTCGATCGAGGCGAGAATGAAAAAACTCGCCAAAAAGAAATACGCCATCGAGCGCGAGGACATCTCCCGCGCGGACGCATTGTCCCTTTTCGGGGAAAGGGGCGAGAACTACAAGATAGAGATGATCCACGACCTGCCTGAGGACGAGGCGCTTTCCATCTACCGACAGGGCGAATTCGTGGATCTCTGCCGGGGGCCGCACGTGCCCGGGACGGGCTGGCTGCGCAACTTCAAGCTCCTGAGCGTGGCGGGCGCCTACTGGCGAGGCGACGAGAAGAACAAGATGCTGCAGCGCATCTATGGCACCGCCTTTGCGACGAAAGAAAGCCTGGCCGATCATCTGCAAATGCTCGAGGACGCGAAAAAAAGAGACCACCGCGTCATCGGCAAGCAACTCGGTATTTTCCTGGTCGATGAGGATGCGGGCGGCGGCCTCATCTACTGGCAGCCTCGTGGCACGACGGTCAAAAAGGTGATCGAGCGATTCTGGGAGGATGAGCACGTCAAGCGCGGCTACCAGCTCGTCTCCATCCCTCACATCACGCGCGACGTGCTCTTCAAGACTTCGGGCCATTATGATTTTTACCGGGAAAACATGTATGTCCTGAACATCGACGAGGATGAATACGTCCTGAAACCCATGAACTGCCCGGGCCACATCCTCATCTATCAGCAGAAGATACACAGTTACCGCGATCTGCCCTACCGCTTGGCGGAGCTGGGCACGGTCTACCGCTACGAGCGAAGCGGCGCGCTGCACGGGATGCTCCGGGTGCGGGGTTTCACCCAGGATGACGCGCACATCTTCTGCACGCCGGAACAGGCCGAAGACGAGGTGCTGGGCGTCATCGATCTGGCGCACTACATGCTGAAGACATTCGGGTATGTGGATTTCGAGACTGAACTCTCGGTGCACGATTCTTCCGATTTCAGCAAGTACGCCGGGGTGATTGAGGACTGGGAGGCGTCGGAGGCGGCGCTCACCCGCGCGCTCGAGAAGCGAGGCATCTCTTATAAGCGCATCGAGGGCGAGGCGGCGTTCTACGGCCCGAAAATCGACATCAAGATGCGCGACGCCCTGGGCCGCGGCTGGCAGGGACCCACCATCCAGTTCGACTTCAACCTGCCCAAGCGCTTTGATCTCAACTACGTCGGCGCGGACGGTGCGCGTCATAAGGTCATCATGATCCACAGAACCGTCATGGGTTCGATGGAGCGCTTCGTGGGCGGGCTGATCGAACACTACGCGGGCGCGTTTCCCACGTGGCTCGCCCCCGAGCAGGCGCGCATCATGACGATCACCGACGATCACATTCCCTACGGCCGCGAGGTGGAGAGCAAGCTGCTCGCCGCCGGCTTCCGCGCGGAGGGGGATTTCCGAAATGAGAAGATTGGGTATAAAATAAGGGAAGCCCAGCGAGACAAGATACCGTACATGCTCATCCTCGGCGCGCGCGAAGCCGAAACGGGAGAAGTTTCCTTGAGGCTTCGCGAACAAGGCGACTTGGGGTCCATTTCATTGGAGGAACTTATGCAGAGAATGCGAAGCGACATCGAGAACAAATCACTCACCGCGGGAGCGGTCTGATATGGCGTCACGTTTTAGAGGACGGGATATTCACCCGACGGCCACAGGCCCCAGAGCCAACCGGGACATACGCGTTCCGATGGTGCGGGTCATCGACGAGGACGGTCAGCAGCTCGGCGTACTCCCCGTGGAGGAGGCGGTGGAGGCCGCAGAGGACAGGGATCTGGATCTCGTCGAGGTATCTCCCAACGCGGACCCGCCCGTATGCAAGATCATGGACCTCGGCCGCTACAAGTACACGCAGCAGAAGAAGGCGCAGGAAGCCAAGAAGAAACAGCGCGTGGTGGAGGTGAAAGAGGTCAAGCTTCGCATCAAGATCGAAGAGCATGACTACGCTATCAAGAGAAAACACGCGGAGCGGTTTTTGAACGACGGGAACAAGGCGAAGGTCACCATCATGTTCCGCGGACGCGAGGTAACTCACCCCGACCTGGGGCGAAAACTCTTGGAGAGAATGGCGAACGAACTCATCGAAATCGGTACGGTGGAGCAGTTCCCCAACCTTGAGGGCCGGAACATGACGATGGTTCTCGCGCCGAAATCGACAAAACCGCCCAAAAAGGATACAACGCCGCGCAAGAAATCGGGCAGGAAAGCGGAAGACGTCTCGGTGGACGATGGAAAACTGACGGCTCCTCTGGCCGAAGCGCTCAAGGGAGCGGATATTGAAATCAGCCCGGCTGACGGGGCGGATGACGGGCAATCCGAAGGAGAAGTGAAAGAAGATGCCTAAGATGAAGACGAACCGCGGAGCGGCCAAGCGTTTCAAGATAACGGCCACGGGTAAGGTGAAGCGGAACCGCTCCCATCACCGTCATATACTGACGAAGAAGTCGACGAAAAGAAAAAGAGAACTCCGCCACAGCATCATCGCGAATTCCACGGATGCGAAGATGATCAAGCGGCTGATACCTTACATGTAGCCTTTTGCAGAAATGGTGATGGCTTCGATCCGGGCGCACGAGTGACGCTGCGCCTTCATTTCGCCGGAATGGAGTAGCGAAGAAATGAGTAATCCGGTGGGCGCCCTGAATGACTTTATCAAGTCGATCCTGGGCGGCATCGGGTCAATGGTGGGTGAATATCCTTATGCTGCAGGGGCAGTCCTTATCTTTGCCATAATTCTCAGGCGTACCATCAGGCGCGCCCGAAAGTAGCACCCCCCTTTCCCTTATTTATCATTTCGGGCTTGCGGTCATTCGCGCGTGCGGGTATATTCCCCTCGGTCGGTCGCCGGAATCGCTTGGGAATACGAGGCGGCCTCCGTGGGAATGGAAAAAATCAACGATTGAGGGAGTAACCGAATCATGCCGCGTTCGACAGGAAAACCGGCGAGCAGGGAACGACATCGCAGGCTTCTCAAGGAAGCGAAGGGCTACCGGGGCGCTCGCTCGAAGCGGTTCCGCTCCGCGCGCGAGTCCGTGCATCGCGCCCGCGCCTACGCCTATCGCGACCGCCGTGTGCGCAAGCGCGAGTTCAGGCGTCTTTGGAATGTTCGCATCAATGCGGCGGCCCGGCTGCATGGTCTCAATTACAGCCGTTTCATCTGGGGGCTGGGTCAGGCGGGCGTGGAGGTGAACCGCAAGATTCTGGCCGAATTGGCGATAGAGGATCCTCAGGCTTTCGGTAAACTCGTGGAAATCGCCAAGGCGCAGGCCGCTTAGAGCCGGGCGAGAAAAGATGCTTCAGGCTCCACCCTGGCGGGTGGGGCCTTTTTTGTGCGGCCCCCGTAAATTGGAATTGAGGAACGAGCATGAGCGAAGACCTGCTTGTCAGCATTATCCGTGAATCCTCAAGCGTGTTGTCAGACGCCTGGGCCGCTCGCGACGCGGGCGCGGCCGAGGGAGTGCGCATTCGCTACCTGGGCCGCAAGGGTGGTGAGCTCAATGAGGTGATGCGGGGCCTCAAGGATTTGTCCTCCGATGAGAAGCGCATCGTGGGTCCGCTGGCCAACTCGGTTCGCGCCTACATCGAGGCGAGCGTTTCGGCCATAAAAGATGATGACAAGGACAAGATAATCGAAGCGCACCGCACCCTCGGCGAGCGCCTGAGAGGCAGGGAAGAGGGTGGCGCATTGGGCGAGATGATCGAGCAAAGGACGAGCGAGTTTCTCGCCGCAGGGGAAGCCGCCGGCACTTCACGCTCGCGGCTCGACCTCACGATTCCCGGGCGCGCGCCGCTCATCGGCCACGAGCACCCGCTCGTGCAGACAATGGAGGATTTGATCGAGGTGCTCACGCGCCTGGGCTATTCCGTGGCCGAAGGCCCCGAGGCGGAACTCGATTACTACAACTTTGAAGCCCTGAACATCCCCAAGGACCACCCCGCGCGCGACATGCAGGATACGTTTTATCTCGCCGGCGACGCTCTTTTGCGCACGCACACCTCGCCTGTGCAGATCCGGGTGATGGAGAACCAGCCGCCACCTGTGAAGGTCATCGCCCCCGGCAAGGTATTCCGCTGTGACGCGGACGTAACCCATTCTCCCATGTTCCATCAGATCGAAGGCCTCTATGTGGATGAGGGCGTGACGTTCGCCGACCTGAAAGGAACGCTCGAAGCCTTCGTACGCGAAATCTTTGGGCCTGAGTACCGCGTGCGGCTGAGGCCCAGCTTCTTCCCGTTCACCGAGCCGAGCGTCGAGGTGGACATCGCCAGCGAGTATGTGGCCGGCGGGGAGTGGATGGAGGTTTTGGGCGCAGGCATGGTGGACCCGGCGGTCTTCGAGGCGGTGGGGTATGACCCCGAACGATGGACCGGATTCGCCTGGGGGCTGGGCGTGGAGCGCATCACCATGCTGCGTTACGGCATCAGCGATATCCGACTTTTCTTTGAAAACGATTTGAGAATGCTGCGGCAATTCTGATTATCCTGATTGAACGCGCGATGAGGAACACCGATGCGGATTAGCCTGGAATGGCTCGCTGATTATATCGACCTGGACCTGGAGGACGCCAATCTGCCCGAACGCCTCGCGAACGGGCTTCTGCTCGCGGGTCTGGAAGTCGAGGCGCTCGAGCGGCCCGAGGCGTCGTTCGACGGGCTGGTGGTGGCCGAAGTCTTGTCCGTGGACCCCCATCCCAACGCGGACAGGCTCAAACTCTGCCGCGTGGCCGATGGCGCCGGAGAGCGCTCCGTGGTTTGTGGCGCGCCCAACGTCGCTGAGGGACGGCGTGTCGTTTTGGCAAAACCCGGGGTGCGGATCCCGGGGGGGATAAAGGTCGAAGTCGCACGAATTCGCGGCGAGCAGAGTGAGGGGATGATCTGCTCGGAGCGTGAACTCGGCCTGGGCACGGACCATAGCGGCATCATGGTGCTGGGGGGTGGGCCCGACGTCGGGAGCGACGCGGCTGAGCTTCTCGGGCTGAACGATGTGATTTTCGACATCTCGATTACGCCGAACCGCGCGGATTGCCTCTCCGTCCTGGGCGTGGCGCGAGAGGCGGCGGCCCTTCTGGGAACCTCGCTCAGAGCGCCCGAGATAACAGTTAAAGAGGACGAGAGCACACCCGCGGCTTCTGTCTGCGCAGTGGAGATATGGGACCCGGACAAATGCCCGCGTTACGCCGCCCGCATCATCCAGGGGGTGGAGATCGGCTCCTCGCCCGGCTGGATGGAGCGGCGCTTGAGGGCGGCAGGAATGCGGCCGATCAACAATGTGGTAGACGTGACGAACTATGTAATGCTCTCTCTGGGGCAGCCGCTACACGCGTTCGACTTGCACCGCCTGGCCGAGCACAAAATCATCGTGAGAAGGTGGGCCGGGAGCGACGGCCCGTTCACAACGCTCGACGGCCAGAAGCGAGAAATGGACGATGAGGACCTCATGATCTGCGACGGTGAAAAGCCCGTCGCCATCGGCGGGGTGATGGGGGGGCTCTTCTCCGAGGTGAGCGACGACACCCGCGACATCCTTCTCGAGAGCGCCTATTTCACGCCCCAGACCATCCGTCGCACCCGCAGGCGTCTGGGCATGTCTACGGAGGCGTCGTATCGCTTCGAGCGCGGGGTGGACCCTTCGGGCACGGTGCGCGCGGCGGATCTGGCCGCCGAACTCATCCGCCAGACGGCGGGAGGCGTCATCGCCCGCGGGGTCGTGGACGCGCATCCGGCGCCGGTTGCACCAAAGCAGGTGCCGATTCGGGTTTCGCGCGCATCGAGCCTGCTCGGCGTACCCCTGGACGGCCCCCGGGTAAAGGAAAGCCTTGAATCCTTGGGACTCCTTGTGAGTGATACAGAAGACGGCGTTTTCAGCGTCGAAGTCCCCACCTTCAGGCCCGACATCGAACGCGAGGTCGACCTCATCGAAGAAGTGGCCAGAAGGGTGGGCTACGAGAACATTCCCGCCACCCTGCCGGCTTCGGGAAGCCCTGCCGCAAGACCGACGCGCACCCGCACTCTGGAGCTTCAGGCGCGCCGTATCATGGTGGCAGGCGGGTTCAGCGAGGCGCTCAACTACAGCTTTATCAGCAGAGAGTCCCTGCAGAGCATGGGGTGGCGAGATGAGCAGATGGTGGCGCTGCGCAATCCGCTGAGCGGCGAGATGGACGTGCTCAGAACAACGCTGGTTGCCGGTTTGCTGGCGAACGTGGCGCACAACCTGAGCCGGGGAGTAGGGGAGATTCGCCTGTTCGAGTTGGGACGCTCGTTTCATCCCGCGAATGGAGAAGCCTTGCCGGATCAGATGTTGCGGGTGGCCGGCGTCGTAGTGGGGAGCGCGGCGTCTCGGGATGGCGTCTCGCTTCCGGAGGCTTTGTCTGAAGTCAAAGGGGTGCTCGAGCGATTCCTGGAATCCCTGGGGCTGGAGAACCTCCTGTTCGAATCGGTCGACGCCGCTCCGGGCTGGGAGCCGTCGGCGGTATCGAAGGTTCTGGCCGGTGAGGTGGCGCTCGGACACGTTGGCTTGGTGGCGCCCGAGGCGCTGGTCATCTGGGATATCGAAACGGGTGTAGCCGCTTTCGAGATAAACCTCGCCGCTTTGGCCGACATCGACCCCGCCCCTCGCCGCCTGACGCCCTTGCCGAGGTACCCCGCTTCGCTGCGCGATCTGGCGGTCGTAGTGGATGCCGTGCGGACCAATGGGGAGATCGAGGATGTCATCCACCAGGCGGGTGGAGACTGGCTCGAGTCGGTATATCTGTTTGACGTCTACCAGGATGCCGCGCTCAAGGACTCGGGGGAGAAGAGCCTGGCGTATTCGCTTGTTTTCCGTCACCCCGAGGCGACGCTCACCGACGAGCAGGTCAACGAGGCCTTCGGTGGAATCGTGGGAGCCTTGGGCGCGCAACTCGGCGCGCGACTTCGCTCATGATGGTTTCCTTGACACCGCATTTTTCCGAACCTAAAATTATTTCCACGCATCATCGAATTTCATATCTTGTCTTGCGCCCGTGGAAAGAGTGTCCGAATGGTCATTGATAAATTAAACGCGCTCGAAACAGCGCTCTCGAATCTTTTGGAGGAACGCAATTCCCTCAGGCGCTCCCAGGCGGAATTGGAGTCGCAACTCCAGAGGCTGAGAGAAGAGTCCCGCGCTGATTCGGAATCCGTGCGCGCTCAGGCCGACGAGTTGGCGAAATGCCAGGCGGAAAACGCGCGGCTTCAAAAAGAGCAGGAAGAGGTTCGAGAGCGCGTGGAGAAGATTTTGACGCACATCGAGTAGTTTGACGCAGGCATGCAGGCTAACGGCGTAAGGAGACTGCTTATGGCCGGGGAGAATAAATTCGTGGTGGAGATATTTGGTCATTCCCTGAACCTGAGAAGTTCGGCCGATTCGGAATACACGTTGCAACTCGCCGAATATGTTGATTCTCAAATTCACAAGGTCTCACGCCAGTCGAATGATCCGATAAAGGTCGTTCTGCTGGCATCGATGAACATCGCCAATGAGTTGTTCGAGCAGAGAAAAGCGAATGAACAAAGCGAGGAAGCCCTTTCGCAGCGCGCTGATTCTCTGTTGGAGATGGTGAGAAAAGCGGGCTGAACAGAAGTTTCTTCCCACGCAATGGCTTTTCCCTGTATTCATCCCCAGGTTTTAGTGTCATAATGCTCTTTTGCTTTGACCCTGCCGTGTTCGTGATGGGGGAAAGCATTTTGACCCAGTACTAATGTACCGGGAGTCCTGCCCCACGGTGGTGAGCTATTCCTCTCGGGGAGTTCGGCCTAAAGCCATGGACGTGGACGCCCACCTGGCGAAAGCTGGGTTCAAAGCGAACCTCACACGGCACAAGGCGGGGTCATTATAGATATGGACGTCGAGTCTGAAGAAGGAATTTCCGCTCCTGCTCATGAAGACTCGGATGTG
This sequence comes from Nitrospinae bacterium bin107, assembly GCA_002238965.1. GTDB lineage: Bacteria > UBA8248 > UBA8248 > UBA8248 > UBA8248 > Bin107. The sequence goes on along the minus strand of MPNJ01000001.1, from coordinate 303,616 downwards.
GCGTTGAAAGAGGATTCATGGCCGAATCATACATGGAGAAACGCGACGTTCGGCTGAAAATGAAGGAGATGAGAGAACAATTTCCCCCTGCCGAGGCCGGCGTGTTGAGCCGCCTGGCGGGACGTCGCCTGGATGCTTTTCTGGTTTTCATGGGCGCGCGCAGGGTGGGGATATATGCGGCGGTTCGCGGTGAGATGGATTTCTCGTCGCTCTGGAGTGAAGGCAGCGATGCGAAAAGGACATATTGCTTCCCCCGGGTAGGGAAAGGTGTTTTGCACTTCTGTCCGGTGAGTCATCCCGAAGCGGAGCTTCAGCCGGGCACGCTTCAAATTCCAGAACCTGTTCGCGATATTTCTCCCCTGGATGTGAACGAACTCGATGTGGTCGTAATCCCCGGCCTTGCGTTCGATCTGTACGGCGGTCGCCTGGGAACCGGCGGCGGATACTACGATCGCACTTTTCAGGGGCGCCGATCCGGCCTGGGAGGGTCCGTCCCTCTTCTGGTGGGCGCTTGTTATGCGTTTCAGTTGCTCGTCGGTAAATCCTGGAAGCACGAATCTTGGGATGTCGACGTTGACTGGGTGATAACCGATCGGGGGGCGCTGCGTTGCCTCCCACGTGAATATATGCCCTAGGAGGCGGATATGGATAACGTGGTTTTGTTGCAGATAGCCGTTGTTGCAGTTGCCGTCGTGTGTGTGGCGGTGTTGTTGAGCATGCGGGCGATGAAGCGTCGGCATGAAGAGACGGTGGCCCGCATGGAGGCGGACGCCGAAAAGCGGGTTCAGCAGATCAACGAAAACGCGGCCAAGGAACTCGCGCAGAAAGTTCAGGAGTCACAGGTCGCGCACAAGGCGGAGTTGCTGCAGGAAAGGGAGCGCATCGAGAGGGAGAACAAATCCCGCGTGGATGAGCTTCAGAAGCTCGAGCAAAGGATAAACCAGCGCGATGAAATACTCGATAGGCGCCGCGAGAGCCTCGACGGCAAAGAGGCGGCGGTCGAGCGTCGCGAGGCGGATTTGAGCGTAAAGGAACAGGATCTGAAGCGTGAGGAGGCGCGCTACAAGCAACTCCAGGAAGAAGAAATCAGAAAACTTGAGGAAATTTCCGGCTTAAGCGTCGAGAACGCTAAGAAAGAGCTCATGGAACGATTTATGGAGGAGGCGAAACAGGACATCGCCGTCGAGGTGCAGCGCCTCGAGCGCCGGGCGAGGAATACCGTGGAAGCCGATGCGAAACAGGCGCTCGCCCTGGCTGTGGAGCGCTTCTCCTCCGAACACGTGGCGGAAAACCTGGTGAGCGTGGTGGATTTACCGACCGATGAGATGAAAGGCCGCATCATCGGCCGCGAGGGGCGCAACATACGTGCTCTTGAAATGGCAACCGGCGTGGACGTAATCATCGACGATACGCCCGAGGCCGTCGTCGTCTCAGGTTTTGACAAAGTTCGGCGAGAGACAGCGCGCCTTGCGCTCGAGGCGCTCGTGCAGGACGGGAGAATCCATCCGGGCCGAATCGAGGACATCGTCAACAAGACGAAAAGAGACATCGACTCCCAGATACGCCGTGCAGGCGAGGAGGCCATCATGGAGCTCGGGGTCGGCGATGTGCATCCCGAACTCGTGAACATGCTGGGTCGGCTCAAATACCGTACGAGTTATAGCCAGAACGCGCTCATGCACTCGAAGGAAGTGGCCTATCTGTCCGGAATGCTGGCGGATGAGTTGCGCATCGACCCCACGATGGCGAAGCGCGCCGGTTTGTTCCATGACATCGGGAAGGCGGCGACGCACGAGGTCGAGGGTTCACACGTCCAGATAGGCTACGACATCGCCAAGCGCTACAACGAACCGCCCGAGGTATTGAACGCCATCGTCTCCCACCATGAGGACGAGGAGGCGAATTGCATCGAATCCGTCCTGGTGAAGGCGGCCGATACGCTTTCCGCCGCCCGGCCGGGGGCGAGGCGCGAGATGGTGGAGAGCTACATCAAGCGCCTGGAGGCGCTCGAGAAGATCGCCGAATCGTTCAAGGGCGTGGAGAAGTGCTTCGCCATCCAGGCGGGCCGGGAGATCCGCGTGTCGGTCCAGCCCGATGAGATCACCGATTCGCAGGCGACCTTCCTGGCGCGGGACATCGCCAAGAGAATCGAGAGCGAACGCACGTATCCGGGCGAGATACTCGTGACCGTCATTCGCGAAACCCGCCACATGGCCACTGCGCGTTGAGGTAGTTTTGAGGCTTCTGTTCGTCGGAGACGTCACGGGAAAGGTGGGCCGCCGCATGGCCTGCGCCCACTTGGGAGAACTCAGGGAAAAACACGAGGTGGACGTGTGCGTCATCAACGGGGAGAACGCGGCCGGCGGCTTCGGGATCAACAACGCGCACGTCGATGAATTGCTCGATGCGGGAGCGGACGTCATCACCTCGGGGAACCACATCTGGAACCGCAAGGAGACGGCCGATTTCATCTTGCGCGAACCCCGCCTGCTCAGACCCGGGAACTACCCTCCCCGAACGCCGGGCAAGGGTGTCTTCGTCCTTGAATCCGCAAAAGGAAGCTTCGCCGTCTTGAATCTCATGGGCCGTGTTTTCATGCCGCCCATCGAATGCCCATTCAGAGAAGCCGATGATCTCATCAGGCGGGTGAGCCCGGAGACGAAAATGATCATGGTCGATTTTCACGCGGAGGCCACGAGCGAGAAGGTGGCCATGGGTTGGCATCTCGACGGCCGCGTGAGCGCTGTCTTCGGCACGCATACCCACATTCAGACGGCGGATGAGCGGGTGCTGCCCAAGGGCACGGCCTTCATCACGGACGTCGGCATGACGGGGCCGCGCAACTCCATCATCGGCATGAAAACGGAGATTGTTCTGGACAAGTTCATATCCGGGATTCCGCGACGCTTCGAAGTGGCCGGAGGGGAAGGACAGCTCAACGGCGCGCTCGTCGAGATAGACCCGGATACCGGAAAAGCGCTTTCCATCGAGCGTGTCAAGGTCTTGGAGGGAGAGCGCTAGCGGTTGCGCCCGTTATCCCTTCATTCCGGAACAGGGTTTCAGTGCCCGTTTCTGTGGGCCGATTTTTCGTAGTCGGTGATGGCGAATCTGGAAGGATTCTCTTTGTTGAGAAATCCGAGCAATCGCTTCAGGCGCCATTCGAGAGATCGCGACCCCAGGAAGGACTGTTTTTCACGAAGCGGCAGCCTGAGAACCTCGGCGACGGCGAAAGAGAGCCGGAACGGGTCTTCCAGCAACTCCTCGGGCAAATTCCGGGGCGCCGAGCCGCTTTTTTCGAGAGCTTTCCACACCATTCGGCATAATTCCGTGGGGTCGTCACCTTCCTCGTCATGAAAATCGCTCACCTCCCCCTCGAAATAGGGCCGGGTGTCATAGACGCGAAAAACCTCGAACCGCTGTTCACCTAGGGTGAGGATGTTCATCCTCCCGTCGGGAAACTTTTCAAGTACCTGTGTGATGCGGGCCGCGCATCCAATCTTGTGGATACCGCCCTCACCCACCAGAACGACGCCGAATAGGGCATCAACTTCAATGCACTCGCCGATCATGATCTTGTAGCGTTCCTCGAAAATATGCAGGGGCAGTCGCTGTCCCGGCAAGAGTACGACTTGTAGCGGGAACAGGGGCAGGCGATAGGTAGTCATCAGAAAATTGTAGCTTGAATCGCTTGTTTTTGGAATTCGCGAAGAATGAGAGGAGGCGTAACACCCCTCGCAATCGCTCCCTGCAAAGGTCTTGCACGCCGCCTCAAGCTGGCCTGATTGCGCGGGAATATGGTAGTTTATTTTCCCTTGAGACCAAGGTGTCATTCGGGTTCTCGCAATTAGGGGGCTCCACGATGAGTGAGCCGAGCATCGCCATGGCCCAAAGGGCTTGGGGTGAGCGTGCTGAAGAAGAGGGTCGAGCCACACTCTCGGGCATCACGCTACCGGCGTTTTTCGGACCGGAAAAGGTGGATTCGGAAAACCTCGACGAGGAGCCGGGCGCGCATCCCTACACGCGGGGCATCTACGCGAACATGTACCGGGGCAGGCTCTGGACGATGCGCCAATACGCCGGTTTCGGCAGTGCGCGGGAGAGTAACCACCGCTACCGCTATCTGCTCGATCACGGGCAGATGGGCATTTCCGTGGCGTTCGATCTGCCCACCCAGATCGGCTACGACCCGGATCATCCCCTGGTATACGGGGAAGTGGGCCGCGTGGGGGTGTCCATCGCCTCCATCGAGGACATGGAGGTTCTTTTAGAAGACATCCCTCTGGACAAGATTTCCACCTCCATGACCATCAACGCCACCGCGCCCATTTTGCTGGCCCTCTACGTCGCGGTGGCCGAGAAGCGCGGCATTCCCTCCGAGGCGCTCCGGGGAACCGTTCAGAATGACATTTTGAAGGAATACATCTCGCGCGGAACCTACATTTATCCGCCCGAGGCGAGCCTTCGCCTCATCACCGATACGATATCGTTTTGCAGGGAAAAAGTGCCGAAATGGAACGCCATATCGATCAGCGGCTACCACATCCGCGAGGCGGGCTCGACCGCGGTTCAGGAAGTCGCCTTCACGCTTGCGAACGCCATTACATATGTGGAAGCTGCGGTGGAGGCGGGCTTGCACGTAGATGAAATCGGTTCGCAAATTTCGTTTTTCTTCAACGTCCACAATCATTTCCTGGAAGAAATCGCAAAGTTCCGCGCCGCGAGAAAGCTTTGGGCGCGGATCATGCGTGAACGTTTCGGGGCGCGTTCGGAGAAGGCCTGCATGTTGCGGTTTCACTCCCAGACCGCCGGCAGCGCGCTGACGGCCCAGCAGCCGAAAAACAACGTCGTGCGCGTCGCTCTTCAGGCGATGTCCGCCGTGCTGGGGGGCACGCAGTCCCTTCACACGAATTCGATGGACGAGGCTCTTTCCCTGCCCACGGAGGATGCAGCGAGGCTCGCGCTCAGAACCCAGCAGATAATCGCCGAGGAATCGAATGTGCCGAACGTAGCGGACCCGTGCGGGGGGGCGTACGCTATAGAGGCGCTGACGTCCGATATTGTCTCCCGGGCGGAAGAGCTGATCCGGCAAATCGACGATACCGGCGGCATGCTCCACGCCATAGAGACAGGGTGGGTACAGCACCAGATTCAGGAGAGCGCCTACACCTACCAGCGACTCGTCGATGAGGGAGAAATGGTTGTCGTCGGCGTGAACCGGTTTCAACAGGAAGAAGAATCTCGCATCTCGACGCTCCAGATTCGCCCGGAGGTCGAGGGAGAGCAAAAAGAGCGCGTCGCCTCGCTGAGGATACGGCGTCACGCCGATCGTACGAGCGAGGCGCTCGACGCCTTGAGTCACGCGGCCAGGGATGATGACAATCTACTGCCCTACATCCTGAGGGCGGTGAAGGCCGAGGCCACGGTCGGAGAAATCGCGGACACCATGCGCGAGGTTTTCGGCCTTTATCAACAAGACGTCGCCATCTAAAGCGGAACAGGTCGTATCTTGCCGCTGTAATTTTGACATCGGTGCGTCATTTGGAGAAATACACATATGAAGGGCAATGAAGTCCGCCAAAAATTTCTTGAATTCTTCGCCGACGAGGCGCACAGGATCGTCCGCAGCTCCAGTCTGGTACCCATGAACGACCCCACCTTGTTGTTCACCAACGCCGGCATGGTCCAGTTCAAGGACGTGTTCACGGGTCTGGAGAAGCGCGACTACTCCCGGGCGGTGACTTCCCAGAAATGTCTGCGGGTGAGCGGCAAGCACAACGACCTCGAAAACGTCGGCCGGACTGCCCGGCATCACACGTTTTTCGAGATGCTGGGCAACTTCTCCTTTGGTCAGTATTTCAAGGAAAAGGCAATTGAGTTCGGCTGGGAGTTTTTGCTGAACCGAGTGGGTCTCGACGGGGATCGCATGTGGATCACCGTCTTCAGGGAGGACGACGAGGCGGCGGAGCTTTGGGAGCGGCTCGTTGGCGTTCCGCCCGAGCGCATCGTCCGCATGGACGAAAAGGACAACTTCTGGGCGATGGGGGATACCGGACCCTGCGGCCCCTGCTCGGAGCTTATTTATGATCAGGGAGATCACATCGTCGGCGCGCCGCCGGGCAGTGGACACGAGGATGAGGACGGTGATCGTTACTTGGAGCTCTGGAACCTGGTGTTCATGCAATTCAACCGGGAGGCTTCCGGCAAGATGGAGCCGCTTCCCAAGCCCTCCGTCGATACCGGAATGGGGCTGGAGCGCCTCACGGCGGTGGTGCAGAAAGAGGACAGCAATTATCACACCGACCTCTTGATGCCGCTCATTCATTCGGTCGAGGAGCGTTGCGGCAAGGAATACACCGCCAGTGACGCGCCGAGCGACGTTTCTTTCCGCGTCATCGCGGATCACGTTCGCTCGGTCAGCTTTCTGGTGGCGGACGGCGTTTTACCGAGCAACGAGGGCCGGGGCTACGTGTTGAGGCGCGTGGCGAGGCGGGCCTTGCGCCACGGCCGAATGCTGGGCATTGAGGGGCCGTTCCTGCATCAGACGGCAGGCGTCGTGGCCGACATGATGGGCGATGCGTTCCCCGAACTGAGAGAAGGCCTGAGCTACATCTCCCGCGTCACGCTGGCCGAAGAAGAGAGGTTCGCCAACACCCTCGCGCAGGGCCAGCCGCGCATGGATGCGCTGGCGGATGAAGTGAAGTCTTCGGGCAGCGCCACCATCCCGGGCAGGGAAGTGTTCACCCTCCTTGATACTTATGGCTATCCGTGGGATTTGGCGGTGGAAACAGCAGCGTTTCATGGCCTAGATATAGACCAGGGCGGTTTCGATGAGGCGATGGAGCAGCAGCGCGAGCGCGCCCGCGCCCACTGGAAGGGTTCGGGTGAGGCCGCAGTCGATGAAGTCTGGCATCAGGTGCGCGATAAGGCCGGCGATTGCGAATTCACCGGTTATGATCACGATGAGGAAGAAGCCCGCGCCTGCGCCCTCATCGTGAATGGCGCGATTTGCGATGAAGCCGGCGCGGGAACCGAGGCGCGCGTCATTCTCGACAAGACACCATTCTACGGCGAATCGGGCGGGCAGGAAGGTGACCAGGGCGGGTTCTCCTGGCCCGATGGCGCCGCGCTCGTGCTCGACACGCAAAAGCCGCTCCCCGACGTGTATGTCCATCAAGTCAAGGTGACGGAAGGAACCTTGCAGAAGGGGCAAAGTCTTGTCGCACGAATCGACACGGAGAGGCGCGATCTTTTGAGACGCAACCACTCGGCCACCCACCTGCTTCAATACGCGCTGCGCCAGGTTTTGGGAGATCACGTCAAGCAGGCAGGTTCCCACCTCTCGCCCGAAAGGCTGCGGTTCGATTACACCCACTTTACAGCGATGACGGCCCGCGAACGCGAAAGGGTGGAGGACATCGTGAACGAGCGCATTCGCGAGAACGCGAACGTGGAAACGCGACATATGTCGATAGACGATGCGCTGGCCGCAGGAGCGACGGCGCTCTTCGGCGAGCGCTACGGTGAGGACGTGCGTGTCGTCTCCGTGGGAGATTTCAGTATGGAGCTTTGCGGGGGCACACACGCGCGCGCCGCTGGCGACATCGGGTTCTTCCGTATCCTGCACGAGGGTAGCGTGGCTGCCGGCGTGAGGCGCATCGAGGCATTAACGGGCGAGGGCGCGCTTCTCCAGGCGCGTAAGGAACAACATGCCCTCTCCGAGATCGGGGAGATGACCAGGGCGGCGCCACTGGAAGAAGCCGAACGTGTGAGGCGTCTGCTCGATCGCGTGAAGACGCTCGAACGTGAACTCAAGGATTCGCGCGATAGGCAATCACGCGACGAGATGGGCGATCTGGCTTCTGACGCCCAGGAAATTTCTGGCATCAAGCTCATCGCCGTGAGGCGCGACGGACTTCAGGCGGGAGATTTGCGCGGAATAATCGATGCGGCGAAGGGCAAGCTCCAAAGCGGCGTCGCCGTGGTCGCCGCCGTGACGGACGGGAAGGTCGCCATCGCCGCGGGCGTCACGAAAGACCTCACCTCTCGCATTCATGCCGGGAATCTGGTGAAAGAGGTGGCCTCGCTCGTCGGCGGTAGAGGCGGAGGAAGGCAGGACTTCGCGCAAGCGGGCGGCAAGGATGTCGAAAAGGTGAACGACGCCCTCGCCGCCGTTCCCGGACTCATCGAAAAAATGACATAATCGCCTCACATCCGCGCCCGGTTCAGGCGGGTTCATCGCAGCAATTTTGTTTCGGAGAACATCTTTGAGTGATACGGCTGTGGCGGGCGCGGTTCCAGAGCGCCTCAAGAAAAGAAGAATCTCCCTGCTTATCGTCGCCCACGTTGCGAACGACAGCTATTTCGGTTTTCTCCCGCCGCTGCTACCTCTCATCGTGGAACGTCTGGACCTGCCATTGAGCCTGGCGGGTCTTCTGGCCACCACGCTTTCCATCACCGGCGCCGTGGGCCAGCCTCTTTTCGGTTATTTCGCCGACAGAATCAGGAAAGGGTGGCTCCTGGCGCTCGGGCCGCTGGGCGGTGCGCTTTTGGCGTTCATGCTCTACATGCCGAATTTCTGGATTCTCATGCTGCTCATGCTGATCGCGGGTTCGGGTTCGGCCTGTTTTCATCCCGTGGCCTCGGTCATTGCCGGTCAGTCCGCAGGCGCGAGAAAAGGGTTCGGGATGTCGTTGTACGTCGCCGGTGGACGCCTGGGCGTGGGGATAGGCTCCGGGATGGCGACGTTCATCGTCATCCGGTGGGGAATCGACGCAATCCCCTACGCGAGCCTCTTCGGAATCATCATCGGGGTACCCTTGCTTTTCTTCTCTCCGCCCATCCGGGAGGTGGGAAGCGGCGCGTCGCAGAGTTTCACGCAGACGATGCGCATGCTCAGGCTCGTGTTCCGTCCGCTTTTTCTGCTGTGGGTCGTGAATCTGTGCCGCACCACGGTGACGATGACGGTGCAGGTATTCTTGCCGATATACATCATCGCCAAGGGTGGTTCGCTGGCCGCAGGCGGAACGGCCATTACCCTGTTTCTGGTCGCCGCGGCGGTGGGCGGCATCTACGGCGGGCATCTCTCCGACATCTTCGGCAGGCGGATCGTGACGATCATGGCCATCTGCGTGGGCACGCCCGCGTTGGGCATGGCCTTTCTGTTTGACGAGCCTTTGCGGACCGTCTTCGTCATACTCTCGGGCGCTGCTTTCTACGCGCAAATGGGTGTTTCGGTTACATACGCGCAGGAGATTGCCCCCGAACACGCTGCCCTGGTGAGTAGTTTCATGCTCGGCGTGGTCTGGTTCGTAGCGAGTATCGGGATGATCGCCGTGGGCGGTCTGGCCGACTACATCGGCGTGGAAACGGCCCTGCCACTGGTCTGCATGGCGTTCGGCGTCGTGGGCTCGTTCCTCTCTCTCGGACTGCCCAAGGAGACGGCGTAGAGGCATGAGCGGAAAATTCAAACCTCTGGCCGTGGAGCGCGAGATAGCCGAAGAGATGGCCACCTCGCTCGGCCGCATCGGCAGCGAGTTCTCGAAACGTCATCAAAGGGCGTGGGCCGCCTGGCGCGCCTGGGAGAAGGGGCAGGAGTTCAGCGATAAAATCAGGGATAGACTTGAGCGTACGCTCCATCAAGCGATGGACGAGGCGGAGCGCTACCGTTATTTCCTCATCGTGCAAAGAGAGGCGATGGGACTTCGAAACCATGCGGAGGTCAACCGCAAATACCCGCTTCCCCGCGTGCAGGGCAGACCGCCTGCCGCGGGCGACCCCACTAGCCCTCGTCTCGCTTGGCCCGGAGGATTTTCACGAGGTTGGCGTAGGAAGTTCTCCGGATGATGGAGCGAAACTGGTCGCGGTAGTTTTTCACCAGGCTCACGCCCTCCACCACAACGTCGTAGACGCGCCATTCCCCACCCACTTTGTGCAGGCGGTAGAATATCTCGACCTCTTTCTTGTCCGTTGTGATGATGACGGTGTTGACCTTGGCGAATTCCGCGTCGATGGTTTCTTTGCCGAGAACGACTTTTTCATTAGTGTAGCTTTCCAGCGTGCTGGCGTAGTTGCGTTCCATGAAATAGCTGAATAGCTCGATGAATTCGGACTTCTCATTGGGCGTGCGTTTTCTCCACGCCCTCGCAAGGCTTCGCCTGGACATTTCTTCGAAATCGAAATAACGGTGAATGACTTTGCGCATCCGGTTTCTGCGTTCCGCTTTTTTCTCGGGAGCTTTCATGTCGGGTTGGCCGAGGATCTCCAAAACCCCGTGTATCCCCTTGCGCACCACTTCTGACGGCTCTCCAGCTTGTGCTGAAGGCGCGAGAAGAGCACAGGCGAGAAGTGCGGCGATGAGCAGCGGTAAACGCTTTTTCAAAAACATGGGCTCTCCTCGTGCGGCATGGCCTGAATCCGGGAGTGGTGAAACCGGGATGATGACAAGATATTTATGTTTGAGCCGGTCCTCTCGTTGCTGACTCCAACAGGGCGAATCCCTCGCTGGAGAGGGAGGTTACAGGCCATTGTCTGGCGTTGTTTCAGGCGGCGATGGCCCTTATTTCTTCACCTTGCCGAAAACAAAGTCGCCGATGAGTTTCTCGATGTCAACCGGGGGTTCTGTCTCGCGGATCCGTCCGCCCGGTGGGATGATTTTTTCTGCCCCCCCTTGGCTTAAGCTCACGTATTTGTCGCCGAGAACACCTTTCGTGCGGATGGAGGCGATGGAATCCCGCGATAGTTTTAGGTTTTCATTGATGCGGAGCGTGATTATTGCATCCTCCCCGTCGAGGGAAATTCCGCTCACACGCCCGACGCGTACGCCCGCCATTTCCACCGACGCGCCTTTTCTCAAACCCGTGGCGGTCGTGAAATTCGCCGATACTTCATAGGTGCCGTCATCGAAAATTTCCAGGCCGCCGAGATTGATCGAGAGATAGGCGAGCGCGAGGATTCCCGCCAGAACGAATATGCCGACGCCGAATTCCACGTTTTTTCGGTACAAGGCTCGTTCCTTCTTCAAATGAGAATCGAGGTGAGGAAATAATCGCCCACCAGTATCAGGACGGAAGAGAGCACCACGGCCGAGGTGGTCGCCTTGCCTACTCCCTCGGCACCGTGACCGCAATGATACCCCTTATAGCAGCAGACCCATGTGACGATCAGGCCGAAAACAATGGACTTCCATAAGCCAACGTTGATGTCGACCATCTCGATCTTGTCCTGCATCTCCCCGAAAAAGGTTCCGGAACTCAATCCCATCAACTCTACGCCCACGAGATATGCCCCGAATATGCCGATGAGATCGCAAAGCGCCGTCAGCAGGGGGAATACTATCACACCCGCGAGAAGCCGAGGAGAAACAAGGCGCTGCAAGGGGTTCACGGCCATGCTTTTTAAGGCGTCCACCTGTTCGGTGATTTGCATGATGCCGATTTCCGCCGTCATGGCTGATCCTGCCCTTCCGGTTACGACGAGCGCAGTGAGCACTGGCCCGAGCTCACGAATGAGGCTGAAGGCGACGGCGGGGCCGAGAAAGGCTTCGGAGCCGAATTTTCTGAAAGCGTATATTCCCTGAAGCGCCAGCACCATTCCGGTGAACAGGCCGCTCAGCAAGACGATGGAGAGTGAACCCGTACCGATGATGTAAATCTGGCGCATCAGGAGAGAGGGCCGCCAGGGCGGTGCGAAAATCCACCGCACGGATTCGAGCAGGAAGATTGCGGCGCTTCCCATGCCGGCGATGATCTCCATCGCGCGCCGGCCAAGCGTCCGGATGCCTTGTGTCACCATTGTCGCGGTATTCATGGGGTTTGCCTTCTATTCCTCATCATGAGCGAGTATAGTGTCGTCATCAGTTGCTTGGCGGTTTCCACGAGCGGTCTCGCGATTTGCAGGGCGGCGGATGCAGGTTCCTAGTGTATCGTTCCTGAAGGATGGAGATCAACGCTGGCGCGAATGGCCATATTCTTCTAAGGGTTTGTTTTTTATATGAAAAATACAGCGCTCGGACCCCTTTCCAGATATATCGAGTATGGTGTGCGCAACCATGCGTCGGATTTTGCGCAGATCACCCGCCTTTTCGTCGCGATTTACGTGCCCGTGTCCATGATTGCGCTCTCCTTGCATCCTTCCATCAAATCGCTGATGGAACCCGAAGCGAACCTCATGCTGCTGTTCCCGCTCATGATCGCCTCCCAGCTTCTCTTGCGCATATTGCAGGTGTTCTTGTTCATACTCCTGATTTTGCGGGTCGAATCCGAACGCACGGGCGATGGAGCCGTTTGGGACATCACCGAGGCCGTGAATCGTCTGAAAGGTGTCGCCAAGGTGGACCTGGCGTATACCTTTGGTTTGCAGTTGCTGGGTGTCATCGGATTTGCGGCGGCGTTGTTCATCTTCAGTTTCCTGTTCGGAGACTCGCCCATCGGGCTCCCGTTCTCGTTCGCCGTCACGATTTTTCTCGTTCTCACGCCTGCGGTTCGGTATTATTTTTGCACCTTGACCGCATTGTTGTATGGGGACGACTTCGCTCAGGCCTTCCGCCGCGCCGGGATGATATCGAGCGGTGGCGAGAGAACCATCGTCGTTCTGGCGATGACCTATCTACTGGTCTGGTTCATACTCTGGCAGGTGATACAGGGGATTTTCGGAGGTGGCCTCCTGGGGCAGGTACTGTTGCAGACGGGCGTGATGGTGACCTCTATCTCTTATTACTTGGCGGGGTTTCTCCTGTTCTCGGACCTTTGCGAGGTTGCGAGCGCAAGGCGGACGGATAATGCGGAGCAAATCCCAGAAGACATGGGCGACGCCTAGCGCAAGTTCCTACAAGAAGACGTCGAAATTCAACCCGTCATATGCCAGTTCGACGCCACTGGGCAGGCTCCGGTTCGTTTCGTAGTATTCCAACTCGAAATTGGTGTGAGTGAAATACGTCTGCTCGGGTTTGAGCTCCTCGACGATTTCCAGCGCCTCGGCGACCGTGAAGTGTGAGGGGTGCTCCCGGTGGCGCAGGGCGTCCAGGATGAGGACGCGGACTCCTTTCAGGATTTCCATGGATTTTTCCGGAATGGCGTTGCAGTCCGTGGCATAAGCAAAGTCCCCCACCCGCAGGCCCATCACCTTCATGCCGGCGTGTTCGAGTTCGAAGGGGATGACGTTCATGCCGGCCACCTCGAAAGGGGAATTTCCAATCTCCGCCAGCGTGAGTTGCGGCTTGAAGCCGCTGTATTCCCGGGCGTGATTGAAAATGTAGCTGAAATTCTGACAGAGAATCTTCACCGTATTGGGATAGGCATAACAGGGAATCGGTTTTCCCATCAGGAAATTAAAGGCGCGCAAATCGTCGATGCCGTGCGTATGGTCCGCGTGATAGTGTGTATAGACCACGGCGTCAACGCGGGTGATCTGGTGTCTAAGGGCCTGCTCGCGCAGATCGGGACCCGTATCCACCAGCAGGTTTCGCCCGCCATGCTCGATGATGATGCTCGGACGCAGCCGCTTGTTCCTGGGGTCATCCGAGAGACAAGCGGCGGTTTTGCACCCAATGGAAGGAACGCCGGTGGAAGTGCCGCAGCCCAGAACGGTGACCCGAGCGCTTGCGTTCATCTCACCGAATCCGCCAGAACCTGAGCGGCGGTTTGTACGTCTTCCCTCGAGACGTCCAGATGAGTGACGGCGCGAAGCATCTTCGCGTTCGGTATGGAGAAGGCGACGCCTTTTTCCATCATCGTCTCGCTGATCTGGTGTGCCGTCTTACCACTTCCCGAGATGTCGAGGAACACGAGGTTGGTGGGTGTCGTGTCATGGACGGGCCTGACGCCCGGTACACCGGCAGTGAGTTCAGAGAATAGCTGTGCGTTTGCGTGATCATCCGCCAGGCGCTCCACGTGATGCTCCAGGGCGTAGAGCCCCGAGGCGGCGAGAACTCCTGCCTGGCGCCAGCCGCCACCAAACATTTTCCAGTACCGGCGCGCCCCTTGAATGAACTCTTTCTCTCCGAGCAGGATGGAGCCCACCGGGCAGCCCAATCCCTTGGAGAAGCAAAAGCACATCGAATCGCAGCGCTTCGACCATTCCTTTGGAGGGATTCCGGAAGCGACGATGGCGTTGAAGATTCGGGCGCCGTCGATGTGAAGAGGGATGTTTTGCTCTTTCGAAAAAGCGCGCAACTCGTCGAGTTTGTCGAGGGGGAACACGTGGCCACCACCCTGATTGTGCGTGTTCTCCACCCATAGCAGGGCGCTTTTCGGGTACCCTCCCGTGGGCCGGAGCCATTTCTCGGCATCTTCACGAGCGTATGTCCCACGGTTCGACGAGATCAGGGCGAATTGAACTCCCGATAAGAGCGGGCCTGCGCCCAGTTCATTTCGAAAGGGGTGACAATGGGAATCGGCGATGATCTCATCGCCCGGGTTCGTGTGGACTTTGATGGCCAGTTGATTGGCCAGCGTGCCCGATGACACAAACAGGCCGTCTTCCTTGCCGAAGAGGGAAGTCGCCTTTTCGATGAGTTCGTTGACGCTCGGGTCCTCTCTAAGGGTGTCGTCGCCCACCTGCGCCTCGGCGATGGCTAGGCGCATCGCCTTCGTGGGTCGCGTTGCGGTGTCGCTTCTCATGTCGATGAAATCACTGGACAAAGAATAGACTCCCCGGCTTCCGGCCCCCGTCTCCGGGAGTCGGGTTTAAGCACTCGGTTTGTTGTAATCTACTTGGTGGCGAATATATTTGCACAATCACAAGTGATTTGCCAAATTATAGCGCTGTCATTTTTTTGGCTTTTAAAATTCTCACGCACGCCCAGAGACTGAACCGATATGCACAATGCCAAGGGGTTGCCTGTTTTCGAGGATGATTTCCTTAGGCGCGCGAGATCATATCAGATGCGGCGCCTGTATGCGGGGTTGACATCCTCAGCCCTGGAATTCGGCGTCGTGCTAGCGTTCTTGTTCTGGTATCTGGGAGCGGAGGCCGCAAAGCCGGCGGGCGGTGCGTTCGTAAGCGGATTTGCTGCTTTCTCCTTCATTGCCCTCTCGAAAACGCTGGTCTCTTTACCCTTTGACTTCTACGGTGGCTACACGCTCGCTCACCGGGAAAATTTATCGAACCAATCACTTCCGGGCTGGCTTTGGGACAGATGCAAAGGGATTTTGCTTTTGCTGCTGTTGGGTGGCTCGGCCAGCGGTGTTTTCTTGATGATCATGATTGTGTGGCCGGCTGATTGGTGGTGGATAGCCGCGCTGGCTTCGGTTTTACTGGTGGTTTTTATCTCCCTCATCGCTCCGGTACTGCTCGCGCCTATCTTCTTCCGCTTCAAGCCCTTGGCGGATGAGGGCCTGAAGAAGCGACTCCTCAAACTGTTAAAAAGAACAAGAGCGAATGTGTACGGCGGTGTTTGGGAGATGGATATGAGTTCCAAGAGCAAGACGGCGAACGCCGCCCTTGTCGGTTGGGGACCATCCCGGCGGGTGGTTCTCTCCGATACCCTGCTTGATTTCACGCCTGATGAAATCGAGGCAATTCTCGCCCATGAAATCGCGCATCACGCGGGTCGTCACATCCCGGCTCTTATAGCGATGAAAAGCGTGCTGTTGGTTTTCGGGGTGTATTTATCCGGCCACGTGCTGGAATGGCTGGGGGAGTGGGTAAACCCTGTTCTGGTGCAGCCCGGCGAGCCCGCTTGCGTCGTGGTTTTATGGGTCGTTCTGAGTCTCCTGGGAGTGGTCATGTCTCCTTTCATTCTCGTAATTTCGCGCGCTTTCGAGTACCGCTGCGATCACTATTCCACCAAATACGCCGAGGTGAGGGGTGGATTGTCTTCCGCTCTTGTCAAGTTGTGCAAACAAAACCTTACGGACCCCGAACCCCCGGTCTGGGTGGTTGCGCTCTTTCATTCGCACCCCTCGGTTTCCGATCGGCTGGCGAGAATCGAGTCCTGGGAGAAAGCCTAGACGATATTTCGATTTAGCGGGTTTTGAGTATTTTCTTGATGAAGGGGATGACCCACTTCGCGATGTTAGGGTGTGTAAGTGATTCGAATGGGCCCTGATTTTTAATCTTCTGCAGTTCCGCACTCCCGCTATTTTCTTCGATTGCTTTCAGGAAATCCTCGGCCCCGCCGATCTTGTAGGGCCCTCCTTGGCTGTGGAGAAGCAATACTGCGGCCTTCACCTTACCCGCCATCCGGATGGGGGAGCGTTCTCGGTAGGCATCCTCTTTTTGAGCGGGTGTACCGCCGAGCAGCGCATGTATTCTGCTCTTTTGTTTTTCAGATAAGAACGCGTAGGTTTTCTCCAGGTTGTAAAATCCGTTTTCAAGAATGAGACCCGAAATTTTCGCGCTCCTCGCAGCCGCGAGGGCGGCAGCCGTTGCTCCTTGTCCAATGCCGTAGACGTAAATACCGTCTTTTCTGACACCCTCATTTGAGGTTAGATAACGGACTGCGCCCAGCGTGGCCTGCACGCTTTTGGGTCCTGCAAAATCTTCCGGCCCGGTGGATGCGCCGAAACCGGGCAGTGAGATGCTCATCAGCATGAAACCATCATGTACGTGATCCAGCATGGCGCGTCTGAATCGTTGGGCCCGGGCGTCCGCTCCGTGGAGGAGGAGAATCGCCGGGTAGCGTATCTGCGGAAAATGTCCTCTGTCAGGGGGCCGGACGGCATAAGCCTCGACTCGTCCCCAGGGGAATTCCATGAACCATTCCCGAATTATCTCGCCACGAGGGGTTTTCGTCTCATGGTCTGCGGCGCATCCGGTGAACAGAAATGTGGAAACGAGGAGAAAAAAAACGCTGGGAAGGAAATTTTTCGAGATATTTTTCAAGATCACGACCAGTCCTTTTCGCCTTGGCGCAAGTGGTGGGCCAAGGCATTCGGCCATCAGGAATGAATGAAAAACATAAATAATGGCATCTTAACACACTGAAAAAATGGAACTAGACATACCACAGTGAAAAATGGTTGCAATTTTTTTATTTTCGTATTATATTCGTCTTATTGGAGGATATAAAAAATTCTCCAGACTGCAACATTTTTTTAACATAATTTTAACACAAAATGTAGTGCGAAAATGTATGAGAGGTACTATATATAGACTAAAGAACCATTCTCCTCTAAGTAGGAGGAGAAGCTTTAAAGGAGGCCCGTCATGGCGATAGAAACTCAAAGACCCGGATACAAGACACATGGGACGAGCCAGACCTCGAAGCGCATTCACCAAGCCTGCATGCGGAATCTCGCCCTCTATTTGCAAGGTCAAATCTCTTATGAGGATTGGCGAAGCCGACAAGAGGAACTCGAATCGAGACTTACGCCCGCGCCCGAACTTCCCTTCGAAACATGGGAGCCCAAAACCCCCGAGGCCGCCTGATTCCCACCCTCGCCTGGGCACAACGGTCCAGGCAAGCGCATAACTTCTCCCTGATGCGCTTACGCCGCTTTCTCCGCTCGGTCCTGCTGTCAGCGGGGCATCGCCCGTAGGCGGCATGAGGGATGGGGAGAATCAGGAAAGCAATCTTTTGCTCCCGATTGGCTTATACTTTCCCGATGCCATGGAGAGAAATCCCATTTTCGTCATGCGGGTGGAATGGCGTAAATCTTTGTTTTGACAACTTGCACTTAGCCACAGCAGGTGATAGGGTTTGGTGTCTTTTCCTGCAACAGGTGTGGGAAAAAGATTTGTGGGTATGCAAGACGAATGAAGAATCCCTTCCAAGAGACGCTCCATTCATCATTACATCCCCTCAGCTTAGTCTCTTTTCTTTAGAGGAAACGTATGTCAACAGGTACAGTGAAGTGGTTCAACGATGCAAAAGGGTATGGTTTCATCACACCCGAAGATGGTGGTGAGGATCTGTTTGTTCATCACACGGCTATCCAGGCGGAGGGATTCAAATCCTTGAGCGAGGACGATAAGGTTACCTACGAAGTGGCCCAGGGTCCCAAAGGGCTCCAGGCGCAAAACGTCGTCAAGCTCTAACGCATTACCCGGCGTTTAAGAAAAGTGGTGGCCGGTTTCCGGCCACCACTTTTTTTCGCCTCGGACTTTCCCATCTTCTCCCTCCCAATGTAATCTGCGCCTCAGTTTTCACAAAATGAGGATTTTCCGATGAAGCGTCCCGCGCTCGAGATGAGAAGAAACATCGGCATCATCTCCCACATCGACGCAGGAAAAACAACGACCACCGAGCGCATGCTGTTCTACTCCGGAGCCGTGCACCGGATTGGGGAGGTGGATGAGGGTTCGGCCACCATGGACTGGATGAGCCAGGAGCGCGAACGCGGCATCACCATCACCTCAGCGGCCATCACCACAACCTGGGCGGAACATGAGATCACCATCATCGATACTCCAGGCCACGTGGATTTCACGATCGAAGTAGAAAGAAGCCTGCGCGTGCTTGATGGCGCAATCGCAATCTTCAGTGCGGTGGAAGGCGTAGAGCCGCAGAGCGAGACCGTATGGCGGCAAGCGGATAAGTTCGGCGTGCCCAGGCTCGCCTTCATCAACAAGCTGGATCGCATGGGTGCGGATTTCGAGAGAACCGTCGAAATGATGGTCGAAAAATTAGGCGCGCGGCCTGTGCTCATGCACTGGCCCGACGGGGAGGGTGAGGATTATACGGGCCAGGTGGAGGCGCTGAGTGGAGATTTCCTCACCTGGGAGGGAAGAGAACTCCGTCGGAATGAACTCCCAGATACGCTCCAGGAGAAAGCACAGGAGTTGAAAGAAGCCCTCATCGAGGCGGTGGCGGATCATGACGAGTCCGTGATGGAGGCGTATCTCGAAGGGCGCGCCGTCGACACAGAAACGCTCAAGGCGGGCTTGCGGAGCGCCGTGCTCTCGGGCGAACTCGTGCCTGTTTTTTGCGGGTCATCCCTGAAGAACAAAGGGGTGCAGCCACTACTGGATGCTGTGGTGGATTATTTGCCCTCCCCGGTGGATGCGCCGCCCGCGATCGGTTTTGCTCCGGGTGAAAATGAGCCAATCACCCGTCCGCCCGCCCAAGATGCGCCTTTCTCCGCTCTGGTCTTCAAGGTTCAAATCGATGGGGGCAGGCGACTCACTTATCTGCGGGTGTACAGCGGCGGTGCCAGGGTGGGCGAGAGCCTCTGGAACCCCGCAAGGGGAGACAGCGAACGTTTCGCCCGGTTGTTCAGGATGTATTCTCACAAGCGCGAGCGTCTCGACGCCGTGGGGCCGGGAGACATCGTCGCGGCGGCGGGCATGAAGGAAGCAGCTACGGGCGATACCCTTTGTGACCGCAAAGAGCCGATTGCCTACGAGTCGATTCTCGCGCCTCAGCCCGTCATCTCGGTTGCGATCGAACCCAGGGACGCCACGGGGACCAAGAAGCTGGGCGAGACTCTGGCGAAACTCCAGGCGGAAGACCCGACGTTTCAGGTGAGAGTGGATTCCGAATCCGGCCAGACGGTGATGAGCGGCATGGGTGAGCTTCATCTGGAGGTGCTCACACGTCGGATAGACGAGGACTTTGGCGTGAACGTGCGGGTCGGCGCGCCTCGCGTAGTCTACCGCGAGACGTTAGCAAAAAAAGCCGAGGCGGACGCCACCTTCGACAGGGAATTGGCCGGCGAGCCTCAGTTCGCAAGGGTGCGCGTGGGTGTAGCCCCCAGACCCGGCGGAGGCGTCTCGTGCAAGAGTGCGGTGGACGACACGGCTGTTCCTGAAAATCTGATTGCGGCTGCGTTGGATTCGCTCCGGGCGTCTACTTCGAGCGGCGCCATGGCGGGCTATGAGATGACCGACGTGAGCGTCACCTTGCTCGAGGCGGACTATGACGCGGAGTGCGCCACGGAGGCCGCCTTCTCCATCGCGGCGGCGAACGCATTCACCGAAGCCTGCCGCGCCGCTGGCGGAAAGCTTTTAGAACCCGTCATGTCGGTGGAAGTCGTGGCGACCGGTGAGTTTCTGGGCGGAATCATCGGCGACATCAACGCGCGTGACGGAAAAGTCTCCGGCGTGGAAGAGCGCGGCGGTGCGTCACCTGTGAGCGTGGTGCGCGCATCCGTGCCGCTCGCCAAAGTGTTCGGTTACGCCACCTCCCTGCGTTCCGCCACTCAGGGCCGCGCCACCTATACCATGCGCTTTTCCCACTACGCCCCCTGTGAGATGGCCGGGGTGTAGATTTTTCCTTCTGAAAGCTTCGTTTCAGGTGTAAAGGCGCATTCTGGATGACCACCATCACCCTCTCGGTTCTCTTCTCGCTCTCCACGGCGCTCGTGGTCGGCTCCTTCACCCTGTTCGTGAGAAGCGGGCAGCGGCACGCGAACGCGGTGTCGGGCGTTCTCATCGGGCTTATCGTATCCATGCCGCCGCTGCTCGTTGGCGCGGTCTGGATGTGGGAGCCCGCCCACTACCAACCTTTGGGCTGGCTCTTCTTCGCACTGGCCGGTATCGCGGGGCCCGCCGTGGGCAGGGTGTGTTTCTTTCATTCGATTCATCTGATGGGCGTGGCGCGCGCGGTGCCGCTCAATTCCACCATGCCGCTTTTCTCTGCGATAGCCGGCATATATGTCCTGGGCGAGAAACCGGGGCTGTATATTCTGGCGGGTACGGTGCTCATTGTCTTGGGGTGTATGGGGATCACCGCGAGAAGAGGGGAGTCCCAGCCCATTCGGGGAGAATACCTGCTCATCGCGCTCGGGAGCGCGGTTTTCTTCTCCATCTCGCACATGTTGCGAAAACTCGGCGTAGGCGCGTCGCCCAACCCGTTTCTGGGCATATCGATCATGAGCATAGCGGGTGGGGTGTTCCTCTATATCTCCGGGCAGTATCTGCCGCGTGGTTTGAGGCCTTCTCTGATGGTGAAAAAAGCGTGGGTGACCTACAGCATCGGCGGCTTGCTGAACACCCTTTCTGTTCTCCTGCATCTTTACGGCCTTCACTACGGAGACCTCACCATCGTGATCCCCCTCGCCGCCACCGCACCCTTGTGGGCGCTGCTGCTCACGGCCATTTTCTTGCGCAAACTCGAGCGCATCACCTGGCCGATCCTTCTGGGCACGGTAGCGGTAGTCGTGGGAGGCGCGCTCGTGGCCGGCCGTGCGCTGTAACGAAGCAGGGTCCGCTTCTTTCTGTTATATTGGTAACGGTTCCAGATTATTCCGGAGCGTCGCCTAGCCAACTCTTGAGTGTCCACATGGGCGTTTCGCAAAAGTTTATATCGTTAGGTTTGGCATCCCTTTTTCTCCTTGTTCTGGCCGCATCCGGCAACCATCGGGTGCACCACCTGGAGCAGGAGGTTCAGACCCTCCTGGGGCATTCCGCGAATGCACATCACGCGCATGAAAATCACGAGGGGCATCATCACGGGGATCACCCAGATGATGCCGGACAGGAACATAGCACCTGCGTACTGGCGACAGCGGGACAATGGGCGCAAGACAATAAGGCGGATGACCTGGTCCTTATCCATGCAGCGAATGAGGCGAACCCACTGTCTCTTCAGGAAATTTTTCTTGCGCGCGATTCCTTGTTTTTCAACCTCTCTCCGCGCGCCCCGCCTATTCCTCTCCTCTCGTTCGCCAGTCTGTAATTTTTCGCAGCAGGAAAAGAATCTGTGCCCTGCGAGGCTCCTTTTGAGGGAGGGTGGATATGAAATCCATATTCAAGGTTTTTTGTGCTTTTACGCTGATTGTTCTATTTCAGGTATTGCCCGCCCAGAGTGCGGGTAAAGATGGTACTCATCAAGGGGGGAAATCCCCGGTAAAAAGCAAGGAGATGAGCGGCATCACGCTCCAGATCGCCGGTGGGAAGATCAAAGGCAACAAAAAAGTGGTTCGCGTGAAGCAAGGCGATGAAGTCAAGCTGAATCTGATGGCCGATAAAACAACGGAAGTCCATCTCCACGGTTACGACATCGAAAAAACTGTCTCCCCGGGCCGGGTGACCGTGATGGCGTTTCAGGCCAGAGTGGCGGGCCGGTTTCCCGTAACGGAACACGGATCTCACTCCCACGGGAAGAAAAAAAGCGGGGGCCATGGTGAGAAGGTGCTCTTCTACCTGGAGGTGCACCCATGACGAGGATGATCCCATGAGCTTTTTTATCCGGGGACTTTGGCTCGCAGCCGCTGTTGTTTTTCTCCCAACCATCGCGTCGGCGCATGGGTTCGGACAAAGGTATGACCTGCCCGTGCCGCTGGGTTTGTTCATGCTCGGGGCGGGTGCATCCGTGGTCCTTTCGTTTCTGGGCATGGGGCTTTTCGTGCGCAAAAAACAAGATAGTGTGGACTATCCGAGTTGTGACCTTCTCACCTCCCCCCTTTTCGCGTGGATGGGAAATCGAGTATTTCTCTCGGTCATAAGAGTGCTTTCAGTTGTTTTGTTCTGCGTGACACTGGTGGCGGGCTTCTGGGGGAGTGAAAACCCGGATAAGAATATCGTGCCGACCATGGTCTGGATCATCTGGTGGGTGGGACTGGCATATGTGTGCGCGCTGGCGGGGAATCTGTGGTCGCTGGTAAATCCATGGAGCGTCATATTTTCCTGGGCGGAGGCGCTGTACAAGAAAATCAAGCCCGGCGCTTCCCTATCGCCCGCGCAACCGTTCTCCGAACGCCCGGGCGTGTGGCTGGCTGTGGGTTTGTTCCTGTGGTTCGCTTGGGCTGAGATTGTCTGGCCGCACAACGACCTCCCCCGCAACCTCGCAGTCGCCACCCTTGGGTATTCCATCATCACATGGGCGGGTATGTACCTGTACGGTAAAGATGCGTGGCTCGAGCGCGGGGAGGCGTTTTCCATCTTATTCGGCGTGATGGGCCGATTCTCGATCACCGAGGCTCGCACGAGTGGAACCGGAAGAAGTGAATGGCGAATGAGGCCGCCGGCAGTGGGCCTTCTGAACACAGACGACATGAGCAACTCCATGGTGGTGTTCGTGGTGTTGATGCTGGCGACGGTGAGTTTCGACGGTTTTACCGAAACGCCGCTTTGGCACCAAATTCGCGCAGGGTTATACGAGGTGGTCATCTGGATTGGGCGCGACGCTCTGCTGGTGGCGGATACCATCGCGCTCATCGCAGCTCCGGGGCTGTTCCTGGGCGTATATTACCTGTTCTGTATGCTGATGCGCGCCATGAGCGGGAGCACGCTCTCCACGGGGGAATTCGCGCGCCTGTTCGTGCTCTCGCTGGTTCCCATCGCGATTGGATACCACGTGGCGCACTATTTCTCCTTTCTCTTCATTCAGGGACAACGCATCATCCCGCTGTTGTCGGATCCCTTCGGAGTGGGCTGGAACCTGTGGGGAACCGCCTCTTATAAGATCGACATCGGGATCATCGGCGCGAAGGCGACCTGGTATGCTTCGATCGCCGCAATCGTCATCGGCCATATATGCGCGGTTTACCTGGCGCATGTGACGGCGCTGCGCGCACTCGAGAACCGTTTCGCCGCCGTGCGCAGCCAATATCCGATGCTCGTTCTCATGGTGGGCTACACCATGGTGAGCTTGTGGATCATCGCACAACCTATTACAGGGGGCTGACGACCTGCGGGCGAACTGGCAGTAATTTCAGAGCTCTTGCGCTACAGTCACTCGCCTTAACATGGCTTTGTCCCCGCTCCTCTGATATGACATCACCCTTGCGCCATTTTTTATTCATAAATTCTTTTCTTTTTTTAGGCCGGGGGGAACTCCATGAACGATGCGCTGCTGGCGGCAGGGTTCGCCCTGGGTACCGCATCGATGTCCTCGGCCTTCAGCCTCATCGCCAGACGCGGGCAGCAGCATGGCACAGCCATAACGGGTGTCGTAATCGGCCTGATTGTGAATGTCCCCTGGCTGGTGGCGCTGACCATCCTCACCTGGGAGCCCGCCTATTGGAGTTCGGAGGCCTGGTTCTGGTTCTTCTTGTCGGGCATCACGGGGCCCTCGCTCGGCCGCGTGTTCATGTTCCGGGCGATACATCGACTGGGCGTCTCACGTGCGGTTCCCCTCCTGGCGGCCAATCCGCTTTTTTCAGCCGGTTTCGCCTATATCTTTCTGGGTGAGCGGCCGGGGCCTTACGTGTGGGCGGGAATTTTCCTGGTCGTTTTAGGCTGTGTGGGAATTACCTATCAGCGCAAAAGCGACGCTCCCTGGGACAGGCGCGCCATCTGGCTGCCGCTATTGTCCGTTTTGGGGTTTTCCACGTCGAACATTTTCAGAAAAATCGGGATCGAGGTCGTTCCTTCCGCACTGCTCGGCATCACGCTCACCAGTTTTTTCGGTTTGGTGGCGCTGGTCTCGGTTTTGTGGTTTCTGCCCAAACCCCAGCGTCCCTCTCTGAAATGGGGAAAAGCTTGGCATTTCTATGGACCCTGCGGACTCATCAACACGCTGGCGTTTTTGAGTCATTTCGCCGCTTTGAAGTATGGGGATATTTCGGTCGTGTCACCGCTTTCTTCCACGGCGCCGCTTTTCGCGCTCTTTTACTCCTGGATATTTCTGCGCGATATGGAGCGTATCACGCTTCCCATATTGCTGGGGACGGTCTGCGTCGTCGCGGGAGGAGTGATCATCGCCTTGAAAGCGATGTAGCGCGTCGCCTTGCTAACGGCTCAACCCGTCAGAAGCGTCCTGATCGTGGGAGCTATCTCCTTCGCGCGCCCGCGTAGTTGCTCATCCGTGAGGCTGCCCACCGGATGGGGGATATAGGCCACCGGATAGTCCGGCATGCCGCGCACCTTGGAGACCATCTCGACTGTGGGACGAAAGGGCTCGGTGCAGATGACGGCCGTGGGAACGCCTTTTTTCTCCAACTCGATTCCATCGTGCACACTGCACGAAGAGCAGGAGCCTCAGTCACCTACTGCAGTGATGGCGAGGTCGCATTTCTCGGCCATCTCCGCGTACACCTCGGGCTTCGCAGGTCTGGTATCGTATTCTTTCGATAACTCAACAGCGATGTCGGGATCCGCGCCGTCCGCCCGCAATTCATCCAGAATGTAGCGCATGAGCTTGTCCGCGCCCACTTTGGAGTTCCAGAGCAGGCCGATGCGTTTGCCGGAGAGTGCGCCGTCGCGGCTTGTGCGGTCTTCGGTTTCGATTTCCGGTTCCACGGTCGGATCGTAAATCGGTATCGCAGTATCTATCACGGGATTCATTGAACGCTTCCTCCTGTATGTGCATCAACGCCAGGATGTTCACTCGTTTTGTAGTCCATCAACCGATCTTCTCTTTTGATGCTTTTTTCTTCAACCATGAGATTCCCGCCGCTCTGCCGCGCTCAGCACCGGGCCGGTGACAACCTCGCCGTTTCGTCTTCTGCTCCACGAGGGCACCCATGAGGAGTGCCCGCCGGCCTCGCCTCCCGCGACGACGATGTAGATGTCGTCGGGCTTGAGCGCGTGGCGCACGTTGCCGTTGTCATCGGCGTCGATGGGCTTGTCGAGCTTGCCGGAGCGCAGGAGTTGGCTCAAGGGAAGCGTCGCATTTTCAAAGAGATAGTCTTTTAATTCTTTTTTCGTGGGAAATTCTTCTGCCAGAAGATGCGCGTGCTCGGGAGCGAATACGAAAAAGGATTGCCCCTCGCTCATGCTGCCCAGACCCGCCATGGTGGCGGCGGCGGTTTCCGCGATTCCGCCGCCTTTTCCGTAGTGGTTCTGTATGTTGTGCGGACCTTCGGCCGCGAGAAGCGTCACCGTGCTCGTATCGGCGGGATAACCGAGTTCGACGTTAAGGGGCTCCCAGGGGCTCGTTTCCTCCCATTCGGCGAAGGTAAAGCTGTATTTGCCCGGATTCCCCTGCGTGGAGCGATCCAGAAGACCCGGCTTCGAGCCCAGGCAGTTGATGATGATGAGCCTGAGCGCGCGGCCTATCGTCGCGTTCGCGCGGTTGCCCGGCCCGTAGATGTTCCCCTGCATATTGAGGCCTATCTCATGGCGGACCGGGCCGTTTACGACCATGAAGGGCGCCGCTCCACCTGTACTCGTGGCGCTGGAATGTATGTTGTAGGCCGGATCGGCCATGGCTTCGAGCGCGGCGATGATGACGGGCATGTAGGAAGGCTGACACCCCGCCATGATGGCGTTCAAGGCCACTTTTACGGCCTGGACGGTTCTTTTGCGCTCCGCCAGATGAAAGACGACGTCATCGGCGTCCAGGCCAGCGGCCTCCAGGAAGCGCTCTATGAGTTCGGGCGTAGGGGGAACCACGGGCAGACCGTCCGTCCAGCCATTCTCGTGATACATCTCAATCGCTTCATAGACGTCCGCCGCTTCGCTTACTGCTTCCATGTGGTCTCCTGTCTTGTCGGTTTTTCTTCATGGAGCCGCAGGATATCGCAGGGAGCCGGATTTGAAAATGCGGGTTTGCATCCCTGGCTCCCGGTTTCATAAACGCTTCGGGGTTGGTATATCATCTCTTCGGTCTCTCATACACAGTTGTGGCCATCGGGCACAACGCATCAAAATAAAGAGGAATATCCCGACATGGATTTCGAGTTGATTCGCGCCGTAAACGATTGTTTTCAGCCGTTTTATCCTTACGCGGCGGCGGAGATTCACGCGGAATACGGGCGCGATGCGGGCGACGTGCTGGAAATCGGCCCCTACGGTCCCGGCGTGGCGCTCGCCCTGGCGGAGCGCTGTCCCGGGATGCGCCTCACGTGCGGGGATGATTCCGACCACCTGAACGACTACCTTGCCGAGACGATTGCGGAGGCGGGCATGGCCGCGCGTATTCGCGTGGAACCCCTTGATAAATATAACCTTCCGTTCGAGGCGGCTTCTTTCGATCTCGTCGTTTTCCGGGGCGGGCTTTTCTTCTGGGACGAGCAGGAGAGCATCGTCACCGAGATGGACCGCGTCTTAAGGCCCGGCGGGATCGGCGCGCACGGTGGGGGATTCGGTGCGGGGGCGTCGGATGAACTCATCGAATCGCTCCTCCCCGAGGCGCGCGATTTGAACAACCGCCTCGGCAAGAAGCGCCTCTCTCGCGCCGATGTTCGCCAAATCGCTGAAAACGCAGGACTTGCGTCCTGGCGAATCGCCGCGGAACACGGCCTATGGCTCTTCTGGGAGAAGGCGGGTTAGCGTTTTCCGCTCATTTCACACCCGCAATTTCCCGCATTTGCCGTCATCGAGAGAGTCGCTGTCCATGGCAGAATTCCCCTGCGCCCGGATTCCACGTCGTCATTTCCCAGGGAAATAAACTGCTTGTATTTAACGATCGCTAACTTGGTAACCTGCCCGGCAACCAGATCGCCAACGTGCAGAACTTCACGGGCGACGGCATCCATGGCCGGTCGGCAGCGATCGAAAACAGCTTTCTCACCGCCACCATGCATCATAAGCGTTTCCTCAACGGCGGTCTTCTCAGCGCCAGTCACGGGAATATCGAAAAAGGTCACGCGTTTGCCCAGCGCATGCGCACGCGCCGGCCAGGTTTGGACAAAGCTCGCCGGTACGGTTGAAGCGATAGCAATGATAGGCTCGTCTGTTCCCTCGGCGTCTATCTCAGCCAGGATGCCATTGGGTCCGAGACAATGATCAGATCGCAAACGGTCCCACTAATTCGTCCCTTCTATCCGCGGCGCGGGGGCGGCAATCACGCTGTTGAAAGAATTCGTCGGCGTGCTGCGACTAGCCGCATTGCAGGACCCAATAAATTGATTTGCTTGACTTATCCGGCCCTATAGCTCATATTCCCGCTGCAGATTGTCTCGCGATTGCGCGAAGCGTCGCCCATGGGCGGCACCATGTCCCGGGAACAATAATCCAAAAATCTTCTCCTGCTGGCCGCGCCCGGTAAGGGCGACTCGCCAGGCATCGGCAGCGTCTATGACGTTTGCCGCGCCATATGGCGCATATAGGATACTTAAGTGGCTATTCGTAAATTCTCGGAACTCGGTTTGGCCGATCCGATACAGCGTGCATTGACCGGCAGAAACCATGTAACCCCAACGCCTATCCAGGCGCGCGCCATCCCGGAGCTTCTCGCCGGTCGTGACATGCTGGGTATTGCCCAGACAGGCACCGGCAAAACCGCGGCTTTTGCGCTGCCCATTCTTCAGCGTTTGTCGCGGCTACATAGCGACGAGAGCGTCACCCGTAACAAGCGCAACAATTTCAAAAACCGCAGTCACAACGGCGCCAACAAGGCTGCCCGCAGACCGCGCGCCCTGGTCTTGGCGCCGACCCGCGAGCTTGCTATCCAAATCGGTGAGGAATTCCGCGCCTACGGCAAAAACCTCGCGCTGCGTCAGACCGTGATCTTCGGTGGTGTCAGCCAGAAGCCGCAGGTCTCTGCGCTGGTTCGTGGGCTCGACATTCTGATAGCGACGCCCGGGCGGCTGCTCGATCTCATGGAGCAGCGCCATATCCGGCTCGATGCGATCGAATTCCTGGTACTCGATGAAGCCGACCGGATGCTCGATATGGGTTTTGTGCACGATGTCCGCAAGATCATGGCGGCGATACCCAGGTCACGCCAGTCGTTGCTTTTTGCCGCAACCATGCCCAGCGAAATTTTCCGGCTGTCGGCCGAGATCCTGACCGATCCGGTGCGGGTAGAGGTGACGCCCCAGGCGACGCCGATCGATCGTATCGAGCAGAGTATTTATCACGTCACCACCGCCGGAAAGCGGGTTTTGCTTGACACCATCCTCAAGGATCCCGCCATGTCGCGAGTGATTGTCTTTACGCGCACCAAGCACCATGCCAATCGTGTCGCAGAACGGCTCGGCAAGAGCGGCGTCGTAGCCGAGGCGATCCACGGCAACAAATCACAGGGCTCCCGCCAGCGCGCCCTCAAGCGTTTCCGCGACGGCCAGGCGCGGGTCCTGGTGGCGACTGATATCGCGGCCCGCGGCATCGATGTGGATTCCGTCAGCCATGTCATCAATTACGAACTCCCCAATGAGCCGGAAAATTATGTCCACCGGATCGGGCGGACAGCGCGGGCCGGTGCGAGCGGTGCGGCGATTGCCTTTTGCGATCCGAGCGAGCGGGCTTATCTGAGCGATATCGAAAAACTGATCGAGTGCCGGTTGACGGTGATTGGTGACGAACCCGCTCCGGTCGATCCCGGGCCGGCCCCACCGGATCAGCGCGGCAGGCGCAGACCTGAAGGCAGAACCCGGAAGCCCCGTAACAGACTTGAACTCAAGACCGGCCGGCCCGGTAGAAACCGTCATCGCAATCGATACACTCGTTGCGGTCTGCGGCCGCCTATTGCCCGCCTCGGGCCTCGGCCGTGATGAGCTCCAGTATCTCCTGGCTGGTGATTGCCCCCACGAACTCGCCCGATTCACCATCCAGCACCGGCATCACCGTCAGGGAGTTTTCCGACATCCGCTGCAGGGCGTCTTCCACATGCTCGTCCGGCCATGTGTTCAGCTCGGTTTTTCGCGCGACCTTGCCGAGCGGGGTGTCGAACCACGAGTGCTTGGGCAGATATCGGAGTATCGCGATTGACACGACCCCGACCAGCGCGCCCCCTTGCGCGACCACGTAGTCCGGCTGGTGGGGCGCAACCCACTCATCGGCGAACTCGCGCACCGTGAGATCAGGACCCGGATGGGCATGCGTGCGGTCGATGACGTCGCCGACGGTGATGTCGTCCAGGGCGAACCGGACCAGGGTGGGCGGGAGGGTCTGCGGCGGCTTGAACCGTCCGTGGGGCCTGGCGCGGCTTACCGCGTAACCGATGACGGGCGGCGCGAAAAGGATATAGACCAGCATGATGAGCACGAGAAGGGAGAATACAGGCCGCCCGATGACGTCATGTTCGTGTAGCACCAGCAGGATGGCGATTTCGGCGACGCCTTTGGCCATGAGCCCGGTTGCGATGGTGAAAGGCGCATCGAGCCGCACTACGAGCGCGCCCAAAGACGCCCCGGCGAACTTCGCTATCAGGGGCGCCACCATCAGGGCCGCAATGGTCAGAGCAGGTAGCTCGATGAACGAAAGGTCCACGTGCAGCCCTGCCGAGGAGAAAAAAAAGCGGCACGAAAAAACCGTCGGCGATGCTCCTCAGGCTCGGGATGATGTCCCGCTACACCTGATGCGGCAGCCTCGAGAAGGCGACGCCGAGGACTAACGCTCCCAGAGTGCCATGCAGACCGAATTTTTCGGAGCACACGACCACGATGAGCAGAATGCCCAGGATCAGACCGAATGAAAGCTGGGGGACGCGCAGAATGCGCTCCAGCGCTTCGATCAGCCGCGGAATGACCTGGCCCGCCAGCACCCAGGTCACCACGATGAAGCCCGCGATCTGCCCCAACAGGATGAGCACCCCCTTCCAGTTCAGGGTGTGCGTGAAATCACCGATGGTGAATCCCACGAGCAGCAGCACCAGCAACTCGGCGATGAGCGCGGTCGTGAACATCTCGATCCCGACGGGCTGCCGCAACTGATCGGAATCGATCAGCACCTTGGCGAGGACGCCCAGGCTGGTCAGGGACAAGACGCCCGCGATTGCCAGTGAGCCGTCGAAGTCGAGCCCCAGCCCGAAATCGTGGAACAAGTCCAGGGTGATGACCAGGGAGGCCAGGAGGGGGATGATGACCGAGATGAGCGCAGCCACGAAAAACCGGCCGCGAATGGCCGCCATGAACCCCGACACGTCGATTTCGTCCAAACCGATCAGGAAGAAATAGAGAAAGATGCCGAGGCCCAGCAAGACGTAAATGTGGTCGCTGAGATCGACGAATCCCAGAACGGGTCCGAGAAGAATGCCGGTCAACGTGTAGGCGATGATCGAGTTGAGACGAAAGCGCCTGAAGATTCCCTCGGCCAGTTTGGCGACGACGATCATCACGCCGACGGACAATAGCGCATCTGCTAGCATGTACAATTCCACAATCGAGGACGGGACGGCGCCCGCCCGTAAATATCGAATGGACTACACCACCGGTGTCACTTCAAATTCCGCGCAATCTACTCCGACTCGCACGGGCCGCGCAAGTTTTTGTTCGCCGGTGGGGAGTGAACATGACCGAAGAGTGAGCTTCTACCGGACGAAGAGAGAGGAGTGTAGGTTTCCGTAGGGGCGGACCTAAGTGTCCGCCCGGTTGGTTAGCGGCTCTCTCTAGACCCATTGGGGTGAAACTGTAGGGGCGGCTCGCGAGCCGCCCATCGGCGCGTCATCGGGCTTCACAGGACGAGAAGGGGGATTGCGCCGCATCGGGCTTTTTCATCGGGCATTCCCCTCGGGGTGCCCGACCCGACAAGGGGGGAGTCAGTGAGGCGTGGGCGCAAGCCGGGAAGGCTTGGCGCGGTGGGATATCGCGGCCTGGACATCCGTCTAGGACGAACCTATTTCGTCGAGGCATGCGCTGACGATCACGGCGCTGGTCGTGGCTTCCGCCGTGATGACTCTGGTGGCGCCGGCGGTTCGCAGAGACTCCTCGTCCATGTCGTACATAGCGCGTGCGATGATGGGGGTGTCGGGAGCCGTCCGACGAATCGTAAGGGTCGCAAGCTCCGTGGCGCGGGTGTCGTTGATGGTCACCACCACCAGACGGGCATTCCTGCAGCCGAGTTCTTCCAGCACCTCCTTTTGCGTGACGTCACCGAAGACGGCCAGATCTCCCGCCGCTCTTGCCGCGCGAACGTTATCGACGTTCACGTCGACCGCAATACAGGCGTACCCCGCAGCGCGGGCGGCCTGACACACCTCTCGGCCCGCCCGGCCGTATCCGGCGACAATGATGTGGTCGCTGTGCGGTTCGTGAGCGTCGATTCCGGGAGGTTCGGCGCCCAGGAGCCGGTTCAGCCATGGGACGCGGTCCGCGCCGAGAGCCAGGTGCGGAGCGAATGCGATGAACATCGGCGTGAGCAGCATGGAGAGGATGATCGCCACCAGGAGATTGTGGGATAAAACGTCGCCGAGAAGGCCGGTTCCCGAAGCCGCGTTCAGAAGCACGAACGAAAACTCGCCGATTTGACATAAAGCCGCCGCCGACAGGATAGCCACGCGAAGCGGCAGTCGCAGAACGAACCCCGTCACGAGCATGATCGTGAATTTACCGGCGAGGATGAGGCCGAGCAGCCTGAGAGTCGGCACGAAATGTTCGAGCACATCCGAAACGTCGAGCAGCATGCCCACGGAAACGAAAAATACGCTGGCGAATACTTCCCGCACGGGAATCAGATCCGACATCGCCTGGTGACGAAACTCACTCCCGGCGACGACCAGACCGGCGAGGAATGCCCCGAGCGCGAGCGATATTCCCGCCTGCGAAAGTCCCCATGCGATTCCGAAGCATCCGAGAAAGACGGTCAGAACGAAAAGTTCCCTCTCTTTCGTCTTGGCCACGAAAGTGAGCAAATACGGAACGACGCGGACTGCTGCAACCAGCACCCCCACGAGGATGAGAAGACCGGTGATGGCCGCGAGTGCGACTTCATGAGTGGAGCTCTCCTGTCCGGCCAGGACAGGCACCGCCAGCAGCATGGGAACCACGCACAAATCCTGGAAGACAAGAATGCCGACGGCCAGACGGCCATGCGGCGAATCCAGTTCACCCCGCGAAGACAGGCCGCGTAACACGACGGCGGTGCTGGATATGGCTACGATGCAGCCGAGAAACACCGCAGTCCCCGTTGGGAGTCCGAACCAGACGGCCAGGGCGGCTGAGCAGGCGACGGTGGCCGTCACCTGAATGCTTCCGGCCAGCAGGATGGCTTTCCAGAGGCGCCGCAGATGGCCGAGGGAGAGTTCCAGGCCAATCCCGAACAGAAGAAGCACGATGCCGATTTCGGCCAGCACCTCGACCTGATGGGTATCGTCTACGAGGCTCAACGCCGTGGGTCCGGCCAGGGCGCCTGCCAGGATAAACCCGGCGATGGATGGAACGCCCACGCGGCGCAATACCGTTGCGACCACGACCGCCAGGCCGAGTACGATTACCAGATCCCAGAGATACTCGATTGCAGGCAAGCGTTTTCGCCTCCACGGCGCGGCGGCGTAGGCGGATGGTTTCATGGTCGGGGCGGAAACGACGGACCATAGCGACTGATCGGCATACGACGAAGAACAGCTTATCATATTCGTAAATGACCCGCTCTGCACCGGAGATCATGAGTCGGCCTGCGCAACGTTTTCCAGGGCATCTACGTGCTGTGCAACGCGTGTGGCGCGGTGGTTTTGCAGCCGTAGGGACAGCCCCTCACCGGTTGTCCATGCCGCTTCGAGTGGGAGTGTAGTCGTGGGTACGGATTGCCGCCTCGATTTCCCATGAACCACCACCCCGATTTGTTGTATGATGGCGGAAGGATTCATCGCGGCCCCGCATCGCCCGGGTGGGCCGCGAATCGAGTGAAGCCGTCTACAGCATTACCGGAACAAATCATTACGGGAGAGTAAGCGATGGAAGATGTACGCGTGGAGCGGATGGCGGAGATCATCACGGGGTATTCTTCAAAAATAAAGCGAGACGATCTCGTGGGCATCCGGGGCAGCACGGCCGCCGCTCCCCTGATTCGCGCGCTCTACGCCGAGTGCGTCCGGCGCGGCGCTCACGTTCATGCCGAGGTGTCGCTGCCTGGGCTGGAAGAGATTTTCTATGAGCACGCGAGCCGCAGGCAGATATCCTTCCTCTCGCCCATGAGGCAATTCGAAGTCGAAAACGTGGACGTCGTCATCTCCATACTCTCTGAGACGAACACCCGGCGGCTCTCGGGCGCGGACCCCAAAAAACAGGCGCTGGCTTCCAAGGCCAGACAGCCCATCATGGAAACCTTCATGAAGCGCGCCGCCGAGCATGAAACGAAGGGGAAGGGTGGTCTCCGGTGGACGCTCACCCTGTTTCCCACCGAAGCCTACGCCCAGGACGCCGAGATGGGGATTCGCGAATATGAGGATTTCGTCTTCGGCGCGTGTTTTGCGAATGAGGCGGGCGGCATCAGGCGCTGGCGGGCGCAGGACAGGCGTCAGGCGCGGGTCATCCGCTACCTGAAGGGCCGCAAGGTGGTGGAAATCGGCGCGCCGGGCACCGATTTGAGAGTCGGCATCGCGGGCCGTCCGTTCATGAACTGCTCGGGGCACAACAATTTCCCGGACGGCGAAGTCTTCACCGGCCCCCAGGAGAACAGGATCGACGGAAAAATCCGCTATTCCTTCCCCGCCTGCATCCAGGGGCGCGAGGTGGACGGCGTGGAGCTCGAATTCGAAAAGGGCGAGGTCGTCAAGGCTACGGCCGAGAAGAACGAGGCGTTCCTGAAATCCATGATCGGCATGGACGAAGGCGCGAAGAGGGTGGGGGAATTCGCCTTCGGCCTGAACGCCGGCATCCAGCGTTTTACGAAGAACACGCTGTTCGACGAGAAGATAGGCGGCACCCTGCACCTGGCCCTGGGCAAGGGCTACCCCCAGAGCGGCTCCAGGAACAACTCCGCGCTTCACTGGGACATGGTGTGCGATTTAAGGGACGGCGGCGAGGTCTACGTGGACGGAAAGCTCTTCTCGAAGGGCGGAGAACTAAAGATTTAGCCGAGCCGCTGAAACGCGATTCGCAACGTCTCCGGGGGTTGGTCGCCGGACACTCAAAATGCTATTCTCCACGCGCCATTTCTAGACGGGCGGGTAGCTCAGCTGGAAGAGCGGTGCCCTTACAAGGCATAGGTCGGAGGTTCGAACCCTCTCCCGCCCACCAATATAAGTATAGTTGCAGGAAGGTGACTTCGCCGAGTTTCTATATCTTCGACCGGTCGATCAGGGGTTGTTGAAAAATCCCTTCTATCTCGGCATTGAGCACTGCCGTCATTCCGGCGAAAGCCGGAATGACGAACAAAGCCGCACCGCCTTGTAGTGGCCGTTCTTGTGAACGGGCCAAGGCCGCGACCTTTCCCTACAGCCCCTTCCTTGTTCGGCTTCATATGCCCAATCGCGAAATCAATATTTTTTCAACAATCCCCTCTAGGGGAGAGTGGTTTTGGAATTCTCCTCGGAGGGGAGTGAGCTCCGTAAGGGCCGTACACCGGGTTATTAACCAGCCCCTATTAGTTCCGGATCCCACTCATGAAGGCTATAACGCGAAAACCCACGCCGTAGCGTGGGTCTCGGAATGAAGGGCAACCCTGTCATAATGTTCAAGGCTGCGTCTCACACGAAACATAAGCCGTGATATTTTCAGTGTCAAACGAGGACTTTAGGGAGACAGTTGAAAAATCCCCTGGGAACGAGGGTTTGACGCGACCGATAAGTGTACAAGAACCACTCCCCCTTTGAGGGGTCGGGCATCCCGAGAGGAATGCCCGATGAAAAGGCCTCTCGTCGGGGGCATCGTCTTTACTCCCCTTGTCGGGGGGACTTTCTTTTTTTGCCCCCCTGACAAGGGGGGTAGGGGGGTTGCTCCTGCGGGGATCATTTCGTCAGGCGTCCCGGGCGCTCTCCCAGGCCGTCGTCTGAATCAGAAAACCGGCGTTTCCCGGTAGGTGCCCCAGACCGACTTCAGTTTCCCGGTGATTTCTCCCATCGTTGCGCCCTCGCGCACGAGTTCGACCGTGACGGGCATGATGTTCCGCGTCTCGTCCCTTGCGTCCGAGACGAGTTTTTCCAGAAGCGTCCCGACCCTGGCGTTGTCGCGCTCGGCGCGCACCCTCCTCGTCCGCGCGATCTGCCGCTCGGCGGTCGAGTAGTCATAGGGATGGGTCTCAATCTCCTGGTTCTCGTCCTCCTCGACCAGGGTGTTGACTCCGATGACCGGCTTTTCGCCGGATTGCTTGCGCAGGGCGGTCTCATAGGCGAAGTCGGCGATCTGCTTCTGGAACCAGCCTTCCTCGATCAGTTTGACCGTGCCGCCGTTTTCATCCACGTAGTCGAGAATTTCGAAAATGCGCTTCTCGAACTCGTTGGTCAGGCTCTCGAGGTAGTAGGAACCGCCCACCGGATCGATGACGTTGGCGACGTTCGTTTCCTCTGCGATTACCTGCTGCGTGCGCAAGGCCAGCCGCATGGCGTCTTCGGTCGGAATCGCGAACGCTTCGTCATAGCCGTTCGTGTGCAGCGACTGGCAACCGCCCAGTACCGCGGCGAGAGCCTGGAACGCGGTGCGCACGATGTTGATCCGGAATTGCGGCTTGGTCAGGGTCGCGGCCGCGGTCTGGCAGTGGAAGCGAAGCCGCATCGATTCGGGGTTCTTCGCGCCGAAGCGCTCTTTCATGATCCTGGCGTAACAGCGGCGCAGCGCCCGGAACTTGGCGATCTCCTCGAACAGGTCCGCTTGCGAGACGTAGAAGAAAGCGAGCCTCGGCGCGAACTCGTCGACGTCCATGCCGGTCTTCAGCACCTCCTCCACGTAGACGATCAGGTTGGCCATGGTGAAGGCGGCCTCCTGCAAGGGCGAGGCGCCGGCTTCGGAGATGTGATAACCCGAGATGTTGATCGGGTTGTAGCGCTTCATGTTGCGGCCGCAGAAGGATATGCAATCGCGCACGATGCGGACCGACGGCGCGATGGGATAGATGAACTCCTTCTGCGCCATATACTCTTTGAGTATGTCCGCCTGGATGGTGCCCGAGAGCCTGTTCAGGTCGAGGCCGCGCTTCTCGGCCAGCGCCACGTACATGGCGAGCAGGATCCAGGCGCTGGGGTTGATGGTCATCGACACGGAGATGTTCTCGAGATCGATGCCGTCGTAGAGCGCCTCCATGTCGGCGAGCGTATCCACGGCCACGCCTTCGCGGCCCACCTCGCCCTCGCTCATCGGATGGTCGGAGTCGTAGCCCATGAGGGTGGGCATGTCGAAGTCGGTCGACAGGCCCGTCTGCCCCTGCGAGATCAGGTATTTGAAGCGTTCGTTAGTGTCTTCGCCGGTGCCGAAACCGGCGATCTGGCGCATGGTCCACACCCGGCTGCGGTACATCGTCGGGTAGGGCCCGCGCGTGAAGGGGTAGCGCCCCGGCAGGCCGATATCTTCGAGCGGCGTTTCTTCGGTATCGGCGGCGGTATAGACGCGCTGCACCGGAAAATCGCCGGTTGTGAAGAACTGCTCCTTGCGCTCGGCCTGTTTGTTCAGGAAGGCAGCGACTTCGTTGCTCTCCCAATCCTCGATCTCGCCCCGTAGCTTCTCAAGCGGATTTTGAGTGAACATCTCGTTCATGGTCTCCCTCTCTTTCGAGCGTCGTCGAGAGCAATTCCTCCGCCAGCGTATAGGGGTCGCTCTCCCGGCGCATGAGCTGTCCGGCGAGTTTCGCACTCGCCGACGCTGCAGCGGCGTTGAATCGATCATACAACAGGTTTTCGGCGGTCTTGCGCAGCCGGAATTCCGCGATGCTTTGGCGCCGCGCCAGGCCCGCATCGGTATCCGTGGTCAGGTCGCGGTGCCGGGCGATCGCCTCCAGCAGCTCGTCGATCCCTTCTCCGGAAACGGCGCTGGTGCCGATCACGGGGGCGGCCCGGTCGGATGGTTCGTGCCCGCCCGTTCCCAGCGTCAGCATCTGCTTCAAGTCGGTCAGCGTCCGGTTGGCGTCGCTGCGGTCGCATTTCGACACGACGTGGATGTCGGCGATCTCCAGGAGGCCCGCCTTGATCGCCTGAACCTCGTCGCCGAGGCCGGGCGCGGAGACCACCACCGTGGTGTGGGAAGCTTGTACGATCTCGACCTCGTCCTGGCCCACGCCGACGGTTTCCAGAATGATGACCCCGAAACCGGCGGCATCGAGAATATCGGCCGCCTCGAGGGCCGCGCGCGCCATGCCGCCGGTCGCCCCGTGCGTCGCCATGCTGCGGATATAGACGCCGGGGTCGGCGCTCAAGTCGCTCATGCGGATGCGGTCTCCCAGGATGGAGCCGCCCGAATACGGAGAGGACGGATCGATCGCGATGACGCCGACCTTATCGCCGCCGGTGCGCAGTCTTTGCGCAAGCCCGCTGACGAGTGTGGATTTTCCGCTGCCGGGCACCCCGGTCACCCCGACGACGTGCGCTCGTCCGGCGAGTTTGTGAATCCGGGCGAGTGCGCCGCGCGCTTCCGCCAGGCCCGACTCCGCGCGCGATATGAGGCGGCCGATCGCGGCCGTCTCGCCTGCCTGAACGCGGGCGATGAGTTCCACCGAAGGGACGTAGACGCCCATCAGCGGTTTTCTTCATCCAGTTGCGTCTGCATCTCCTGAAAGACGTCCCTGTCGTCGATCACGCGGCGCGCCTTGAAATCCGTCCGGGGTATCGAACCCGGCTCGGCGATCTCCACGCCCGTCCGCAGCCCGAGCACCATCTGCAATTTATGCGCCACCTCGGTGCAGAACCGGGCGGTGCCCTCGGGGTCGGCGAAGGTCTCGGCGTCGGCCTCGACGCGCAGCAGCAACTCGTCCATCGCCGCCTCGCGGCTGATCACGATCCGGTGCTCTCCGCCATAGTTCCCAAGTTCGTTGAGCGCGGCGTCTATCTCGCTGGGATACACGTTCTCGCCGCGGATCGTGAACATGTCGTCGATGCGCCCGAAAATACCGTGCGGCAGGCGCGGGTAGGTGCGTCCGCACGGGTTCGGTTCGTCCACCCACCGGGTCAGGTCTCCCGACACCAGGCGGATCATCGGCTGGGAGGCGCGTTCGAGGTGGGTGTACACGGGCGTTCCCCGTTCTCCGTAGGGGACCCGGCGCATGGTTTCGGGGTCGCACACTTCCGTGTAGACGACGTCCTGCCAGCAGAGCATTCCGTCCGTCTCGGCCGAACTCGCCACGTTCATCCACGGGCTCATCTCGGCCATGGAACCGCTGTCGTACACCCTGGCCCCGTAGATCCCCTCGATGCGCTCGCGGATGGCCGGTATCGAGGCGCCGGGCTCACCGGAGAAGAACATGATCTTGAGCTGCATGTCGCGTGGGTCCAGGCCCTCGTCTTCCGCGACCTGGGCGAGGTGCAGGGCGTAAGTCGGCGTACCGTAGAAGGCGGTGGGCTTCAGCATGTCGAGCCATTGCACGCAGCGCGCCGACATGCCGGACGCGCCGGCGCCGAACGGGAACGCTCTTGCGCCGAGGCGTTCCGCGCCGGCGAGCGCCCCCCAGCTCCCCATGTAGAGGGAGAACACGGCGGCGACGCAAATCGTATCCCCGGGGCGCAGGCCCATGCCCCACATGACGCGCGCATGCGCATTGGCGATGGCGCGCCAGTCGCCCTGCGAGATGGCGAAGGCGGTGGGCCGCCCGGTCGTGCCGCTCGTGCCGTGGATGTGATAGACGTCGCTCTCGCCCACGCAGAGATAGTCGCCGAAGGGCGGATGGCGTTCCTGGGCCTCGCGCAGGTCCTTCTTGGTCAGGACCGGGACCTTCTCCTCGAAGTCCTCGAGCGATTTGAGCTGGCTCGGGTGAAAACCGGCCTCATCCCATTTCCGGCGATAGAGGGGAGCATGTTCGTAGGCATAGGAGCAGACCTGGACGAGGCGCTCCAGGATGGCCTTCTCCCGGTCTCCCGCCGGCATCGTCTCCCGCCGGGGGAACCAGTAGCGGCTATCCGGAGGCGGCAGAAAGTTCTCGTCGTAAGCGGGTGGGAATGACCAGGACTCCATGGGTGCCTGCTTAGCGCGCGCCGCGCTCCTCCACGAGACGGGTCAGCGTGTCGATGATCGTTTGCGGCGGCGTATCCTGGAGCAACACCTTGCTGACCCCCATTTTCTTGAGGCTGACCACGTCTTCGTCCGGCATGACGCCGCCGGCCACGACGATCATGTCATCGGCGCCGCTGGCCCGGAGCATGTCGAATATCTTGGGGAACACCGTCATCTGCACCCCGGACAGGAGACTTACGCCCAGCACGTCGACGTCTTCCTGCACGGCGGCGGTCACCACCTCTTCCGGTGTGCGGTGCAGGCCGGTGTAGATCACGTCCATGCCGGCGTCGCGCAGGGCGCGGGCGACGATCTTGACGCCCCGGTCGTGGCCGTCGAGACCCACCTTCGCCAGCAGGACGCGGATTGGCTGACTCATGAGGCGTTCCTCATCGGGTTCTGATTTGTTTACGGAATCAGTATACAACCAGCACGGGAAAAACCATACCGTCAAGGAGAAACAGAATCGGCTCGGGGGGATCGACCTCGAGGACGTTCTCGACTACCTGGAGAAACCCGCCCTGAAGGGACAAAAATCATTTCGGATTCGCAATTGTTTTTGCTTCGCCACGGCGTTTATCCGGGAGCCGGGACGCCGGGAGCGGAGAGAAATCCCCCCACCCCCGGCGTTTTCATCCGGTACGGCTCAGGCCGGGCCTTAAGCCGCTTTTTGGCGTTCTACTTCGCCACCGCGCCGGGCCGACGTTTCGGGATGATCGGCACGAGCAGGTAGGACTGGTGGTTCGGTCCCGAGTGCAGCGTGGTGCGCCCGCCGAATACCTCCTTGCAGCGGTCGACGGGATGATCGTGCAGGAACGGTCCCGACCCGCGCGAGGGCACGTAGGCCTCCACCGCGGGACCGGGCCGGTCGAAGTCCTGTCCGGCGATGTTGATCGAGAGCTGGAAACCTTTCGGCAGCACGATGCACTGGGGCCAGATTTCCACGTCGAGCTCGTAGATCCGATCCGGCGTGAGCGGCTGCTTGTCATCGTGCGTGTGGTAGGGCCGCCAGGGATCGGACAGCTCCTCGTCCAGCTTCCGGTGCGAGGCGCGCAGCCAGCCCTGGGCGAGCGGCGTCTTGGGGTCGACCGTGCCCTGGAAGTACACTTCCCGCCCCTTGGGCGAGAACGCCTGGACGGTGACGAACAGGTCCGCATCCACCGTGGACGAGGAGATGAAGAGCTTGGCCGACATCGGGCCGGTGATCTCGGTCTCCTCCTTGAGCGGCGCCGTCCTGAGCGTGATGCCGCGCGTGAGCGCCCGGAAGGTCTTGGAGCGCTTGGCCTTGGGCGGTTTGGCGTCCAGCTTCCCCTTGCCGCCCGCGTGGAGATAGAGCTTCGTCCACTTCGTGCCCTTGAGCGGCCACTCGTGCTCTTTGCGCAGTTCCACCTCGTCGGTGAACGGCCGCCGGAGGTTCAGCCATACGCGGGGCTCTTTCTCCCAGCCGTTCTGCTCGCCCTTGAGGTAGTAGTCGAAGAAGCGTTTCTGGAGCTCCATCCCGTATTCGAGGTAGAACCACTCCTCGTGCCTGCCCGGATGGCCTTCGAGCCATTTTTCTTCAGACGCCGCCTGGGTGTAGGCCTCGAAGTTCCCGCGCGGGTGCAGGCCGAAGCCCGCCCAGCTCCCCGCGCTCAGGAAGGGAACCTTCACCTTCGACCAGTCGGGCGAACGGGAGCGGTACCAGTCGTCGTCCATCTCGCGCGCCAGGAAGTTCGCGAGCGTGTCGGCGCGGTTGTCCTTGAGTTCTTCTTTGGAGAGCGTCGCCGGGCCCGTCGAGCGCGTCTCCATCCAGTGGTCGCGCGGGCCCTTGGGGTTGCCGTGCTGCACCGCCTCGACCTGGCGCGGATACCAGATTTCCATGAACTTGTTGGAGAGGATGCCCCCGTGCCGCGCCCAGTCGCGGTAGTGGTCGGCGGCGCCCTCCCAGGGGATCATCGCCGTCAGGTGCTTGGGCTGAAGCTCCGCGACCTGCCACTGGTTGATGGCGTAGTAGGAGACGCCGTTCAGGCCCACCTTGCCGTTTGACCACTTCTGCTGCCCCGCCCACTCGATGGCGATGGCGAAGTCCTTGGTCTCGCGCGGGGAGAAGATGTCCAGATAGCCGGGCGAGCGTCCCGCGCCGCGCGAATCGACCCGCACGCAGGCGTAGCCCCAGGGCACCCATATCTCGGGGTCCACCGTCTCCCAGGTGAGCCAGCGGTGCTGCGAGCCTTCCAGGATGTCGGGGTGCATCTTCACCAGCGAATCCCAGAGCGGCTTGTAGTGTTCCTGGTACTTGACGCCCTTGCCGTAGGGGCCGCCGGCCAGGACGACGGGCACCTTCTCCTTGGTGTCGGGCCGGAATACGTCGACCCGCAGCACCACCCCGTCATCCATCTCGACGGGCAGATCACGTTCGATAATCATACGCACCTCCTGGGTTTGAGATTGAGGCCGCGGCGCCCGAGACGGGGCCGCCTGCTCTTTCCGCGTTTCCACATGATTAGAATGTGGGGAAATTATGCGACAACGCCCCGCATATTTCAATTTGAAGAGTTTATGGCTTTTGCGTTTTTGCTCTTCATGAGTTTTGTGAAGGGGAGGGAATAGCCTCTCGCCTGAATCATTTATTGGCCTCGCTCAATTTTACTAAGCGCGATAAACAGCTATATTCGAGGAGCAGTCGCGCTCCTATTCCCGCCGCCGGGCCGGAGTTCCCTTTGCTCACATACATCGACCAAATCGATCGCCACATCTCGGGCTGGATGAACCGCTACGGCCGGCTGTTCCTGCGAATATCGCTCGCCGTCGTCTTCATCTGGTTCGGTATCCTGAAGCCCCTGGGGCTGAGCGCAGCGGCCGAGCTCGTGCACCGCACGGTCTACTGGCTGCCGCCCGATTTCTTCATCCCCCTGCTCGGCTGGTGGGAGGTGGCGATAGGGGTGGGGCTGCTCTTCCGCCCGCTCATCCGCGTCGCCCTGTTCCTGCTTTTTCTGCAAATGCCGGGGACGATTCTGCCGCTGTTCCTGCTGCCTGAGGTCTGCTTCACGCAGATACCCTTCGCTCCCACGCTGGAGGGGCAATACATCATCAAGAACCTCATTCTCCTGAGCGCGGCGATCGCCGTTGGCGGCACGGTGCGGCGGGAGGAGGGCGCGGGTCTGAGAACCTGATGTTTCCGTGGCCGCCACAGTTTTATTGTAGGGACAGGCCCCCGTGCCTGTCCGAGGTCGCTGGCAAGGGACAACCACGGAGGGTTGTCCCTACGGGTCATTCAGGCAATTGGGGGGGAGTTTCGTATTGACGGGGTTGTTTTTTTCCGTCATTCCGGCGGTGGTCAATTCCAGGCGAGGAAGGCTTATTCAACAACCCCTTAAAGGAGGGTTAGAAATTAACAAATCCCCGTTCGACGTCTTTGCTCCTCGCTCCGACTCTAATCCGCTGCTGAGTCGATGCAGGACTTGCAACATCCGGCAATTTGCCGAACATTATGGGAAGACAAAGGAGACGAGACTATGCGGAAC
This sequence comes from Nitrospinae bacterium bin107, assembly GCA_002238965.1. Taxonomy (GTDB): domain Bacteria; phylum UBA8248; class UBA8248; order UBA8248; family UBA8248; genus Bin107. The sequence goes on along the minus strand of MPNJ01000001.1, from coordinate 260,619 downwards.
TTCCATGACCCCTAAGATGCTATCGACGAAACGACTTTCGTGACCGGCGCGGCGCTGGAGCAAGCCCGTCTCACGATTGCCGACCATGAACGCACGCTCCTCACGGCAGAGGACCGCGACGTGGTTCTCGCCGCTCTTGATGCGCCCCCGGAGCCGACCGAAGCGTTGCGAGAGGCGATGGCCCTGCACGAAACGCGGGTGGCGTATGAGGGTTGAGACGGCCTTCAGTCCAACGAATATATCCATCCAGCCGCTCGACCTCCCAAAACGCCGTGCGTTCTATACCGCCATGGGGTTTCAGCCTGTGCCGACGCGTCCCCTAAGAATGTTCATCTCCATCGAGACGATTCGCAAGGCTCGAACCTGACGCGCGTTGCAGGCGAGTGGATCTGGCGCGTCCGGTATCCAGACCTTAAAGTGTCCCCATGACTTTCCTTGCCCTTTCGCTTGTGCTTACCGCCGCATTCTGTCACGCCACCTGGAATCTGCTGGTCAAGCGCATCAACGGCGGGCCGGAACTCGTATGGCTGTTTTCCGTCTTCTCGGTCCTGATCTACCTGCCGGTCGTAGTGGTTGTTTATGTTATCGACCGCCCCCTCATGGAGTGGCGCGAGATCGGGTTTTACGTCGGCAGCGCCGCTCTGCATATGGCCTATTTCCTGCTTCTCCAGCAGGGCTACCGCAGGGGCGATTTGTCCCTGGTCTACCCGGTTGCGCGGGCTACCGGACCGTTCCTCTCCACCCTGTTCGCCGTCTCCGTCCTGGGCGAGAATCTGACCATACAGACTGCCCTCGGCGGCCTGGCGATCATCGTCGGCATCGTGTTCCTGACGGGCGGCTTCGACTGGTCCTCGACGCGGCGGGTGAGTTCGCTGCTGTTCGGGGTTTCCACCGGCGTGCTCATCGGCAGCTATACGGTATGGGACGCCTATGCCGTGAGTGCGCTCGCCATGCCGCCGATACTGCTCGATTACGGGTCGAACCTGGCGCGCGCTGTGTTCCTGGTGCCCTACGCCGTCACGCGCAGGGAGGCCGTCGCGAAGCACTGGCGGGAACACAAGCTCGCCGTGCTCGGAATCGCCGTGTTCACCCCGCTTGCGTATATGCTGGTGCTGACGGCGCTCGTCTTCACGCCGATCGTCTACGTCGCGCCCGGGCGCGAGGTCAGTGTACTGATCACGGTGGCGATGGGGTCTATCCTGCTGGGCGAGGGCGAGCTGCGCAAGCGCATGGGATGGGCCTGTCTGATCCTCCTGGGCATGGTGATGCTGGCGTCGGGCTAGCGGCGGAGGGCGCATCCTTGCGATGCCCCCGAGCCACTGGCCGGCGCGATGAAAAGTGCTATAGTGCCCCGGCCATAAATCGAAATGACAATCATCCCCTTCACAGGAGCGAAGCATGAGCGAGCCGCAAATCACTGCGCAGGACATCCTGAACGCAAGCGCGGGCTGTCTGCAAAAGCAGATGTACGTCTATTTCACCACGCCCGTGAACGGCCTGGGACCGGTGATGGAGAATCTCGAAGATCACCTGAAGTTCCAGATCGAACTCGAGCAGAGGGGCATCATGTTCGGCGCGGGGCCATTCTGGACCGACGACGAGCAGCGCTGGGAGGGGGAGGGGATGATCATCATCCGCGCCGGTTCCCTGGCCGAGGCGCGGAAGATCGCCGAATCGGACCCCATGCACGCGAGCGGCGCGCGCACGTTCACCATACGCCCCTGGCTCATGAACGAAGGCGCGGTGACGATGAAGATCACCTATTCCGACGGAGGACGCGAGGTCATATGAACTGGACGCCAAGAAGAGAGAAATTCCGCGCCCTGCTCGCAGGCGATAAATGCGTGCACCCAGGTTCGGTGTATGACCCGCTCACCGCGCGCATGGCGGAGGACATCGGCTTCGAGGTCGGCATGTTCGCAGGCTCCACCGCCTCGCTCACCGTGCTGGGCGCGCCCGACTTCATCCTGCTCACCATGACGGAATTCGCCGACCAGGCGCTGCGCATCAACCGCGCAACCGGGATGCCCCTGATGGTGGATGCCGATCACGGCTACGGCAACGCGCTGAACGTGAAGCGCACCGTCCAGGAACTGGAAACGGCGGGCGTGTCGGGCCTCTCCATCGAGGACACGGTGCTCCCCCAGCCCTTCGGCGCGGATGGCGCGCAGCTCAGCACGGTTGAAGAGGGCGTGGGCAAGATGTGCGCCGCCCTCGAGGGACGCCAGGACCCGAATCTCGTTATCGCCGGCCGGACGAGCGCGCCGCGCGTCACGAGCACCGAGGACGCCATCGCGCGCGTCACGGCGTATGAGTCGGCGGGGGTGGACGCCATCTTCGTGGTGGGCGTCCAGAGCCGCGCGCAACTGGAGGCTATCTCGGCTGCTGTGAATCTTCCTATCATCCTGGGCGGGAGTGCTAAGGAGGTGCGGGGACTGGATTATCTCGGGAGCCTCGGCGTGCGCGTCGCACTCCAGGGCCACCAGCCCATCATGGCGGCGGCGGGGGCGGCCTATTCCACCTTAAAGGCCCTCAAGGACGGCGTAGAGCCTGAAGACCTGGAAAACGTGCCCGCAGGCGATTTCATGAAAAAATACATGAACGACGCCGACTACCGCCGCCAGATAGAGTCGTTTCTGGAAGGGTGAGGTTCGCAAACAAGTAGATATGTCCGGCTTGCGGGTTCTCTTCACAAGAGAGCGTCTTTCCAGAGTAAGCCCTTCGATACACGGCTTCGCCGCTACTCAGGGTGAGGGAGTTGGGTGTTCAGATGGTGTTGAGAAAACCGGGATATGAAAACAACATCACCTCATCCCGAGTAGGGCCGAAGGCCCGTATCGAGGGACGCCGCGGCGCCGCGCTCAAAACCCCGATCTCAAGTGACGAAACGCCCTCGGTGGGGATATACTGGCGCCTCAATCAAGGGAACCGAATCCACCCGGAGAGAGCCTCATGGCCATAGAACTTGCATGGTATATGTCATGTGACGGCGACAGCGCGTACATCGGACAGATGTTCGCAGAGCATCCCCCGAGCTACGATACCTTCACCCGCATCGCGCAAAATGCCGAGCGCAGCGGCTTCACCACCATCCTGGTGCCGACGTCGCAGGTGAGCGGCCACTACGGCCCGCAGGCCCCGACGTGGGACAGCATGGTGAACGCCGCGGTCATAGGGCCTGCGACCAACACGATAAAGCTGCTCCTGGCCGTGCGGGTGGGCATCATCGACCCGGCCATCTGCGCGCGCATGATGGCCTCGCTCGACGAACTCACCGGCGGGCGCATCCTCTACAACATCGTGACGGGAGGCGGCGCGCTCGCAAGCTACGGCGAGACGCTGGATCACGACACGCGCTATGAGCGCACGGATGAGTTTCTGGAAATTCTGGAAGGCCTCTGGACGAAAGAGAAATACTCATTCGAGGGGAAGTTCTACCGACTGGATGACGCCACCGTCTATCCCCGGCCCGTGCAGAAGCCGAGGATTCCCTTCTTCATGGCCGGGGCATCCGATATCGCGCAGGACATCGCTATCCGGCGGGCGGAGTATTCGGTCTTCTGGGGAGAAACGCCCGGGCAGGTGGCCGAGCGCGTCCGGCACATGAACGATAAATGCGAGCGGGCCGGGCGTACGCGACCGCTCAAGTACGTGACGCGCTTCCAGATATTCGCGCGCGAAACCGAGGATGAGGCTTTCGAAGCGGCGGAAGAGGTGATGAGCCGGGTCGACCCCGAGGTGCTGGCCCATCGCGGAAAAGTCATCTCCTCGTTCGAGAGCAAGGGCACAAAGGATCAGCAGGCCCGCACGCGCGAGGAGATGGTGGGTCCCAACCTCTGGGCCGGCATGGGCCGCATCCGCTCGGGCTCGGCCGTCGCCATCGTGGGTTCTTATGAGCAGTGCGCGCAGAAGATCATCGAGATCGAACAGGCGGGCATCGACTTGCTGATTCTCTCGGGCTTCCCCCTGCACCGCGAATGCGAGACCGTGGGCAGGCACGTGATTCCACTCGTGCGCGAAATGGAGAGGGAAATGGGCCTCGTGCATGAGGAGGATGAGGCGTTCTTGCCCCTGAGCCAGGGGGTCCCGGTCTAGCTTTTCAAAGATTTCTCATAATACGGGCGGACTTGGGGTCAAGTCCGCTCTCCTTTCACAGATGAGGACGAGTTTTTATGAATTTCGATTTGAACGAAGAACAAAAGGCATGGCGCGATAAGGCGAGGAAATTCGCGACCGAGGAAGTCGCTCCCATCTCCTTGGAGCGGGACCTGATTTCCGACCCGCGCGAGACCTTTGACTGGGAGATCATCAAGAAAGGCTCCAGGCTCGGTTTCCGCACCGCCGTCGTGCCCAAAGAGCGTGGGGGCCACGGGATTGATTTCGTCACTCAGTCACTGGTGATGGAAGAGATCGCGCGCGGCGACAGCGCGATATCCAAGACCTTCAGCCAGTGCTGGAAGTGGAGTCACCTCATCGCCGCCTCCTGCACGGAGGATCAGAAAGACAGGTTCCTGAAACCCTTCCTGGAGGACGACACCTATCTCTTAGGCAAAGGCGGAACCGAGGAGTCGGCGGGTTCGGACAACCGCATGCCTTCGGACGACCCCCGGACGGGCTGGAAGCTCCAGGCGGTGCGCGAAGGCGACGAATGGGTGCTGAACGGGCGCAAGCGCTACATCGCCAACGGGAGCGTGGGCAAGCTCTTTTTTATTGACGGCAGAACGGACCCCGACGTACCCATTTCGAATGGCACCACGCTCTTCCTCGTGCCGACGGATACGCCGGGCTTCCGGGTCGGCAAGGTGTACGACAAGATCGGCTGGCGGTTTTACCAGAATGCGGAGCTCATTTTCGAGGACGCCCGCGTGCCGCACGCCAATATAGTGGGTGAGGTGAACCGGGGGATCCAGGCGAGAAAGGGCGATACGTCCGAATTCGGCGACCTGGAACTCTCCTCCAACGGGTTGGGCGTGTGTCAGGCGGCGGTCGACAAGGCGATGCACCACGCGAGAACGCGCTGGCAGGGCGGCAAATACATCATCGAGCACCAGGCCATACAGCTCAAACTCTCCGAGATGCACATGCTCACCGAGGCGCTGCGCTCCTACGTCATGCGCACCGCGTGCGATCTCGAAAAGGGCGCGGACCGCGACATGAAACACAACATCCTGCTCATGAATTTCTCGACGGACGTCATCCAGCGGGTCACACACCTGTGCATGGACATCCACGGGGGCGCCGGCGTCATGAAGGACGAGGGCGTGGAGAAACTCGTTCGCGACGCTATCGTCTGGACGCATCTGGCGGGCGACTCCGTACAGCGCCTCAAGGTCATCAAGCATCTGTGATCGGGGGGAATCCAATGAGCGATAAATCGATTTCCCTGGCGGTGATTCTGGGCGACGGCGTGGGGCACGATGTGCTGCCCGTGGCGACGGAGGTGATCCGGGCGGCGGCGGGCGCCGAGGGAGTGGCCGTCGAGCCGCAAGTCTATGACTACGGCGCGCTCCACTACCTCGAACACGGAACTCCCCTGCCGGAAGACGTGGAGGGCCTGGTGCGGGGCCTGGCCGACAAGCACGACGCCATCCTGTTCGGAAGCGCCGGTCTCGACCCCAGGATCCCTGCGGACGTGAACTGCCGCGATCTCCTGCGCGCGCTTCGCTTCGAACTGGATTTGTACGTGAACTTAAGGCCGGCGCCCCTGCTGCACCCGGATTTTTCTCCCCTGAAGAGGGACGCCCGGATCGACCTCGTCGTCGTGCGCGAGAACACCGAAGGGTTGAACGTGCGCGTGGGCGGCAACTTCAAGAAGGGAACGCCGGATGAGGTCGCCATCCAGGAGGACGTCAACACCTATAAGGGCGTCTCGCGCATCTGCCGCTACGCCTTCGAATACGCGCGAAAACACGGCTACCCCAAAGTGACCATGGCGGACAAGCACGGCTCCATCATCCACGCGCACGGTCTCTGGCAGCGCGTATTCTGGCAGACGTCGGAGGAATTCACAGACGTGGAGGGAGAGCACTACTTCATCGACACACTGTGCCAGGACCTCCTGTTCAAGCCGGAGGATTTCGGCGTCATCGTCACCAACAACATGTTCGGCGATATCCTGAGCGATCTTTGCGCCGGGCTGGTCGGAGGCGTGGGGCTGGCGGCGTCGGGGTGCATCCACCCGGGCCGCGTTTGCATGTTCGAGCCCGTCCACGGCACGGCGCCCGACATCGCGCTCAAGGGAATCGCGAACCCCTTCGCCGTCTGCCTCACAGGGAGAATCCTGCTGAACACGCTGGGACTCGATAAGGCGGCGGACCTGATCTGGGAGGCGATACGCTCCGCCGTCCGCGAGAAAAAGACCACGGCGGATCTCGGCGGTTCGCTGAATACCCGCGAAGTGGGCGATTACCTCTGCGCGCACATCGAAAAATCGGACGCGTAGATTTTGAAGATTATACGGTTTCCAGTTTTTTGATTCGCTTGATTCAAGCCGTCGAACGATACGCCATGAAGAGCCTCTGGTGCGATAAGTTCCCTTGTCAGAGGCCATTGCGGTCGCTAACATGGCGATGAGGACCCTTCCATTAAAGAGGGGTTCGCAAGATGACGGAATTCGAAACGGCGACGTTGGCGGTGCAGAGAATGGGCGTGCTGGTTGCGGCGCTGGTCGGGTTTTCGCAATGCGCCCTCATCGGCGGGGGGCTTTTCATGATGCGCCGCGATTTGATCATGAGAGAAAAAGCGGTCGACGAACTCATTAGAGGCACGAGAACGAATCACGAAGAAGTCATGGCGAACCACAATGAATCTATGGAAAAAATCGACAAGAATCACAGGGAAGCCATGGCGAAGCACGAGGAAAGCATGGCGGCGTTTCACGAACTCATCAGGCGGACGAGCAGGGCGGAGGAATAAGTTGGAACTCTGCCTTGGAGCGGCAAAATCCACCAATCTTTCATCGTTTCTTTTAAGAATACGGAAGTCCAATTATGCCTTTTGAAGTCGGCGCGCCCGCGCACGCGGGCCAGATAGTCGTAGACGCGCTCGTCAGGGAAAACGTCAAGAGGCTCTATTGCCTCCCCGGCTCCCATCTTCTTCAGTTCTACGATGCGCTGAGGCAAGCCCCCTCCATCGGTCTCGTCACCTGCAAGCAGGAGCCGAACGCCTCCCTGATGGCTGACGCCTACGGGCGGCTCACCGGAGAGCCCGGCGTATGCCTGCTCACGGCGGGGCCGGGCGGTGCAAACTCCATCGCGGGCGTGGCCCAGGCTTATGGCGCAGCGTCTCCCATGGTGCACATTACGGGCTCGGTACCGCTCGATGCATCTCGAGAAGCGTTCCACGGGGTGGACGACCCCGACTTTCTGGTCGAGATGTTCCAGAAGGTCACCAAGTGGAGCGTTCGTGTGAAGCGTATGGAGGACATCTCGGGCGTCATGGCCAAAGCGTTCCAAATAGCGAGAAGCGGGAGGCCGGGTCCGGTGCACGTAGAGATACCGAGACTCACCGACTACAGCCCCCATCTGTTGCAGGAAGCCCCCATCGCGCTGCCGGAATACGCGCCGCAGCCGGTGGAAGTCGTCGCTCCCAATGCGGAGGACGTCGCCCAGTACGCGCGCAGGCTGCTGGCGGCGAAATATCCCGTCATCTGTGCGGGCAAGGGGGTGATGCGCAAAGAGGCGATGGAAGAACTCGCGCGGATCGCCGATAAATTCTCCATTCCCGTTATCTACCCCCAGGACGCGATGGGCGTCATCCCGGAGGAACACCCCCTGGCGGTGGGGCATTATTTCGCTTTTAGAAATAATTCGTTCATGGACGGCGTCACCGAGAAGTGCGATCTGATGATGTTCATCGGCCTGAGAGCCGCCACGGCGGAGGTGGAGCACATCGACCCCTACGCGCCTTCGGATCGGATATTCATCGGTTTCGACGACGCGGAGGATGCGCACTACGGAGACGCGGATGAGATTGTCGCCGACCCCGGCATGTTCCTGAGCGCCCTGGAGGAGCATCTCGCGGAAGAGAACGGACACGCGAAAGACGAAGTAAGAAAGCAGATCGCGCAGGGCAAAGCGGATCTGAGGAGGCAGGCCCTGGGGGTCATCCAGGGCCATGAGAGCGAGACGCCGGTCCACCCGGCGCTGTTGATGGAAAAGCTAGCCGCCCACATCAAGCCCGACGCCATCGTCGTCTCCGACGTAGGCAACTGCCAGATGTTCGCCCGCTACTACGTGCCGCTCACGAACCAGTTCTCCTTCATGCAGTCGGGCGTGTGGAACGCCATGTCCTTCGCGCTGCCCACGGCCATCGTCGCCAAGATGGAATATCCCGATCGCGACGTCATCGGCCTGGTGGGCGACGGCGCGTTCCTGATGACGATCGGCGATTTCGTGACGGCGAGCGAATACGGCGCGAACATCGTGATGATTGTCTTAAACGACGGTTCCTACGGCCAGATAGACCGCCAGCAGCAAAACCTCTACGGCGCGGCCTACGGCTGCGACTTCAAAAGCCCGAATTTCGCCGATATGGCGCGCTCCTTCGACGCGTTCGGTGTACGGGTGGAAGACCCCGCCGAGCTGGATGAAGCCATCGAGGCGGCCCTCTCGGCGGGCAAGCCGGCCATCGTGGAAGTCATGACGCGCGAGCAGCCCCTGCCCAAGATTTCATAGGGAAAACCGGGGCGAGTGAATTACCGGGCCGGCCGGGCTTACGCACGCCGGATGAAAGTTCTCAACCCCGTCTTATTCAGCACGGATTCATAACCACAAAATAATCAAGGAGTTTCACCATGGACATTCGTCTGGACGGAAAAAAAGCGCTCATCACGGGCGGCAGCCGGGGCATGGGCCGGGGCATGGCGCTCAAAATCTCTGAATCAGGGGCCGAGGTGGCCATCGTCGCGAGGCGGGCCGACGTACTTGAGGAGACGAAGGCGGAGATCGAAGCCGCCACCGGCGGCAGGGTGTTCGCCTACTCGTGCGATATGGGGCAGCCTGAGGCTATCAAGAACATGTGGGCTTCGGCGCTTGCGGATTTGGGCCAAATCGACATTCTCGTCAACAACGCGGGAACCTCCACTCGGGGGCCGTTCGAGGAGATAACCGACGAGATGTGGGAGGAGGACCTGGGCTTGAAACTCTTCGGCGCCATCAGGACCTGCCGCCTCGCGTTTCCGGCGATGAAGGAGCGCCGCTGGGGCCGCATCATCAACGTCGTGACCATAGCGGGAAAGGCGCCGCCCGCAACGAGCGCGCCCACGTCGGTCTCGCGCGCCGCAGGCATGGCGATGACCAAGGTGCTCGCAGGTGAAGGCGCGCCCTACAACGTGCTTGTGAACGCGCTGTGCACGGGCCGCATCGTGACGGATCAGATCGCGCGGCGCTACGAGCGGGAAAAGCCCGAAGTTTCGTTTGAGGAATACGTCGCCGAAGCGGGGCGCGACATTCCGCTCGGCAGGATGGGAACGGCCGAGGAATACGCCAACATGGCGTGTTTTCTCGCCTCAGACGCCGCGTCTTTCATCACGGGGACGGCGGTGAACATCGACGGGGGGTTCTGCCCGGTCGTGTAGGTCGGGGTTTTCGTGCGCGGGGTTCTCTCTGGAGATGCTGAAAAGGGAACGGCGCATGCGGCGATTCCGGATCATTGGAGGAAGTCAAACCCGCCCAAGTGGAGTTGTTGAAAAAGCCCCTCGTTGGGGGTGCGATGGTTCTGTAGGGACAGGTCGCGACCTGTCCCTACGGTGAACAATTCGATGATCGGGATGCCCTCCCAGACGAAGGACTTTCTCATCGGACTTTCCCCTCGGGAAGCCCGGCCCCCTCAAGGGGGGGAGTAGTTTGGATATCTCCCGAGTGGAGAGTGCTTGACTCTCAATGGAGGAGTGATTTCTCCTTATTCCCCTCAATCCTCCGCGTCATCCCCGGGATATGGACACACCGCCCGGAGCGGGCACTCGCCGCAATTGGGCGTGGGGCGGCAGAAGGTGTGCCCCAGGCGCACGAGCAGTGCGTGGTATTCGTTGAAAAGAGCCACATCTTCGGGCAGATGCGCCGTGAGGCTCTCCTGTAAGGCGAGGTAGTCCCTGTCCCCGTTTTTAGACGCCGCAAAATGCCCGAGCCGGGCGAATATGCGCTTCGTGTAGGCGTCCACCACGAAGGCGAGCCTCCCTGCGGCGTAGAGCGTGATGGAGTCGGCCGTCTCGCGCCCTACGCCGTCAAGGCCCATGAGTTCCTCATGCAATTCCTCCGTCGGCAGGCTCAAAAAATTGTCCACGTCACTATCGAAATGTTTCGAGAGGTAGGCGACGAACCCTTTGATTCTTTTCGCTTTCATGTTGAAAAAACGCGCGGGCCGGATGAGGCGGGCAAGGCGGTCGCGCCGCACCTTCTTGAGCGCGCCCTCCGTCAGGAGGCCCTCTTTTTTAAGGTTCCCGATCGCGCGCGCCGCGTTCGTCCACGAGGTGTTCTGGACGAGAATGGCCCCCAGGCAGACTTCGAGCTTCGTCTCGCCGGGCCACCAGTCCTGCGGACCGAAACGCATATACAGGCGCTCGTAAATATCCATGAGGCGCTTTCGGCTGAGGCCCGATTCTTGAACTGCGCGTTTTCCCTCGCTCATGCTCGCCTCACTCAAGCCCGTGGTGTAGATTCCTACTTTTATATGGGCGGACTCCGAAGCGCAAAGACGCATCCTTAGCCCTTGCGTGGTTTCGTTACGCCACAGGATGGGCGATACAGGCGAACCGCGTTTCGCAATCATGGATTCACAACTCCGTATAAGGAACGTTCGATGAAAAAAGGCGCGAAAATTCTTGTGGGCGACTGCGCCGGCGTGAAAGAAGGCGAGGACGTGCTCATCGTCACCGACGCCGAGCGTCTGCCCATCGCTCAGGCGCTTTGCGACGAGGCGGGAGATTTGGGCGCTCGGGCCACGATGGCCGTTTGCCCACCCAGAAGCATCGACAACGAGGAACCCCCGCGCGCCGTGGCCGAGGCGATGCGGGCGTCCGACGTGGTTTTCCTGCCCGTCACCCACGCCCTCGCCCATACGCGGGCGACGCGGGAGGCGGTCGGCGCGGGCGCGCGTGTGCTCTCGATGACGGCGTTCACGCCCGGCCAGATGGAACACGGCGGCCTGATGGCCGATTTCAGGGCCAGAAAACCGCTTTGCGACGCCCTGGCGGCTCGGTTGAGCCAGGCGCGCGAAGTGCGCGTCACTAACCCGGCGGGCACCGATCTCCTGCTCAGCCTCGAGGGACGCGCGGGCAACAGCCACGCCTGCGTGCTCGACGGTCCCGGCTTCACCGCCGTACCGAATATCGAAGCCAACACGTCGCCTCTGGACGGGACGACGAACGGCACGCTCGTGGTGGACGGCAGCATTCCCTATTACGGCGTGGGGGTTATCGAGGAGCCTGTTACTTTTCGTATCGAGGATGGCTTCGTGCGGGAGATTTCGGGCGGGCGGCAGGCGGAATTCCTCGCTGAACTTCTGGCCGCGCAGGATGATAAATGGGTCTACAACGTCGCGCAGTTCGCGATGGGTCTCAATCCCGAATGCAAGGATTTCACCGGCGAGATGCTGAACGATGAGGGCGTGAACGGCACGATCCACATCGGAATCGGAACCTCCGCCATGCTGGGCGGCGACGTGCAGGCCAAGACCCACTTCGACGCCATCATCCGCGCGCCTTCGGTCTGGTTCGACGGCGAGGCCATCATCAGAGACGGCGAGATACTCCTGAACGCGGAATGATATTTGAACGCTTGCAGTTTCGCCTGGAAATGGAAAATTGTTATTCAATGAGATGCGTTGAATGAATAATATGAAATTTGTTTTCATTTTCGTAAGTTTTCTCCTCTATGCGCTGGTCTGTCAGAGCGTCTCCGCCCAGTCTTTGACCAGAAGCTACCTTCAGGGGCTTCTCTCGAATCCGCCCCGGGATCAGGAGAAATTAAAACCGGGGACGCGCCATGGTTGCGTCCACATACCCGCAAGGGGTTTCATGCAAAGGCTCATGGTGGGTTTTGAAATCACCGGGGAGAGCTGTTCCGTTACGGTGAACCGGGACAACACCGTGGCGGTCAGTTTCCTGGGCGATGCCGTCATCCCCCTCGCGAGCACGAGCACGGAGAACCTCCGCACCGATATTTTTGTCGGGGGATTGGAAAAAGATCAGGTGCTCATCGTCCAGCATCATCGGGGCGAGGTCGTCTCGCTCACCCAGACCGTCTATGACGAAAGCGGGGACGTGGTGTATGGCCGCTCCGGGAATGGCGACTATATCAGGGAATGCCACTTCGGCATGACGACTTCCGAAAGGTTGGCCGGCAGGAAGAAGTGCAATAAATAACGCTGAATGCGAGATGATGAGTAAAAACATGAAAATCCGCTTGGGGATAGACATCGGGGGCACGTTCACCGACCTCGTGCTCATTGACGAGGCGCGCGGCGCGGTCCATATCGCCAAGGTACTGACCACGCCCGATGACCCAGCGGAGGGCACGCTTACAGGTTTTCAGAACATATTGGAGTCCGCAGGCCTTGAAGCATCCGGCCTCGCGAGCATCGTTCACGCCACCACCCTCATCACAAACGCGCTCATCGAGAGAAAGGGCGCGCGCACGGGCCTCATCACCACAAAGGGGTTCTCGGACGTCATCGAGATAGGCCGCGAGAAACGCTTCGACCTCTACGACCTGCACCAGGAGATGCCCGAGCCGCTTGTTCCCGAAGAGTTGCGGGCCGAGGCCCCCGAACGCGTCCACGTGGATGGCGAGGTGGTCGCTCCTCTGGACGTGGAGGCCGTAAAGCGCGAGGCGGAAAAACTCCTGAAGCTGGGGGCGGAATCCATCGCCGTATCGTTTCTCCATGCGCCCGTGAATCCCGGGAACGAAAGAGCGGCCCGGGCGGCTATCGAGGAAGTCGCGGGCGATATGCCCGTTTCCATCTCATCCGAGGTGGCCCCCGAGACGGGCGAGTACGAGCGTACCTCCACCACGGCGGCGAACGCCTACGTGCGACCCATCGCCGATGCGTACCTCACGCGCCTGCTCGCCAGCCTGCGGGATTCGGGCTTCGCGGGCGATCTCTTCATCATGCTCTCCAATTCCGGCTTCGCCACGATCGACAGCGTGCGCGAGCATCCCGTGCGCATCATCGAGTCGGGGCCCGCGGGCGGCGCGCTCGCTGCAGCGCAGATCGCCCGCTCGCTGGGCGAGGCCCACGCCCTGGGGTTCGACATGGGCGGGACCACGGCCAAGATATGCCTGATCGAAGACGGCGAACCCGCGACGGAGAACCGCTTCGAGGTGGCGCGGACGTCGAGATTCCAGAAAGGGAGCGGACTGCCCATCCTCTCGCCCACGGTGGACCTGGTCGAGATAGGCGCTGGCGGCGGCAGCATCGCCGGGATAAGCGACCTGGGGCTGATCCGGGTCGGTCCCCAGAGCGCGGGCGCGACCCCGGGGCCCGCCTGCTACGATCAGGGAGGGGCGCAGCCCACCGTCACGGACGCGAACCTGCTGCTGGGCTATCTCAATCCCGAATTCTTCCTGGGCGGCGCGATGCGGTTAGACACTGATAAAGCGCGCGAGGCCGTCTCCTCTCTGGCCGGTAAGCTGGACATGAGGGTCGAGGACGCGGCGTGGGGGATTTATGAGATCATCACCGAGCAGATGGCGAGCGCCGCGCGCGTGCACATCGCCGAAAAAGGGGGTGACCCCAGGAACTACGCCCTGATCGCCACCGGCGGGGCCGCGCCGCTTCACGCCTGCCACATGGCGAAAAAACTCTATATCCGCCGCATCGTCTGCCCGCCGGACGTGGGCGTGGCCTCGGCGGCCGGTCTCCTGGCGGCAAGGCCGAGGGCGGACGCCGTCCGCGTCCTGGTATCCGACGTGGATGCCGTCGACTGGACGCGCGTCGAGGCGTTGTATTGGGAGATGGCCGCTCAGATGAAGGATTCCCTGGGCGATAGAATCGGCGTGGACGGGCGCTGGGAATTTCTGTGCGCAGCCGACATGCGCTACCGGGGGCAGACGGATACGGTGAGCGTCTCCTTGCCCGAGGCGGGGGGGATGCCGGTACGCGACGCCGCGAACATGCAGGAGTCCTTCGAGCGCGCCTATGAGCGGCGGTATTTGCGAAAAATCGAGAACGTGGCGGCGGAGGTGGCCGCGTGGCGGCTGACGATGCTGGGGCCGGGTCCCCAGGGCATGGACGTCGCACCGCTTGCGGACGAGGCGGAATTCGAGAAGGGGAGGAGAAAGATATACGCGGGTCCCGAGCGTGGATTCAGTGAGGCGCGCGTGTATCACAGGTATTCGCTGCCCGCCGGGCGGGAATTTTCCGGCCCCGCCATCGTCGAAGAGCGCGAATCCACCATCGTGGTGCCCGGAGACGCGCGATTTCGTAAAGATGCGGGCGGCCACATCGTCATCGAGGTTGCCGGGTAATGTCGTTCGATCCCATCACGCTGGAAGTGCTCTGGCGGCGCCTCATCGGCATCGTGGACGAGGCGGCGGCGACGCTGGTGCGCACCTCGTTTTCCACTTTGGTGCGTGAGTCGAACGATTTCTCCTGCGTGATCACCGACGATCAGGGCCACTCCCTCGTGCAGTCCTCGGCCAGCATCGCCTCGTTCATCGGCACCCTGCCGATAACGGTTCGCCATTTCTTGAGAGCGTTTCCGCCCGAGGCTTTAGAACCCGGCGACATCCTCATCACCAACGACATCTGGTACGGAACGGGCCACCTCCCCGACGTGAACATCGTGAAGCCGGTGTTCTACCGTGAGAAATTCATCGGGTTCTCGGCCAGCACGGCCCATCTGCCGGACATCGGCGGGAAAATCCGCTCTCCCGACCCGAGGGAGGTCTACGAGGAGGGCCTCCAGATTCCCATGATGAAGATGTACCGGCGCGGCGAGCCCGACCAGACGCTCATCGACCTCATCCGCTACAACGTGCGCGTGCCCGACCTGGTAATGGGCGACATCAACGCCCAGCTCACGGCGAACCGCCTGGCGGAAAAGCGCCTCGGCGATCTGCTGGATGAATACGGCCTGGAGGATCTGCGCGCGCTGACGAAGGATATCCAGGGACGCTCGGAGAAGGCCATGCGCGACGCCCTGCTTCGCCTGCCCGACGGGGAATTCGCGTCCGAAATCGAAACCGACGGTCTCGCGGAACCCATCCGGGTGCGGACGCGTATAGAAAAGTCAGGCGATTCCCTGGTTATCGACTATGCGGGCTCCTCGCCCCAGGTCGACCGCGCCGTGAATGTGGCCTACAACTACACCTATGCCTATTCGGTCTACCCCATCAAGTGCGTCCTGTGCCCCGAGGTTCCCAACAACGAGGGATGTTTCCGGCCAATCGACGTGCGGACGGAGCCAGGCAGCATCTTGGAGCCGCTCCATCCCGCCGCCGGAGGCGGCCGGATGCTGGTGGGCCACTATCTGCCCGCCGCCGTTTTCGAGGCGCTCGCACCCGTCATCCCCGAGGAGGTGCCCGCGGCGAGCGGCTCTCCGCTTTGGTGCGTGAACTACACGGGGCTGGACAAGCGCGGCGTGCGGACGGCAGGGCTTTTCTTCCAGAACGGGGGTACGGGCGCCACCGGGCGCGGAGACGGCCATGCGTGCCTGAGCTATCCCAGCAACGTCTCCCACACGCCCATCGAGGTGATCGAGCGCATCACGCCCTTCACCCTCATCGAGAAGACGATACTGAGAGACTCAGGCGGCGCGGGGAAATTCCGGGGCGGCTGCGGGCAGCGCATCGTCTTCCGGAACGACTCGCCCGCGCGCATCACGGTCTCGTTCATGGCCGAGCGCACGAAATCGCCCGCACCTGGCCTGTTCGGCGGCGGGCATGGCGGGCGGGGGCAGGTGCGCATCAACGAGCAAGAGATCGACCCCAAGGTCACTACCGATATGGAACCGGGCGATACCCTCACCCTCATCACACCGGGCGGCGGGGGCTACGGGGAGGCGGAATGACGAAGCCTCTGCTCTCAGGTGACGCCTGGGCGTTCGTGGAGCGTGCGCGCGTGGCGCGGCTGGCGACGGCGGGCAGGGACGCCGCGCCCCACGTCGTGCCCGTGGTTTTCGCCGTGTTGGACGGGAAAATATACGTTCCGGTGGACGGCAAGCAGAAAAATGACATCGAGCGGCTGAAACGGCTCGATAACATCCGCGAGAACGCGCAGGTTTCGTTTCTGGTGGATCATTACGAGGACGACTGGGCGAAACTCGGCTTCGTCCTCATCTTCGGGAGCGCGCGAATCATCCATGCCGAGGCGGACGCTGCGGCGTATGAGAAGGCGGCGGCGCACTTAAGGCAGAAATACGCGCAGTACCGGGGCTCCATCACCATCCACGCCTGGATGATAGAGATAACGCCGCACCGCGCCGCATCCTGGGGCGCGATGAATACAGAGGAGCTTTAATTGTGAAGCTGAGCTATCAGATAGCCACGCCGGACATTTCCACACCCAACCTCCCCAGCGCGCAGGGCACTCTGGCGGGAAACCTGGACTGCGTGGCCGAGGCGGGATTCTGTGCCGTGGAGCTTTCGGTGCGAAAACCCGATGAACTCGATTTGGACGAGATAGAGAAGCAGATCAACAGCCGGGGACTTTCCGTCTCGATGATCCACACGGCGGCGATGGGCTTTCAGGACAGGATATGGCTGTGCCACCCCGTGCCCGAGATCAGGGATGTGTCCTACCGCCGTCACCTGGACGCGCTCGATATGGCGCAGAGATTCGGGTGCGGCATGGTGATCGGCTCCTCGCGCGGGAATCTCTGCGAGGATGAGCGGCGCGATGATTCTCTCCGCTGGATGCGCGAAGCGCTATTGGGTCTTTCGGATGAAGCCGCCTCGCGGGGGGCCAGGCTCTATCTCGAACCCTTGTGCAGCCACTGGATCAACAACGTGACCACGGCTGCCGAAGGCGTGGCCTTTTGCCGGGAACTCGGCCACGAGGCGTTCGTGCTCATGCTCGACACCTACCACATGAACGTGGATGAAGCGTCGTTCACGGCTCCCATACTGGAATCGAGAGAGCTGCTGGGCCACATGCACATCGCCGAGAATAACCGCTACTATCCCGGCGGCGGGCACATTCCCTTCGGCGAAATCATCGGGGCGCTGCGCTCGATAGGGTACAGCGGCTACCTGACGTGCCAGATTGTTTCAAAGCCCGACATCCGGACGGCGGCGCGGCTGGCGGCGGAGAATCTGAGGGCGCTCATTTAGGATGAAGCGTCATAAGGCTTTCGGAAAAACCGCCGCCCCGCCACCCGCATCGGTCGCCGAATCGTGGGGGTAATACGACGATGATAGGGTAACGGGGCGGGATAAATTTTTCTTCTCACGGCTCATTCATTTTGGGCGGCCAATCTGGCTTACTTGCATGTCCTCCAACCAGCGAATCATCCAAAACAAGCGATTAAGTTAATTTATAATAAATATAGTTAATAGATACTTAACTATCTATCAAAAGCCTCTTCTTGTCAAGAAGAAAAATCAGAAATATCAAATTATAGGGATGTGCGACGGAATTTCAGGGCTGTCTAATACGCGGCTCTACTTGCTTTCCTTCGTTCGCTTTGAGGGTGTCCATACCCGACGCCACCAGAGGGACGCGGACCCTCATCAGGAGAGATAAAGCCTTATTTCTTGAGTGAAAAAAGACGCCTCGCCAGTTCGGCATCGGGTATGGAAATTTTCCCCTCCCACGCCAGTTCGGCCAGAAGCCTTCCCGTGAGGGGGCCGAACTTGAATCCGTGGCCCGAGAAGCCGGCCCCGAACGCGATGCGCGGGTTCTCGGGATGCAGGTCGATGATGAAATCCTCGTTCGGCGCGTTGGTGTAGAGGCAGTGCTCCGCGCCTGCGAGCGTCCAGTTCTTGCAGGTGAAAAAGCGCGCGATGAAGCGCTTCACATCGTCAATTTTCTCCTGGTCGATGGCGTCGGGCGGGTTGTCCGGGTCGTCATCCACCCCGACTCTCAGGTGACGGCCCACCTTGACGCCCGCGCGCCCGAACTCAGGCATTCCGTAGAACAGGTTGTTCTCGTCCTGCTCCCTGTAGGCCCAGACCGGGAAACGGCCGGGCCGGTAGGCGTCCGGATCGTCTTCGGGCGTGAAGTATCCTACCGTCTGCCGGGCGATGTTGAGACTGGGTTTCAGGAACGGGAGCAAACCCTTCGCCCACGCCCCCGCCGCCACGACGAGGCGTTCGGTCTCGAGAGTCCCCCCGCTCGTCTCGACCTTTACGGGGTCAGACGCCGTGTCGATTCCGTGGACGACGGTGTTCTCATGGATTTGCGCGCCGTTCTCGCGCGCCAGCGCGGCGAGCGATTCGATGGCCTCTACCGAGGATATGAAACCCCCCGTCTTGTCCAGCAGGGCGCTTTCGGCGCCCTCGAAGGTGAACTGGGGAAACTTCCCCCGCGCCTCGTCCGCGGTGAGAAGCTCCACGTCCACGCCCTCTTGCGTGACCGCGTGGATGTAGGAATGGTAACGCTCACACGGCGGCCCGGTGTATATCCCGGGATTGGAATAGACGAGTTTTTTTCGCAAGTCTTTTTCAAGCCTGGGCCACTCCTCCTTGTGCACCCACTGCATGAGGCGGACGTATTCGGGCGCGACGTAGGCGCTTCTCGTCACGCGGGCGGCGCCGTGCGAACTGCCCCTGTCATGGCCGATCTCGAAGCGCTCCACCAGCCCGACGCGTTCGGCCCCCAGGCGCTTCAGGTGATAGAGCGCCGAGAGCCCGTTGATTCCGCCGCCGATGACCAGGGCGTCGTAAGTATCGCCGTTCATGGGGGATGACCTCGTGGGATAGTGGTAGCGCACCAAGATTTCCGCTTACACGGTGCGGGCAGACCTTTTCATATCATCTATATGGGATCATCCATAGCAAATCGGCGTGATTCCGCCAAGTGCGCCTAGGGCTTGAAAGAACAAGAAACCCCCTCCCGAGAAGGCGAAAGCCGCCTTGTCGTGGTAAGCTTGCGTTTCATCAAACAGGTGGAAGCGGAATGTAATTCACTCAGTTGGAATGGAGGTGAAAATGAGCGCCGATGGACTGAATTTTCTCTCAATATCTGAACTTGCCCAACAAATCGAGGGCAAGGAAATCTCCCCGCGCGAGGTGGTGGACGCGCATTTGCGGCAAATCGAGGCACTGAATCCCGAGCTCAACGCGTTCATCACCGTGTGCGCGGAAGAGGCCCGCGAGGACGCGGCAAAGGCGGAAAGTGAGATTCAGGGCGGCCGCTACCGCGGCCCTCTGCACGGCGTGCCGGTCGGGATCAAGGACATCATCGATACCGCGGGCGTCCTCACGACGCAGGGGTCGAGCTTCTTCCCCGAAAACGTCCCGGCGGCGGATGCCGAGTGCGTGAGAAAGCTCAAGGAGGCGGGCGCCGTCATCGTCGGCAAATGCAACACGCACGAGTTCGCGGCGGGCTCCACCACGGTGAACCCCCACTACGGCCCGGCGCGCAATCCCTGGAATCCCGAGCGGGTATCTGGCGGTTCGAGCGGTGGTTCGGGTGCGGCGGTCGCGGCCTTCATGTGCCCCGGCGCGGTGGGGACCGACACGGGCGGCTCCATCCGGGGGCCTGCGAGCGCATGCGGCACGATGGGCCTGAAACCCACGTACGGCCGCGTGAGCGTTCGCGGCATTTTCCCGAACTCTACGACGCTCGACCATGCCGGCCCGCTCGCGCGGACGGCGCGCGATTGCGGCATCATGCTCCAGGCCATGGCGGGCTACGACCCGGCGGACGCTGGCTCCAAGGATCGCGAAACGCCCGATTTCTGCGCCCTGATAGGCGAGGGCGTCCGGGGCATGCGCTTCGGCATCTGCGAGGACCTCTATCTCCCGGAAAACGACGCTTCGGTGCAGAAAGGCTTTGATGATGCAATAGAGACCATGAAGGCTCTGGGCGGCGTGGTCGTTCATGTGCGTTATCCCAACGCCGAACGGATGAGAGAGGTGCGGCGCATCATCGCCAGCGCCGAACTGGCGTCGGTTCACCGCGAGCGACTCGCCTCGCATCCCGAAAAATTCGGCGACGACGTCCGCGAGCGCCTGGAAGTTTCGAGCCGCGTGACGCTGGATGAATACGCGCGCGCCATGAGAGAACGGCCCACGCTCACCCGCGAAATGGAGAGTGTGTTCAATGAGATCGATATATTCCTGGCGCCCGGCTACCCTTGCCCCGCGGGGCCCGTTGCGACGGAGATGGGCACGGTGAACGGGAAAGAGCTCTCCTTCACGGGCCTCGGCAGACCGCAGACGGGCCCTTACAACCTGTTCGGCTTCCCGGTCATGTCGGCGCCTTCGGGCTTCAGCGCGGACGGCCTGCCCGTGTCGGTGCAGATCGTGGGACCGCCCTGGGAGGAAGCCCGCGTGCTTCAGGTGTCCCATGCGTTTGAGGAAGCCACGCCGGACATCCGGCGGAAGAAGCCGCCCATGTGCGGCGGATGATTTTCCTGACACGCTTTTCATAGTCTTTTTCTTGTGAGGGTATTTAGACATGATGCAAGCAGATAATTCCACGCTCGTTTCGACGGCGTGGCTCTCAGAAAACCTGGAAAATCCGAATCTCCACGTCATCGAGGTCTCATCCGCTAGTGACGACGCTTCCTACCGCGAAGCCCACGTACCGGGCGCGCACTGGTGGTTCTGGAAAGGGGTGCTCTGGCACGAGACGGACCGCGCGTTCGCTAAGCCTCAAGCGCTGGCCGGGCGTCTGGGCGAGATGGGGATCGGCCCGGACGATGAAATCGTCCTGTACGGCGAGCCGGTGCAGTTTGGAACTTATGCGTTCTGGGTGCTGAAGATGGCGGGTTTTTCGAATTTGAAGCTCCTGGACGGCTCGAAGAAAAAGTGGGTTGCCGACGGGATGCCCGTTTCGAGTGAGGCTCCGGATGCTGCGGCCGTCTCTCACCCCGCGCCGGATGGGGGCGAGGTCTTGAGCGTGGGCAGGGACGATATTCGCGAGAAGCTCGGCGCGCCGGGCAGGGTGCTGCTCGACGTGCGCTCGCCCGAGGAATACAGCGGCGAGCGGGTGATGCCGCCGCCGGGTTTCGACCACGGAGCCGAACGCGCCGGACGCATACCGGGGGCCGCGCACCTGTTCTTCCGCGAACTGCTGAACGAGGACGACACCTATAAGGACGAAGGGGAACTCGCGCGGATTCTCGGCGCTGCGGGCGCCGCGGCCGATGACGAGATAGAACTCGTGCTTTACTGACGCCTCAGCCACCGGGCCAGTCTGGTCTGGTTCGCCATGCGGTATCTGCTGGGATACGGAGACGTGAAGATTTACGATGGCTCATGGACGGAGTGGGGGAGCATCGTCGGTTTTCCGATTGAAAAATAACGTGGCAGATTGTTTCTGCGGTATGGATTATTTCACGGGATAGCGCGGCTCCTCGCCTCGCAGGACGCGCAACACGTCGGTCGCCGCCTTTCGCCTCATGTCTTCCAGGGCGGCCGTGCTGTACCACGCGCTGTGCGGCGTGACGCGGCAGTTGGGGAGCCCGATCAGCGGGTGATTCGGCCTTGGGGGTTCTTCTTCGAGCACGTCGAGGCCCGCGCCCCGGATGGCGTTTTTCTGGAGCGCATCGGCCAGCGCCTTCTCGTCCACCAGTTCGCCGCGCGCCACGTTGATCAGAACGGCGTCCGTCTTCATGCGGTCGAGCGCTTCGGCGTTCACCATGCCGCGCGTCTCGGGCGTCAGGGGCGCGTGCAGGGAGATGTAGTCCGACTCCTCCCAAATTTGAGAAAGCGCGGCGTTTCGGGCTTCTGATTCCTCGAAAACGGATTCAGGCGCGAAGGGATCGTGCGCGATGATCCGCATCCCGAAGGCGCGCGCTTTTCCGGCCAGAGTCGCGCCGATCCTCCCGATTCCCACCACGCCCAGCGTCGCGCCCCGAAGCGGAGCTATCGGCCTCAAGGAGGCGATTCCCCAGCCGCCCTTTTTGACTTCCGCGATCCCCTGCTCCAGTTTTCTGGCGAAGTACAGGATGAGCGCCATGGCGTGGTCCGACACCTCATCGACGCAGTAATCCGGCACGTAAGTGACGTGAATCCCTTTGGCTGTTGCGGCTTCCATGTCGACGTTGTCCACACCCACGCCGCCGCGCGCGAGAATTTTGCAATGTTTCAGTTGCGCGATGACCTCGGCCGTGAAAGTAGGAATCGAGCCGATGATGACGCCCTCCGCCTCCGCGCAGAGTTCGACCAGGGATTCAGAGTCCGCCCCCATGCCCAGACGCAAGCGGGGACCCAGAGGCGAGAGTACCTCCTCCTCGACCGTAGGGGGGCCGAAGCGCGTTCCGGCGACGGCGATGAGCGGGCCGTCTGTTGCGGGCGGGCTTAAGACCATGGCTTCCTCAGGGTGCTCCCGTTGCCGGAAGGTGAGGTGTATGAAAATGCGCCTGTGCGCAATAAAAAACACCGCGGCCCGATGACCGCGGTGTTTGAATCAGCAGGATGGAGCTAGCGCAGCGTGTTGTCTGCTCTTCGCGGCGGGTCGTTCGCCGGGCGCGGCTCGACCGGCTCGTTGTTCTTGAATTCATCGGTGAGTTCCGCGTTGATTTCCGCCCATACGGGATCGTCGTCTTCGCTCTCCAGGATGGCGTCAATCGGGCATTCCGGCTGACAGACGCCGCAGTCGATACATTCCTCGGGGTCGATGATCAGGAAGGGTTCCCCCTTGTACTCGCCTGGGTGCATGCAGTCCACGGGACACACGCTCACGCACGTCGCATAGCGCTCGCCCAGGCATTTTTCCCCGATGACAAATGTCATGGATGATTCCCTCCTACAAAGATTTAAGATTTTTCCGGTTGGAATCCCGAGGGAACGACCCTTGGCGATTCGCGGTTATTAGATTCAAATTCACCTGGATACCCCAAGCGCAGTGCGATGCTAGCAGATGCCGCTCCCGAAAATCAAGGGTAGAGAAGCACAAAATCCGGATTCTTTTACCTGTTGGCGGGATTTATTCAAGTTCCCGGTTTCGGCGAAGAGTCAAAGATTTTTTCGAGTGCGTGGAGCATGGCTTCGACCGATTCGGGGGGCACGCCACCGAGTTCTTCGTGAAAATCGAACCCCTGGAGCCATCGGAACTTCTCGAGCGAGGCGGCGCTGATGCGCGAGTCCACGCCCAGTGATTCGAGGGTAGAGACGACGTCCTCCATCTCCTGCGCGCGCCTCTCTGCGACGATAAGGCTCGTGCCCGCGAGGCTCAGCGCCAGGTCTCTGAGAGGAAGTCCCTCCACTGTGCCCGCGATGGACTCGAGCATTTCCTCCACCAGCCCGCAACGCCTCGCCGCCTCGATGGCTTCCAGAAAAGTCATCATCAGCCCCTTGGTGAACACGCTGCGCACGACCTTGAGGGCCGAGGCGTCTCCCACGCGCTCGCTGAGCACCTGAAGCTGCATCCCGTAGCGCGCCATGGACTCGCTCAGGCGTCTGGCCTCGGGCCCCGAGATCAAAGTGACGACCTCGTGTCCGTATACTTCCGCCGGGTCGCATATCGCCCCGTCAACAGGTTGGCCCCCGCCCGCCTCGATGACGCGGCCAATCTCCTTCTTGGTATCGGGCGTCGTGGTGTTCAAATCCAGATACACGGCATCCTGGACGAAAGAAGAGGCGCTGCGCGCCGTATCCAGCGCGCTTTCCGGCGTGACGAGCGAGAGAACGAAGTCCGAGCCGTCGAGCGCTTCTTCCATGGACTGCGTCATCAATATTGCCGGATGAGCGGAGGCGTCAAGGTGTTCCGGTCGCCAAGGTGCTCTTTTCCAGACGTGAACTTTCGCCGCGCCGGCCCCCGCCAGTCCCCGGGCGATGGGCCTGCCCGCCATGCCGAACCCCAGGACGCAGACGGTGGGAGGATTTTCCAGGTTCAAAAGGCTTCTCCGTACGACTTCATGTGGACGGGTATGTCATTACCGGTCAAATTCCACGTAAATGAGAGATTAAGAATTGATTATAAATTATGGTGGCGTACGACTCTAGCGCGTCCGGTATTATTCAGTTGGCTTTTTAGCATGATAACACGAGAAACGGATTTGGGGCGTGGCGTACGGTCGGGGCTGTTGGAAAAGTCCTTGAGTGGGTAAAGGCAACCCCCATGAAAGGGAAACCTCATAAAGGCAACCCCCCCTACCTCTCTTGTCAGGGGTCAAACGCGAGTGAGGAACGAGCGTTTGCATAAACCATTGCTGAGAAACTCATCGGCTCGCAAAACCTCCCTCTTCGGTCGGTTTTGACCCTGACAAGGGGGGGTAGGGGGGGGGTGGTTTTGAAGCCGAGTGGGGTGTCCCACCTACTCTCTAAAAGGGGACTTTTTCATCGGGCATTCCCCTTGGGATGCCCGACCCCTCAAGGGGGGAGTGATTTTTAGCGCGCTCCTTCTTTGAGCTTTTTCAACTACCCCGTACAGGTTCTAGTTCGTCACCTTCAGCCTGTAGTCGGGCGTCGGGTTCAGCGGGCATGAAAAATGATAGTCGCCCTCTTTGAGCGTGATATGGTAGTCCCTCGATTTCCCCTTGACGAGGCCGCCTCCCGAGACCTTCGGCAGCGTGAGGCGTCCGACCCCTGCGCCTCTGAGATAAAACCCGAGCTGATAGGGTACGTTCTTGTTCTTCACCCGGAAAATGTAGGCGCCTGGCTTCAGCGTGATGGTATTGGCATTGGCGAGGCGCTTTTCCCCGCTTTGGGAGTTGATCTTCTTGCAATCGGCCGCCCCCATAGTCTTGTAGCCATGATCCTTGCCCTCGGGTTCGGTGAACTGGCAGCCCGTCTGGGTGAGGGTGATGACGGTCGGCTCGGCGGCGTTCACGGAAGACGGTGCGAGGGAGAGCAAAGATGTCGCAAGGAGGATCAGGAGCATTCTGTGGACGTTTTCCATGGCCTTGTTCCTTTTTCGGGTGTGTTTTCGACTCTTCCCGGATTTAGATGACTATGGATTCATGAGCCGGCGGCTGATATAGATGATCGGTGTGATCCCTTACTCAAACCCACTCCGAGGATCATACCAAAATGATGCGGTGAATTCCTCAAAAAACTCTGAACAAATCGTGAACGAAGTGATCAGGCGGTGAGGCTGAACCAGACGTGGATTACGCCTTCGTCATACGATGCGCCCACTTCGCCCCCATGCGCCTCGACGAGAGCCTTCACTATCGCCAGCCCGATGCCTGCCCCCCCGCTTTCACGCGAACGCGATTTTTCCGCACGGTAGAACCGCTCGAAGATGAGGCCCACGTCTTCCTTATGTAAATCCTGGCAGGTATTTGAAAAAATGAGCTTCACCCCGCCCTTGTGCTTCTCCGTTCGTACACGGAATTCCCCATGCCCGGGTGTGTATCGGCACGCGTTCTGAACGATGTTTCCCAGAACCTGGATGATTTTGTCGCGGTCCGCCTGCACGGCGGGTACGTCACCGCCGATATCCAATTTCACCCCGATACTCTTGGCTTCGAAATCGTGCCGGTAGAGTTCGATGACGCGCTTGACCAGATTGGGCAACGCAATTTCTTCCCGCTTGAGATAGATCTTCGCGGCCTCGGCCCGGGTGAGTTGTTGAAGGTCCTGGGCCAGGCGCACGAGGCGCAAGATTTCCTCCTTCAACATGGAGAACATCTCCTTGGAGGGCGGGATGACGCCATCGGACAGTCCTTCGAGATAGCCGCGCACCGTGGTGAGCGGGGTCCTCAGCTCATGGGCGATATCCACGAGCATGGTTTTTCTTAAGTTTTCGGTCTTCTCCAGATTGTCGGCCATCTGGTTGAACATCAGACCGAACTGGCCGACCTCGTCTTTTGAAGAGACCTCCGCGCGCGCGGTGAAGTCGCCCAGCGATACTTTTCTGGATACTTCCGACATCGCGTAGAGCGGGCGCAGCACCCTCCGGGTAAGGATGAAACTCAAGGTGACGGCCATGATCATGGCGAGCAGGCTCGCGTTGATGATGTAGCGATGCACGGCGTCCAGGAACATCTGGTGTATTTCATTGGGCGAGATGTTGTATTTGCGCATCAGGGCGGCGAAATAATCGGCGGCGAGGAAATCGATCGACAGCCAGACAAACAGAATGACCAGAACGATGACCGGCAGGTTGACGGCGAGCAGTTTCCAAAGCAACCGGCTTTTCATGCTAGCTACCTCCTTGTTCTTCACTGTCGGCAAATCGATACCCCACGCCTCGTACTGTGAGGATAAGATGGGGGTTGGCGGGGTTACACTCGATTTTTTGACGGAGCTTTCCGATGTGGACGTCCACCACCCGGGCGACGACGGCGTCCGATGTTTGGTAGAGCCTGGTGAGCAGTTCGTGGCGGGAAAAAACGCGACCGGGCGCGCTCATGAGCGTCAGGAGCAGTACGTATTCCGAGGGAGTGAGCGGTATGGGTTCGCCGTTTCGGGTGAGTTTGTGTTTTTCAGGCTCCATGAGCAGGTTGCCGCAAGAGAGTTTTGTTTTTCTGAGCATGGACGCGTTTTTCGTGCGCCTGAGGATGGCCTTGATGCGCTCGACGAGTTCTCTCGGGCTGAAGGGTTTGACTACGTAATCATCCGCGCCGAGCGAGAAGCCGAAAAGCCTGTCGACCTCTCCTTCCTTGGCGGTGAGCATCAGAATGGGTACGTCGGATTCCTCCCGGAGCTGCCGGCAGACCTCCCACCCGCTCGTTTTCGGGAGCATCAGATCGAGCACGACGAAAACGGGTGCCCACTCGCGCGCCAGTTGCAGGGCTCGCTCCCCGTCATGAGCAATGATGGTGTGGAAACCTTCCCGGCGTATAGACTTGTCGATGAGCGATGCGATGTTCTTCTCATCCTCGACGATGAGAATGGAATCTTTTTGAATCACGCTATTGCTTCTCCCGCCTGAATACCTGTTGATATGGTATCAACGAAGGCGGCGATATAACGTTAAGATTTTGTAAGGAATTTATTGAGGGAGTCAAGAAAAAAATCGAGACGAGGCGAGCAGAGGTGTAGCAACCCCCTTATTCGTCATCCATCGGGGTGTGCTGCGCGAATGCTGTTTATTCTTCGAGGCCCATGAGCCGGGCGGGATTACGCTGCACCATCCAGCGAATCTCCTCGTCCTCGAACCCCAGGCGCAGCATCGTGGCGATGAACATGCGAAGCATCTCCGTCGGCGGGGGATTGAGGTCGAGTTGCGCGTCGGTGCTCATCACGCATCGCTCGGGGCCGAGCGCGCGCGCGGTTTCGGCCACTTTCACCGGATCCAGGTCGCGCCACATGGGAAAAGCCGATATCCACGTGAATTCGACGATATAGCCCAAATCCGCCACCTCGCGCAGTTGGGCCTCGCTCGCGTTGACGATGAAGATGATCGGATGGGTGAAGATGAATTTTTTCACCCCGATCTCCTTCGCGCGCCTCGCCAGGGCGACGCCCTCCTCCGCGGAGAGATGTCCCGTGGCCACGGCCACGTCCCCGTCGCGGGCGATTTCGAGTATGGCGTCCGCCTCGGGGCATACCGCGCCGTTTCCGTCGAGAATCGTCAGGCCCTGCGCAGGCGGGGGCTGGCTATAGGCCTCCGCGATGCGTTTGCTGTAGGCCCCCACCTCGATATCGTTCGCCGCGGAGTAGGTGGGCATCCAGATGACTTTCACGCCCAGGCGCACCGCGCTTTCCGCCGCGAAGGGCGAAAGCCCGCCCACGTTGGCGTTCAGGGTGATGGCGCCGAAGGCCGTGACGCCCGGATAGACCTCGTTCAGAATCCGGGCCTGGGCGATGGTGGGCCACAGGTGGCTCTTCATCACGAAGCCGCGCATGCCGACGTCGCGCGCGAGTTCGGCCCATTCATGGTCCAGCACGCGCCCGGGTTCCTCTACGAATACCTGGGGGAAGATGTGGGCGTGAACGTCGATGGCGCCTTCGAGGAGATCGTCCGCCTTGGTGCGCATGAGGAAAAACCCTCCGGATGCAAGAAAAAAATCGCCTGAGATCAGGAAAATCAATCATGCGCCATGAGGGGGCGGCGGGCAAGCCGGTTCCCGCCGCATCATTCAGGTGATATTCTTTCCAAAATGTTCTCACGGTGAAAAAGACGGTCTACCCTGGAGGAAGGTTTCCCATGCCCCCCACCCAGAGCATCGGAACGCCGGTGCGTGAAATCGAAACGCCCGCCCTGATAGTCGACCTCGACGTCATGGAGGAGAACCTCGCCCTGATGGCGAAGCGCCTGGAAGGCACGGGCGTGAGGCTCCGCGCCCACGCCAAGACGCACAAGAGTCCCTGGCTCGCAAGAAAGCAGATGGCGCTCGGCGCGGTGGGGGTGTGCTGCCAGAAGGTGAGCGAGGCCGAGGTGATGGTGGAAGGCGGGGTGGAGAACGTGCTCGTGAGCAGCGAGGTCACGGCCGTCTCGAAACTCAAGCGTCTGGCCGCGCTCGCGCGCCATACGAAGCTGATGGTGGTGGTGGATCACCCCCAGGGGGTGGCGATGCTCGCAGAAGCCGTTACTGCGGCGGGGGCGGAAATCGGCGTGCTCGTCGACGTGGACGTGGGCCAGGGGCGCTGCGGCGTGGCGCCGGGCGAAACGGCGGCGGAGCTGGCCCGGCGCGTGGACGCGGCGAAGGGACTCGAACTCAAGGGGATTCAGGCGTACCAGGGCGGGGCCCAGCACGTGGATGGATTCACCGAGCGGCGCGCGGTTTACGCAGACGCCATAGCGCGGATGCGCGAGACCGTGGAGGCGTTCGGGGCCGCGGGGCTTCCACTGGAGATACGTAGCGGCGGCGGCACGGGTTCATGGCGCTGGGACGCGGAATCGGGCGTGCTGAACGAGCTTCAGGCGGGCAGCTATCTCTTCATGGATTCACACTACGGCAGCATCGGCGGCAAGAATTCGGACACTTATGACGACTTCAGGCCCAGCCTGTTCGTGCTGACGACCGTGGTGAGCGCGCCCGGCCCCGGACACGTGGTGATGGACGCCGGCCACAAGGCGCTTTCTTCCGACAGCGGGCTGGCGCCCTGCCTGGAACTCGAGGGCGCCGTGCACGCGCGGGCGTCCGATGAGCACGGCGTGCTGGAACTCTCCCCGGCCTCGAGGCGTCCCGAAATCGGCGAGACGCTCCTGTTCCAGCCCAGCCACTGCGACCCGACCATCAACCTCTACGACGTCTACCACGGCGTCCGCGGCGGTATGGAAGAGGGCGTCCTCGAAGCCGTGATCCCCGTGGCCGCGCGCGGCTGCGTCTGGTAGTTCAGCCCCGACCGATGGGATCTGTTGAAAAAATCCTCCTCGGTCGAAATTGACCACCGCCGGAATGACGATGCCTTTGCTCGGTTGATAAACAAGAATGTAGCGGACAGGCCCCTGTGCCTGTCCGAGGTCGCGACCTGTCCCTACGGAGCCCAGCTTCCCTTGTCAGGGGGGCTTTTTCAACAACCCCGGGAAGATTGGATGCGGTCCCTACAAGACCGTACCCCTATGCCGGTTTTCCGAACGTGGCGACCCTGTCCACGCGGCACTCGAAGAGCACGCGCTTCTCGTCAATCACTGGGTCCCTGAGCGCGTAGGGCGGATCCGCGCCCGTGTATTTCGTCCAGATGCGGTCGAGCTGTTCGGTCGCCCGCTCGCCGCCCGGCGCGTCCTCTCGTATCTCGTTCACCACCGTGCACTTGATGCTCATCCAGTGGTAGGGGTTTTCGGGGTTCACGAGCAGGATCGTCAACTGTGGGTTGTTTCGTATCCATCCGCATTTTGCGCGATGTGCGGCGGTGTTCACCAGAATTGTGTCGCCCTCGTAGTCGAACCACATGGGCGTCATGTTCACGCGCCCGTCGGGGCCGATGAGGCCCAGCGTGACCGTAATCGGCTTATCGAGCAAATCTCTGTAAATCGGGTCCAGATCCGCCAGACCGCTTGCCTTCTTCCTCTCGCCGACTGCGAACTGGCCCTCTTGCAGACCCCCGGATACGTCCCTGAAATTAGCTACGGTGAATTCCGCCATCGCGCACGTCCTCCTGAAAAGAATGGTTGGGTTTTCCAAAAAATTAGCAGAGGGGAGGCGACCCGGCAAGGGGAGGGACTCGTCTAACGACTTTCTCGGATCTCGCGCAATCTCCGTCCCCGTCACCATGTCGTTGCATATAATGGAGGTTTTATGTAGGGTAGAAAGTAAGAGTTTCTTTCTACCTTCGGGAGGCGGCGATGGGTCTTAACATCAAGAATGACGAAACCTGCCGGCTCGCCGGGGAGTTGGCCCGACTGACCGGCGAGACGAAGACCGGCGCGATCACGGTCGCCCTGCGAGAACGTCTCGAACGCGAGAAAAGGCTGCGCGGCGCAGACGTTCGCGCTCAAAAAATGCGCGCCATCGCGGAACGCTGTGCGAAGCTTCTGGGTCCGGGGCCGTCCGCCGTGGAGCACGGAGATATGCTCTACGATGAACGGGGATTGCCGAAGTGATTGTCGACAGTTCGGCTCTGCTTGCCATTCTTTACCGTGAGCAGGACGCGGAACGCTACGAGAGGGCGATCGCCTCGGCCGCGCACCCCCGCATGTCGGTCGCCAACCTACTGGAAACTTCCATCGTCCTGGAAGGTCGCGGCGGTGAGGCGGCGGGCCATGAACTCGATTTGTTCCTGAGGGATGCCGAAATCGAATTGGCGCCCGTCACTGTCGAGCATCTGGAAGCGGCCCGGCGCGCCTGGCGGCGCTTCGGGAAGGGGAATCATCCGGCTTCGCTGAATTTCGGCGATTGCTTCGCCTATGCGCTCGCCGACCTCATGGACGAGCCGCTGCTGTTCAAGGGCGAGGACTTCGCCCAAACCGAC
Source organism: Nitrospinae bacterium bin107 (assembly GCA_002238965.1). GTDB lineage: Bacteria > UBA8248 > UBA8248 > UBA8248 > UBA8248 > Bin107. Next base: position 229,762 of record MPNJ01000001.1, on the reverse strand, counting down.
ATCGAGGCGGCTTGAGCGCAAAAAATCTGGAATGTGCCAAGGAGCAGATGATGAAGAGCGCGCTCATCACGATTTTTTCGGGATTGGCATCGTCCATCAGAGGCGTGGCGTGGGCGGCCCGGCAAGGAGAGGGAGCGACTCGACGTACGTCAAGCAGCGGGGCAAATCGAAATCCCCGCTTGTAATATACTCATATCAGGCATTATCATTCCCATTATGGGAAATATATCGACAACACATCTCTCACGCATGACTCGCCGTAAAGAATCCGGGTCCGACGCCGCATCTACCGGTCTTGCGGATGCGCTTTTCACCACCACCCAGCAACGGCTCCTGGCACTGCTGTACGGCCAGCCCGGGCGGAGCTATTTCGCGAGCGAGTTGATCCGCTTGACGGGATCCGGTTCCGGCGCCGTGCAGCGTGAACTGAAGCGCTTCGCATCCAGCGGTCTGGTGAGCGTTACTTCCATCGGCAGGCAGAAGCATTATCAGGCCAATCCGGAATGTCCGGTGTTCGAGGAGATGAGCGGCATCGTACGCAAGACGCTCGCCCCGGCGGAACCTATCAGGCGGGCGTTGGAACCGCTCGCTGATCGCGTCGAACTCGCCCTGGTGTACGGGTCGGTCGTACAGGGGACCGATACAGCGGAAAGCGACATCGACCTGCTCGTCGTCGCTGACGGCATGATGCTGGAAGAGCTCTACGAGGCGCTCTCGCCGGTGGAGACCGGCCTCGCCCGGCGGATCAGCCCCACGCTTTATACTTCCCATGAATACGATGAACGCAGAGCCGCCGGAAATCCTTTCGTGACGAACGTGCTGGCCGGTGAGCACATCATCCTCATCGGAGAGGGAGATGACGCACCCGCAACTCGATAATCTGGTGCGCATCAGCAGGCTCAAGAGCGAGCCGGCTGCCGATGAGGAAATCGAGGGTCTGGTCCGCTCGGGGGTTCGCCGTCTGAGCGATGCCGAGCGCGAAGATCTGAGCCTGGAGAGTCGTTTCGATCTGGCCTATAACGCGGCCCATTCGCTGGCGCTCGCCGCATTGCGCATGCGGGGCTACCGTTCCGATTCGCGCTATCTGGTTTTTCAGTGTCTCCAGCACACCGTCGATTTGCCGCAGGCCCAGTGGCGCGTGCTAGACAACGCCCACCGCAAGCGCAACCTCGCCGAGTATGAGGGTGTCTTGGACGTGGGTGAGGAACTCATCGCCGCATTGTTGCGGGTGGCGCGGGAAGTGGAGAAGCGCGTGCGCGACGGGATGATGTCTTGAACTGGAATCGTTTCTGGATGGCTTTGGAAAATCCTGCCCCTTTTTCTCTTTCGGCTTATGATGAAGTTTAGAGGAACCGAAGGCGGAGCAAGCGCCCGTGGTGTGTTAGGATTTATCTGGTCGAACTTCATCGTATGTGGAGGGACGGGTTCTTGAACCGCGTCGTATCGCTTCTGCCGAGCAGCACGGAGATCATTCACGCCCTGGGGTGCGGCGAGCGCATCGTGGGCCGCTCGCACGAGTGCGACTATCCCGCCGGAATCACGGCGCTGCCTCCCTGCACCGCGCCCAAGTTCGACACGAACGGCACGAGCCGCGAGATAGACGAGCGCGTGAAGGCGGTGCTGCAAGATGCCGTGTCGGTTTACAGCGTCGATACCGCACTGCTCGACGAGCTGGCGCCGGATCTGGTGGTCACGCAGTCACAGTGCGAACTCTGCGCCGTGAGCTTGGCGGACGTTCAGGCGGCCGTGCGCGAACTGGTGCGCTCCAGGCCTGAGGTTCTCTCACTCGAACCCAATGAACTAAAAGACGTCTGGCGAGATATCGCCTCGGTTGCTAAGGCGCTGGGAGTCAGCGAGAGCGGCGATGAGCTTCTTTCGGATTTGCATGAGCGGCTCGACGCCATTGCCGGGCGTGCACGTGAGATAGGCCGCAGGCCGCGAGTGGCCTGCATCGAGTGGTACGATCCGCTCATGGCGGCGGGCAACTGGGTGCCCGAACTCGTGGAGATCGCGGGCGGTGAGGACGTCCTGGGCGTCCGAGGCGAACACTCCGCCTGGCTCGAATGGGAGGCGCTGGAAGAGGCCAAGCCCGAGGCGGTCGTACTCATGCCGTGTGGTTTCGACATCGCGCGTTCGCGCCGCGAGTTGGCAGCGCTCACCGGAAGGCCGGAGTGGATGCGCCTGGAAGCCGTGCAACGGGGAGCAGTGTTCGTCACGGACGGCAATCAGTTCTTCAACCGACCGGGGCCGAGGCTGGTCGAATCCGCCGAGATACTGGCGGAGATTCTCCATCCCGACGCCATCTCCTTCGGCCACGAGGGCGCGGGCTGGGAGCGTCTTGAAGCGGATGCGGCCTGATAGGCGCAAAGATGCCGTTTCCCGGACATCCTAACCATCATGAACGAGAATAACTGGTCGACTCTCCATGAGCGCGCCTGCCGCGATGGGGAGGAGTTCTACGTCGACCCCGAAACGGGCTGGCGCGTCTTCACTGAAGTCGGGCTCAGGCGGCGCGGGAGTTGCTGCGGAAGCGGCTGCCGCCACTGTCCCTATGCGCACGAGGCGGTCCCGGTGGAGGAACGCCCCCGCCTCGTCCGCCGGCCCGCCTGGATGAGCGGCGTTCAGCCTCCCACCGAACCCGCCGACGTGCTCTTCTGGAGCGGCGGGAAGGACAGCTTTCTCACCTACCGGGCCTTGCGGCGCGAAGGCCGAAGGTCAATTGTTCTGCTCACCACCTTCGACGCGGCGAGCCGCAAGATCGCGCACCAGGAACTCGACGTCGAACTGGTGGCGCGACAAGCCGGGCACATGGGAGTCCCGCTGCTGGGCGTGCCCCTCCATCCGGGAGAGGCGTATGAGGTCCGCATTGGCGAGGCGGCCCGCATGGTTCCGCACATAGCGCGCTTCGTCTTCGGCGACCTGCACCTCGAGCACATTCGCGATTGGCGCGTGGAGGCATTCCGGGAACTGGCCGATCATCTAGGCGCATCGCTCCACTTCCCGCTTTGGGGCGCGCCGTATGAGGCGCTGATAAACGATTTAGAGGCAAGCGGCGCCGTCTGCGAAGTATCGGCGGTGACGGAAGAAGCTCTAGGCGTCGTGCGCGTTGGACAGCGCTTCGACCGCGCGATGATGACAAGTCTGCCAGAAAGAATCGACCGGTTCGGGGAAAACGGGGAGTTTCACACCCTCGTCAAACTCTGGGCGGGGGATGGAGGATAAATCGCCTCAGCAGATTCCAGGATAGCCTTTCGGCGCAGGTGATTTCGGCTTCTCTCGATACCGCGCCGGCTGACGAGATCGACATCGCGCCCGAATATCTTTTTGAGTTCCTCCTCCATCCGGACCATGTCGAAGAGCGTATGGCGTGCATTCTCATCGAAGCTGACGAGGAGGTCGACGTCGCTCTCGGGCCCGAAGTCTTCGCGCAACGCCGAGCCGAATACGGCGAGTTGCGTGACTTGCCAGCGTTCGCAAAAGGCGGCGATCTCTTCTCGCGATGCCTCGACGTTCAGGCGCATGATGAAACTCCCTGGAAACGGAGATTTCGGACAACGCGCGTATTTTCTCACAAACAACGCCCTGCGTCTCGCCCTGAAACGGGACCTTACGGCCGCTCCCAGTCGGCGATTTCACCAGAGATGACGCGGAAGAGGGGATGGGGGAGGGGAGCATCCACCGCCAGATATTTTTCGTGCAGTTCCGGCGCGCGGGTTTCGAGCTTGTTCATCAGATGCCGCCATTCGAAGTCGAGCTGGCCGCTCGTTACATCTAACTGAGCGGTAGTGCGGCTGCGGCCTATTTTCTCCGAGTCGAAACGATAACCCCGCTTTATGGATTCCGCGTATACGGCTCTCAGGTATTCGGCGATGAGTGCGGCAGGCCTGCCTCCTGCGCGGAAACGCTCGAGTTGGGGATGGCGGTGGTAGCCCTTCGTATCGCCCGACAGAACGGCTTGGGCGAGCAGGGCTTCTCTCCAAAGGGCGACCAGCCCCCTGGCGTCCAGATATTCGGGATGCAGACTCCACAAGCGCATTCTGTTATACCCTGCGTCGGCCAAATTCGGGAGGAACCCTGCGCGTCCCCTATTTTTTCTTTCGCGGCTTTCCGTTGATGAACGCTTCCCGGACGTAGCGGACGACCGACCAGATATCCTTGTCATTCAGCAGGTGGCCGTAGGACTTCATGAAGTCGTATTTCTTAAGCTCCGTCACTTCAATGCGGCCGAGTTTGATATTCCAGAACAAGAACCCGTCGTCGAAGCGCGCCATCTGCTCCTTCAGGTGATAGTTCATCGGCGGCGGCTGGATGTGGCTGATGAACGGCTTTTCGGGGTCCTGATCCTCCACGGGGCGGGTTCCGTCCCCGAGGCCCTTTTTCCCGTGGCACTGGGAGCAGGCGTCGGCGAAGATTTTTCTACTCTGCGCATCTTTCGGTTGTTCGCTTTTGCCGAAGCTGCGCACCCATTTGACGAGCTTCCTTATCTGAGCGTCTTCGAGCGCCTCGCCGAAGGAGGGCATGGCGGTGGGGACGCCGTTAATTACATTGTGGCCCTTCGTCCGGTTTTTAAGCACGTTCATCTTGCCGAACTTGACGACGGAGAACATGTAGTCGTCCGTCATGCGCTTCATGTAGGGGCTGATGAACACCTGGGGTCTCGGCATCACCGTCCGCCAGATTGGCCCCTTGCCGTCGCCCTTGACCCCGTGGCAGGAGAAGCAGATTTCCCCGTATATCTTCTTGCCCCGCCAGTAGTCCCCGCCATTTTGCTTCGCCGTCTCGGGATTGGGCGGGATTCTCCTGGCCGCAAGGGAGGCGGCGGGCGCTGCGAGGCTCAACGAGCAAGCCACGACGATCCATAAGCCGGTTTTCTTCGAAAACTTCATTTTCTGTTCTCTTCCAGCGGTCTCGTCGATACGGGTTAGAGGCGCTTCTGAAACGCGGGCGCGCGGGATGCCCACCCGGTTATATCGGCCAAGTCTCCGTTATTTTATTACTTCGCGCAAGGATTTCTGGCGCACGGATTCTTGGCGGCACACGGGTTTTTCGCTGCGCAGGAGTTCTTCGGCGCGCAGGGGTTGTTCGCACATGGATTTTTGGCGGCGCATGGGTTGCTGGAAGCAGGCGGAATTATTCCCGCGCAGGGATTCTTCGCAGCGGGCAAGTTTTGGGGTGCGCAAGGGTTCTTGGCGACGGGAGCATCCCCACCAGGAATTTTCGGCTTGCCCGGATCGCTTACGCCGGGATTACCGCCACCGGCGGCGGGTTGCAGCGTTTTCATGAACCCCTTGCGCTTCGCCTCCCACTCGAGCATGCGCTTGTAGCGCGCGGGCGAGAGCGAAACCACATAAGTTTCCAGGTCCTTGTAGTCCTGAGATTTGGGGTTCATGGGCGGGTTGCCGATGAACGTCGTGGCGCACCAGTCGTTGAACTGCCCGACGCTCACCACATGGTCCGTAGGGCTCAGGCGCGGGAAATGCTCCGCCGCTCCGATGAGCGTGGGAACCGGAACGGGGTGTCTCGCGCCCGTTACGTCCACTACCGTGCCCCGGATGGTGCGTCCCCTGGGGTGGCAGCTGACGCAGCCTATGCCGCGGAAGATTTTCCTGCCCCGGGCGACGGCGTCCTTCACGCTTACGTCACGCTTCCGGGTGAAGGAATAAGGCGGATTCGTGATGCCCGCCGCCTTGCTCCCCGCCGGGGCCTTGCCGCCCGCAGAGGGGGTGAATGGTTTGACGATGCGCGGGTTCTTCTCCGTCCTGGCACAGGCATTCTTCGCCGCGCAGGGGTTATTGGCCGCGCCCGGATTCTGGGCCGCGCATGGGTTTTGGGGCGCACAGGGGTTACTCGGTGCGCAGGGATTCTGGGCTGCGCACGGGTTCTTGGACGCGCAAGGATTCTTGGATGGGTTCGCCGCATGGACAGGAATGACGGCCCATATCGAGACGCTCAGGAGCACGCCCAGGAGGACGAACCTCGATTTTCTCAGCATGGTCTTCTCTCCCCTGAGGAATGGATTCGATGCGGCGAAAGGAAGAGGAACAGGGTCATGGATTCTGCCTCGTGAGGCGGCGGCTTCCTCCCGATTCTATCAGAATCGAGGGCGCTAGGGGAGCAGCCGCATCCCCAGAACGGCGACGAACAGGGCGATAAACACTGCCAGGAACCCGCAATAGGAGTGAATCTGCCTTAAATCTTCGTTGCCCAGGTTTCGCCTCAGCCTTCGGCCCAGATAAGCCGTCGTCCAGAAAAGGCCGAGCGCCAGGGTGGCGAAATAGCTGTGCGCCGTCTCGTAGAGAGGGCCTTCCAGGGCGAAGCGCATGCCGCCAAGACCCAGTGCGTAGCCCACAGAGAAAAGAGCGATAAACCAACGCCCGAGCCGCATGTGCAGGCGGGCGACCCGCACCGTCTCGGGGCCGGCTCCTAACTTGCGCGAGCGCCTCACGCGCAGGCCGTTCGCCAGCGTGATCAGGCCGAGCGAGAGCGTCGCGATCTGAAAAGCCGGGTGAATGTAGGCCGCCAAATTCATGCGTTCGCGCTCCGGGGGGTCAAGAAACCTCGCGTTCATCTCCACCCCTGTTTACCTTGCCCGATGGGCAGACGCAAAGCTATAGTAGCCGAAACGCGAATCCGGCCATCGGCCGCAGTCCCTTGAATTATCGAGTGAGGGAACCATGAACTTAGAAGACGTACGCGCCATCGCGCGCGGCAGCAGAGTATTCGATCTGGGCGTCGAGCTTTTTCCCGGAATGCCCCACGTGCCGCTGCACGGCCCGTTCGGGTTCTCGATGATCAGGGAACACGGCGACCACATGTATTCAGGCGGGGCGTGCTCGGCGGTTGAGGCGATTTTCTGCACCGGCCACACCGGCACGCACATCGACGCCCTGGGCCACGTCGCAAGGGACATGAAGCTCCACGGCGGCCTGGACGTCACCGAGCACCAGAGCAAGACGGAAGGCATGAAAGCCCACGGCATCGAGACCGTAGCGCCCGTGGTGAGGCGCGGCGTGTTTATCGACGTGGCGGCTTACTTGAAAAAAGACGTTTTAGAGGCGGGCCGGCCCATCACGAAAGAAGAACTCGAAGCCGCCGCAGTCGCCCAAGGTGTCCGGGTGGAAGAGGGAGACGTCGTCCTGGTGCGCACGGGCCACATGCAAAACTGGCCGGGCCGGAATTATTATTTCCAGAAAGGCGGCGTGCCCGGAATCGACCTGGATGCCGCAAAATGGCTCTCGGATCAGGGAATCTTCATGGTCGGGAGCGATACCTTCGCGGTCGAGGTGCTGCCCGCCCCCACGATGCCGGTGCACTGCCACATGCTGGTGGACAGGGGAATCCATCTGCTCGAAGTGTCCGTGCTCGAGGAATTGAGCCAGGCGCGCGCCCATGAGTTTCTCTTCGTCTGCCTGCCGCTCAAGGTGCGCGGCGGCACGGGCTCGCCCGTCCGTCCCGTGGCTATCCTGTAATCCCACCTTTTCTGAATTCGGTGAGATAGTCATGCCCCGCGTGTTCGAGGACAGGGCCAAAGCGCTTCTGAATAGCGCGGGCGTGCGCGTCCCCAAGGGACACTCCGTGACGACGCCCTTAGAGGCGGCGGAGGCGGCGCGCGCCATCGGCGGCCCCGTGATGGTGAAGGCACTGGTGCCCGCGGGAAAACGCGGCAAGGCGGGGGCGATCCTCGCTGCGGATACGCCCGATGAGGCGGAAGAAGCGGCCAAGAAACTCCTGGGCCGCGTGGTGCACCATTTCCCCGTGAAGCGCCTGCTGGTGGAGGAGCGCGTCGCGATCGCGCAGGAGTGGTATCTCTCGGTCGCCTTCGACAGCGCATCGCGCGGGCCGCTCGTCATGTTCAGCGCCGAGGGCGGCGTGGAGATCGAGTCGCTTTTAGAAGAAAACCCGGACGCCTTGAGGCGGATGGAAGTCGATATCCTGGAGGGACTCTCCGAGGAGCGGTGCGTCTCCTTCCTGCGCGCGATGGGTGTGCACGGGGAGGGCCTCTACCGCGCGGCCATGGCGCTCGAGGCCTGCTACGCGCTATTTCGCCGCACCGAGGCGCGGGTACTGGAGGTGAATCCGCTCGTCCTGACGGATACGGACGAAGTGATCGCCGCCGCGTGTGTGCTCGACCTGGACGCGGACGCCCTGTTTCGCCACGCAGACCTCAAAGAACTGCTCGATGAGGATTCGGACGGCGGCTGGCGTCCGCCCACGCCCGTGGAGGCGAGGGTGGCGGAGATCGACGCCAGTATTCCTCCGATCAACACGGCGCGCTTCACGGAAATCGAGGACGGGGAGATCGCCCTCATGTGGAGCGGGGGCGGGGGCGGCCTGTATCTGCTGGACACGATGGCGCGCCTGGGGGGGAAGCCCGCGACGGCGTTCGACATCACGCCGGGACCGCTGGAGGAGAAGTATTTCGAGATCACCAAAGAGATCCTCGCGATGCCGAACGTGAAGGGCGCGCTTGCGGGCAGCAACATCACGAGTTTCTCGCGCGTTCAGCTCAAAGTCCGCGCCATCGCTCGCGCGGTGGAGGAGACGGGGGTCGACCTCGCGAAATTTCCCTTCATCGTGCGCTTCGCGGGCGCGGGCGGGGAGGAGGCGCGGGAGATCGCCGCAGGCTGTCCGGGCCTTCAGTACCTGGGAGACGAGGTGACGCTCGAAGAAGCCGCCGAGCGCATCATCGCCCAGGTCGAGGCCGTGAAGCGCGGGGAGTCGTGGATGAGCGCGGGAGGCGCGCCTTGAGCATTCTGGTTGACGAGACAACGCGCGTCGTCGTGGCGGGCATCACCGGATGGCAGGCGCGCGCCCACACGGGCTTCATGCGGGCGTACGGTACCCGAGTAGTGGCGGGCGTAGTGCCCGGACGCGGAGGCGAGGATTGCGACGGCGTACCCGTATACGACTCGTTCGCCTCCGCTCTGGGTGAACACCCGGCGGACGCGGCCGTCCTGTTCGTGCCCGCGGCCGCGGCGGCGGAATCGGCCATCGAAGCGGCGGTGGCGGGCGTCGGGATGATCCTCGTGTGCGCCGAGGGCGTACCCCAGCACGACGTGGCGCGGATGATCGCCCATGCACGGCGCGCAGGGGTGCGGCTCGTGGGTCCCAACAGCCAGGGGATCATCAGCCCCGGACGCGCCAAGATGGGCGGCACGGGAGGGGACTTGCCCGTCACGAACCTCCTGTTCCGGCGCGGGCCGGTGGGCGTGCTGAGCAGAAGCGGGGGCATGGGTAGCGAGACATGCTGGCTCCTGAGCCGCGAGGGGGTCGGCCAGAGCACCTACGTGAGCGTGGGGGGAGACGCCATGGTGGGCGCGCCCTTCTCGGAACTCATGCCCTTGTTCGAGGAAGATCCCGAGACAGAATGCGTCGTCCTGTTCGGCGAGCCGGGCTCGTGCGCCGAAGAAGACGCGGCGCGCCTGATGGGCGAGGGGGGATTCACCAAGCCGGTGGTCGCCTTCATCGCGGGGATGGTGAACGAGTCTGCTCCCCAAGGTGTGAGCTTCGGCCACGCGGCGGCCATCATCGAGCGCGGCGAAGGTTCTCCCGCACGGAAAAAGGCGCTGTTAAGAGAGGCGGGGGCCGCCGTGGTGGAGGATATGCGCGAGATTCCAGACGCCGTGCGCGATGCCTTGGGCGCTGGATTTTTCGCTCCTTAGCTGATAATTCTATGCGGTATTCCCTGAAAAATCCGAAACTGGTGGTTTCGTATTTCGTCGTCCCAAGAAAATATTGTGTAAAGACAAGGAGAAATTGCAAATGCCGAAAATGACAGGCGCCCAGGTCATGGCCGAGATGCTCAAGGGCTATGGCGTGACTCACACTTTTCTGGTTCCCGCTGTTCTCAGGCGCTCGATGGCCGAGATGGAAGAGCGCACGAACATCGCCCGCATCCAGACGCACGGCGAGAAATCCGCCGCCTACATGGCGGACGGCTACGCCCGCGCGGGCAAGAAGCCGGGCGTCTGCATGGCGCAGGTCATCGGCGCGCTGAACCTGGCGGCGGGCCTGCGGGACGCCTATCTGGCGAAGGCTCCCGTCCTGGCCTTCACGGGCGGGCGCGTGCCCGAGACGAAGTTCCGCAAGGTCTACCAGGAGGTGGACGACGTGCCCGCCTTCGAGCCGGTGACGAAGTTCAACGCCACGGTGGACGACGTCTCGCGCTTCCCGGACATGCTCCGGCAAGCCTTCCGCGTGGCCACCTCGGGGTGTCCGGGTCCTGTGCACCTGCAATTCGCAGGCAACGAGGGCCAGCTCGACATCGGAGAGGCCGAGATGGAAGTGATCATCGAAGAAGATTTCAAGGAACTCCCTCCATATAGGCCCGAACCTGAAATGGCGCGGGTGAAAAAAGCGGTCGAGTTGCTGGAAAAAGCGGAGCGCCCCGTCATCGTCGCTGGCGGCGGGGTTCGCTCATCGGGGGCTTCGAAAGAACTCATCGCCCTGGCCGAGAAGCTGAATATCCCGGTGGCGACGTCGCTGAACGGCAAGGACAACATTCCGGGCAACCATCCGCTCTCCGTCGGCGTGGTGGGCACCTATTCGAGAAAGAGCGCGAACCGCGTCGTGAACGGAGCCGACCTGGTATTCTTCGTCGGCACCGAGACGGGCGGCATGACGACGCATTTCTGGGCCGTGCCACCCATCGGAACACCCGCCATCCAGCTCGACATCGAACCCGAAGCCTTGGCGCGGAACTATCCCTTACAAGCCGCGGTTCTGGGCGACGCCAGGGTGAGTTTAAAGAAGATGACCGATGCGGCGGGTGGAGATTCCGCCGCATCGCGCGCGGGCTGGGTCGAGCGAGCACAGGGCTTCGTGCAGGGATGGCGCGATGAATTCAGCGAATATCTCGCATCGGACGCAGCACCCATGCGTCCCGAGCGCATCTGCCAGGAGTTGACGGATTCGCTGCCTTCGGACTGCGTCGTGCTGGGCGATACGGGCCATTCGGGCATGTGGATGGGCGGCATGTACGACCTCTCGCACCCCGAGCAAAGCTACATACGGAGCGCGGGCCACCTGGGCTGGGCCTTCTCGGCGGGTCTGGGGGCCAAGTGCGCCGTACCGGACAGGCCGGTGCTCGCCTTCAACGGCGATTCGGGCTTCTGGTACCATCTTTCGGAGATCGAGACCGCCGTGCGCTGGAAGATAAACGCGGTGACGCTGGTGAACAACAACGCTTCGGGCAACCAGTCCAAGCGCGGCTTCGATCGCGCCTACGGCGGCGAGCAGACCGAGCAGGCCCATGAGCTCTGGAAGCTGAACGCGGTGAATTTCGCCGAGATAGCCGAATCCATGGGCGCGCTGGGCATCCGGGTGGAAAAACCGGGTGAGCTGAAAAGCGCGCTCGACCAGGCCTTCAGCGCGAACCGGCCCGTCGTCATCGACTGCGTGAGCGACATCGAGGCCATGGCGCCGTTGGCTGTTACGGAGTAGGGGGGCGCGGCGGTTTTGTATGTAGCGCTCCAAAGATGGGAGCGCTACATACACCAGGCTTACGACCAAAACGACGTGCGGGGTGAGGACGTGACAGAGACGAAATGACAAAGTCCCTGGATTCCGGCATGCGCCGGAAAGACGATCAAAAGCGCATTCACCCGTAGGGGCGGCCCCCCGTGGCCGCCCTGGTCGTATCCACCTTGACATAGGACAGGCACAGGGGCCTGTCCCCACGAGGCGGTGCGGTTATGTTTGTCATTCCGAGGTGGTCACGTGAAGACGTGTGGAAATAAGAGGCGTATCAGATTCAGACCGTCCGTGACGCGCTCGGCTCGCTGATTGAAGAAATCTTCCTCTTAAGAAACTCGCGGGTCACGCGGATGAAGGCGTCCGGTTCGTCCATGAAGACGTGGTGGTGCGCGCCGGGGATGACGGCTGTCTCCACATGCGGAACCTTCTCGCGGACCCATTCGAGGGAATCCGATTTCAGGCGGTCGGAGAGTTCCCCTGCCACGAGCAGGGCGGGCGTCTCGACCCGCTGCCAGCCCGCGCGCTGATCCGTCTCGGGACGCGCGGCGTGAAAGCGCCTGTCCGCCTTGACCGTCCATGTGCCGTCGCCGTTTCGCCGCACGGCGTGGCGCGCGATATGGGCGATGGTCTCAGGGTTCACCTTGTCAGATGCGGGCAGGAGCCTGAATTTCTCGACGAACAGATCTTGCGAGGCCCAGGGTCTGGCGGGCCGGTTCCCGAAGGCGCGCACCTCGGCGAGAATCGCGTCCGTCGTCCGGAGCGGGGAATCCACGATGATGATGCCCTCGACGTCTGGCGGCTCGAGGGCGAAGAGGTTCAGCGCGATGACGCCGCCCATCGAGTGCGCCAGGAGCCAGGGCTTTCGTCCGCTTTCATCTTCCGCCCATTCCACCCAGGCCGTTACGTCGCGCAGCAGGTCCTCGAAGACGTATTCATCCTGCCATCCGGTGTCCCCGTGGCCCCGGTGATCCGTCGCCACGGGCCGGAGCATGTCCGTGTAACCGGGGGCGATGTGATCCCACCAGCGCGCGTGGGCCGCAGCGCCGTGCAGCATCAGGATGACGGGTTTGTCCTCGCCCTCGCTCCCGTGGTCCAGGGCGTGAAGCCGCACGCCGTCTCTTTCGATGAATACGCTCTTTGGTTCCGACATTCGTCTTGACTCCGGATATGATGAGGCCGTTTCAGATTTCGGGGGAGAATCCACCATCAGCGCGCGAATGGCAAGCCTGCTTGCTCATTTGGCGGTGTTTCAGGGGAGTGGACAGTGCTTAGGAGGCTGTTGAAAAAGCCCGAATAGGGCCCCTGCAAGTAGAGGGTTTGTAGGGACAGGCCCCCGTGCCTGTCCATGCGAAGCACAACCACGGAGTTGGACATATCCGATATGGGCGGCCACTGGGGGCCGCCCCTACGTCTCAAAACATGGGTGGGTGTGTATACCCTCCCCGGTCGGCTACATACGCCGAATCACAAAATCAGGTTTCTTAACAGTCTTTTGAAATGCGTTCGGGTTCCAGGCTTCAACGCTCCTCGGGCCATACGGCGCACGCCAGGCGCCAGCCCGCGAGCGCGCCCAAGAACTGGGCGATGATGAAGGCGGGCGCGTCGAACGGCTGAATGCCCGAGAACGTGTTGGTGTAAACCCGCGCGATCGTGACCGCCGGGTTGGCGAAGCTGGTCGAGGCCGTGAACCAGAGGGCCGCCATGATGTATAGCCCGACCATCGCGGGGATGAGGGCGGGGTTCGTGCGTAGTCCGCCCAGGATGACGAAGATGAGCCCCGCCGTCGCTATGACTTCCGCCGACCACTGGCCGATGCCGCTGCGCGTTTTCGCCGAGACCTGGGCGATGTCCAGGTCGAACATCAGGTGCGCGGCGAGCACGCCGAGGATACCCGCGAGGAATTGCGTGGCGACGTAGGGCGCGGCCTCGCGCTGTTCCATCTCCCCATTCAAGGCGAAGACCATGGTGACCGCGGGGTTGAAGTGCGCGCCGGAGACCGGCCCGAGCAGGGTGATCATCACGAAGAGGATCGCGCCGATCGCCAGTGAATGCGGCAATAGCGCCGCGCCCGCCTGCCCGTTCGAGAGGGCGTCGCCCATGATGCCCGAGCCTGTGATGGCGGCGAGCAGGAACGCGGTTCCAATGGCTTCGGCCAGGAGTTTACGGCTCATCGGGTTACCTCCTCATATTCGGGCGATGGCGTCCAGGCGCGTCATGAGCGCCGCGCGGTCCATGTCTTCGAAGTCAAGGGCCAGAAAGGCGTTGATTCGGGCGCTCAGGCGGTGGTAGGCGACCCGGAACGCCCGGTCGATTTGGTCTTCCGGCGCAGCGGCGGGGTCGTCCACTCCCCAGTGCGCCGTGAGCGGTGCGCCGGGCCAGACGGGGCAGATTTCGCCCGCCGCCGAATCGCAGACGGTGACGACGAGGTCCATTTTGGGGGCGCCGGGGGCGGCGAACTCATCCCAGCTCTTCGAGCGGTAGCCTTCCGTCGGCAGGCCCAGCCGCTCGAGGAGGCGGACCGCGCCCGGATTGACCCGGCCCGTCGGGCGGGAACCCGCCGAATAGGCCCGCACCCTCCCCGCGCCGTCGCGGTTCAGGACGGCTTCCGCGAGTATCGAGCGTGCCGAGTTGCCCGTGCAAAGAACGAGAATATGGCGCATGGAATCTCCCTCGTCTCGTCGTCTGGAACTCGACGATCCCCTCACTAGAAAACGCTCTCAGTTTCCGGGATTCGCCTCGCTCCAGTTTCAGGATGTCGTTTTGAGTTTTGGATTTTATCGGGGGGTGGAATCTCCACCGGGCCGCCCGGAAATCATGTAGCCCAATTCGGCGGCGAGATCAAATCAAGCGGCCCGTTTTCCGGGATTTCTTATTCCGTGCTCCGCAGCGCAAGCACGATGGTTTTATGGCCTCCGTGCCTGTCCTACCCTCCGTGGTTGTCCTTCGTCAGGACAGGCACGAAGGCCTGTCCCTACAGGGTCCAATCGGGTTTACCAGGAATCCTGCGGGAGAGCGCTCCTCTCAACGCTCCAGGATGCGCACCTGCTCGCCGCGGAGGCCCACGGCGACATCATCTCCCACGGCGAAGGCGCGGCGGCCCGGATGGTGGGTGTCGTCGACCAGCAGGGTGTCCTCGCCGATGACGACGGAGTAGCGCAGCAGGTTGCCAAGGAACTCGCGGTGCTGCACCCGGCCGGTCAGGACGATACCGGGGAGCGTCTCGCCCGGTTTGGCGATGGCGATATCCTGGGGCCGGAACACGGCGGTATGCTCCTCACCGGGCGCGTGGACCTCACCCGAAAGCGGCACGGCAATGCCGCCGGCCGCGGCGAAGCGCGCGCCGTCGGCCCCCGTCTCGATCCGCCCGTCCATGAGATTCGCCGTGCCCAGGAAGTGGGCGACGAAGCGGTTCACCGGCTCGTCGTAGAGTTCCATGGGCGCTCCCACCTGCTGGAGTATGCCGTCGTCGAGCACGGCGATACGATCCGAGATGGTGTTGGCCTCTTCCTGGTCGTGGGTGACGAAGATGGTGGTCAGTTCCAGTTCGCGCTGCAAGTCCAGAATCTCGCGGCGCATCTGTACGCGCAGGTTGGCGTCCAGGTTCGAGAGCGGCTCGTCGAGCAGGAGCACGCGGGGCTCGACGACGATGGTGCGCGCCAGGGCGACGCGCTGCTGCTGTCCGCCGGACAGCTGCGATGGGCGCCGCTCGGCAAGCTCCAGGAGTCCGACCATGTCCAGTGCGGCGTCGATGCGCTTGGGAATTTCGGCGGCGGGCGTCTTGCGCTCCTCGAGGCCGAAGGCGACGTTCCTGCGCACCGTCATGTGCGGCCAGAGCGCATAGGACTGGAACACCATGCCGACGTTGCGCCGCCAGGGGGGGAGCCGCGTCACGTCGTCCTCGCCTATCAGGATGCGCCCCCGGGGCGCAGGGCCGAAGCCTGCGACGGCGCGCAGGAGAGTCGATTTGCCCGACCCCGACGGGCCCAGGAAGGTGAACAACTCGCCCGGTTCGATGCGAAGGTCCACGTCTTTCAGCACGTCGGTCGTGTCGTAGGCGAGGCTCAGTTGCTCGATGACGACGCTTGCGGCGTTTTGCGATGCCATTCTCATACTCCCGCGACGATGGCCATGTCAGGCGTCTGGCGCGTCTCTTTGCGCTGGATGAAGCGGTGCGAGACGTAGGTGGCGACGCCGACGATGACTACGGCGATGATGCCGAGCGCGGCGCCTGGGCCGCGGCCCGCCGCCGACTGCATGAACTCGTAAATCCCGAAGGCGAGCGGCGCGTCCGATTCCTGCGAGACGAGCATGATGGTCGTCGACAGCTCGACCGCCGCGGTGGCGAAGCTGGTGATGAAGCCCGCGACGATGCCGCCCGACATGAGCGGCACGACGACCCGGTAGATGGTGCGGCCCTTGGTCGCCCCCAGATTCTCGGCGGCCTCTTCGAGCATGACGCTCAGCTGCTGCAGCGCCGCCATGCAGGCGCGCAGCGCGTAGGGCAGGCGTCTGATGGCGAGGGCGACGACGATGATGACCCACCACGAGGCCAGGGGTTTATCTATAATCGGCACGTTGAACGCGTAGAAGGTGCGCAGATAGCCGATGCCGAGCACCACGCCGGGAATCGCCACCGCCCCCATCGCGGCGTAATCGAGCCACTGCCGGCCGGCCAGCCCGGTGCGCAGGACGATATAGGCGATGGCCGTGCCGAATACGACGTCGATGCCCGCGGCGAGGCCCGCGTAGAGCAACGTGTTGGTGATGAATTCCGATGAGTCCGAGATCACCCGCAGGTAATGCGCGTAGGTGTAGGCGTCGGGCAGCACGCTGAACGACCAGACCGTGCCGAGAGACAGGATGGCGAGGCCGAAGTGCGGCGAGAGCACCAGCAGCAGTATGAAGACGACGACGCCGTAGCAGGCGGCCTTCTCCCAGGGTCTCAGGTCGCGCTTCATCAGCCCGCCCCCGCCCTTTTGCACGGTCGCGTAGTCCTTGTTCCGCAGCGCCAGAAACGAGGTCCAGAGCGCCAGCAGGGAGAAAATTACCAGGATGACCGAGATCACATAACCCATGGGGTCCGAGATGCCGATGGAGGCGATGCGCAGGTAGGCCTGGGGCGCGAGCATGTTGTTGATGTTGAGCAGCAGCGGCGTGCCGATGTCGTCGAACACTTTCAGGAACACCAGTGATGCGCCCGCGACGTAGCCGGGCATGGCCAGCGGGAACACGATGCGGCGGAACAGGCGCATTCCGCTGGCTCCCAGGTTCTGGGCGGATTCCTCCATCGACCGGTCGATGTTGTTGAGCGAGGCCGAGAGATTCATGAGAATGAACGGGAAATAGTGGATGCTCTCGACCAGGATGACGCCGTTCAACCCCTCCATGAAGGGGACCTTAAAGCCGAACCATTCATCCAGCAGCAGGTTGACCGATCCGTTCTCGCCGAGGAGCAGGAGCATCGCCACGGCGCCGACGAAGGGCGGCATGATGAGCGGGAGCACGCCCAGGGTCTGGATGAGGATGGCGCCGCCGAAATTGAAGCGCGTCGTGAAGTAGGCGAGCGGAAGCGCAAAGCACGACGCCAGCACCACAGACATCAGGGCGACGTAGATCGAATTGATGGCGGATTCCTGGAACAGGTTGTTCCTGAAGAAATCCACGAAGTTGATGAGCGTCAGCGCGCCCGTGTTGGGGTCCTGGAAAGCGACGTAGATCACGTTCACGACAGGCACGACCAGGAAGGCGAGCAGGAACAGGCCGACAATGAGGCCCACCGCCGCCGGCCCCCACTGGCCGCGCGCCATCGCTTCCAGAGACATTCTTTCCCCTTCTCCGCGCAGGCTTCAGGCTAGAGCATGGACGCCGCCTTCTCGGCCAGCGCCCTGGCCTTGGCGTAATTCGCCTTGACCTGCGCGTCCCATTCACGTTCGACCTCGGCCTGGCGGCCCGTCACCTTCGTTGTCGCCTTCTTGCGCTTTTTCTTGAAGATCGCGTTGAATTCCTTCTTGCTCGCCTGGGCCGCGGTGATGGGCACCTTGGCCACCAGCGCCTTGGCCTCGTCGATCAGCTTCTTCGCCGCCATGTTCTTCTTGCCGCCCATTTGCGCCTCGGCGGTCTGGATGGCCTTGGTCGCCGCGCGCAGGTCGTTCAGGCGGTAGGTGACCATCACGTCGAACAGCGAGTTGATGACGTTGTAGCGGTTTTTCGAGAGCTGGAGGTCGAACTTGACCGCTGAACCGATGGACTTGTCCTTGAACGGATTCGGGAAGTCTTTGGGCGCTTTGGCGTAGGTCGCCGGGTTGACGGGCAGGCGGCGGATTTTCTTGTCGAGCAGCACTTCCTGTCCCGCAGGCGAGAGCAGGAACTCGATGAACGCAGCCGCCGCCTTGGGGTGCGGCGCGTTCTTGACGATGGCGATGTTCGCGGGCACCAGCGTCGTCACCGGCGGGTAGATGAATTTGACGGGGAAGCCCGAAGCCTCGGACGACAGCCCGAAGAAGTCGATGACGATGCCGAGGCCGAACTGGCCCGAGTTCACGCCGTCGGGCACGCCGAAGCTGCGCTCGGTGACGGTCTTGAAGTTGCCGGCGATGGCCTTCCACTCGGCCCAGCCTTTCTCCCAGCCCTTGCCCTGCAGGAGGGTCTCGACGGTGAGGTGGGTGGTGCCCGAACGCGAAGGCGCGCTCATGCCGACGTGGCCGTGGTAGACGGGCATGGCCAAGTCGGCCCAGGTCTTGGGCGCGGGCAGCTTCTTGGCCTTCAGGTAGCGGGTGTTCCACATGATGCCGTAGCCCGAAGCCGCGAAACCCTTGTAGTAGCCCTCGGGGTCGTTGATCGGGAAGGCGCCGACATTCTTGGGAATGCCCTTTATCTTGACCTTGTATTTCTGGAGAAGGTTGTCGCCCTTGAGCACTTCGAAGGCGTCCGGCGCGGATGCCCAGAACATGTCGGAGCGGTTGTTGGAGGCGGTCTCCTGTAAATACTTGATGCCGGCGGTGGTCTTTTTCTTGAGCATCTCGACCTTGACGCCGGGGTGTTTCTTCTCGAAAGCCTTCTTGACGGTGGTCGTCGTGTCCGGCGGGTAGGACGTGACGATGACGAGCTTCTTTTCGAGCGCGACCGCACCGAGCGGCGCCGCCAGGACGGCCAGAGCGAGGCCGAAGACGATGGTCCAGAAAGTGGTTTTCCTGTTGGTCATTGGTTTATTCCTCCTCGTTTTCCCTAAGGGGAGTTGTGTGTTGAGGCGTCAATGATACCCGATGGCTCAGAGATATACTGGAACATAATATTATACCACAAATCATGCGAATAAAGCGGCGAAAACTATGCTGTAGACGCAAGCGTGACGCGCGCCGTCAGGCGGCTCGCGAGAGTTCAAAGAGCGCCCTCGCGCTAGAGCTTGTTCAACTCCACGTCGATGGTGATGCGCACCTCGTTCCCCACGACGAGCCCGCCCGCTTCGAGCAGGCGGTTGAACTTCACCCCGAAGTCCTTGCGGTTGATGCGGGTGGTGGCGCTCGCCCCCATCTTGACGGTCCCGCGCCCCGTTCTGACCTCCCCGCTGATGTCGGCCACCTTCAGCACTACTTCTCTCGTGACGCCGCGGATGGTCAGGTCGCCGATGAGGTCGAGGCCCTCCGGTCCCGCATTCTTCACGGCCTTGGACTTGAACGTGATGGAGGGATGCTTCTCGACGAGCAGGAAGTCGTCGGTCCGCAGATGGTTGTCGCGCCGCGCGTTGCGCGTGTTGATCGAGTCGGCGTCGATGACGATGTCCGCCGCCGCGGCGCCGGGGTTCTTTCGGTCGTAGCGCACCGTGCCCGACACTCTTTGGAATTCCCCCTGCACCCAGGTGACGCCCAGGTGGCGCACCTTGAAGCTCACCGTCGTGTGGGTCGGGTCGATTCTCCACTCAGCGGCGTGTGCGAGGGCGGGCGTCGTCAGCCATGCCGCCGCGATTATCATTGCTGCAAGTTTCACAAATCGTTTCATGAGTCTCGTTCTCCGAATGAATAGATGTGAAAACGGCGGCGATTCCCTCTAATCTGCGATGTTCTGCTATGCGTCGCCATACCTTTCCGGGGACTCTTCCTCCGCTTTCTGTCCCTCCAGGTATTTGCCGTACTCATCGTGCGTGGTCTCGGCGCAGAGGTCGGGGCCGCGCTTATACGCCGCCCTCGATATGAGGTGCGCGGCGACGGGCGCGGTCAGGAAGAGGAAGAAAATGGCCAGGAGCGCCTGCGTCGTGACGGCGGCGTTCTGGAAGATGAGGCTCGCGCCCAGGAGGATGCCGCCCATGCCGAAGGTCGTCGCCTTGGTGGCGGCGTGCATGCGGCAGTAGACGTCGGGCAGGCGGATGAGGCCGATGCTGGCGACCAGCATGAAGAACGAGCCTCCCAGCAGCAGGACGGCGGCGAGTGCTTCACTCAATGATCTTCCCCCTCTCGAGGAACTTCGCATACACCGTCGTGCCGACGAAGCTCAAGATGGCCAGTGCGAGCACGGCGATGATGAACAGCTTGTTGTGCGTCTGGATGGCGAATAGCGCGATGACGCCGAGCACGTTCGTGGCGAGGGTGTCCGCCGCCACCACACGGTCCGACGTCGTCGGTCCCTTTATCAGCCGGATGAACGCCAGGAGCACCGAGGCGCCCATCATGACGAGGCTTATCTGAACGGCGATCTCTATCATTCCACCGCTCCCACAATGGGTTCTTCCAGCCCCTTGCGGATGCCTTCGGCCACCTCGTCGGGGTGGTCGATGTCCAGCGTGTGGACGAAAATCGTCTCATCATCATCCGACACGTCGATGCTCAGCGTGCCGGGCGTGAGCGTGATGGAATTCGCCAGCATCGTCACGCCCAAAGGCGTCTTGCAGACCGTCTTGTAGGGGATGATGCCCGGGCGGATCGACAGCCGGGGCGAGAGCACGATCTTCAGCACCTGGACGTTGGCGATTAGAAGCTCCCAGGTGAAGCTCCGCAAGTATCTGAAATAGCTGCCGATGCGGAAGAACGTCCTGTCCTGGTAGTAGGATTTCTTAAGGAAGCGGATGATGAAGAACGCCATGACAAGGCCTACGAAGAAGTGCCCCGGTGTCGCGCTCCCGTGCAGGAATATCCAGATGGTGGCGATGGTGAATGCGAGCGTGGCGAGCGGCATCGTGCGTCTCCCTAGCCCAAGTCCCGCATGGCGGATATGTAGAGTTCGGGCTTCGTGATCTGGGCGGCCACGAGCTGCGCCCACTCGAAGAGCCAGTAGGCGCCGAGTCCGAAGATGACCGCGAAGGCCGAGAGAAAGGCGACCGAGCCGTATATCCCTGCGCCCGCCGCGCCGACCTCGCCGCCGCCCGTCCCCCAGGCGTAGCGCTGGTACGTCGTGAAATTATAATAAAGCGATATGACGCCGAATCCCAGGGCGATGCCCGTCGCAAGTATCGCGCCTTGCGAGAACCCCGCCTGGAGCACGAAGAGTTTGGCGAAAAAGCCCGTGAAGGGCGGGAAACCCGCCAGGGAGAGGAACCCCACGAGCATGAGCAGGCTTGCGAAGGGCGCCTTGCCCATCATGCCGCCCATTTCTTCGAGGTCCACCGTGCCGGTGAGCTTCTGGTTCAGGCCCGCGCCGAGCAGCATCGCGCTTTTGAGATACGCGTGGCCGACGATGTAGAAGACCGCCGCCGCAAGTCCCGCCTGTGAGAGCAGGGCGATGCCGAAAGCGATGTAGCCCAGCTGGTTGATGGTGCTGTAGGCGAGGATGCGCTTCAGACTCGTCTGGGGCAGGGTGCCGAGCGCGCCCATGGCGATGGTCAGGAGGCACAGGAGTATCAGCCCCGGTTGTAATATCAGGAAAGCGGCCGGGAAGATGAGCGTGGCGCAGCGGATGATGGAGTAGATGCCCACCTTGACGAGCACGCCCGCCAGGATCGCGCTGATGGGCGTTGGCGATATTGAGTGCGCGGAGGGCAGCCACAGGTGCATCGGGAAGATCGCCGCCTTGACGCTGAACACGAAGACGAAGATGAGGGCCGTCACCACGATGAGCGGCGTGGGGCCCAGGAGCTTTATCTTCACGGCCAGGTCCGCCATGTTCACCGTGCCCACCTGCGCGTAGAGGAGCGCGACGCCCAGCAGGAAAAGCGCCGATGCGATCAAGTTCATGCAGGTGTACTTGAAGGCCATCTCGAGCTGGTCGAGGTTGTAGTAGAAGCCCAACAATGCGTAGGTGGCCATGAGCATGACCTCGAAGAAGACGAAGAGGTTGAACAGGTCGCTCGTGATGAAGCAGCCCTGCATCCCCATGAGCAGGAAATGCAGCAGGGGGTGAAAGGCCTCTTTCCGCTGCGCATCCGTGAGATAGCTCCCCGCGAAGACGGCGCACGCCCCCACGATGGAGGAGGAGAGGCACAAGAGCGTGGCGGTGAGCCTGTCCGCCGCCAGGACGATGGCGTAGGGGAAGGGCCAGAGGCCCATCCGGTGGACGAAAATCGTCCCGTCCGCCGTCGCGCTCAGGAGTATCCCCGCCAGGATGAGGTTCACCAGCAGGGCGAGCATGCTCACCGATTCCTGGAGCGCGCGGTTCTTCCTCACCAGGAACAGGAACGTGCCCGTGGCCAGCGGCAGGACGACGAAGAGCGGGAATATGGCGTTCATCCCTTGAGCCTCCTGATCTCGTCGATGTCGTCGGTGCCGAACTTTTTATACGTGAAGAAAGCGAGCACGAGCAGAAAGGCCGTCACGGCCAGGCTGATGACGATGGCGGTCAGCACCATGGCCTGGGGCAGGGGGTCCACGTAGGCGAACGGGTCGAGCGGGCCGCCCGTCTTGGGAACGATGGGCGCTTTGCCGTCCCCCACCCAGCCTGAGGCGACGATCATCAGGTTCGCGGCGTGGCTCAGCACCGCCATGCCGAGCACGACCTGTATGATCCTGCGCTGCATGATGAGGTAGGAAGCCACCGTCACCAGGGCGCCGATGATCATCGCCAGTATCCAGAGCATTTATTTACTCCTGCGTTTCTTTGCGCCGGGAATCATGTATTCGAGATGACGACTTCTTGTTGCATTCATGATTCCCTTTCAAAAAACATTCCCCAGACTCGGATTTTTTCACTCCCCCCTTGAGGGGGAGTCGGTGAGGTGAGGGGGTTTTTCCCCGAAACCGAACCGGTGGGGGGAGTTTTTCATTTAGAACCGTCCCCCCACCGCATCAGCCTTCGCCCATAGGGCTCGGCTTCTTCGTTGGGCTTTCCCCTCGGGAAGCCCAACCCTCAAGGGGGGAGTGATTCTCTTTTTCTCGTCGGTCATGTCGAATCCTCATTCACCGAGACTTTTCCAACAACCCCCGCAACCGGGGAGTGACTACCCCTCTTCCGGCTCCTGCGTTTCCCTCTCGTACAGGTTGGTGAAGATGCACATCACCACCCCGACCACCACGCCGTACACGCCCACGTCGAAGATGAACGCGGTGAACAGCTCCACGTCGCCGATGAAGGGCAGGGCGAAGTGGTATATCGAGCTTTTGAGATACGCTCCCTTGATGTAGCCCCACACCCCTGTCAAGGTGGAGAGCGCCAGCCCCGCGAGGAATATCCCCTCGTAGGGCCAGTTGAACCGCCTGCGGCCTTCTTCGGCGTCCACCGCCACCCACTGGAGCACGATGCCCACCGAGGTCATGAGGCCCGCGATGAAGCCGCCGCCCGGCTGGTTGTGGCCGTAGATGAGCAGGAACATGGAGAAGAGCAGCGTCAGGTGCAGCACGGCGGGCGCTATCGTCTGGAGGATCAGTGATCGCATTTCATATCTCCCACCAGCCGCAAGAGGGCGTAGACGGCTATCCCTGCGATGACGAGCACGGTGATCTCGCCTAAAGTGTCATACCCTCGGTAATCGACGATGATGGCGTTGACCACGTTCTTGAACCCGGCCACGGGCTTGCTCGTGCGCATGAAGTAGTCCGCAATGGTGCGGAACTTGTGCGTGTTCATGGCGGCGGCCATGACGAGCGTCGTGCAGACGCCGAGACCGACGGCAATACCCCAATCCCGAATCTTCTTCGCGGTCGATGACGGTACGGGCTTGAGCTCGGGCAAGTAGTAGAACACGAGCAGGAACAGCACGACCGAGGCCGATTCGACCATAATCTGCGTGAGGGCCAAGTCGGGCGCTTTCAAGAGTAAATAAAGCCCCGCGATGCCGTAGCCCATCGTGCCGAGAGCGAGGATGGCGGCGATTCTCCGCTTGAAGAGCGCCGTGGCGAAGGCCGCGCCCGTGATCATGAGCGCGATCACGACGAGCAGGAACGATGCGCCCGCGAAATTCCCGGGGAAAACGTTCGCCCCCCAATCCATCCGCCAGACGAGGTAGAGGGCGGCGGCGGTGGGCAGCACCATCATCAAGCGCATGTATCTTCTTAAATTCCCGTCCTGGATGAGGAGGAGAATCCCCCAGGTGCCGTTTCTCAGCCAGGAGATGGAGGCGTCATATATCCTGTTGGGAGAGGGGGCATTGCCCCAGGCGCGGGCGACTGTGTCGAGTACCGTCTTCACATGTGCGAAGCCGAAATAAAGCGCGAGCCCCAGCGCCATGGTGATGATCGACATCATGAGCGGCGCATTCACCCCGTGCCAGAGGCCTAGGTGGAGTTCCAGTTGCGCCCCTCCGCCCAGGGTGGCCTCTGCTGCGGGCGCGACGATGGCGTTTTCGATCAGGCCGGGCGCGAGACCGAAAGCCAGTGCCAAGAGAACGAGTATCGCGGGCGCGGCCAGCATCCCTATAGGGGGGTCGTGGGGATGTTTGGGCGCTTCGCCTTCCGCCGCCTGCCAGTAGGGCTCGCTCAGGAACCTTAAGTGATAAAGCGCGGTGAACACGCCCGCGAATACGGTGATATAGGGCCAGAACCAGCTCCAGGATCCGGGGCCGCCGGGGTGGAGGCTGACTTCGTAGAGCATCTCCTTGGTGATGAACCCGCCCATGGGCGGTATGCCGATGAGGCTCAGCGCCGCGATGACGGCCAGGATGTGCGTCTTCGGCATGAGCTTTCTCAAATTGCCCAAGAGCCGCACGTCGCGCGTGCCTGCCTCGTGGTCGATGATGCCCACCGTCATGAACATCGCCGCCTTGGCCGCCGCGTGGTTGTAGAGATGGAGCGTCGCGCCGATGATCGCCCCCTTGCCGCCGAAGCCCAGGAAGGTGACGATGAGGCCGAGCTGGCTGATGGTGCCGTAGGCCAGAATCGCCTTTAAGTCATACGCGCGCAGGGAGAGCAGGCCGCCCGCTATCATCGTCGTCATGCCGAAGCCTGTCACCACGTAGCCCCAGGCGGGGTGCGCGCCGAGGATGGGGTAGAAACGCGACAGGAGGTAGATGCCCGCCTTCACCATGGTGGCCGAGTGCAGGAACGCGCTGATGGGCGTGGGCGCTTCCATGGCGTTCGGCAGCCAGATGTGGAAGGGCCACTGCGCGCTCTTCGTCACCGCGCCCAGGATGATGAGCAGGAAGACGCCGAGCGATATCTGGCTCGCGATGTCCGGCATGAGCACGAGTTGCGAAAGCCGCCATTCGCCCGCCACGTCGCCTAAGAGTAAAAATCCCCCGAGCATGGCGAGGCCGCCGCTGCCCGTGATGAGGATGGCCTTGGTCGCGCCGTAGTTCGAGGCGTCCCTGTCCGACCAGAAGCCGATCAGGAAGAACGAGGTGATGCTCGTGAGCTCCCAGAAGATAAAGAGCGATATCAGGTGGTCGGAAAACACGACGCCCAGCATCGAGCCCATGAACGCGATGAGAAAGCCGTAATAGCGTCCGAGCGCCTCGTGCTCGTGCAGGTACCAGTGGGAATAGAGGACGATGAGCGCGCCCATGCCCGCCACGAGGAGGCCCCACATGAGGCTCAGGCCGTCCACCATGAAGGAGATTTCCACGTTCGCCGCGGGGACCCAGGCGATGGCGCGCGTAAAAGTCTGCCGGCCGCCGGCGGCCCATTCGCCGTAGAGATTGAAGAGCGCCCAGGTGCTGACGATGGGCGCGACCATGGCGAACCACGCGGCGTTTTTGCGGAAACGCTCTGCGAACCAGGGGATGATGAGGGCGGTTGCGAACGGGAAGAACACGATGATGAAGGTGTTGTCCAAAACGAGCGCCCTTCGGGAATGGTTTTCTGTGAACCGAATACCGAAATTTACGTTTTGCGCATCGGTGATAATGGCATAATCTCACCCTGCGGACAACGAAGCGCCGCATCGCCATGCACACTGTGGCCTGGGTTATCGGGGTTGTTGAAAAAGATCTTTTTTATGGGGCAGAGGGGACCCCCTCTCGACTGGAAAACCAACCCCCCCTACCCCCCTTAACAGGGGGGTAAAGGCAATACCCCCGACGAGGGAGTGGAAGAAAAGCCCCCCTGACAAGGGGGGTTGGGGGGTTAATCTCTTGACGAAGGTTTTTTCAACAACCCCCATCCGAACGGGAAAACACGGAGGTATCATCTTGAGCGAGACGACCTACAATCTTTACGCCCTGTGCCAGGGCTCGCGCGCGTGCGACGCCTCCTGGCTCCTTTACCTGAGCGAATCGGGGCGGACACGCACGCTCCCCTATTTCTTCTGGGTGCTGATGCCCGAAGATGGCGGTGCGCCTATCGTTATCGACACCGGCTTCAGCGAGGAATCCCAGAAGGCGCGAAACCCCGATTACGCGGACTACCGCCCGCAGCATGAGCTTCTAAAGCATTTCGGTTTGAAGCCCTCGGAAGTCGAGACGATGATCGTGAGCCATCTGCATTGGGATCATTTCGCCTCGCCGAGGCTGTTCACCGGGGCGCGCTTTTTTCTTCAGAGGCGCGAACTCGATTTCTGGCGGAGCGACGCGGCGGAATACCACTTCATCAACCATTTCCTGGGCGACCTGGAAGAAGCCGAGAAGCTCCTGGAAGCAGGCCGCATGAATCTCGTGGACGGGGAGGCGGAGATAGCGGAGGGCGTACACGTCCACTGGGTGGGCGGCCACACACCGGGCCACCAGATTATCCGCTTTCGAACGGCGCGGGGCTGGGCGGTGCTGGCCGTGGACGCGGCCTATCTCTACCGGAGCCTTGAATCCATGATACCGCCGGGCATCCACATCCACGTGGACGACGCCCTGCGCGCGCTCGAGACCGTGAAGGACCTGGCCGACGCGCCCGACCTCATCTTCGCCGGACACGACGAGACGGATTTGAGGAGGGAGGAGGTGTTTCCGGGGGTTAGGTTGTTTGTGTAGGTCGGACTTCCCTGAGGAGGGGGAGTTCGATTACCCGACCGAGGAGGGAAGGGTTGTGCTTGCCGGGGAAGGATAGGGTCGGTATGTTGGTAAAATGTGAACGGGTGAGCTTTTTTTAGAAACGCCGAGCGAGTTCATCGCTAAGTGGCAGACACCTTAAGTTTCTGAATCAACTAGATAAGTTATTTTTAGAATAAATCAAGTCTCTGTAATTTCCGCCCAGAAAGTATGCTTCGCAATGTTCAAGACACTATCTCTGAAATTCGGCCGGGCTCTAGACCTTTCGCCAGAAACGATTCAAACAACTCCAGTTACTGTATTCGTTGGCCCAAATAACTCTGGCAAAAGTAAAATCCTCTCGGAGATTTACCAATTTTGCACTACAGGTCAGAGGAATGTTTCTAATATTCTCGTCGATCAGATCGAATTCGAATCTTTTTCTAGAGAATATGCCGAGCAACGGATTCAACGCGTGACTTTACGTCCAAACGCGCATGAGACAATTCAGCCTGAACAGTTAATTGTAGGTAAACAAGGGCAACGCCATCAAGTACCTAAACAGCAATTGATTGATAGTTTTCTCAAAACAAACGCTCAAGCAGAATATTTCTGCCCTTGGTATCTCGCGTACAACACACTAATACTTGATGGGCAAAATCGTATCAGCTTAATAAACGAGCAATCAGCAGGAGATCTGCAAGAGAGTCCACTAACAAGTTTTCAAACACTGTTTCATGACAACCAAAAGAGAGAGATAGTACGTCGAATTGTCCACGATGCGTTCGGTGAATTTTTGGTTATTGATCCAACGAATTTAGGACGGTTACGTCTCCGCCTCTCCCCGAATGAGCCTACTTCCGTTTCACAAGAAAAAGGAATCGACGACGAATCAGTCAAGTTCCATAATGCCGCCCAGTTGATTCAATATGCGAGTGATGGTGTAAAAGCATTCTCCGGGATCATCACAGAAATCGTAGCTGGTGACCCCGCTATCCTTCTAATCGATGAACCTGAAGCTTTTCTGCATCCTGCATTGTCATTTAATTTGGGGAAAGAAATAGCGCTATCGGGTTCTGGATCTGAAAAACGGCTTTTCGTTTCTACCCACAGCCCAAACTTCGTTATGGGCTGTGTTCAATCTGGCGCTCCGATAAACATCGTGCGGCTTACATACCGTGACAATGTGGCGACTGCACGCTTGTTGGCTAGTGAAGAACTACTCACGCTAATGCGAAATCCGCTGTTGAGATCGACCGGTGTACTGAGCGGGCTTTTCTATGAGTTTGTAATCGTCACCGAGGGTGATGCTGATAGAGCATTCTACCAAGAAGTGAACGAGCGGCTTCTGAGATTCAAACCTGAATGGGGTATTCCAAATTGCTTATTTTTGAATGCCCAGAACAAGCAAACTGTTCAAACTATACTGAAGCCACTTAGAAATCTTGGAATACCTGCGGCTGCCATCGTCGACATTGATATCTTTAAAGATGGTGGACAAAACTGGAAAGCATTTCTGGAAGGAGGTTTTGTGCCCGAACTAGAGCGAAACTCACTAGCTGCTTTGAGGAGCAATGTGAAAATAAAATTTGATGCTACTCGTAAGGATATGAAGCTTGAAGGGGGGCTTGAGCTTCTTGATGAAAACGACAAAGAAGCCGCCACCAATCTTTGTGAACGATTAGGTGAATACGGTTTGTTCATCGTAAGAGAGGGAGAGTTGGAATCTTGGCTTCCGGACTTGCAAGCCACTGGACATGGACCAACTTGGCTTGTCGACGTTTTTCAGAAAATGGGAGAGGACCACGTGAAAAACTCTTACCTCCGCCCTGGAATTGATGACGTGTGGTTATTCCTCGCAGAGATTAAGCAGTGGTTTTCAAATCCGAATCGCAAAGGAATTCCATCTTAAGGCTTTTTGATACTCTATCTCATCGTCTAGCGAGGAGCATTCGCTCTAAAGGGATATTTTCCTCCTCGCATGAAATTGACTCCCAGCCTTGCTATTCCGGCGCATGCCGGAATCCAGGGGATGGCCTTAATCTTTCTTTTCTGTCGGCATCCTGACTTCACCGAAGGCGGATGAAAAGCCGTATCGCGCCCACAAAAAAGTGGTGAATCCAGGGGTGAGGAGGATTGTGTAACAATAACGAAAGGGCGATAATATCACGAAAGCGCTTGACGGAAAGACAAATGCCCATTAGTATGGGTGAATTGAACTACTCCACGCCCGAACGAGACCCCGAGCGATAAAAAAGCATCATGAAGCGCTCCAAGTGGTTCTGATGCTAAACCCATCGCAATGAATGCGTCCGAAGGACGTGAAACGCGAAGTCGATCAACAGCAGACGGATAGTCAAGAACGCGAGTCGGAGGCGGAAACAAAGGTGCATGGTCTCTATCGTGAGTATTTGGACTACTTGACGAATGGCCGCAGTGTTTAACAGGTGCAATAAACAATGCGGAAGGGAATGGCTAAATGAGCACGGGTGACAACGGGTATAATGGATATCTCTCCAGCGATGCCAATGGCGCAAAAGAGAAAGGGGCTTACTATACCCCTGATCCGGTAGTACGTAGTCTGCTTAGTTGGGCTGTCAGGAGTCCCGAAGATCGCCTTTTGGATCCATCTTGCGGGGATGGACGCTTTATTGCCGGCCATCCCAATAGTGTCGGTATCGAACTAGATACATTTGCCACTTCCACTGCCATGCATCGCGCGCCTCATGCGATGGTTCACGAGAGTGATTTTTTTGAGTGGGCGAGCAACGCCGGAGAGCGTTTCGAATGCGCCGCCGGGAATCCCCCCTTCATCCGCTATCAGCGATTCAAAGGCGTTCAACGTCAAAGGGCCATCGCTCTTTGCGCCGAGCTTGGGGCCACTTTCTCAAAACTCACCTCTTCCTGGCCGCTTTTCCTGATAGTAACGGCCCACCTCCTGCATCGTGGCGGACGCATGGCCTTCGTTGTTCCGGCCGAGATCGGACATGCGCCGTACAGCGCTCCGCTGATCGAATATCTGACGGAACGTTTCGACCACCTGCAAATCGTCGCGGTTAGAAAAAAGCTTTTCCCGGAACTATCGGAAGACTGCTGGCTTCTCTACGCTGACGGCAAGGGTGGCTCCACTGCCCATATTAAACTGAGTGCTCTGGAACGGTTTACTTTCCATGAAATGCCGCCAACCGAAACAACGGATGTATGTGTTGAAACTTGGCGTAACTCATGGAACAAGCGCCTACGACCCTTTCTGTTGCCCGCCGGGGCCCGGAATCTCTACGAACGACTCGCTTCAGACGAGAACAGCTTACGATTTCGTGAATTTGCGCAAGTGAACATCGGCTATGTTTCGGGAGCGAACGACTTTTTTCACTTGCGTCCATCCGAGGTCAAGAGACTTCATATCCCGAACGATTGTTTGCAAACAACTGTGCGTAACTCACGTTCTTTACCGCCTGTGCAGGTTAATCCGTCCACAGTCAGCCGCTGGCTCCGAGAGGATCAGAAAACGCTACTGTTGCGCCTGAGAAAAGAACAAAGACTCCCCAAATCAGTACTGGATTACCTGCGAACTTCGCAAGCTATGAAAGCCGCTAAAGCATACAAATGTCGAACACGAAATCCCTGGTATGTAGTCCCAGACGTCAAGATTCCCGATTTTTTCCTTACTTATATGTCCGGCCGACGGGTCTCCTTTGTGCAGAATGCGGCGCGTTGCGCGTGCACGAATTCACTACTTGCAGTACTACTGAAGGACAAAGCAAATTTGTCACGAATTCATAAGGCGCTTCGATCGGGAGTCTTCCAGTTTAGCTGCGAAATCGAAGGCCATCCGTTAGGCGGAGGCATGTTAAAGTTGGAGCCGCGAGAAGCGGGTAATATCCTGGTCCCATCCGAAATTGTGCTTTCAGAGGATGTGAAAAAGATTGCTCAAGACGGCATCACAGCGCTTCAGGCCTGGAGGCATTATGAAGCGGCTTGAAGATTTCACGAAGAAAGATTGGCAAGTCTGTCATTGGCTCGGAGCCAAAGAAACTTTCCATCATCTCGCCACATCCAAAGAGAAAACGCAAAGTCAACACATCGTCAAGCCAATCCATTGGTATATCGCCTGTCGTCTGGTCATTGAAGGTGGGTTTCAACCCGATGAGATAAAACCACGTCCGCCGTTCAAGGTCGTAAAAAAGGAGTTGCACTTCGATCCGAATGCGGCGAGCGGTAAAGAGGCGACTGTATTAGGTGGACTGAAGACCAAAGATGTAGACGTAGTCGTGGAAAAACCGGGCATTGGCCCCGTTATTGCTATCTCATGCAAAACCACCGGCAAGGCGTATCGCAATCTTACCAACCGAATGGAGGAGGCGGTTGGTGAGTGCACAAACTTGCACATGACCTACGCTGCACTCGTGATCGGATTCTTCTCAATACTTCGGGCGCACCGCGCCGGTAGCGACCCTGCGCTCGGTGTCAACGACGTTGCACTCCATCAAGACGGAAATCCGGTGGACGGAATCGTCCGCTATCACGAAGCATTCAAACAACTAGAAGGACGCGCTGACTTGCGTGATTCAATCAGCAAATACGAAGCGGTCAGCCTCGCTTTGGTGGAAACGAGCGGCCCGAATACCGGGAAATTACTCGACACATTCCCGCCAAAGGATAGTCGTTTACGCTTCGAACGATTCTTCGAAACGATTTATAACCGGTATGACGAGCGATTTGTATTTGCGGCGCCTATTTTTGCCACGCGCAACGTAACACCTCGTATTGAATGGGACCCGAATTCGCCTTTGTTCAACGACGACTTGCTGAAGCAACTCGCGGATGCACCCCAACTCGATTATGAGCCTCGCATTTCTACCAGCCAATAAAATTTGTATAAGTTGCTGCGGTGTGTACCCCACATTTTCACTCGCTCGACCTTACCCCGCATTTCCCCGCAATTGCCGTACTCCCTGAAACCTTGCATTCCGCTATCGTGCGCGCGTCGCGGGAAAACGATTTCTCCCGCATGAGTTGGTATTGAACTGACGGTAGTGGGGTAATCATGGAATCAGGTGCAGGGGCGAAAATGATGACGGCGTTTTCTACCGCGTTGGCCTGGTTCGGCCCCGGTTCTCTCTCGGGTTTCATCACCATGAGCAGGGGAGGGGTAGTCATGGGTTCGGCGCTCACAATGAATATGCAAATAATTATATTTTCCGTATATATAGATAAATTCACGGGGTTTTTCGATAAATACCTGACAGCGAACGGAAAGGATATCGAAGGAGTAACCGATATTATTTCAGTCGGTTATGAGAATGGATTCAGGCAGAAGATGAATAATTTTTCGAAAATTATCGAACAAAAAAAGTTTTTTTGCACCCCGCATTTCCCCGCAGCTCCCCGCAGTTCCCCTCTCCCCCTTCCATCATGCAGTAAAGACTCCCCAGCATAGAAATATGAAGGACCTTGCGGTATGGTGGCCCCCAACCATCCACTTATATATAGGGAACGCGACATGAAAGTAGGGCTCTTCATCACCAACCAGCAGCACCTGGAAACCGACATGGTCAGCGCCCTGGACGAGCAGTACGCCATGGTGCGCCTCGCGCGCGACAAGGGCTGGGACTCGCTCTTCACCGGGCAGCACTACCTGAACGAGGGCGACAACAAGCAGCTCCAGATAGTGCCGTTCCTCGCGCGCCTGCAGGCCGAAGCGGGCGAGATGACGCTCGGGCTCGGCATCCTGCTCATCAACCTGCACAACCCGGTCTACGTGGCCGAGACGGTGGCGACGATGGACGTGCTCTGCCGGGGGAACTTCGTGTTCGGGATCGGGCTGGGCTACCGCAAGGCGGAGTTCGATGCCTTCCAGGTGCCGAAGGGACAGCGCGTGCGCCGCTTCGAGGAGTGTCTCGAACTCGTGAAACGCCTCTGGACGGAGGAAGAGGTGACCTGGGAGGATGAGATCTGCAAGCTCGACGGCGTGCGCATGAACATCCGCCCCGTGCAGAAGCCCTACCCGCCGATATGGGTGGCGGCCAATAATGACAAGGCCATCGAGCGCGCCGCGCGCATCGGCGACAACTGGTTCATCAACCCGCATTCGACCACGGCGACCATCAAGCGGCAGATGACGCTCTACCGCGCGGAACTGGACCGCTGCGGCAAGCCGTTCCCGGCGGATTTCCCCTGCATGAAGGAGATTTTCTGCAGCCGCGACAGAAAGACCGCCCTCGAGATGGCGGGGCCGTATCTGTTCGGCAAGTACCAGGATTACGCCAAGTGGGGACAGGACGACGCCATGCCGGATGATGAGAGCTTCGATCAGGAATTCGACGATTTGCTGAAAGATCGCTTCATCATCGGCTCGCCCGAGGAGTGCTACGAGCAGCTTCGCCCCTACTGGGAGGAGGTGGGCATGAGCCATCTCATCATCCGTACGCACTGGGCGGGAATGCCGCTTTCCACGGCGCTTCACAGCATGCGGATGATCTCGGACGAACTCATCCCGGAGCTCAGGAAGATCTGAGGGATTTCCGTTTTGCCGACGGGGGGGAATTCACGGGCGGTGAAGCCTGGCTCCTCAGTATGTCATGGCCCCGCAGGCTTCGGACTCAAGCTTTGGGCCGTGATTATCCCTCGTGCATAGACGGGTGAAACGTGGTATATTGAGGTCACCAAAAAACAGCGCATGACCGCAAAAAGTGGGGGATCGAAATGTCTGAAAAAAAGATGATATCCTTCGTTCTCAACGGAGAGCCCGTCGAGGTGATGGTTCCCGTTAACCGCTATCTGGTGGATCTCATCCGCGAGGATTTGGACATGATGGGCACCAAGCGCGCCTGCGATCAGGGCGCGTGCGGGTCCTGCTCGATCATCATGGATGGGGATCTCATCAGTGCCTGCCTCGTCCTGGCGGTGCGCGCCGACGGCGCGAACGTCGAGACCATAGAAGGCCTCGGCGGCCTCGAGGACTTGCATCCCTTACAAGCCGCATTCGCTTCCTACGGCGCCACGCAGTGCGGCTATTGCACGCCGGGGATGATCATCTCGGCCAAAAAGCTGCTCGATGAAAACCCCGACCCCTCAGAGTCCGAGATTCAGCACTGGCTCACCGGAAACCTCTGCCGCTGCACGGGGTATCGCCAGATCATCGCGGCGATTCGCGCCGTGGCCGAGGGCAGAACCGAACCCGAATCCCCCATTACGGTTCCCACGGTGAAGGCCTACGACGACTGATCCCTCACCTCCGGTAAAGGAGGCCGCCATGAAACGAATGATCGAACACGTCGCCCTGCGCGTCACGAATCTCGATAAATCCATCGCGTTCTACCGAGACGTGATGGGCTTCAAGCCCGTCGGACGCCGGCTCATCCACAATGGGGAGATCGATCAGGTCGTCTTCCGTGTGGGGGAGGACATTCTCGTCCTGTTTCACGCCGATGATTTCGTGTCCGATGACGTCGAGGTGAAAGGCGGGATGGACCATCTCGCGTTTTGCATGGACGATGCCGAATACAACAATGTAATCAATCGTTTACGAGAGAGCGGCCGGGAACCTCACCGGGGCGAGGAGAAGAACCTGGGCGCTTTCGGCGTAGGCTACGCCACCTATTTCTACGATCCCGACAACGTCGAACTCGAGATCAAGCGCTATGACGATCCTCCCGAACAGCCCGGTCCGGAGTGGTACGAGAGCGGGCGGAAGATGAGCGTCTCCTAGGCGCAACTCCCCGCAGTTCCGCGCATTTGCCGTCATCGCAGAAGGCGCGGAACATGGCAGAATCCTCATGCGTCGCGGTTCTGCGGCGTCATGTCCCAGCAAAATAAATTGTCGGTAATTTATCGAAATACCCCGTGAATTTATCTGAATTTATCGAAATTTACGGAAATTATTATTTGCATTATCAGCTACTCCACATTGCTTGAGTGTACGACCGCAGCCGTCTATCCGCATCGTCCTCAGTCCTGAAAAAACGAGGGCTTCGGATGGCCTCTCCGGCATGCCCGTCGCCGCGTAAAAAACCATGACGCCGATTACAAGGAAATGCGTTGGTCGAACCCGATCGAGGATGGAGGACGAACCCGACTGGGGAGGGAGGGTTCGCCGACTGGGGAGGGTCAGGCTTTTCCGGGGAGGGGAAGGCTGCGCATTCGGAGTGAGGAACTCGGCATTGCCGACCGGGAAGGCGACGGCGAATTTCCCGACTTTATGCTCGTCCGCCCGCCCGCTCGAATATTTCCTGCAGCTCACCTGAATCCTGCGTGTGCGCCAGCGCCACCATCAGCAGGGTCCGGGCCTTGATTCCGCTCAGATAGCCTGCCGATATCGCCCCGCGCTCTATCAGGCTGCGGAAAGAGCCCTCGTGCGCCTTGGCGCGGTGCGGCGCGCCGGCGAAGATGCGCACCCCGATCACCACGGGGATGCCCGCATCGAGTGCGTCGCACAGGGCGTGGTGGAAGGGCACGTTCACGTTGCCCGCGCCGACGCCCTCCACCACGACCCCGTCCACGCGCTCTTTGATGCACGCGCGCACGAGCAGGTCGTTCACCCCCTGGGTCACGGTGAGGAACTGCACGTTTTCCTTCACGGCGTCCACCTCGAAGTGAAGACGCCGCTCCGGGCGGTAGTGGAAGAAGACGCCCTCATCCGAAACCACGCCGATGGGCCCGCCGTCTCTCGACGCAAAGGCATGGGGCCGCTGACTGTGCACCTTGATGACGTCGCGCGCGGCGAATATCTCGCCGTCCAGCGCGACCATCACGCCCCGGCCCCGCGCCTCGGGGGAAGCTGCTATCTTCGCGGCGTAGAAGATGTTCCGGGGTCCGTCCGCATCGCGGGCGACGGAGTTGCGCATCGCGCCCGTGATCACGACGGGCTTCTCCCCGCCCAGTGTCAGGTCCAGGAGATAGGCCGTCTCCTCCATCGTGGCCGTCCCGTGGGTGACCACGGCTCCGGCCGTTTCCTCATCCGCCAGTATCCCGCGCAGGCGGTCGCGGAGGCCGAAGGCGGTGGCCGTCTCCATCACGTCGCTGGTGACGTTCGAATGCTCGACGACGCGCACCTGGGCCGCACCCTCAAGTTCGGGAACGGACGCGATCAACTCTTCTGCGCTCGCCGCGGGTACGTTCTCGCCCCCGCGCGTGTCGTATTTGGATGAAATCGTCCCTCCGGTCGTCACTATCGCAATGGAAGGCTTGTTCATGGCGTCTCCCTTTTCGTTTCTTGAAGTACGGTTCGTGAATGGCCGCTGTGTTCCTGAGATGAGGCGAGCGCATTGTGGCCCCGCAAGGGGACGACCGCAAGGCTGGGTGGAAGGTCGCTGGTCGCCTGTTCCAGATGGTCGTCATTCCGTTGTCAATTCCAACCTTGGAGGGGTTGTTGAATAAGCCTTTGTTAAGGGAGCGAACGCTCCCTCCCCGGTTGCGTTCGCCCCAACCCCCCTTGTCAGGGCTGTTGAAAAAGCCCCGATTTCTTGATTCCAAGTATGAAGCCGACTTGGGAGGGATGAAACTTTACTCCTTCCTTGCAAAGCGCCAACCAACCACTCCCCCCTTGAGGGGGAGTCGCAGAAGCCGAGCGGTTTGTGCGAAGGCTGATGCGGTGGGGGGTAAAATGCGTTTTCTTGCCATTCCGAATCATACCCCCCACCAGTTCACTTTCGGGCTTACGCCCTCAGTTCACTGACTCCCCCTCAAGGGGGGAGTGAACTTCAAAGGCGTTCGCGCAACCCAGATTCGCTGGTCGGGAGTTTTTCAACAGCCCCTTGTCAGGGGGGCTTTTTTTCTTACCCCCCTGTCAAGGGGGGTAGGGGGGTGCTTTTCCAGTCGAGAGGGGCGTCCCCTCTACCCCCTGAAAAGAGGGGTTTTTCAACAGCCCCTTGGAGGGAAGTCTTGCGGTTTTGCTTTTGTAGGGGCGGCTCGCGAGCCGCCCTTATGGTTTATGAATCGACCCTGTACAGAGTCGCTTCTTGCTTATGTCCCCTCAATGGCGAAAAATGAGTATGGGCGAGGCGGCCTATGAGCGACCTCGGCCCAACTCGCCGTCTTTGGGGTAGTGTGATGTCGATGTCCTTTGGTTTCTGGCTCTATCTGGCCTGCGCCGTCTGGGTCGGCGTGATGGCC
This sequence comes from Nitrospinae bacterium bin107, assembly GCA_002238965.1. Taxonomy (GTDB): domain Bacteria; phylum UBA8248; class UBA8248; order UBA8248; family UBA8248; genus Bin107. The sequence continues at coordinate 192,924 of MPNJ01000001.1, read as the reverse complement.
GGTTTTTTCTTCGCGTTCTCCTTCGTGGTGATGCCCGGCCTCTCGGCGATGGAGCCGCTTGCCGCCCTGGCTTCCATGCAGGCGATCAACCTAGCCGTGAGAAACGCCGTCTTCGCACTCGGTTTTTTCGGCGCCTTGATACTTTGCATCGGCGTGGCGCTTCACGCGCTGATTCGCCGCGACGCCCCCGCGTGGCGGCTCGCACTTTCCGCCGCCCTCAGCTACCTGGTCGGCGCCTTCGGCGTGACAACGCTTTTCAACGTTCCCTTGAACGCCGAAATCGCGCCTTTGGATCCCGCCCGGCCCGAAAACGCCGGGGCGATGGTCGCCTATATCTCGCAATGGACGCTCTGGAACCACGTCCGCACCCTCGCGAGCCTCGCGGCGTTCGTTCTGCTGCTGTTGAGCCTGCGGTCTGGGAAAGAATGATGGGTACTGACCCGTGCCTGCGTGGTGAGTGGTTCCCGAACACAGGGACAACTCTCTCGGGTTCTCCCGCCCGTGCCCCGAAAAAGCTCCAAGACCGGCGCAGTATACCTCCGGTGCGGCAGAATCACCCCACCCCTGCGCCCGGGCCGGTTTCCCGCCGCCGTCTCCACTGAGGCAACCCGTGCTGGATATCCTCGCCGACCGCACCTATCGCCATCTTTTCGCAGCACAGGTCACGGCCCTTGTGGGCACGGGGCTCGCCACGATTGCGCTGGGCCTTCTCGCCTACGACCTCGCGGATGAAGAGGCGGCGATGGTGCTCGGCGCCGTCTTCACCATCAAGATGGTGGCCTACGTCGGGGTCGCGCCCATCGCAGGCGCCTTCGCCGGCCGGGTCCCGCGCCGGGCGCTGCTCGTGGCGCTCGATATCGTGCGCGCCGCCGCGGCCCTCGCATTGCCCTTCGTGACGCAGGTCTGGCAGCTCTACCTCCTGATCTTCGTCCTTCAATCGGCCTCCGCCGCCTTCACCCCGACCTTCCAGGCGACGATTCCGGACGTGCTGCCCGAAGAATCCCGCTACACCCGCGCGCTGTCGCTCTCACGCCTCGCCTACGACCTCGAGAACATCTTCAGCCCGACCCTGGCGGCGCTGCTTCTGGCGGTGATGTCCTATGACGCCCTGTTCATCGGCACGGTGGCCGGATTTCTCGCCTCGGCTTTGCTGGTCCTCTCGGTGATTCTGCCGAGTCCTGCGACTGCGGCCACACGAGGCGTCTACGAGCGCACGACCCGCGGGGTCCGCATCTATCTCGCCACGCCCCGGCTCCGTGGACTCCTGGCGCTGAATCTCGCTGCGGCGGCTGCGGGCGCGATGGTGCTGGTCAACACCGTTGTGCTGGTGCGAAGCGGCCTGGGGTTGGGCGAGAGCGCCGTGGCATGGGCGATGGGCGCATTCGGAGGAGGTTCGATGCTCTCCGCGTTCGTCCTTCCGCGTCTGCTGGACCGGGCGCCGGAGCGGGTGGTGATGCTGACGGGCGCGGCGCTGATGATCACGGGCCTGTGTGCGCTTGCCGTGATCATCCCGAGCGTCGGGCTCTCCTGGCCCCTCCTGCTCGGCGCATGGGTCACGGTAGGTATCGGCTATTCCGGCGTACTCACGCCGTCGGGGCGGCTTCTGCGGCGCTCCTCGAATCCCGGGGACCGGCCCGCCCTCTTCGCGGCGCAGTTCGCGCTCAGCCATGCCTGCTGGCTGATGACCTACCCGCTCTCGGGCTGGTTGATGACAGCCTTTGGAGCGTTCGCCGCGCTCGCCGGATTGAGCGCGCTGGCTCTCCTCGGCGCGGTGCTCGCATTGCGCCTGTGGCCGAACTCCGATCCGCTCGAGATAGCGCATCGTCATGACGACCTCCCGCCCGGTCATCCGCACCTGCGCGGCGGGCGCGAACACGTTCATCCATATGTGATCGATGATTTGCACAGGCGCTGGCCATAGGTGATCCTGAGTTCATCCGAGGAACGCATCACGAATGGCTCCGGAAACCATGTAGGCGCTGGAAGATCGAAACAAGTTGCTCATGGAATTCATCCGCCGCGCGTCCACGCGGGAGAATGGTTGAGGAGCGCGCGCAGCGAACTCTCCCTCATCGGTTGGGTACGACTCTTTGACTTATCCTCCGCACTGGGCGAGACTGGCCGGACTGGCTGCTCCAAGAGGACAGACAGGAGAGAACCGAATGACGGAATACGAAGCCGCAAACCTCGCCGTGCAGCAAGCCGCCCTTGCCCTGCAAAAAGACACGCTCGCACTGCAACAATCTGCCTTTGCCCTGCAGAAAGCCTCCCTCGCCCTGCAAGAAGCCTCCCTCGCCGTGCAGCAAGCTTCCGTATGGGTCGCCGCCCTCGTCGGGGCCGCGCAATGCAGCCTCATCGGGTTTGGACTCTACATCATGCGCCAGGCCTCGATTCAACGCGACGCACTGCATCAGGAAACCATGGCGGCGCTCCAGGCTCAGCGTGATGCGCAAAGAGAACAGCATCGAGAAACCATGAAGGCGCTGGAAGGCCAAAACAACGCGCTGATGGAACTCATCCGCCGCACGTCCGCGCCTTCGGCGCAAGGAGATAGTTGAAGGGGGAGCGGAAATCCTCCTGGCGCAGGCTGTTCGTTTTTGAGCGTCATTCCGGCGGATGCCGGAACCCAGCGACTTTATCTTTGTTTTGATCTTTTCGTTTTATCGTTTTTGATGGTCGTTCTGCGATACGGCCGTCCCGGTCGGTTCTGGATTCCGGTATCCGCCGGAATGACGACACGATAGATACATTACGGATGATGAGGAAAGATTCCGTAGGGGCGGCTCGCGAGCCGCCCCTGCAGGTTCATCCCAATGGGAATGAGAAGGAAATAGCGCCAACAGGACAGACACGCAGTTCCGCCCCTGCCCAGGCAAGGCGAAAGACCGATTCGCGTCCCTTATGAAAACTACTTCTTGATCGACAAGAACTTGAGCACCACGCCGTCGGGGTCCTTGCAGAAGAATATCTTGGAACCCTGGATGGGGCCGCTCGGCACCGTGGCGGGTTCCGGCGAGCACATGGTGGTGCCGTCCGTCTGGAGTTTCGCGTAGAGGGCCTCGGCGTCATCCACCACGAAGCCGATTTGCAGGCAGCCCGTGTTGTTGGGGTCGGTGTCTATCGCCTCGCCGGCAGCGCCCTTGTACTCCATGAGTTCGAGATGAAGCCCGTGGCCGCCCATGTGCACCACGCGAAGGTGCGCGCCGGGAACGCCCGTCACCTGGGCCGAGAACTCCGGCGTGCGCTCGGAATCGGATTCCACCTCGAAGCCGAAGTTATCGGCGTACCATTTCGAAGATGCGTCCGCGTCCTTGACCGTAAGCGATACGTTATGAAAGCGTTGAATCGTCATGGATAAATTCTCCCGTCATTCGTGAAAAGGACGCTCCGCGCCGCTCGCGCGCGAAGCGTCCCTGGATGTATGCGTTCCCCGCCCGCTCTTATTCAGAAGAGGACTTGGGTTTCAGGTCCAGCGATGCCGAGTTCATGCAGTAGCGAAGACCGGTGGGCGCCGGGCCGTCCGGGAACACGTGGCCCAGATGCGCGTCGCAGTTCGAACACACCACCTCCACGCGGCGCATCCAGAAGGAGTTGTCCTCCTTCTCGCCCACGTTCTCGGGCTTGAGCGGCTGGTAGAAGCTCGGCCAGCCCGTGCCCGAGTCGAACTTGGTCTCGGCGTCGAAAAGCTCCGCCCCGCAGCACACGCACGCATAGATGCCGTCATCGTGGCAGTCGCAATATTTCCCGCTGAAGGCGCGCTCGGTGCCCGCCTCCCTGGTGACGTGGTACTGCTCGGGCGTGAGTTGCTCGCGCCACTCCGCATCCGTTTTCTCTATCATGTCGGTACTCCTTCATACTAATTGGTTCGCCTGTAGGGACAACCCCTCCACGGGGTTGTCCTGCCCTCCGTGGTTGTCCTTTGTCAGGGTTTCGGACAGGCACGGAGGCCTGTCCCTACGGTTGCCGTTCGGGGGTTTTTCAACCGCGCATATATGTGTCCCTACGAGTCTCTCCCGGCGGCGTTGAGCGATCGAACTTCATATTCGGTCCATGGTGCGGGACGATCGAATAGGGTTGTTGAAAAAGACTTTGTCAATGCAGTAACCCCCAACCCCCCTTGTCAGGGGCTGTTGAAAAAGCCCTTGAGTGAGTAAAGGCAACCCCCTTGAAAGGGAAACCCCATAAAAGCAACCCCCCCTACCCCCCCTTAACAGGGGTCAAACGCGAGAGAGGAACGAGCGTTTGCATAAGCCATTGACGAGAAACACATCGGCTCGCAAAACCTCCCTCTTCGGTCGGTTTTGACCCTGACAAGGGGGGGTAGGGGGGGGTGCTTTTCCAGTCGAGAGGGGCTTTTTCCCTACCCCTGAAAAGGGGACTTAATCAACAACCCTGTATGCGTCCCCTACGGATTTCAATATAGGCCGGTTTTCCAAAATACGCTCATCGGTTGAACGCCTCTAACGGACAGAATCCTCAAAAACCGCGCGAAAGACAAGAGGCGCGCAGTAGATGGATTCCTCACAGGTGGGGCAGGGCTTTCAGGACGTTCACCTGGTTCGTGTTGCCCATGTGGAATAGCTGAATCGCGTCGCGGTGCACTTTCTCGACCGGCGCGTCCTTCATCACGCCCATGCCTCCCCATATCTCCACGGTCCGCATGGTCATGTAATTCAGCATCTCGACGGTGAGCACCTTCGTCGCCCGCGCGAGTTTCTGGTCATTCAGCCCATTGTCGATGCCCCAGGCGGCGCGCCAGAGCAGCGTCCTCGAAGCTTCGAGCCGCGTGTACATATCGAGGAGGAGCGAGCCGATCAAGTCGTGCTCGATGATGGGTTTCCCGCCCTGCACCCGCTCGCGCGCGTAGCCCAGCGCCAGATCGTAAGCCCGCTGGGCGATTCCCAGAGCCGTGGACGTCGCCTCCAGGGTGCCGACGTTGACGACGCTCCTCCTGCCTTCCTGGAACTTGTCCTCCTCGCCCAGGCGGTTTTCCAGCGGGACCCGCACGTCGCGGAAGATGAGGTCGTGCTGGGGATAACACCTGAGTCCCACCTTCTCGTGCAGCCTGCCGACCTCGAAGCCCTCGTGCGGCGGGAAGAGCATGAACCCCGTCACGCCCTTCGTCCACGGGACGCTCCTGTCGGTCCGGGCGAAGGCGGTGACGTACTTCGCCTGCGCCCCCATGGCGATGAACTGCTTCATCCCGTTCAGGACGTAGGAATCCCCGTCGCGCACAGCGCTCAGGGCGGGGCCGGCCGCCGGGTCCGCGTCGAAGGGGAGCGCGTTGTCGCTGCCGGCGTTGGGCTCCGTGATGGCGATGCCGATGCAATAGAGCGGGTCTTCCAGGTAGTCGGGGATAACGCGGGCGAGTTGCTCTTCGTTCGCCACGGCGATGAGGCCCGCAATCGCCTTCCAGTTGTGGCTGTACACCTTGGAGACGGCGGGCGAGCCGGAGGAGAGTTCGCTCATCACGATGCACTGGGTGAGAACGCTGGCCCCGTCGCCCCCATGCGCTTGGGGCACGCCCAGGGAATGAAACCCGAGCGCGGCGCCGCGCTTCACCAGGTCGTAGGCGAACTTGTCCTCTCCGTCTGGCCGCTTTTCCAGTTCCGCCACGACGGGAAGCATTTCCTCCATCGCGAATTTCCGCGCGAGAAGCTGGAGGCTCTTTTGCTCTTCACTCAGTTCGAAATCCATGCGGGTTTCCTTGTCAGTTTATGCGCGTCATGAGATGGAAGCGTTCGCGTTCTCCCCCGTAATTATTGATGTCACACTTTCCCAAGCCCTATGAAAAAGCTTGAACGCTGCAAATCGAGAGTGCTGCGGCGAGGTAGACTTTCGCTGCAGTCACCACGTCCTCGACGAGAACGTGCTCGCCTACGGCGTGCATCAGTCCTTTTTGTGCGGCGTCGGGGTGCATCCGCCCGCCGGGGCCGTAGCAGATGCACGGGATGCCGTAGCGGTTGAAGTGGGTGGAATCGGCCGCAGGCCGCCTGATGACGGGTGCGGACGCCTCGCCCGTCACCTCCTCGTGCGCAGCAAGCGCAGCCTGTACAAGAGGAGCGTCCGCATCTAAGAGCGTGGGCGGGTCGTTCACATAGAACGAGAGAGCGGCGCGCCCGGCTTCATCCGCCGCCTCATCGAGCACACTGCGCAGCTCACGCTTGATGTCCTCGGTGCTTTGGCCCGGCACGGTGCGGATGTCCAGGTAAAGGCTCGCCTCGGCGGGGTTTCTCGATAGCCGCCAGGGCCAGCCGCCCCGCACGGCGGCTATCGTCACGTTGGGGTGCTCGCTCATGCAGGAATGTCTGGCTTCATAATCGGGTATCCATCGCTCGACCGCGGTTTGTATCTTGTGAATGGCGCGCACGGCGTTCGTGACCCCCGGGCGGTTCGAGAAAACGCTGTGGCTTATCGTGCCGCTCACCGTGATCTTCGCCCACACGACGCCCATGTTCGCGTTCGAGACCTTGAGCCCCGTCGGCTCGGCCAGGATGGCGCAATCCGCCGTCACGCCGTGGAGAATAAGGTGGCGCGTGCCCGTCCCGTAGCCCGAGTAGGATTTGCCCGAGAATTCATCGATCGGCGCTTTTTCTATCTCGCCCACCACGCCCGCGAGGGTGAGGTCCCCGCGCAGAGAGACATCTTCGCGGCAGATGACTTCAATCGCCGCCAGCGCGCCCGCAAGCCCGCTCTTCATGTTGTTCGCGCCCAGACCCCATATCCAGCCGTCCCGGTGGACGGCCCTGGGCTTGAATCCCTCGCCGTTCAGGTAGTCCTCATTCCCGTCATAAGAAGTGTCCATGTGACCGGTGAAGAGGAGGTTCGCGCCGTCGCCCGCGCCCTCGCGCACGCCGACCGCGTTCGGCCTGCCGGGGTCGACCTCCTGCAAGCGGGTTTCCATTCCCGCGCGCGCCATGCGCCCCTCCAGATGGCGCGCCATTTGCGCCTCACCGCCCGTGGGGCTTGCGATATCCACCATCTCGCTCAGGAGTTCGCGCACGGTCTCTGCGGTGATGTGGCGCGCGCAGCGCTCGAAGTCGGGGTGCGGCATCGGTGTATCGTTCTCCTTTAACGTATCGAGTGCCCTAGCGTATCATGGGCGCGTCGCTTTCCGGTATCTCTGCTTTCATCGAAGTGCGCCTTCTGAATCCCTCCAAAATCACACGCAGATATGACTGTACCCGGGGCTCGGTCGGCTGGGTCATCACGCGCCTCTCGATGCCCATCTAGGCCGAGCGCATCACGCGCGCGGTGAATTGAAGCAAGCCGTTTTTCTATAAGAAATAAAACGGTTCATACGTTTGACGGGGTCTTTTCCGACTAGCCGCTTTCTGACTCGGTCTGGAAACGTGCGGCGAGCAGATAACGATACAGCTTGAGGGCAAGCCCCTCTTCATGCTCGTCCAACCAGTGCAGTGCCGTCAGCGGTAGCACCATCGTCCGGCAGGGTTGGTCTGCAACCACTGAGGTCGCTTTATCGTTCTGCGTGCCGGCCGGCCAAATTGCGTCGCCCGGACCGAAATCATGAAGACGCGCGCCCGCGGAATCGTAAGCGGAAGCCCGGCCCGCAAGCAACAATTGGAGTTCTTCGCCTGGCGCATCCGATCCTGCGAGGGCATCGCCGGCGGCGTACTGACGAGAGTCCAGCCAGCTTTTGAGTTCTTCGATGAGTTCCTCGAAATGAATTTGCCGTTCCAGGTAGCGCTCGAGGTCATCGGCAGTGTGCGCCAGCAGCGAGGCGCGCCGCTTGTCCGATAAGTTCACGTCCGCCCTCCATGCCGCAATGACGGTCTCCTCGCAGCGCTCCAGCGCACTGTCCGCATTCGGCTCAATCACCAGCTCCTGAAATATAGAAGGCGGTAGGTTGCGCTCCAGCCCCTGTCGCAACTGTTCGTCCAATGCGCTCAGAACCACGGGAACTTCGGCCGCCTGCGCCGTCTGCAGGAACCTGGACAGGACGCTCACCGCCGAGTAGTCGAAGCCGGAGACGGCGGCGAAGTCCAGCATCAGGCAGGCGGGACGCGAATCGCCACTGAGGGATTTTTTCAGTTGTTCGGCTAGTGGATAGGCGCTTCCGAAGAAGATGTAGCCGCGCAGCCGGTAGACATGCACGTGCTCGCCTTCGGCCAGCAGGATGGCCCGATCGGGGATGGGCCGGGTCTTGTTGCTTCTGCGTTCTCGTGCATTGAACCGGGATTCGACAAGATCCACGCGGCTGAGGCGCACGGCGAAGAACACGAGGGTGGCCAGCATACCGGCGCCGACGCCCTCGAACAGTCCGAAGGAGATGATGACGACGAAGATCAACACGATGATGCCGTATTCCGACCAGGGGAGCCGCCTGCAGCTTCTTACGAGACCTTCGTCTATCATGCCGAAGCCGGCAAAAAACAGAATTCCGCCTACGAGCGGCGTCGGGATCAGTTCCAGCATCCCGTCGCCCAGGAGCAATGCGCCCCCGATGACGAGGGCGGCGACGATGCCGGTCAGGCGGGTGGCGGCTCCGAGCAGCTTGCTGCGCAGCGAGGCGGGCACGATCGTGCTTGCCACCGTCCCGCCGCCCAGTCCTGCGACCACGCTCGCGAGCCCGGCCGTCCTGAACTCCAGGTCCCAGTCCAGTTCGTGATTTGCGGCCAATTCTAGGCCGGCGAAATTCATGATCACGACGATGAGCGCGATCAGCATCAGCGTCAGCATGTTGGGAACCTGTTCCGCCATCGCCGCCCAATCCAGATGCGCCAGATCGGCGATCCCCACAACCGGCCAGAGGGTTCCCTCCGCGGTGCTCTTGAACAACAGACCTGCCGATCTCGCCTCGTCACCGGAAATATCGAGAGTGGCCAGGGCGAAGTGGTATGCGCCGACGGCCATCGCCACGCTCACCGGGAGGATCAGCGCATTTCCCCAGCGTTTTATGGCGAGGTACAGGGCGATCCCGAACGCTGCGCCGGGGGCCCACCTCCATAACGTGGATGGCTCCAGAAGCGCCGGGACCGCACGCCAGTCAGGCTCCGCTCCCATCAGGGACATGGCCGCCAGGCACACGGCCCCCCCGATTCCGGCCACGAATCCGCCCGCCACCGGGTAGGGGATGAAGCGCACCAGGTTGGCGAGCCGGAAGTGGCCGATAACGAGACAGCAGACGCCGGTGGCCATGGCGCTGAGCATGAGCGCGCCCGCCGTGGTGACGAACAGCGCATCGCCTTCGGCGTCCATCGTGGAGCCGATCAGCGCCATCACGATCACGAGCGCGGGAGAAAGCCCCGAAATCGCCCCGCGGTAGCCGCCTGCGAGGGCGATAATGAGGCAGGCGGCGAAGTTTCCGAATAAAATCAGGCCGACGCCCTGGGAGGTATATGGGGCCAATGCGCCCGAGAAAATGAAGCTGCCGAAGGCGATCTGGGCGACGAGCAGGCCCAGGCCGGAGGTGAATCCGGCGGAAAGCGCCGGAACTGTCTTATCGGAGAGGACGTCCGCGCGAAGTTCGGACGCAATATCTTGGAACAAGGAATTCACCCTTTCGATCGTTCGTAATCGGGAGGCGGCATCTGCGTCTCTCTCCCTTAACGTATCGGACGCTCTATCGTATCATGAGCTGATCGCTTTCCGGTATTATTTTCAGTGAGAGGTGCGCCTTCTGAAACAAGCCACGAGAACGCGCGGATACGATTACACGAAAGGCTCGGTCGGCTGGGCCATCACGCGCCTCTCGGTTCCGATATGCGGCGAGCGCATCCTGCGCAATCTCGACGGCATTTTTGAGATTTACTGGCTCGGCCGGATGGGGGCCGAATTCCTGGCGGCGGCGTCTCTGGGTTTCATCACCCTGTTGTTCATCCGTTCGGCCCCTTTCGGAATCAGGATCGCAGGGCAGGCGCTCGTGGCCCAGCGCGTGGGCGCGGGCGATGGAGAGGGCGCCTCGGTCATGGCGGGGCAGACCATCTTCCTCGTCGGCGTCTTCAGTCTCATCGCCACGTTCCTGGGTCTATGGTTCGCTCCCCTCCTGATGGACTTGATGACGCGCGACCCCGCGCTGGCCGCCCTGGGCGTCGTCTACATCCGCGCGGGCTTCGCCGTGCTGCTCGCCGCCGAGGCGATGTTCGTGGTCGGCCAGATATTGCGGGGAACCGGCGAGCCGGGCATCACCATCGCGGGCGTCGTGGCCTCCACCGTTTTGACGCTCATCTTCATCCCCCTCTTTATGTTCGGATGGGGGCCGATTCCCGCTTTGGGGATAGCGGGCAGCTTTTTGGGCATCGGCGTGGGGCGGCTGGGCGGATTCGCAACCATGCTGACCTTCATCGTGAAGGGAAAATCGAGGCTCAGGCTGAGGTGGGCCGATCTGCGCCCGCGCGCGTCCGAGATATCCCGCGTCGCGCGTCTCGCCTGGCCCGCCATGGTGCAGAACCTCCTCGAGCGAAGCGCGCTCCTGCTCATGGTGCGGATGCTTTCTCCCTTCGGGGCGAGTGCACTGGCCGCGTGGAGCATCGGCAACCGCGTGACGATGATCGCCCGGATGCCGAGCTTCGGTCTGCAAAGCTCGGTGCGCACGCTGGTGGGCCAGAACATGGGCGCGGAGAAGCCCGAGCGCGTGACGCGCACGGTATGGCTTGCAGTCGCCGCGCTTGTGATGCTGATGGCGGCGGCGAGCGTATTTTTGTTCGCCTGGGCGCAGGAGGTCGTCTCGTTTTTCGGCTTGGCGGGGAACGACACGGCCGTCATGGCGCTCAGAATCCTGTGCGCGGGCCTCCTCATGGAGTCCATCCGCCGGGTGATGGCGGGCGCGTTCCAGGGAGCCTCGCGCTCGAAGCCGCCCATGCTGGTGGAGGGCGTCGTTCGCTGGGGCGTTCAGCTTCCCGCCGCCTATCTGCTCTCGTTCTGGTTTGCCGTGGGAGCGGGCGGCGTCTGGTTAGCGGTGAGCGGGGGCCAGATACTGAGCGGTGCGCTCCTCCTCGTATGGTTTTTCCGGTGGTCACGGAGCGGGGATGTCCGGGGTTTTATGGGCGTTCGGGGTTTGAAATCCGCGATCAAATCCACTTAAGCTGTCTGCGCCGCTTCGGGTGCTCTCTTGTATTTTCAATGAGAGATGATGTGATTTGTGGAGCGCGCGATTCGGGAAGCGAAGACACTCACCATGAGGAGTTTGTGGACGATGAAAAAGGCGTTGGCGGCGGGGCTTTTTCTCATAGCGGGGTTTGGGTTGATCGTGACGTTGACGAAAAGGCCCGAGCCGCCGAGGCAGGTTCCCGCAACCGAGGACATGGCGCAGATCAAGAAGGGGAAATCGCTGTTCTCGCGCAACTGCATGCGCTGCCACGGGCCGGAGGCCAAGGGTTCGCGAATCGGCCCGCCGCTGGTGCACAAGGTTTACGAACCCTCCCACCACGGGGACGCCGCTTTCTTCATGGCCGTCTCGCGCGGGGTGAGGAGCCACCACTGGAAGTTCGGCGACATGCAGCCCGTGCCGGGTGTGAAACCCGAGGATGTGGCCCTGATCGTGCAATACGTGCGCTGGCTGCAGCGGAAGGCCGGTATTTTTTAGGCGAGGGAGCAAGATCTGGTGAACGAACGAGACGCGTTGCACGAGTTGAGGAGAAAACGCCTGCAGAGAATGGTGGCTCTGTGCGGTCGGGCGCACCCGTTCTACAAGCGCCGCTTTGCAGAGGCGAACCTCATCCCCGAGGCGGTCAAGGAACTCGACGACCTCCAGAAAATCCCCCTCACGAAAAAAGAGGATTTCATGGCGGCGCCCGAGGATTTCAGCCTCGACCCCGCCTGGCTGCCCGAGCTTCCCTTCGAGGAGCGCACCATGTGGAACGTGGCCTACACCACGGGCACAACGAGCGGGCGGCCTTCTCCTTTTTTCAACACCACGCACGACCAGTACCACATCATGCTCCAGGCGCGGGTGTGCAACGAGGCGGAGGGTCTGGGGGCCGGCGACGTCATCGCCAATCTCTACCCGCTATCGCCCATGCCCCTGGGCGGGTTCCTCTGCTGCGTGCGCTCGGCGGAAATCATGGGGCTTCCCGTGGTGAGCGCGCTCACGGGCAGCCCGCATCCCGAATACCCCGTAAGGCGCTCGCTCGATGAGGCCGTCGACGTGGTGGCCGCCTCGGGAGCCACCGTCATCTGGGGGGTGCCGAGTTTCGTCCGCCGCTTCCTGAGGAGGGCGCGCGAGCGCGGCGTCAAGCTCGACCGCGCGCGCATGGTGCTCACCACCGGTGAGGCGGTGAGCGACGCCCTGCGCGAGGAGTATATGGATCACCTGCGCTGGTTCGGGGCGGATGACCCCCAAGTGCGGGTGCGCTACGCGGCGACGGAGATGCAGGGCGGCCTCGTTCAGTGCGCGAACGATGCGATGCCGCACAACGTCGTGCCCGAACTCTACCTGCTCGAAGTCGTCGACCCGGAATCCGGCGAGCGCGTGCCGGAAGGAGAAGAGGGGGTGATAGCCCTCACGCACCTGCATCGCCGCGGCACGGTGTTTCTGCGCTATCTCATCGGCGACCTCATCGCGCTCAGGTGGGAGCCTTGTCCGGGTTGCGGGCGCCTGGGCGAGCGCATCGTGCGCCTGCCGAGGCGGACGGGCGACCTGCTCAAGGTGCGCGGGATGCTCATGAATCCGGATATCGTCTTCGACCTTCTCTCGAAAGAGCGCGCGATACGCGAGTTTCAGGTGAGGATCCGCAAGTCCGCGCCCGATGACGTGGATTCGATGGACGAGATGATCATCCGCCTGGAAGCCGAGGATTCAGAGCGCGAGCGGCTCGGCGCCTCCGTGCCGGACAGGGTGCGGGGAGCGGTGATGATACGGCCGGTCCTCGAATTCGTGGCGCCGGGCGTTATCCACGACCCGATGCGCGACGTGAAGGCCCGCCGCCTCGTCGATGAGCGGTGAGAAATGCCGTATAAAGCTTCTGGCAATCTCGCTTGCATTATCATAATGGGTCACATGGTAGGGACAGGTCGCGACCTGTCCTTACGAAGCTCCCTTCTTGAATCGTTCTCCCTTTGAGATTTTGGAAAATACTCCCCCCCCTTGAGGGTCAATCCCGATCAATGCGGAAGGGATTGTCGCAGAAGCCCTCTCGCGTTATCTGTAGTGGGCCGCACTGCCATCATTCAGGTGAATGCGGTGCGGTTTAATTGGTATCTGCGTCTTACTCAGATGCCAGCCTATCAGGTGACCAGATAAGGCGGGCTAGCTTGCAATAAAGGTTTGAGCGGGTCTCCAAGTCTTTCTTAGTAAAACTGTCATGTGGTTCGAAGGGAAGGTTATATTTTTTGATAGTCTGTCTAAAGCCGGGGTTGTTGTTGTAAAATTCTCTGTGAAGTGATTGAGCTAGTGCATTTGTTTTTAAGTAATCCGGCAATTTTTCGGCATAGTTCTTATCGTTGAGACTGGCGTTAATCTTTTTGGGCAGTAAAAGCAGACCGCCCACCATGTTGCGGTGAGTGTGGAAATCTTGTTCCTGCTCAAACTCATGGGCAAACCTCTCATAGTGATCGGACCAAATATGTTCTACCTCATAGGCATTCTTGCCCGACCGAATAATGTAATCTTCGTATCGTCCGGGTTCACCCGATTGTCGTTCTAGCCAGTCTGTGAAGCGAGCCAACTGGCGATGAATAGCTTTACTCGTAAACTGATTTAGGCGAACAGGTTTGTCGAAAGTAATTTCGTTCATTTCGTCCTGCAAGCGATCCCGCAGGGTTATCTGAATATCAGCTAACGACTTGCCTCGAATCTCGCGCATGATCGCAAAAATCGAATATTGGATGGTGGAATAGCTGTTGGACTTGTAGTTCCACAGTCGCAAGTTCAACCAACAATCAACAAAGTCCGCCACCGCAGCGATCTTGGCGTTGGTGGTGTCTATGTCATCCTGTGATGTCATCGATGCCATGATTAAATGATGTTGAAGCGTAAAGCCCGCATCGCCGTTGTAGCGTACACTCTCCAATCGCTCCGTACGATTTTCGGAAGCGTGCAGCAACCGGATGTATAGAGCAGCAAAATAGTAAAATTCACGCATCACGAAATGATAGAAATCGTCACTGCTGTTCAGCTTAATACTGTCTGCATGGTTGCGCACCCAGCGGTGGTACTCTGTGCCGAGGAGATCAAAGTCCTCCGGCTTGGCATGCTTTTTTCGTTCTCTGATCTTCTTCGCGTACTGAGATCTCAGCCATGCTTTGAAAAAATCAGCCTCGGTCTCTTTGCCGTACTCGGCAAATTTACCGAGATACTCCTTAATCTTAGCATCCGCTTCCTGCCGCTTGTCCGTGTCATCTATGTTGGCCAGCAGATAGCCTCTGAGCATTTCCGTCGGCGTCAGTGACAACCCTCGGTCGTTCATCGTTTCAAAAATTGTATAGGCATCCTCATCCGCATACGCAATGATCTCGATCAGGTTCACTTTGCGGATGAGCCAATAAATGAAATGAGGTAGTGCGCCGCCCTGCAGTTCGTCTGGAAACAACTCACTTAGGTCCTGATATCGTGCATACAGTGTTTTAACAGACTCAGTGGCTTCATCAGAGTTGAATGGACGTTCGTTGAAAAGCGCATCCATGCAGTCATTACGCTCTCGAACGTTTAGCTTAAATTTTTTGTCACCATAATCATCAGCATAAATGAGTGATTGAATTGCGACTTGATCAGCTCGTTGTTTCTGAAGATTGTTTAGGTAGATCAGGAGAATAGAGAGCGAACTTATCCGTTGTTGTCCGTCAACAATATGACGTATGTCACCTCTTTTGCTAACGACAATCGATCCGAGGAAGTAGTGGCCGTAGTTGGCGACTTCCTTGGTTTTATCTCCCTCCTTATAGCTATCAAGAAACCGAACTGTCAGGTCGTCCACTAGTTCTTGTAGTTGTTTACGTCCCCACTTATATTCTCTCTGGTAATAGTCTATCCCGTAGCTTCCTCCAGAAAGAAGTTCCTGGATCGAGCGGTCGTATCCCTTGATTTCTTGCATCTAACTAACCCCTTTGTTGTTTCCGGACGTGGTTTACCTGAGATAATTCAGCCTTGTCAGGCAGCGTGTTCAGCCGGTTAACTGTTTGGAGAAAATAGCATATCAACCAGTCATTATGTCCGCAATGAAATCACTGACTCTTTCCGCTTGCATTACCTGTTGCCAACTGTGCCACCACTGTTGGCAAGTTTCACCATGATTGTTCGGCCTAAACATGATAGAGGCTGTACTTTTCAGACAAATCCTCTTCTATCGCTCAAGCTCGATCCGCGAATCCGTGAGGCGAACTGCACATATGTAACGGTTCAAAGACTCTTGCAAAGTAATGAGCTTAATATTGATGGAAAGGGGCACCTTGGTTTTGCTAAAGGTATTTTGGATGCGGATTCAGTCGTGTCAGTCCCCTCCGACTACCAGGCGAAGTTTCCCTTGTCATCGAGAGGTGAGAAGGGATTCCAGGCGACTTCCCAATAATGCCCGTCCGGATCCTTGAAGTATCCCGAGTGGCCGCCCCAGAAGACATCCTGCGCATGCTTGACGATGGTTCCGCCTGCGCGTTCGGCTTCGGCTAACACCTTGGCGACGTCCTCGCGCGTTCGGACGTTGTAGGCCAGGGTGATCGCGCCGGTCACCTCACCGCTGCCGGCATTTGGCCCGATGTCCTCGATGAGCTTGTCGCGGGGGTAGAGGGCGAAACCGATTCCGTTGAGCGTGAAGCAGACGATGGAATCGGCTAACTCCTCGCTCGCAACGCGCCAGCCGAGCGCCTCGTAGAACGCCCGCGCACGCGGAAGATCGTCTACGCCCAGGGTGACGATGCTGAGACGCTGGTCCAAATCGTCTCCTCCTTGGTTGTCGAAAGGCGGGAAGGTTCTGCGGGTTTTGCTGTATTTAGCCTAGACGCCCAGATACCGCATGCGGGTTTCCTGGTCTTCGAGCAGGTCGGCGGAGGCGCCTTCCCACTGGATGATGCCTTTTTCAATCAGGTAGGCGCGCTTGGTGATGCTGAGCGCCATGCGGAAGTTCTGCTCCACGAGCAGGATGGCGATGCCTTTTTTCTGGATCTCCACCAGCACGTTCTCGATGGTCTCGACGTAGGCGGGCATCAGGCCCTCGGTGGGCTCGTCCACCATGATGAGCTTGGGCTCCGTGCCGAGACCCCGCGCCATGGTGAGCATCTGCTGCTCGCCGCCGCTCAACTGGTTCCCCTTGTTGTTGATTCGCTCCTTCAAGCGCGGGAAGAGGGAGAAAATCCAGTCGAGATGCGTGTCCAGGTTCTTGGCGCCGTCGATGGGGATGCGGCTGATCTTGAGGTTTTCGAACACTGTGAGGTTGGTGAACACCTGGCGATCCTCGGGTATCCATGAAACCCCCGCGAGCGAGACGGTGTGCGCCTCGGCCTGCGTGATGTCGGCTCCCTCCATGGTGATTTTGCCGCTTTGGGGCGTCAGAAGCCCCATGACAGTCTTCATGGTGGTGGATTTACCCGCCCCGTTCCTGCCGAGGAAGGCCACCGCCTCGCCTTCGTCCACCTTGAGGCTCAAGTCGTGAAGCACGTGGCTTAAGCCGTAAAACGTGTTGATGGAATCTACTTCGAGCATTATTCCCTCAGGTATACGCGCTGCACTTCTGCGTTCGCGCGGACTTCCTCCACCGTGCCCTCGGCGAGAAAGGCGCCGTTGTGCAGCACGGTGATTTTATCTGAAATGCCCAGCACCACCTCCATGTCGTGCTCCACGAGCACGATGGTGAGCGGATCGGCCAGGCTCTTGATGAACTCACCCGTCTGAATCGTCTCCTCGGGGCTCATGCCCGCCGTCGGCTCATCGAGCAGGAGGAGCTTGGGGTCGGTGGCGAGGGCGATTCCGATTTCGAGATAGCGTTGCTCGCCGTGCGCGAGCGTACCGCCCAGCTCGCCGCGTTTCTCCGTCATGTTGATGCGCTCGAGTATCTCGTCCGCCCTTTCGATCAACTCCTTGTGGTTACCTATCGTCGACCACAGGTTGAAGGTCATCTTCCGTGATTGCACGGCGATGCGGATGTTCTCCAGCACACTCAGTTTCGGGAAGATGTTGGTGATCTGGTAGGTGCGGCCAATCCCCAGGTGGGAGCGCTCATGAGCGGGGACTTCCGATACGTCTTCTCCATCGAAGAGCACCTGCCCCGACGTAGGCAGCAGATCGCCCGCGATCATGTTGAAGAATGTCGTTTTCCCCGCGCCGTTCGGGCCGATGATGGAGCGCAACTCGCCAGCGTCGACCGAATAATTCACGGCGTCCACGGCGACGAGGGCGTCGAAATGCTTGCTCAGACTTCTGGTTTCCAGGATAGGCATTTTGTCTTTCCGTTATTCCGGGTCGGCGGCCGCCTCGGCCGCGGCTTGTTTCGCCAGATATTTCTTCTCGCGGTATTCGAGCGTCATGTTGCGGATGGTGCCCAGAATGCCCGAGGGCACGAAGAGTACGATCAGCACGAAGATGCCGCCCACCCACGCTTCCCAATACTGGAAGATGGCGAGGTATTTGACGAACTCCACGCTCATCAACTGCCTCAGGTACCAATAGATGAACGACCCCACCGCAGGCCCCAGGAATGTGCCCGCTCCCCCGAAGAGGGTGATGATGACAATCTGCCCCGAGGTGATGAAGTGGATGTTCTCGATCGGCACCGTCTCGCCGTAAATGATCGCCAGCGCGCCCGCGACTCCCGAGATGGCCCCGCTCATCGTGAATGCCATGAGCCGGACCTTCGCCACGTTGTAGCCGCAGATGCGCGCGCGGTCTTCGTTTTCACGAATCGCCCTGAGCACGTGGCCGAAGGGCGAGCGCAGTATCTGCCAGATGATGGCGATGAAGACGACGCTCAGAAAAAAGACGAAATAATAGGTGATGTTCGCGTCCATGATACCCACGCGCAGGTTGATGGAACCCAGCCGCATGTTCTCGAGGCCCCCCAGGCCGTCCGTTCCGCCGGTGAGGTCGTCGAACGTCTGCGCGGAGTAGTAGAAGATCATGCTGATGGAGAGGGTGACCATCGCGAAATACACGCCGCGCTTCGAACTGCAGATGGTGCCGATGAGCCAGGCGACGAAGGTGGAGACGATGACGCAGGTGATGAGCGAGATTTCCAGGGGCAGCACCTTGAAGGCGCTGACCATCCAGTCGGGCGCGTAGGTGTCGGGTTTGATCCAGGCGTGCATGATGCCCACGGTGTAGCCGCCCACGCCGAAGAATGCGCAATGGCCCAGGCTGAGCATTCCGGTGTTGCCGAGCAGGATGTTGAAGGCGATGCCGAATAAAGTGTAGATGAGAATCTGAATCATCAACGGCGTACTCGGTACGAAGCCGCGAATCTCCGCGAGAATCTCAGCGGATGTTTCCCAGTCGTTGTCCTCGAGCCAGATGATCGAATCGTTCAAGGTGGTGAAGAAAAACGGGTACACCAGCAGGAGACCGGCGAGTATCAGTATTCCGTAGTTGTCGAAAACTTCCGATATCCAGGCCCAGAATTCCTTGGGGGTGAATCGGTTTTTTGGAGCTGCAGAGTCCACTTAAAAATCTCTCCCGAGACGATAAGGATCTTTAATCAAAAGCGCCTTCCTGGCCGAACAACCCTCTTGGTCTCAAGAGAAGGATTACCGCCATCACGATGAAGAGCAGGATGTCGGACGCTTTTTCCCAGAAATCGGGGCCTATGACCGTACCCGTCCAGTTTTGAACCACGTATTGGGTTCTGCCCACCAGGGGCGTGAGCGCCCAGAGCTGGCCCAGAATCAGCCCGCCGATAACCGGGCCGATGAAGCTCCCCATGCCGCCGACGACGACCACGATGAAGGTCTGCACCAGAATCAGTTCGCCCATCGTGGCGTCCACCGCGAACAGGGGCGCTATCATGACGCCCGAGAATCCGGCCAGGGCTATCCCCAGACCGAACGTGAGCCGCCAGATGCGCGACACATTGATGCCCAGCACCTTCACCATCGTGTTGTTGTTGGTGCCCGCGCGGATCATCATGCCCAGGTTGGTTCTGTAGATTAGCACCCAGAGGAGGGCGACGAGGACCGCCGCGGTGATGATGGTGAAGCTCCTGTAGGCGGTGATGTCGAGCGTACCCGTCTTCAGGAGCGAGAACTGGAACATTGGCGGGATGTTGAAGGGTTTTCCCGGCCTGCCCCAGATTAAGCGGACGAAGTCCGGCAGGAAGATGGACATGCCGAACATGATGAGAACGCCCGAGAATCGTTCGTTTTCCGTATTGTATATATTGCTGATGACGTATTTCTCGAAAACCATCCCGATTCCGAACATGACGACGGGTACCATGACGATTGCCATGATGAAACCCACGTTCGGCCCGAAAATGGGCGTGAAAATGAGGTTCGAGACCGTGTACCCCACATACGCGCCCAGCATATAGAAGGCGCCGTGCCCGAAGTTGATAATGCCCATCAGTCCGAAAACGATCGAAAGGCCCAAGGCCAGCAGAACCCAGAAGGAACCTTGCACCAACCCCAGGAATAGATGCTGGACGAATTCCGAAAACTCTACGCCGCCGCTTGGCAAAACACGCTCCTTGAGAACGGGGAAGTCGTAAGAGGGCCAATGTCTAGGATGAAACGGCCCCATTGTCAAACGCCGTGAGAAAAGCCCGGGCGGCCGGATTTCCGGCCGCCCGGGTGGGCGTTTTCAGGGGGCGCTTCTGTGCGCCGTTTCCTAGGCCCTTCTCTCGCTGGCGGGTTCTTTCAGGCCTTTCGCTTCGCAGGAGACGGTGTTGCCCTCTCCGCTCGAGGAGCCGATGACCTCGATGTGGTCGAATTTATCTTTCATCTCGGCCTTGGACTTGCCGCGCATCACGAAAACCTCCGAGATGCAGACGTGGTCGCAGGGACGAATCTGGCACTCGCCCTTGCTGTACTGGAATTTTATGCCTTCCAGCACTTTCGCGAGCTTGAAGTGATCACGGCGCTTGTAGAGCTTGGTTTCTTTCGCCGTGTCCAGGATCAGCCGCGTGAGATCGTGGGCGAGCATTCCGTAACTCGAGCACGGGCGCTTGCGGCGCGCCAGGAACTTGTCGTTCAGCGCCTTGGCGGCCGGATACTTGCTTCCGAGAGAGGGGTGCCACATCATCGCCGCGTTGAAGCCGTCATACGAACCGGGGCCGGCGGCCTCGGGCATGGTGATCTCGGTGGCGCCGAGGACGATCTTCACCTTCTTGTCGAGACCGGCTTCGCGCGCCTGCTTGACGAAGGCGACCTGGCGCTGTCCCCAGTTGAGCGCGTAGACGACGTCGGGCTTTTCCTTCAGGATTCTCGGGAACGTCGCCGAATAGTCCATCGATGTCGGGAAGGGCACCCAGGAGATGGAACTATTCTTGTTCCACGTGAGGTTGAAGTCCTTCGTCAGCTTCTCGAAGGCCGGGATGAACATCTTGGGCCAGATGTAGTCATCGAACACACAGTGGATCTTTTTGCCTAAATTGTTCTTGGCGATATACGTGAGCGAACTCGCGCATAGCTGGTACGGCGTGGTGTTCGCCGTGAAGAACAGGGGTGACATCTTCTTCGCGTTCCCCGGGGTGGACATGATGTGCTGGGGGTAGTTCGCATAGATGATATTGCGCTTGCGGGAGAACTCGTTGAGGCGTACTTCTTCGGGGCCGACCATGGAGCCCGCGATGAAGTCGACCCTGTGGTTGTCAATCAGGTCGAGCGCGTGCGTGGTGGTCTGGTCCCATTTGAACTGATCGTCGCGGAAGAGCAGCTTGACTTCGCGCCCATCCACGCCGCCTTCCTTGTTGACGTCCTCGATGGCGATCTTGACGCCTTCCACCTGGTCGAACGCCTCGGTGGCGTAGGGGCCCGTCGTCGGGTGGATGGAACCCCATTTGATAGGCCGAGCGCCGAGTCCTTCTCTCAGGAAGGGGGGCGCGGTCTGGGCGGCGACGATTCCGCCGATAAGGCCTGCGCCTTTCAGGAATTTTCTTCTGTCTAAACGACTCATGAATCTTCCTCCTTGTGGTGAATGAATGACATGAAGGCGTTGTATGCGCTGCTGCGAATACCCCCAATTTTGATGCGATGAGAGGATCATAGAATCTCGCCTTCTAAGTGTCAACAAGTGAAAAATGGTGTGGTTTCATTTTTTCGTTTCGGGCGGTCTCATGCGTGGGGCAGGCGGGGCCGGGGAGTTTTTGACATTCGGGGAAGCGTGTGTCTCTTATGCCGGGTAGTGTGGAAAGTGAAATTTCCGCCGGTGCACCTTTATTCGAGCAATCATAAATTGAGGAGTATGAAAATGTTCAAGAAGATTCATCACGTGGGCCTCATCACGGACGACATGGAGCGCACCACCAGGATGTTCCAGGAAAAACTCGGCTGCGAGCCGAACCGCGTACAGGTGGCCGATACCGGCTGGGCGCACGCCACGTTCCTGCGCATGGGCGACGTGGAAATCGAGATCATGCAGCCCTACGACCCGGAGAACCTCTACACGAAGATGCTGGAGCGAAACGGCGGCCCCTGTCTCTCGCACATCGCGCTCTCCGCGCCGGACACGGGTGCTGCGGGCAAGCATTTCACGGAGAGCGGCGTGCAGTTCCTAGAAGGCTTCGGCCCCGGCACCTACACGCCCAGAGGGTATGAAATACTCTTTCTCCATCCCGATGAGACCGAAGGCATCGTCATACAGGTGGCCTCTGATGCCCCCGCTAAGGAAATGGGGTATTAACTTCGTCTTAATCTAAGGACGGAGAGCAGTTATTGTCCTGAGAAGTGGTAATGTGGAGAAGAAGTTGGTGATCCGTGCAGCGAATCGCTGCGCGCCGCCTCACACCCCGAGATAGTATTTCTTCACGAGTTCGTGACCGACGAGGGCTTCGGTGTTCTCGCCCGCGAAGGCGATCTCCCCGTGGACGATGATATAGCCCCTGTCGGCTATCTTGACCGCCTGGTTGAAGTTCTGCTCGGCCATGAGGACGGTGAGCTGGTATTCTTCTTTCAGTTCCCGGATTTTGGAGATCACCCGGCTCACGAGAATGGGCGCCAGGCCGACGGAGGGTTCGTCCACCAGGAGCACCTTGGGCGCGGACATGAGCGCGCGGGCCACGGCCAGCATCTGCTGCTCGCCCCCGCTCATGCTGCCCGCAAGCTGGTTCTTGCGCTCGGCGAGAACCGGGAAAGCCTCGAAGGAGAAGGCCAGGTTGCGGTCGATGCCGCGGCGGGCCTCTTCGCGGTAGGCGCCCAGGAGGAGGTTTTCCTCCACCGTGAGGCGCGGGAACAGGCGCCTGCCCTCGGGCACGAGCGCGACGCCCAGGTTCACGATCTCCTCGGGTTTCTTGCCCGCCAGATCGATCCGCTCGCCGTCGGCTTCCAGGTAAATCGCGCCCTCATCGGGCTGGATGATGCCCATGATGCACTTGATGAGCGTGCTCTTGCCGTTGCCGTTTGTGCCGAGGAGCACCACGGTCTCCCCGTCGTTCACCTCGATGGAGACCCCGTGCAGCACGCGCACGGCGCCGTAGCCCGCGGATACGTTGTCGACGACGATGCTATGCGCCAAGGTAGGCCCTTTCCACGTCCTTGTTGTTGACGATCTCATCGGGCGTCCCCTCGGCTATCTTTTCCCCGGCGTCGAGGACGACGATGCGCTCCGAGAAGTTCATGACCGCCCGCATGATGTGCTCGATCATGATGACCGTGAGGCCTTCCTCGTTCAGACGGACTAGGATTTCGAGAATGTCGTCCACCTCGGTGTTGGAGAGGCCGGCCATGGCCTCGTCCGATATGAGGAGCCTCGGCTTGGCCGCCATGGCGCGGGCGAGTTCGAGCTTGCGCAGTTCGATCTGGGTGAGTCCCCCGGTTCGCACGTCGGCCTTGTCCGCCATGCTCATGATCTCGAGTATTTCCATGGCCTCGCCCTGAAGTTCCGCCCCGTGGGAGTGCTGGTGGGCGGCGTATTCGAGAGGAATGCACAGGTTCTCGAGAACCGTCATGCTGACGAACGGCTTGGGAATCTGAAAACTGCGGGCGATGCCCAGGCGGGTTCGCTTGTAGGCGGGCATGGTGGTGATGTCCCGGCCTGCGAAGACGATGTTCCCCTCGTCGTTGTTGAGAGCGCCCGAGATGCAGTTGATCATTGTCGTCTTGCCCGAGCCGTTGGGGCCGATTAGGCCGAAGCGCTCGTTTTCCTTCACGTGCAGATCCACTTTGGTGAGTGCGCTGAATCCGCCGAAGCGCTTGGTGACGCCGTGTACGTCGAGGAGGTTTTCGCTCATCACGCCTCCTTGCCCACGAGTCGTGCGCGAATCTTGCCGAACAGGCCCACGAGGCCGTCGGGTGCGAACACCACGAAGCCAACGAGCAGGCTGCCCACGATGAGCAGGTTCATCTCGGCGGAGAGCGTGACTGTGGCTATCTGCTGGGCAGTACCGACCAGAACCGCGCCGACCAGCGGGCCGAGCCATGAGGTGGTGCCGCCGATCATGGGCATGGCGAGGCTGTTCACCGCGTAGTCGAGGTGAAAGGCCGATGTGGGTTCGATGTAGACGACGAAATAGGAAAACGGCGCGCCCGCGATTCCCATCAGCGCGCCGCTCACCGTGGTGGCGAACAGCTTGATTTTGAGAATGGGCACGCCCATGCACTCGGCCGCTTCCTCGTTGTCGCGGATGGCGGCCATTCCCCGCCCGACCCAGGATTTCTCGATGAGCCAGGCGACGGCCACGGCGACCACCGCGAGCGCCGCCATGACGAAGAAGAGGAACTCGTCGTAGTTCGAGAACAGCGGCACGCTCCTGGGTTTCAGGATGGCCGTGCCCGCGCCGCCGCCCACATAGTCCCAGTTCGAGACGACCATCTGGAGCACGACGGCCAGCGCGAGGGTCGCGATGGAGAAGAACACGCCTCTGAGCCTCAAGGTCAGGTAGCCGATGCCGAGTCCCAGGAGGCCCGAGACGATGCCGCCCGAAATGAGCAGCACGTAAAGGGGCGGCTTCCAGGTCTTGATGAGCGCGACGGCGGTGTAGGCGCCCATGGCGAAGAACGCCGCCGTGCCGAAATTCACATATCCGGTGTAGCCGCCCAGGATGTTCCAGGCCGTGGCCAGGACGACGTACTGCAACACGACGTAGGCCGCCTTGTAGTAGAAGCGGTTCTCCATCTGGGTCGTGATGAGGAATGCCCCGACTACGAGTACGGCGGCCACGATCAGGAAGAGCCTCTTTTCGTTACTCAAGGGCTACCTCCCGAAGAGGCCGGACGGCCGGACCGCCAGGCAGATGAGCAGAATGCCGAACGAGACGGCCAGCGCCCACGAGGGGCCGAAGAACGAAGAGGTGAAGCTCTCCGCGACGCCCAGGATGAGCGCGCCCACGAGCGTGCCCGTCATACTGCCCAGCCCGCCGAGCACGGTGACCGCGAACACGCGGCCGATGTACTCGCGTCCGATGGTCGGCTCGACCGGGCCGATGATGATGAGCAAAGAGCCCGCGATCACGGCGGTGGCGATGCCGATGCCGAAGGCGACCGTCTTGATGCGAATCGGGTCGACCCCCATGAGTTGGACGGCGAGGCTGTCCTGCGCAACGCCCATGATGGCGCGTCCGAAAAATGTTTTTGTGAGAAACAGGTACAGGACGGTGGAGAGTATCCCCCCCACGAGGAAGGGCACGAACAGCCGATAGGCGATTCCCACCGGACCGATAGACGTGGACTTGCCGATGTAGAACGCGCGGACGAGGCGGTAGTCCACCCCGAAGGTGATGATGAGTATGACCTCGATGAGGAAAAAGAGTCCGAAGAAAAACACCAGTCCGCGCAGGGATTCCGCCCCCGTTTTTTCAAAGCTGTTGTAGTAGATTTTGTAGACCGCGACGCCCACGAAATAGGCGGGAACCGCGAAGATAAGGCCCGCGAGCACCGGGTCGAACCCGAAGTGCTCGTTTGCGTAGAAAGTCAGGTAGGAACCGAAGAGAATGAACGCCGGATGGGCGATGTTCACGACGTCCAGCAAACCGAATGAGAGCGAAAGACCGGCGCTTAACGCGGCGTAGAAGCCTCCCAGCAGGAGGCCCGCGACGAGTGCGTTCAACAAGAATTCGATGC
Source organism: Nitrospinae bacterium bin107 (assembly GCA_002238965.1). GTDB lineage: Bacteria > UBA8248 > UBA8248 > UBA8248 > UBA8248 > Bin107. Next base: position 167,835 of record MPNJ01000001.1, on the reverse strand, counting down.
TGAGCATGGATGCGCTCCTGCGACGAGCCGGACGCGGACCGGGGGGAGATGTCTCCCCCCGATCGCAGTTTTATGTCCGGTTCGTTACTTGCCTTTCGCGTATGGATAGATGAGGTTTCCGGACTTGAAGTCCTCGGGATACAGCACGATCATCTTGCCGGGTTTGCTGAACTCGCTCATCTTGTTGCTCTTGATGTTTTGCAACTGCACCTGGAACGTCCGGGAGGTCGCCCACTCGCCGTTCTTGCCGAACTTCACGTTTCCGACCACGGTGGAATGGGTGTTGTTGCGAATGTAGGCGCCGACCTTCGCCTGGTCGAAGCTCTTGGTGGCCTCGATCGCATTTCCGAGCAACTGCACGTAGGCGTAGGCGAACGGCGGCAGGTAGTAGCCCAGCGGGTCTAGTTTCTGCTTGGGCGCTTCTTTCTGGTATTTCGCCAGGAAGGCTTCGATGCCGGGGAACTTCAGGGTCTTCTCCGGCGCCCAGAACCAGTAGTTCGTGATGCCGTTCAGCAGTTTGCCGAGGTTCATCTGGATGGCGGTGTACTGAAGACCCACCATGCCGCCGCCGAAGAGTTTGGGTTCGAGGCCGATCTCATGCGCGGCCTTCACGATGCCCACAGAACCGCCCGGGTAGGAGCCCACGTAGAAGAGATCCGGCTTGGCGGCCTTGACCGCGCGCAGAATCGGCGTGAAGTCGGACGTGCCGGGGAAGGGGTAGCGTTGGTCGTAGACGACCTTCAATCCGTATTTCTTCGCGTTCCGGCGGGCGCCGGCGACGGCGTTTCGCGCGAACTCGGAATCAGCCGAGAGCAGCGCGATCGTCTTGGGCTGGGGCTTTTGCTTCTTGGCGAGTTCGAAGAAGCCGCGCGACCAGTCCACGATCGGGTCGGGGCCGGCCGGCATGATCTGGAAGTAGTTGTTGTATTTGAACTTCGCGTTCGCATCCAGACCGAAAAGACCCATGAACACCATGCCGCGCTCCATCGCGATGGGCAGCGCGGGAACGATGAGGTTCGTTCCGTAGCCCGATACGATGAAGTCCACCTTGTCCACGTCGAGCAGCTTGGCGTAGATGCCCGGAACGTTGGCGGGTTTTGTCTGATCATCGTAATAGACCAGCTTGACCTTGCGGCCGAGCAGTCCGCCCTTGGCGTTCACGTCGTCGCGCCAGATCTGCATGGCCAGCAGCGCCGCCTTGCCTGCGGGGCCGAGCGGTCCGGTCAGCGCCATGCTGAATCCGATCTTCACTTCCTTGGCCGCATGCGCCGCGGGCGTGAAGGCGATGCTCACCGCGAGGAGCAGCGCAAATCCGAGAATGACGTGCCTGATTATCCTGCCCATTTTTTTCTCCCTCTCGATTTCAACTATAGAGTTTCGGTTTCGAGACGCTGCGCCGCAAACGTAACTGCGACAATACATTCATACTTACTTATTTTAAGGTAGCGAAATTTATCATAATACGTCTTAGCTTACAATAACTTGACAATCATAAAGGGATATCAGGGCGAAAAGCGCTTATAAAGATTCAATATAAAGCCTGTTGTAAGATTGCTCTGTGAGCAAAATCCCGAAAATGTATTATTTCTTTGGTGGAATAGTGAAGGGAGACATAGGTTGCAACAATTAAGTTTGGACATCTCAGAGGTTTGCGAACGCACGGACAGGCTATTATGGGATGCCTATGCGCGAAGTGGAGGAAGTCAATCTAGCGGCATTGGCACGGGTCGGCTCATTTTTCCGCGCTACCGTCAAAACGGTTTGCGAGTAAGTGAGCAGGAGGCCAGATTCGCTTTTTTTGAGGCCTTATTGCGCCAGAATTCTCATGGTTATTCGGTTGAGGTACCGACTTCTAAATCTTACTCGTTTAGCGGAGATGGAGAACGTTCGGCACAGACTGATCTTCAGGTGCAAGATATGAAAGGGACTGATAGTTGCAATGTAGAATTCAAGGCCGAGGGAGTCAGCCTGGCAGGAAACACCGACGACATCTATAAAGACGTAGAGAAGTTGCTTCGCGAGCAAGAGTGGGGGCTTTGGTTTCATCTTCTGAAGAGTGTCAACAACTTGACCATCGACCATCTCCTGAGCGTAATAGCAAAGCATGTCAACGAGGTACAGCATACCAAAAAAGATGTTGAGTCCCCGGGATTAACTCTCCACGTATGTGTGTTGAAACACGGCTTTTCACTTCAGAAGGATGTGCTGCTTCCTATTGACGAAGTCGAGTTGAACAAACATCTGCGTCTTGACTTGCGTGTGTCGCGTGCTGAGATACTCGAAATACATGACTTGAACGGGTGGGACCTAAAACGGCGATGTTGAGAAAAGGTGCTTTTCCTTACGTCAGGCACTTTGGGTAAGAGTATTCAATAAAGCGTTGCCCGTCGATTTTTCGCCTTACGCCTTCACCTTCTCGTTGGCGAGATGCGCAATGGAGGAGGCGAGGATTTCTGCGCCCTTCACCATGTCGTCAAAGTGCGTGAACTCCTCGGGCGTGTGCGAGAGCCCGCCCACCGAGGGAATGAACACCATTCCGATCGGGCATATCGCCGCCATGCGGCAGGCGTCGTGCACCCCGCCGCTCGATAGCGTGAGCGCGGCGTGTCCCGTTTCTTTGGAAGCGCGCCGGAGCGCCTTTTGAATGTTGTTGGAGGTGGGGCAGACGGCCAGCTTCTTCACGTCGGAGAGGCGGCCTTCGACGCCCCGCTCCTTCTCGATGGCGGCAAGCGTTTTTTCCATCCGCCCGAGGGTGCGCTCCATCACCGTCTGGCTTCTGCTTCTGAGATCGAAAGAAAGCCTCGCCCCTCCGGGCACGATGGACACCCATCCTGGGAGCGCTTCCATCTCCCCGAAGGTGATTGTTACGCGCTGAGACTCGGGCGCGCGGTTCACGAAGTTCTCCATGCGCACCATGAAGTCCGCCGCCGCGATTCCGGCGTCCTTTCGGTAGGGCATGGGCTGTCCGCCCGAGTGCGCCGTGACGCCAGTGAAGTGAACCTCGCCCCTCGTGTATCCCACCACCCTGTCCACGATGCCGATGGGTATCTCGGCCGATTCGAGCACCGGCCCCTGTTCGATGTGAAGCTCCAGAAAGGCCTTGAGTGAGCCGTCTTTAATCCGGCACGAGCGTACGCGCGCAGGATTGCCGCCCACCGCCTCGATGGCTTCATACAGCGATTTGCCGGTCGGCGGATGCTCCGTGTTCTTCAAATCTTTCACGCCCACGACACCCGTGGCGACGCTGCTGCCGAACACCGTCATCCCGCATGCGGATTCCTCTCCCACGAAGGCCATCACCTCGATGGGGTGATCGTGGGCGAGTCCCGTCTCGTCGATGCGCCGGAACGCTTCGAGAGCAGTGAGCACGCCCGCGGGGCCGTCGAAGCGTCCGCCCGGGCTCTGGGAATCGAGATGCGAGCCGGCCATCACGGCGGGAAGTCCGCGCACGCGGCCCTCTTTTCGTCCATACAGATTCCCCACGGCGTCGACCCGCGTCTCAAGGCCCGCGTTCTTCATCCAGCCCTCGACGAGGTCTCGCACCTCGTTGTAGACCGGCGTGAAGGCCACGCGGTCGAGGCCCGTTTTTCCGTATTTGCCGATCTTCGCCTGGGCGTTGAACTCACGCCTCATGCGGTCGCGGTTCGCGCGGAGGGGAAACGTTTCTTTAGACGGCATCAAGCGGCCTCCTTGGAAAACAAAACAGGACTAAAAGAGATCCTTTGGCACAGGCACTTCTTCGTAGTCTTCGGGTTGCAGCGGGTTATCCGGCACTATCTCCAGCATCTCGAAATAGTGGTAGGTTTGCCGTAGGTGCTGGAAGGCGTGCCCGAGCGAGAGAATCATCAACTCATGTACGGTGATGGGTCCCATATAGCTCGACACTTTTTTGGCGAGCGCCTCGCCGCCGTCTGTCAGAAAGTCGGTGAGCTTTGCCTGAATTTCATCTCCATAGGCGCAGATATCTTCGTTGGTATCATAATCGTTCGCCATCGTTTCATACCGCCGCACCATATCTTCGGTGTACTCTCCTGATGCGTGAGTCTGCATCACGAGGTCCGGACGCTCGAAGCTGTGCCATGTGAGCTGGCGAAGCGTGCGGGGTCTGCCGGGGGTTACCCAGTCGAGCGTTTCGTATGGAATCTGGCGGATCACGCGGCGAAAGGCGTCGAACACCATCTCGAAATAGTGGAGCATTTTTTCAGACGAGAGGGGACCGGCGCCTTCCTGTTCGATGTCAAAGGCCTCGCGAAGGGCATCTACGTCGTAGCCCACTACCACATTTTCTCCGCGCACGGCGACGGGCAGGGCCTTGATACCCAGCGCCTTGAGTTCCGCCTGGGCTTCGGCGTCGTTCGTGCAGTCTCTGTTGACGACTTCCAGACCGCTGGACGAGAGAAACTCTCTCGTAAGGGCGCAGGTGTATCAGCCGTGCCGCGTGTAGACTTTGACAGCTTCCATCGATTTTCTCCCCGATGAGCGCGAAAGTGATTTTTTATGGGCGAATCATACCAAACGATTGGGGTGAGAAAAACTGCCTCGTGCGCTTTGGCGAACAAGCCCGCGTGTTTTACTATCCCGTGAGTTGCGGTGTGCTCGGTTTGAAGTGTTGACCTTGAACAAGGGAACTCCAATGCCTGGATGGTTCGTGAAGGGTGATATCGACGGCTTTTTCGGTCTGTGGATGGACAACCTCATTAACCTTCTTCTCATCGTGAGTTTCTTGAAAGGGTTGCTGGGTTTTCCCGAGTCACTAATATTCGGGCGCGTATTGCCCGCTGCGGCCCTGAGTCTTCTGGGGGGCAACCTTTTCTATACCTGGCAGGCGCGGCGTCTGGCCGTACGCGAAGGCCGAGACGATGTGACAGCCATGCCTTACGGCCTCAACACGGTGACGCTGTTTGCGTTCATCTTTTTCGTCATGCTGCCCGTCAAGCTCAAGACCGGAAGCGCCGAAGCGGCCTGGCAGGCAGGTCTGGCGGCCTGTTTCGTGAGCGGGGTGATCGAGACAGTCGGTGCGCTGGTGGGCGGGTGGATCAGGCGGGTCGCGCCAAGGGCCGCTCTGCTCTCCGCACTTGGAGGCATCGCGCTCACTTTCATTGCGATGGATTTCGCATTCAGAATCTGGGAGAACCCGCTCCTCTCCATGGTGCCCCTGGGAATCATCCTGGTCCATTATTTCGGCGGATTCAGATTTCCCTTCGGCGTGCCGGGTGGCCTCGTAGCGGTGGCGGTGGGAGTGGTTCTTTCCGCCGTCATCAAGGGGTTTCCGGTCGGTATCCCGGCGCCTGTAGGGCTGGCGCTTCCATCCTCCGCCCTCGGGCCTTTGTCTGACGCTCTTTTCGGTCCGCTGGCCTGGGACTACCTCGCGGTTTCCATCCCCATGGGTCTGATGACGCTGGTGGGCAGCCTGATGTGCCTGGAAAGCGCAGCTGCGGCCGGTGACAGTTACGACACGGGTAGTTCCCTCGCGGTGAACGGCGCGGGTTCGCTTCTCGCGGCGTGTCTTGGGAGTTGTTTTCCCACGACGATATATATCGGACATCCGGCCTGGAAGAGGGTTGGGGCGCGCGCGGGTTACAGCGCCTTGAACGGGACGGTGATGACGGTTCTCTGCTTTACCGGTTCGATAGCGGCGCTTTCGAAAATCATTCCGGGCGAGGCGCTCTTCGCCCTCATGCTCTGGATCGGGGTGATGATGCTCACCCAGGCATTTCAGGCTGTGCCGAAGAACCACGGGCCGGCCGTGGCTATCGGTTTGATACCCGCCATCGCCGCCTGGGGTTTGCTGATGGTGGAATCCTCCCTCAGGGGAGCGGGCACAACCTTGTGGAAAGTGGGACAGGATGCGTTCGCCAAAGTGGGTTTTCACCTGGTGGGGATGGTTACCTTGGAGCGCGGATTTCTATTTACGTCCATCATCCTTACGGCCATCGTAGCAAAACTGGTAGATAAGGAACCGAAACAGGCGGGAGGATGGGCGTTGGCCGGCGCGGTATTGAGCTGGTTCGGGATAATTCACGCTTGGAGAATCACGCCCGGCGGCGTCGTTAGTTTTTTCGGCTGGGGGGCGGCGCCCGGCATAGCTGTCGGTTATTTGTTTATCGCGTTCTTGTTTTTCTTGTTCGGGCTGAAACCCTTGGATAAAGTAACATCTTGAGCGGACTGGTTCGCGTTCGTTACGGGAGAGACGCTTTTCGCCGTCTGGAGAGGATATAAAGATGCAAAATGAGTCGGTGTTTGATTTGGTATCCATCGGGGGGGGAGTCGGCGGTCTGGTGGCGTCCGTTGGGGCTGCCCAACTGGGGGCCAAAGCCGCGCTCGTGGAGAAGGCGAAGCTCGGCGGAGATTGCCTGAACTATGGGTGCGTGCCTTCGAAAGGTCTTATCCGCTCGGCGCGGCTCGCGGCGCAGGCGCGCTCGATGCCCGAGTTCGGGATTGACGTGAGCGACGTGCGGGTCGATTTTCCCCGTGTCATGAAGCGGATGAAGGCGGCCCAGGCCCACATCGGCGAGCACGACGCGCCAGAGCGTTTCGAGGGCATGGGAATCGAGGTGATCTTCGGAGATGGCGCTTTCACCGGTCCCGATACGTTTCAGATTGGGGACAGGACGCTGCGGGCCAAGCGGTTTTTGCTGTCCATGGGCAGTTCTCCCTTCGTGCCGCCCATCGCCGGTCTCGATAGCGTGCCCTATCTCACGAACGAGACCGTTTTCGATTTGGAAGAGTTGCCGAGACGCCTGGTGGTGCTGGGAGCGGGACCGATAGGACTGGAATTGTCACAGGCGTTTCAGCAACTCGGCGCAGAGGTGGAAGTGCTGCAAAGCGCGCCGAAGCTCTTGCCGAGACTCGATAAGGAAATGGCCGAAATTCTGGCCGATTCCTTGACGGAATCCGGTCTCAAACTCCATTTCAACGTGAACACGCAGAGAGTCGAGAAACGAGGGGAAGAGATTTTTTTAGAGGCCGATACGCCGTCTGGAAAAAGGGAGTGGGTGTGCGATCAACTGCTCATTGCGACTGGGCGATCGCCCAACGTGGGTGGGATGGACCTGGAGAAGGCTGGCGTGAATTACACCCCGCACGGTGTGGAGACGGATGAATATCTTCAAACCGCGAATCCGCGCATCTTCGCCGCAGGCGATATCAGGGGCCAGTATCTCTTTACCCACATGGCGGAGTATGAGGCGGGTGTGGCGCTCAGGAACATGCTCTTCAGCGCGCCATTTGGCATCTCGCTCCCGTTTCTGAAGAAGAAAACGAACTATGACGCCGTGCCGTGGACGATCTATACCACGCCCGAGGCGGCGCATGTCGGCATGAGCGAAGCTGACGCCGAAGCGGCATTGGGGGCGAATCGCATCCAAGTGTTTCGCTTTCCGATGAGCCGTGTGGACCGCGCCGTCCTGGACGGGGAAACGGAAGGAATCTGCAAGGTCGTGTGCGACGAGAAGGGAAGGCTCGTGGGAACTGATCTGGTCGGGCCAGCAGCGGGCGAGATATTACACGAGTTTGTGCTGGCCGTCCGCAAGAAGATGCACATCAAGGAGGTGGTGGATACGGTTCACGTCTATCCCACTCTGGCGCAGGTGAACAAGAGGGTGGCGGGTCGATATTATGCCGAAAGGCTCTTCACACCGGCCTTCAGGAAGAAGATGCAACGCTTGTTCGGGCTTAAGGGTAGCTTGGAAGTGACCGACCCTGCTGATCTCAACGGGCACGGCGCGGAGGAGTAGAGCCGCTACACGCCGAAATCCTTGATTGTTGGTTCATCAAGACCCAGGGCGTGACCGATTTCATGCAGCAGCAGGTCGCCTATTTTTTCTCTGTAGCGCTTCGGGTCTCGCCTGCATTCGCTTTTGACAACTGAAGCGTATATCTCAATCGCGTTCAATTGAGGAATCCACACGGCCACGGGATAGCTTCCCACTGCGCGTACGATTTCAGGCGGCGGGAGGGTCAGCAGCCGGACAGGGATGCCCCGGGCTTCAATTTCACGCGCCATTTGCGGATGAATATCCTCCTTCATGACGTCGTCGAGGATTTGCTCCATCAGTATGATCTCTTCTTCGGACGCTTCCGGGAAGTAAGACTCCATGAAATCGATAAGCTCTGCCTCGTCCTCAGGAATCTCGGGTTCTTTGGGAGGGAAGAGGGCTTCTCTGTATTCGGAGAGTCTGGCGCTCCCCATAACCGCGAAGAAGATGATCGCACCCAGCGCGATGACGCCCGCAAACCAGGCCAGACCAATAAGGGGTTTGATGTAGGGTTTCCACCACCAGGACTGCAGGAAATTCCAATCGCCCAAGAGATTCGTCATCGAAAAGGCATCCAAAAGGCAAATCGGGGAGAATTTTTAATTGGAGACGCTGGAGCTGATCGATCTAGAGGATTCCGGGGGCGTGCATCCCCGCCATGCACAAACAGACGGCCGTATGCGCATCCGAAAGATTCGTTCAACCCTCGAGGGTCATGAGCATGGGCTCTTCCAACGCATCGGCCACCCACCTCAAGAATTTGACGCCATCCGCTCCGTCAATAATGCGGTGATCGTAAGAAACCATGAGCGGAAGCATCAGGCGCGGTTCGAATTTCTTCTCGGTTTTCACCCAAACCGGTTCCATCCGCGCCCGGGAGACGCCGAGGATGGCGACTTCGGGCCAGTTCACTATCGGGGTGAAATAGGTGCCGCCAAAGCCTCCGAGGTTCGTGATGGTGATGGAGCCGCCCTGCATGTCGTCGGGAGCGAGTTTTCGGGAGCGGGCGCGTTCCGCCGCTACACCTAGTTCCACTGATAGTTCGACGATGTTTTTCTTGTCCGCATTTCGAATCACCGGAACAAGCAAACCATTTTCGGTATCCACGGCAACACCCACGTGAACATAGTCTTTATAGATGATCTCTTCGTTCGCCGTATCTACGCTCGCATTGAATTGCGGGAAGACTTTGAGGGCCGATGCGATGACTTTAATGAGAATGGCGGTTACGGTGAGTTTGCCACCGGCGGCCTCTGCTTTTGGGGAGAATTTTCTTCTCAATGCGTCGAGTTCGGAAATATCGGCTTTTTCGCACTGAGTTACATGGGGGATGTTCGTCCATGCGCGAGAGAGATTCACAGACGTCGCACGCCGGATGCCCGACATGGGCTTGCGTTCAATTCCTCCCCAGCGGGCGAGGTCGGGCAGTTGAACGGGCACGTTCATCAATGCGGGAGCAGGCGTATCCGGTACGGCGGTACCTCCTTGCGCCGCCACGAATTCCTTGACGTCTTGCGCGGATATTCTGCCTCCAATCCCGCTGCCCGGCACATCGCTTATGTCGACGCCCGCCTCGCGAGCGATTCTGCGTACCGAGGGCGCCGCGGGCGCGGGCTCTTTTTTGCTTTTTGGTACTGGAGTTTCGGCAGCCTCCGGCACAGGCGCCTCTGACGGGGCATCAGTGGATTCCAGGGTAAATCTGGCAGGCGCGGGTTCAGTCGCGGCATCTTCGCCCGCTGTCTCTAAAGGCTGTGCGGGCTGGTCTATCAGCATGGGCTGGGTTTCTTCCGGACCCATTGACTCGGCGGTGTCTGTTGAGATTTCCTCAAAATCCTTCTTATCCAAAGTGGGCTCCATGCTCGCGTCGCTTTCTTCGATGACGAGAATGGTTTCTCCCACTTCGGCGTCGTCGCCGGGTTTGAGATGAATTTCCGTTATCTTGCCCCCAACGGATGAGGGGACTTCAATGAGCGCCTTGTCGGTTTCCACTTCGATGACCGACTGATCCACCGCTATGGTATCTCCCACGTTCACCAAAACGGCGATCACTTTTCCGGACGTAATATTTTCCCCGAGTTCGGGGAGTTTGAGTTCGATGGTCATGGAACTCCCTCGGGATTTGAATTAGGAAATCATCGGGTTGGTTTTTTCGGGGTCGATATCGAGGTCTTTCATCGCATTGTTCACGAGTTCGGGGTATATCTTCTTGTTACGCGCCAAGCTGTACAGAGTGGCAAGCACGATATAACGCGCGTCGATTTCAAAGAAATCTCTCAGGGAAGCTCTCGACTCGCTTCTCCCAAACCCCTCGGTCCCCAGCGAAACCATGGGCTTGGGCACCCATTTTGAAATCGAATCGGGTGTAGCTTTCACATAGTCCGAGGCCGCCACGCAAACGCCGGGTGCGCGCGCGAGACATTGCGTCACGTAAGGGGTTTTCGGCGCGCAATCCGGGTGCAGCATGTTCCATCGCTCGACTTCGAGTGCGTCCCGCCTGAGCTCCTTGTAGCTCGTTACGCTCCAGACGTCTGTGGAAATCGTATAGCGCTTCTCCAACATTTCCTGCGCTTTGAGCACCTCGTTCATGATGGTGCCGCTGCCCAACAATTGCGCATTGAGACCCGAGTCCATCTCCGAGCGCTTGAAGAGATACATGCCTTTCAATATCCCGTCCTGCGCCCCCTCCGGCATCGGCGGCATGGCGTAGTTCTCGTTGTAGGCGGTGAGGTAGTAGAAGATTTTCTCCTGTTCCTGGTACATCCTGCGTATTCCGTCCTGAATGATCACCGCCATCTCGAAGGCGAAAGCCGGATCGTATGTGAGCAGATTCGGTACGGGATACGCCAGATGGTGGCTGTTGCCGTCCTGGTGCTGGAGTCCTTCCCCGTTCAGAGTGGTTCTGCCGGCTGTCCCGCCGATCAGGAAGCCGCGCGCGCACATGTCCGCCGCCGCCCAAATCAGATCGCCGATGCGCTGAAAGCCGAACATCGAATAGTAGATGTAGAACGGGATGGTGTTCACGCCGTGGGTGGCGTATGCGGTTCCGGCGGCGATGAAAGAAGCCATCGAACCCGCCTCGGTGATTCCTTCCTCGAGAATCTGTCCGTCTTGCGCTTCTTTGTAATACAAAAGGCTGTCGCGGTCGACGGGTTCATACAGCTGACCGGCGTGGGAGTAGATCCCGATTTGCCGGAACAGGGCTTCCATACCGAATGTTCTGGCCTCATCGGGTACGATGGGAACGATGAGTTTGCCCAATCCCTCGTCGCGGAGCAGCTTGCTCAGGATTCTGACGAAGACCATGGTCGTGGAGACTTCGCGCCCGTCCGTTCCTTGCAAGAACTCCTCGAACAAGTCGTCAGGCGGCGGCTTGAGCGGGGTGGATACGCTCCGCCTCGTGGGGACATACCCGCCGAGTTTTACCCGCTTTTCTTTGAGGTACAGGATTTCGGGGCTATCTTCCGCCGGGCGGTAAAACGGCGCCTCGGCGACTTCTTCATCGGATATGGGAATCTCGAAGCGCGTGCGGAATTCCTTGAGTTCATCCTCGTTGAGTTTTTTCTGCTGGTGGGTGACGTTTCTGCCCTCACCACCCTCGCCCAAACCATAGCCCTTCACTGTCTTCGCGAGGATGACCGTGGGACGCTCCTTGCACTCCATGGCGGCCTGGTAGGCGGCGAACACTTTTTCGGGGTCATGTCCTCCGCGCCGCATTCTGTGGAGTTGGGCGTCGGTCATCATGTCGGCCATCGCCTGTAGCCGCGGGTCGCCGCCGAAGAAGTGCTCGCGCACATAGTCGCCTTTTCGGAGCGTCTCGACGCTGTATTTCTGATACTGGCCGTCGACCGTCTCGTTCATCCGCTGGAGCAGGACGCCCTCGTCGTCCATATCGATGAGGGGATCCCAGTCGTCCCCCCAGATGACCTTGATGACGTTCCAGCGCGCGCCCCGGAAGGCGGCCTCTAGTTCCTGGATGATTTTCCCGTTGCCGCGCACCGGGCCGTCGAGGCGCTGGAGATTGCAGTTGATGACGAAGATCAGGTTGTCGAGCTTCTCCCGCGCGGCCAGGGTGATGGCGCCCAGCGATTCGGGCTCGTCCATCTCGCCGTCGCCCAGGAAGGCCCAGACTTTCTGGCCCGTCGCGGGCTTGAGTCCGCGATCTTCCAGGTAATGGAGATAGCGCGCCTGGTATATCGCCATCAGGGGAGAGAGGCCCATCGATACGGTGGGGAATTCCCAGAAGTCGGGCATCAGCCAGGGATGCGGGTAGGAGGAGAGGCCGCCGCCCTCTTTGAGCTCGCGCCGGAAGTTTTCGAGGTTTTTCTCCGTCAGGCGTCCTTCAAGAAACGCCCGGGAGTAGATGCCGGGTGCGCTGTGGCCCTGAAAGTAGACGATGTCGCCACCGCACGGGTCGTTCTTGCCCCGGAAGAAATGGTTGAACCCGATTTCGAGCAGCGTGGCGGCCGAGGCGTATGTGGAGATGTGCCCGCCGATGGAGGCGTCCTCCCTGTTGGCGCGCGCCACCATGGCCATCGCGTTCCAGCGGACGAGGCTTTTAATGCGCCGCTCGATCCCCCGGTCCCCGGGGAAGGCTGGCTGCTTTTCCAGCGGGATGGTGTTGATATACGGCGTATTCGCCGAGAACGGGCGGACGACGCCCGCGCGCACCGCATGAACCTGCAGATGGCGGAGGAGGGTCTTCGTCCGATCGGGGCCTCTGGTTTGCAGGACGTAATCGAGCGATTCGAGCCACTCGTCGGTTTCTACCTTGTCGAGTTCCGTTTCAGCCTCGGGAAACGGCGCGCCCGCCGGGTCGGGCAGATACCTCGCGTCGCCGGAGTCGTCTCGCTGCGCCCCGTTCGAGGAGATGGACGGGCCATCCTCCCTTACGGGCGCTTCCCCGATATCCTGAGGATTCCTCTCCATCGATAGGGCATCTCCCGTGGCGTGTGGCGGCGTGGATATGACTGAACATATCACGTTCAGCCGGCGAACGGAAACGCCCCGTCCCGGGAGGCGGGGCGGTCCGGCGGAGTTGGCCGGCCGGGGAGCGGGCGTTGGCCGGCGGGATGCGGCGCGGGAGGAAATGCGGGCAGTTGCGGGGAAATGCGCGTGCGCCCCAAAACTTTTTTTACGCCGAATCTGAGTGCAGGGCGCTCATATTTATATGATAACCTTTTTGATTACAATGATTTACGGGAGCATGACATTTCAGGAATTTATCGAAAACCCCCGTGAATTTATCCATATTTACGGATAATTGGATTATTTTTATTTTCTTCGTCGTCCTTGCGTCCATGCGCGCCTCCGCCCTCATCGAGGCCTCCGGCCCGGAGCCGGGGCGGGGTTGAGAAAGCCCGTTCCGGAAGCGGGCGGCATGGTGGTTCACGCGGCGCGGGGGCCTGTCCGCTGCCGTGAACAATTCGGTGATTGGCATTCCCGCCCCCGGCTCGAAACCACCCTTGACAGGGGGTAAAAGCGATGCCCCGGGCGAGGACTTTTTCAACAGCCCCGACGCGCCGGGATCCGCCGCCTTCGCTCTCGCCCCGTTCCCTGATTCCATGAGAAACCTCCGCGCTTTCCAATCCGCAGGATGCGGGAAAATCGTTTTCCGGCGCCGCGCGCACGATAGCGGAATGCGGGGTTTCAGGGCGTGCGGCAAATGCGGGGAAATGCGGGGAGGCGCGGCGCGGGGCGTTGCGGGAAAGGGCCCCCCGGGCGGTGAACGGCGGTTTGTTGCGACTGAGGGGAGCAGTGTGTAGGGGCCGCATACGGGATTGCGGAAAAAAGCTTGCGAGCCGGGTCATACCACTCCCCCCTCGAGGGTTCTTGTCGTCTGACGAGAGAGCAAACCACTCCCCACTTTGAGGGGGCCTGTTGAAAAACCTCCTCATCCCGAGTAGGCGCGCTTGCGCGCCGTATCGAGGGACGAACGGTCGCCCCCTTCGATACAAACGCTCCTTCCCCAGTCGTGTTCTACCTTCGGCGGCTACTTAGGGTGAGGGCGATACGGCAGCGAGGCGGGGCGAGAGGAACGCGCCCGCTCCCAAAGCCGGGTTATTCAACAACCCCTTGTCGGGGGGGGGGGGTATAAAAAGGTGTTGCGTCCCCGCCGGGCAGAGGGGGCTTTGCTTTTTCTTGCCCCCCTGACAAGGGTGGTAGGGCGGGGTGGTTTTCGTCCTGGGAGGTTGCTGGAGAACCGCCGCCTACCGTAGGGACAGGCCTCCGTGCCTGTCCGTGGCCCCCGCGCCTGTCCGAGGTCGCGACCTGTCCCTACACCCCCTCCCGCATCAATTCCTGCACCCCGTCCGCGTCGAACCTTCGTTCGTCGGGGATTTCAACAACCTCTTGCGGGTCGGAGCCCGTGCAGGAACTCGGGAGTGTCGATTCCCCCGGCTTGACCAACCTTCGTGAATTTTGCGGTTGCGCCGGAATAGCGCTTGGCATAGTATGTTTACTTGCGTCACAACACATTGCCGATGAGTTTGAAAGGGTGGTTGGCCGTTCGTATTCGTCCGGCGAACCGGTAGCTGATGATGTGGGTATTAACCAACTCTCATAAAGGAGAACCCCATGAAACGTCGTGACTTTATTGCCGGGACCGCGGCAGGGACCGCCGCTGCGGTCGTGGCAGGCAGCGGGTTGGCCCGGGCGCAGAAGGCGCCCGCCGTAATGAGGAAGCGCCTCGAGATCGCCATCGTCACCACCTGGCCGCGCGATTTCCCGGGGCTCGGCACCGGGGCGCAGCGTTTCGCCAAACGGCTCCAGGATATGAGCGACGGCCGCATCAAGGTGAGCTACTTCGCCGCGGGCGAGCGCGTCGGCGCATTCGACTCGTTCGACGAGGTGGCGTCGGGCAACGCGCAGGCCTATCACGCGGCCGACTACTACTGGAAGGGCAAGCATCCGGGTTGGGCCTATTTCACCGCCGTTCCCTTCGGCCTCACCTACACCGAGTTCAACGCCTGGATCCGTTTTGGCGGCGGACAGCAGCTCTGGGACGAACTGGCCGCAGGGTTTGGGCTCAAGGGCGTCATGTGCGGCAACACGGGCGTCCAGATGGGCGGCTGGTTCCGCAAGGAGATCAACAGCCCCGACGACCTGAAGGGCCTCAAGATGCGTATCCCGGGCCTGGGCGGCGACGTCATGGCGAAGCTCGGCGCCTCGCCGGTGTCCCTGCCGGGCGGGCAGATCTACGAGAACCTCGTCTCGGGCGCCATCGACGCCACCGAATGGGTGGGGCCGTGGAACGACGAGTTCATGAAGTTCTACGAAGCGGCCAAGTACTACTACTATCCCGGCATGCACGAGCCCGGCTCGATGCTCTCCGCGGGCTTCAACAAGAAGTTCTGGGATTCGCTCTCGAAGGCCGATCAGACGATGATCGAGGCCGCGGCCGCCATGGAGAACGACGTGATGATGGCCGAGTACAACGCCAAGAACGGCGCTGCGCTGGCGAGGCTCACGCGCGATCAGGGCGTCCAGGTGCGCAAGTTCAACGACGACATCTACGACGCGTTCGGCAAAGCGGCCGAGGAGGTCTTCGCGGGTGTGGTGACCCACAGCCCGCTCGCCAAGCGCATCCATGAGAGTTTCGACAAGGCGCGCCGGGAGATCGGCGCGTGGTCGAATCTCTCCGACCAGGCGTTCGTGGCGCAGCGCAACCGCGTGCTGGGCGTCTCGAACTAGGCGACCGGCGTATAGCATGACGGACCGCTACGGTTTCATACGGTGACGGAAGATCGGTTGAACGAGGACGAAAGACGGCCCGGCATCGCGGACGCGCTCTACCGCGCGTTCGCGCTGTCGCTGGCCGCTACGACGTTCGTGTTTCTCTTCAACAACTATCTGGTCTACTGGTTCGGCTGGCCGGGCGTCGCGCGCATCATGGGCGGCGCCCCGCCCGGCGGGGCGGCGGCTCTGCTGGCATGGCTTCAGAGCGCCGGCTACGTCATTCCGGTCGCCGCCATCACCGTCTTCGCGCTCCGGAACCGCGAGAGGCCGTTCGCCTCGGACGCGGCGCTTCTCTATTCCGTCACCGCCTATGTTATCTCTGCGGCCTTCTGGTCGACGTTCTTTATCGGGATCGTCGACGGCGTCATATCGTTCCTGCGCGTGGAAGGCCTCCTGCCCGCGGTGTTCGGCAAGGCGCTGGCCCGGCAACTGGGCGTCTCGAGTTTCCGCGGCCTCTACGTGCACTTGCCGCTCATGCTCGCGGCGGCCGTGGTGGCCTGCTTCAGGCGGGGGCTCGATTTCATCTGGCTCGCGCTTCTCGTGGTCGTCGCCGAGTTCCAGATAGTCATCGCGCGCTTCATCTTCTCCTATGAGCAGGCGTTCATGGGCGATCTGGTGCGTTTCTGGTACGCCGCGCTGTTCCTGTTCGCCAGCGCCCACACCCTGGTCGCCGGAGGCCACGTCCGCGTGGACGTGCTCTACACGCATTTCAGCGATCGGCGCAAGGCCCTGGTCAACGCGTGGGGCTCCATACTGCTCGGCGTGCCGCTGTGCTGGACCATCCTCGCCGTCGGCATGTCGGGCAAGGCGTCCGTCATCAACAGCCCTTTGCTGTATTACGAAACCTCCCAGAGCGGGTACGGTCTCTACGTCAAGTACCTGATGGCGGGTTTCCTCGCCGTCTACGCCGTGTCCATGATGACGCAGTTCCTGGCTTACTACCTCGACGCCATGGCGGTTCTCCGCGGGCAGTCGCCGAGCCGGTCCGCACACGAGCCGGCCTGACCGTGGAGCTTTTCTTTCTCGCACTGCTGGTCCTGGCCATGGCCTTGGCGCTGGCGTCGGGCTACCCGGTGGCGTTCGCGCTGCCCGGCTCGGCCATCCTGACCATCGCCCTCGCGTCGATCACCGGCTACATCTTCGCCGGGGACGTCAGCGCCTTCTTCGCGCAGGACGGCCCCGTTCAGTGGCTGACGGCCGGCGTCACCAATTTCCGGGGCGTCTACTGGGAGGTCGAGCGCGACACCATCATCGCCGTGCCCCTGTTCGTGTTCATGGGCATCATGCTGCAGCGCTCGAAGATCGCCGAAGACCTGCTGGTGACCATGGCGCGCCTGTTCGGGCCGGTTCCGGGGGGGCTCGGCATCTCGGTGGTGCTGGTGGGCGCGCTGCTGGCCGCCACCACAGGCATTCTCGGCGCCACCGTGGTGGCCATGGGCCTCATCTCGCTGCCGGCCATGCTGCGCAACGGCTACTCGCGCCGGCTCGCCACCGGCACCATCTGCGCGTCGGGCACGCTGGGGCAGATCATCCCGCCCTCGGTGGTGCTCATCATCCTGGCCGACCAGCTCTCGAACGCCACCGATCAGGCGGGCACGCTGCGGCTGGTGGACTTCAAGGCCTCCACCGGCCAGTTCATCATGCCCACGGAATTCAGCATCACCTCGGCCAGCGCGGGCGACATGTTCCTGGGCGCCATCGTGCCCGGCCTGGTGCTGGTGGGCCTCTATGTCGCCTACATACTCGCGGCCGCCCTCATCCGGCCGAACACCGCGCCGGCCATCCCCATGGAAGGCGACTTCGACCGCCAGTTCGCCGCCCGCGTGGTGATGGCGCTGATTCCGCCCCTGGCGCTCATCCTGGCCGTGCTCGGCTCCATCATCGCGGGCATCGCCACGGTCAACCAGGCGGGCGCCATCGGCGCCGTCGGCGCCACCATCATGGCGGGCTACCGGTTGAGCGAGGGTCAGCGCGGGTGCTACACGCCGGCCATCATCGCGGGCCTGTCCCTGCTCGCGCTCTTCGTTCTGCTGGTCACCGTCGACCTGAACATACGCACCATCCACGGCGCCTACGAGGCTATCGGCGTGACGTTCGCCGGAATTGCGGTCGCCGGCCTGCTGGTCTCCGTGGCCTGGAGCGGCTGGCGCGCCTACCGCACCGAGAACATGCTCGCGGGCGTCATGGTCGAGACCGCCAAGACCACCGCCATGGTCTTCATCATCCTCCTGGGCGCGGCCATGCTCACCTCCGCCTTCCGGGGCTTTGGCGGCGAGGAGTTGGTGAAGGAATTCCTCACCACCCTGCCCGGCGGCTTCTGGAGCCAGTTCATCGTCGTCATGGCGGTGATCTTCATCCTCGGGTTTTTCCTCGATTTCATCGAGATCGCGGTGGTGGTGGTGCCCATCGTGGCCCCCATCCTGCTCTCGGACCCCTCGGCCAACGTCACCGCGGTCTGGCTCGGGGTGATGATCGGCGTCAACATGCAGACCTCTTTCCTGACGCCGCCGTTCGGTTTCGCGCTGTTCTACCTGCGCGGCGTGGCGCCGCCCGCCGTGCTGACGACGGACATCTACCGGGGCGTGGTCCCCTTCATCGTGCTGCAGCTCGTGGCCCTGGGCATCGTCGGCTTCTATCCGCCCCTGGTGAACTACCTGCCGACGCGCACGTCGCTCACCGGCGAGACCGCGCCGCCTCCGCGGAACCCGCGCTTGCAGGCCTGCCTGGAGCAGCACCTCTTCGAGCAGTACGACCGCGACGGCGAGAAGATACGCGCGAGCATTGGAGCCGCGCAAAAACTCGATACCGGCTATCTGCCCAACAAAGTCCGGGGGAAACTGACCGGCGGCATGGAGAAGGCGGCCCGGACCTTCGACCTGGTCGCGCAAGTGCGCCGCGCGAGTGCGGAGCGAAAGAAGTTCGGGGAGACTTATCAGCCCTTGCACACCGTCATCCGGCGCGTCAACGCGGACGAGAGGCGGATCGACCGCGAGATCCGCGAGATCCGCACCACCATCCGGCGCATGGGGCGGGATGCGGACGGGGCGGCGGCGCTGCGCCACGAGATCGAGGAGTTGACGAAACTTAGGGCGCGCACCGAGGCGAGACGCCCCGAAGGCGGGAAGAAGATGCGCAGGCGATACCAGACTCTCGAAAAGACGGAGACCCGCGCCCGCCGCACATACCGGCGCAACGTCGACGACGCCTACGCCTCCGTGACCACGGTGCGCGAGATGCTGGCGAAGGTGGCCGCCCTGGAAGAAGCCGGCGCCAGGCTCAAGGGGCTGCCCGAAATCCTGCAGACGCAGACGGCCAAAAAGGCGGGTTCCGCCATCCGCGAGGCCGAACGCGCGTTCAGAAAAGTTCCCGGAACCTATGATCTGCGCTCGGGCCTCTCCAGGGCGCGCGCGGACGCGAGACGTGGCAAGTCCGGCAAGAAGCGCGCCGGGAAGCGCCTGAATGACGTGATCGCCCTGTTCGAGCGCGAGGTGGCCTGGCGAACCCGCGCCGCCCAGGAACTGGACACCGGTCTGGCGGCTTATGAGGCCGTGCTGCGGGAAACCATCGGCGTCCGGCAGCTGGAGCGGCTGCCGAGCCGGCTCGCGAAACCCGTGGCGGCCTGCATGTCCCACCACCGCGACATCTCGCTCAGTTTCTAGGGGCCAGTTTTCCTCAGCCTTCTCCGGCGTCGGTTATCGTGGAGCCGCCCCTACAACAACTCATCCTTACCCGCCGCTTTCCTCCCGCGCCTCGAACACCTTATACACCGCCGCGCTGTCGAGGGAGCCGAATCCCAGTTCCTGTCCATAGGTGTAAAAGGGCAGGCAGAGGTCGCCGAGCGGCATGTTGGCGTCCACGCTTTGGCCCAGGGCGAGGCCGAGCTTGATGTCCTTGGTCAGCACGTCGAGCGTGCTCACGGGGTTCGAAAAGTCTCCGCTCACCATCCGGGGGCCTCGGTTCCTGAGCTGCCTGCTGTCAGCGGCGCTCCGCATGAAGGCGTCTAAGAGCAGTTCTCCCTTGACGCCCGCTCTCAGGCCCATGCGCAGGGTCTCGGCGATGGCGCACCGCTGCAGGCAGGTGAGGTAGTTGATGAGCACCTTCATCGTCGCGCCGTCGCCCGCGGCCCCGCAATGGATCTGGTCCGATAGCAGGCGGCCGAGCATGTCCTTCACGAGCGCGTGCGTCCGCTCCTCGCCGCCCACGAGAAAGAGGCCCGAGCGGTTCTTCACGTTCTCGCTGTTGCCGCTCACGCACGCCTCCATGAAGTCGAAGCCGCGCTCTGCGCACAGCCGCGCCATCTCGCGCGTGTCCTCGGGGTCCGCCGTGGTGGTGTCGACCACGGCCTTTGGTTTCTTGTCGGGATCGGCCGTGAGATAGCCTGCCTCGCCCCGGGCGCATTCGAGCGATATCTTCGAGTTCGGCACCGAGATGAATACGAAATCGGCCGACTCGGCCACCTCGTTGGGAGAGGCGAGCACGGAGCCTCCCAGCGTCTTGAATTCATCCTGCGCCGCCGGAACCGGGTCCGCCCCCACGAGGCGGTAGCCGTCCTCGATCAGGTTCCTGGAAAACGCCCGGCCCATGAGGCCCAGGCCGATGAAGCCGATAGTTTCTTCTCTTTGCGTGTTCACACTTTTCTCCCTGCGTCGATGCTTTCATGGTGATGCGTGGGTGGTTTTTTCATAGGGGAAACTTCGTCGGGACCCGAAGGTTGCCGGTAAGTATGAAATTCAGCTTTCCTGATTCGGTAAAAGCACCACCTTGATGGCCCCGTCTTTTCGCTCGCGCATCATTTCGATGCCCCGGTGCACCATGGAAAGCGGTATCTGGTGCGTGATCATGGGTTTAATGTTCAACTCCCCGCGCGCGGCCAGGTCGATGCAGACCTCGAAGGTGTCGGGGTGTCCGCGCGATCCGATAATCTCTTTTTCCAGGTGCTGTAGATGCTCGAGCGGTATGGGCGCATCCACCGAGAACGCGCCCACGACGACGATGCGCCCGCCCTTGCGCGCCATCTCGAAGGCCTGCGCCATCGTCTTGTTCTGCGCCCCGCCCACCACTTCCAAAACGGCGTCCGCCCCGTGTCCGCCGGTCAGGTCCTGCACGGCGGAAACCGAATCGTGTTCGCGCACGTCTATCGTCTCATCCGCCCCCATCTCCCGGGCGACTTCCAGCCTTTCCGCCACCGCATCGATGGCGATAACGCGGGCGCCGACGTATTTCGCAGCGGCCAGCGCGCACATGCCCACAGGCCCCATCCCGATGATGGCCACGGTCTCGCCGGCTTCCAGCCGCGCGCGGTTCATCACCACGTGGTAGCCCGTCCCCAGCGTCTGCATCACCGAGGCAGTAGCGTCGTCCAGATCATCCGGCAGGGGCAGCACGGACTTCGCGGGCGCCACGACATGGCGGCTGTAGCCGCCGTCGGTGTTCATGCCGATGGAGCGCGAGTTGTTGCACAGATTCACCCGGCCCATCTTGCAGAAATAGCATTCCCCGCAGTGCACGTGGTTCTCGATGCAGGCGCGCGCGCCGACTTCCACCCCTTCTACGCCCGGACCCAGCGCGCTCACCACGCCCATGAGTTCATGGCCCGGCACGACGGGGTATTTCGCGCGCCGCACGTGTCCGTCCATCAGGTGGAAATCGCTGCCGCATATCGCGCAGGCGCCGACTTCGACGAGCACCTCGCCGGGGCCGGGTTCGGGAACGGGACGCTCCACGAGTTCCAGGCGGCCTGGCTCATGAAGAAGGGCGGCGAGTGAATTTTGCGCGTTCAAGGGGAATCCTCCGGTGGTGATTTTGGGTTTTCGTCAATTTGGCGACGCACTATAAGGTTTTATCCCGCGCTTCGCCAGAGGAGGGTACCTCCTGCGGTTTTCCCCACTTTCTGTTTTTCATCCCGTCGCCGAAGTCTTCTCACCGGTTTTATTCGAAGCCGGCCTCCGCGCCTTGCAGAGCGCGGGTCGGGATTGTAGGATTCGCCGACCCTGAAGGAGAGACACATATGGTGATTCACAAGAAAGAGGTCGGTATCGGTCTGATCGGGGCGGGCAAGATCGGCTCGCTCCGCGCGCATCTGGCGGCGACTTCGCCGGTGGTGAATTTTTTCGCCATATCGGACATCGACCCCCAGCGCGCCGAGGCCGTGGCCCAGCAGAACGAGGCGGCCTTTCATACCTCGGATAACCGTGAGGTCATCGAACACCCCCAGGTGGATGCCCTCATCGTCTCAACGCCCGAGGGCGAGCACACCGAAGCCATCTGCATGGCGCTGGAAGCCGGAAAGCCCGTACTGGTCGAAAAGCCCATCGCGCTCACGCTGCCGGATGCGGACAGGATCATGGAGTCCAAGGACAAGGGCGGCGCCGAGCTCTACATCGGCTACACGCAGCGGATCAGGCGAAAATTTCTGGCCATCAAGGAGCACATCGACGCAGGCCGCCTGGGCGAGGTGATGACCGCGCGCATGACCATCTACAACACGCGCCCCACCGCGCGGCAGGTCTACCTGCGCGCCCCGCACGCGAATCCCTTCACGGACGAGATCACCTACATGGCCGACATGGCGCTCTGGTTCTTCCAGCCCAGAAAGCCGGTGCGTGTATACGCGCAGGCGGGCAGCGAGGTGTTTCACGATCATCCGGACCAGATGGGGGATTACGGCTGGGCGGTCGTCACCTTCGACGACGGGGCGGCGGCGTGTCTGGGCGGGAACTGGGCGCTGCCCGAGCACTGGCCCGCCACGGTGGCGACCATCAGCATGGACATCTTCGGGAGCGAGGGTGCGGTCCGCATCGACGACGGCCACAAGGACGTCATGATGGTGGGCAACGAGCGCGTCCCCTCGCCCTATGCGCCTGACTCCTCGGTGGAGGTCGCCTTCCTGGGCTCCGCCATGCCGGGGGACTGGGCCGTGGGCGATTTCGTGGGGCCCATGCGGGACGAGACGAGGCTGTTCCTGGAGCGCGTGACCACCGGCAAGGACGTGCCGCTCTGCGACGCGGAGACGGGCCGCGCCGTGCTGGAACTCACGCTTGCGATGGAAGAGAGCGCCCGCCGGGGCGGCGAGGTCATCGAACTGCCGTTTACCGGATGAAAAGGTGAAGCAGGGAACATCGGGGTGATGAGCGGCTCCATCTCCCGCCCAGGCGCCTTCATCGCCGGGATCTTGAAAGCGCGGGGATTCTGGAGGGCGGATGATGAGTAATCTCGATGAAGCCCGCTGGATGCAGAGGCTGGAAAGCTTCGAAAACGCTCTCTCGCAACTGACGGATGCTTGCGCCATTACGGAGTATAGCGATCTGGAGCGAGCCGGTCTGGTTCAGACGTTTGAGTTCAGTTTTGAGCTCGCCTGGAACACCCTTAAGGATTTGCTGTTTTTCGAGGGTTATGACGAAAAGGTGCCCCGTTCGATTATCCGAAAGGGTTTCGAGGCCGGGTATCTCGGAGAGGATGACAGCGAGGCCCTGCTCGACGCCTTGGACAAGAGGAATCTGCTGAGCCATACCTATCGCAAGGAGTTTGCGCTCGAAGCGGAAGCCCTGATCAAGAACAGCTATCACCCGGCCTTGTTGCGGCTTCGCGCAACCCTGAACGAGAGACGGCGGCGATGACGGGCGCTCTCAAGGACAAGCATCGCGCGGCGATCACCGCCGCCATCGCCGCCAACGACAAGGTGGAGCGGGCCGTTCTGTTCGGCTCCAGGGCCACGGGAACCAACACCGTGACGTCGGACGTGGACATCGCGCTGTTCGGCAGCCGCCTCACACTGACCGATCAGGCTCGCCTCGCCGCCGACATCGAAGAAATTCCCATGGCGCAGGTGGTCGATCTGGTTCTCTACGACTCGATAGACAACCCGGTGCTGCGTCGGCATATCCGGGAGCAAGGGGTCGAGTGGTACCGCAGGCAGGAGGCGAGCCGTTCGAGCATAAGATGAAGCGGCTCGTCGCGCAGCTTCGTGAGCGGCAGAAGAAGGCGCGAGACGCGACGCCGCCGGACGAAGTGAAACCAGTTCTGTATATCTAGAAGGATAATAAAGTGAAGCAGATCGGATTGGGCATCATAGGATCAGGGCGCATGGGGAGGTTGCGCGCGCACTTGGCGTCGGGTTCGCCCGAAGTCAAATTCCTGGCGCTTTCGGACAGAGACCCCGCGCGCGCCAAGCTCATCGCCGAGGAGACGCAGGCCGATTTCCACGCGGGCGATAATGAAGAAGTGCTCTCCCATCCCGACGTGGACGCCGTCATCGTCTCGACGCCTGAGTTCGATCATGCAGACGCCGTCTGCCGGGCGCTGGAACTCGGAAAACCCGTGCTGTGCGAGAAGCCGATATCCTTGTCGCTTGATGATGCGGACAGGATTCTCGCGGCGTATGAGAAATCGAATACCGAGCTTTTCATCGGCTACACCCAGCGGCAAAGGCGCCGTTTCTTAAACGCCAAGGAGCAGATCCAGCGCGGCCGCCTGGGGCATCTGCAGACCGCGCGCGCCACGCTCTATAACGTCATCACCAACGGGGCGGAGATATACAAGCGCGCCGCCCATGCCGGCCCCGTCACCGACACGCTCACCTACATGGTGGACATCTGCCTCTGGTATTTCGAGGGCAGAAAACCCAAGCGCGTCTACGCCCAGGGGGGCAGCAAGGTGTTCCCGCACCATCCGATGGGCTGTGGCGACTGGGCCTGGGCGATCCTCACCTTCGAGGACGGCGGCACCGTGAACTTCGGCTGTTCCTGGATTCTGCCCGACAACTGGCCGGCGAACATCACCTCCATTGACCTGGAAGTCATGGGCACGGAGGGGGCCATCGCGATAGACGATTCGCACAAGAACGCCGTCATGGCGACGAACAAGGGTGTACCCTCGCCCTACGTGGACGGCATGTCGTCCGACGTCGTGTTCCTGGAATCCATGATGGCGGGCGACTGGCTGGTGGGCGATTTCTGGGGGCCGATGCGCGATGAGACGAGGCTGTTCCTGGAGCGCGTGACGATGGGCCGGAGCGTATCGCTGGCACTTCCCGAGCACGCCCGCACGGTGCTCGAGGTGACGCTCGCGATCGAGCACAGCGCCAAGGAAAACAGGCCCATCGATTTCCCGCTGACGGGCGTCCATTCCCATTAAGTCCCATTCGCGGTGAATTTCGAAGAAAAAATTCTACTCTCGCATCAAAGTTACGAACTCGGAAAAACCGCCTCGGGCGAGCGCTACACGCTCGCTGGCGATCTCGATGCGGAGGGAGCGGCCCGCGTCCTGGAGGCGATGGAAGCTCAGGTATTAAGCACAGACCTCACGAGCCTGGATTTGGAGGATTTGGAACTTTTGGACGGAGTTGCCGTCGCCCGGATGGTGGACCTCACCCGCCTCCTTTTGAGCGCCTCCGGGCGAGTGCAAGTATTAAAATCTCCGCAGTCTCTGGCGCACACCCTCTACCGGGTGGGGATGCTGGAGGGCGATTCGCGGCTCGAACTCATCGAACCCCGCGAGGAAGAGGGCGCGCCCAACTGAGGAAGATTGTGTTGCGCTCTCTCTAATCATAATTCTTGATTTCTGGAGTCTCCATGAGTCCCGTATCACCTGACGACCCCTATGAGAGAAAGCGCGTTAAGGTCTTGGACGCGGAGATGGCGTATATCGAGGCCGGGGAGGGCGATCCCATCGTGCTCCTTCACGGCAATCCGGCCACTTCTTATCTCTGGCGGAACGTAATCCCCCAACTCGAAAGCCTTGGGCGGTGTCTCGCGCCCGACCTCATGAACAGCGGGGCGTCGGACGACATTCCTGGCGGCGGCTGCCGCTACCGGGATCACATCCCTTATCTGGATGCCTGGTTCGAGGCGGTGGGGGCAACGGAAAACGCGTTCTTCGTGCTCCACGACTGGGGCGCGGCGCTGGGCTTTAATCGCGTCTCGCGTTTCCCCGGACAGGCCATCGGTCTTGCCTATATGGAGTCCATGGTGCGCCCGCGCCTTTGGACCGACATGCCCGAAGACAGGGTCGCGCAGTTCAAGACGTTGCGCGGCGAGGCGGGGCTTCAGATGGTCATGGAGGATAATTTTTTCGTCGAGACCATGCTGTTCGAGCGCGGAATCGTGCGCGATTTGAGCGAGGCGGAAAAGGAGGCCTACAGAAAGCCCACACAGGATCCTCAGAAAAGAAGGCAGACCCACCAGTGGGCGTGTGAGATTCCCTTCGAGGGCGAGCCTCAGGACAACTACGAGATCGTGAAGCGCTACAGCGATTTTCTTCGCGCGAGCGAAAATCTCCCCAAACTGTTCATCAACTGCGAGTACGGCCACGCGCTGGCGGGGGCCGCGCGCGACTTCTGCCGCACGTGGCCGAACCAGGAGGAGACAACGATACCCACGCGCCACTACGGGCAGGAGGACTGTCCTGATGAGATCGGCCGCGCCGTGGCGGCGTTTATCCAGAAGGTGAGGGGGAAGTGATTTAGCGCATCACGTTAAGAAAGGAGAATCTGGGTAATGACCAAGAACACCAGAATCACGGATGCCAAGATCATGAACGCGGTGCTTGTCATGCTTAAGGAGAGAGGCCCTCTCAGTGGAACTGAAATAAAGAAGCATGTATTGGAAGCGCTTATCACACGCACTGACTATAAAAATGCAGGGTATTTGGAAAGCAAAAAACAAGAAGGAACACAAGAGCATAAATGGGAAATCACCAAGAAGGGTATCGAGGCGCTCGAATTGGATGATGTTGATTTATACAAGAAAGCACGTGAAGCAAGCCGAAAAGTCAGGAAATAGCGTTTAAGCAAGCTAGGAGAATAAAATGACTATCTACAGATTTGAAGACTTGAAGGACGTGCGCCAGAACCCCGGTCTCTCCTCGGGCCACGGGGAGACCATCAAGGGGGAGAAGATGTATTTCTGCCACCGTATCTGGGAGGCGGGCACCGAGGCGAAGCCGCATTACCACGCCTGCGAGCAGTTCATCTACATTATGCGCGGAAGGCAGAAGTTCACGATGGGCGGGGAGGTGCACGAACTGGGTCCTGGCGATGTTATTCACATTCCGGCGAACGAGGTCCACGCGGCGGAGATGATCGAAGAAGTCGAGGCCATCTACGTCAAGGACACCACCTGGAGCCTGAAAGGCGTGGCCGCCGGCGAAGCCGCACCCGACGCGCCGCCGCCGGACGACCCGTTTTAAGGGGTCAAACCCGACCGAAGAGAGGTTGTTGAAAAAGTTCCCCTAAAGCGGGGAATGGATTTCACAATCGACATACGAGTTATGAAACTACTCCCCCCTGAAGGTAGTTACCGACCTAGTAGCGAGGACATTCACTCCCCCTCAAGGGGGGAGTGAATCTCTTGCTGCAAGTCTTGCTGTCGGGCTTTTCCCTCGGGAAGCCCGGCCCCGAGGGCTTTTTCAACTACTCCATATGCGGCCCCTACATGAACATCGTGGTTTTACGGTGGCGGGCCCAGCCTGTAACCACGTCAGACATCACCATGGAGAAGAATAGGGTAGGTTCAGGTCCGCGACCTCGGACAGGCACAGGGGCCTGTCCCTACAGCCGACATTATCCGATTACCTACACGGTCCCGTAAAGCTCCTCCGCCTTGGCGTCGAGGTGCTTGATGATGTCTTGCAAATCGTCCGGATAATGGTGGTCGGCGCCCAGGTCGGGGTCTTCGGCGGGTGATTTCGCCACGAACATCACCGCTTTTTCCGTCAGCGTCCTGCCGCCGTGGAGCGTCCCTCTGGGGATGTGAAGTATGTCGCCGGGGCCGATGATTCGCTCCTCATCGCCAAGGCGCATGTATCGCTTGCCCTTGATGATGTAGACGTATTGTTCCTCGTTGTTGTGCCAGTGAGGTTTGGAGCCCGTGCCCCTGCGGTAGGTGACGACGCCCGCCTTCATGAACTCCCCGGCCAGGGGCTTGTACTCGCCCGGGTTTCCCGTGCTGAGCTGTACGTTCTCGATGGTGTCGGTGCTGTAAAATGGCATTTTATGCGCTCCTGCAAGTGTTGTGCATACGAGATGGTTGCCAAAAGGACCCGCGAATCATAACCCGATTCCAAGAAAAGCGTCATCTCGCGTATACTTTCATCATCCGAGAGAGTTGTTTTATTCCAGATACTTGCATTTGAGGAGATAGCGCATGGTCGTCAACGCGGTACGCAAGGTTCCATGGTTCACATACTTTCCCGACAATTATCGCTGGTCTTTCATCGTCTCCATCGGCCTGATGCGCGTGGCGGGTGGCGGGGCCGATACGGCGGAAATTTTTGAGGTCTGCAGGAATCTGGATAGAGACGTCGGCAACGACGATCTCTGGTTCGATGAGTGGGCAGGCATGGGCGATCGTTTGCGGGCGATGGGGATGGCGGCTTTGCGGCGCGGCCACGACCTCACGGCGGCGGGCCATTTTTCCCGTTCCGCCACCTATCACCAGATGGCCGATCGGTTCCGTTTCCCGAAGGACAAGGTATCGCAGGGCGTGTACCGCAAATCCATCGACAGCTTCAAGCGCTACGTCCGCCTGAACGACAGGCCGAAGACGGAGATCGTCGAGATTCCCTATGAGGGGGGCAAATCGCTGCCCGGCTATTTCATCCACGCAGAGAATACGCGTAAATCAAAACCGCCCGTGGTCGTGCTCTACACAGGTTTCGACGGCACCAAGGAATCGCCCATGGTAATCTCGGCGTTGGAACTCGCCCGGCGCGGCATGAGCGTGGTGGTGCCCGACACCCCGGGCGTGGGCGAGGCCATCCGCTTCCGCAAGATTTTTCTGAGGCATGACTACGAGGTGGCGGGCTCTGCGGTTCTCGACTGGCTGGAGAAGCGTAAAGACGTGAACGCGAAGCGCGCGGGCATCATGGCGTCGAGTCTGGGTGGATATTACGCGCCCAGGACCGCCAGCATGGAGCGCCGCTTCAAGGCTTGCGTCGCCCACGGCGCGATTTGGGATTACCACGCGATCTGGAAAAGGCGCATCGACGCGGCGTTCAAGATTCAGCTCCCCTCGCCGGGCAACCACCTGGCGTGGAGCTTCAACGTCAAGACGGCGGAGGAGGCCCTGGAGAAGCTCGAAGGCTTCCGGCTCGACGGCGTGGTGCAGAAGATGAAGTGCCCCTTCCTGCTGGTGCACGGGGAAGACGATCAGCAAATCCCGCTCGCGGACGCCAAATCGCTCTACAAGGCGGCGGGTTCCAAGGACAAGACGCTCCGGGTCTACAAGGGGACCGACGGCGGTTCCCAGCATTGCCACATGGATTATATCACGCCCGTCGTGGGGCACATGGCGGACTGGATGGCCGAAAAGCTGGGCGCGTAAGGCCGGACAGTAGTTTAATGTGGCGCGACTGAGCCGGCCATACGTGCATACCCGCACGAGCGCAGGCGTTTAACGCGTGATTGAGGAGTCATAGGTGGCGAAGCTGGAAATCGAGAGCCGGGGAAAAGTCGAGGTCTACTACGAGGAAGAGGGCGCGGGCGAGCCTCTGGTGATGGTGGGCGGCTTGACGGCCACGGTAGAGGTCTGGGGCAAGCTCCGGGGGCTGCTTGCGGCGAAGTACCGCCTCGTCATGCCGGACAACCGGGGGACGGGCCGGACGAAGGCGCATCAGGATGACGGCGACCGCGCCCCGGCGCGCATGGTGGAAGACTTGCTGGGGCTGGTCGACGGGCTGGGCCTTGATTCTTTCCACCTGATGGGCGGCTCCTACGGCGGGACCATCGCGCTCTCCTTCGCGGTGAAACATCCCCACAGAATAAAAAGCCTCATCGTCGCGTGTTCTCATTTCGGGGGAGACGATAAGGTCGCATCCGCCCCGGGCGTCCGCGAGACCCGCGCACGGGGCGGCGCGCCGAATGCGAATGATGAAGAACGCCGCGCGGCCCTGGAGACGCTCTTTCATCCCGAGACGATAGACGAACGTCCCGAGGTGGTCGCTTTCTATGACGGCTTCAAGCGCCGTTTCCCCATCAGCAAAGAGGAGATAGCAAGGCGCAACAAGGGGATGGCGGAGTTCGACGTATCAGAACAGATAAAATCTCTGGATGTGCCTACGCTCGTCATCTCGGGCGAGAGCGACGTTCTCGTGCCTACCGAGAATTCAAGACTCATGGCCGGGCGGATTCCGGGCGCCGAGCTGGTGATAGTCGAGAACACGGGCCATCATTTTTATTCCGAACGCCCCGAAGCCACGGCCGAGGCGATTCTCAGGTTTCTGTCAAGGACTACAACCTGATGAAGGTTCCCGCTTTTGAGACGCTCCTGTTCGAGGTGCGCGGCCACGTTGCGCTCGTGAGCCTGAACCGCCCCGAGCGGCTGAACGCCATGAACCGCGTCATGCTGCGCGAATTGAACGAGGCGTGCGATTTCATCGAGGCGGAAGACGCCCTGTTCGTCGCCGTTCTCACCGGTGAAGGCAAGTCGTTTTCCTCAGGCTTCGATCTCAAGGAACAGGCCGAGAACACGCCGGTCGGTTTCGCCGAGTGGCGGCGCGCGCTCAGGCAGGATTTCGACGCCGTCATGCGCTTCTGGAACTTATCGAAACCCACCATCGCCGCCGTGCGCGGTCACGCCCTGGCGGGAGGCTGCGAGTTGGCTTTGGCGTGCGACGTCACCGTGGCGGCGGAGGACGCCGTGTTCGGCGAGCCTGAGCTCAAATTCGGCGCGGGGATTGTCGTCATGCTCCTGCCCTGGCTCACGAACCCCAAGCTGGCGAAGGAGATCATCCTGACAGGAGAAGACGGCGTATCTGCCCAGGACGCCCACCGCATGGGACTGGTGAACCGCGTGGTTCCCGAAGCCGAAGTGTTGGATACGGCCATATCACTGGCGGAGCAGATGACGCGGATGGACCAGAGCCTCCTGCGGGCCACCAAGCTGGCGCTGAACCGCACCTACGAGATCATGGGAATGGGCCGCGCGCTCGAAGCCGCGCTCGACCTGGACCTCATGATCGAGGGCAGGGGCACGGAGGATAAGGCCCGCTTCCTGGAGATTGCGCGGACCGAGGGCCTCCGTGCCGCCGTCGCCTGGCGTGACGCCAGGTTCGAGGGTTCGGAATAAAAGTTCCCCGCGAAATCCCGATTCGGCTATGATGCGTGGTTGAATCGGGCAATCACCTCGCACGCTCCCAAAGAGGCTTCGCCCCAATAACAAAAAAGCCACCAAGGTCCGCATCATCAATAAACATCATTGAGAGAGGCGTGGTGGCTATGTTGGATTCAATATACGGGTCGAGTCGTAGTGATATCAAGCGAAATCAAAATCGAAGTTTGCACTATTTTTGGATGAGTTTGATGGAGAAGTTGTCTGCATTTCGTGTTCGGTATACATAGCTACTTTGATTTGATCTTTTTTGTTCACTCTAGGAGGGAAGTTAAAAGATGCACCCACTCATCAAGAACCGCAGAAGCCTGCGCGCATTTAACGGCGTGCCGCCCGAGCCGGAAAAAATCGAAGCCCTGCTCGAGGCGTTCCGCTGGGCGCCGTCCTCGAACAACCGCCAGCCCTGGCGCGTCATCGTGGTGGAATCAGAAGCAGCGCAGGCGAAGTTCAACGAATGCCTGAGCGAAGGGAACCTCCAGTGGGCGACCGCGGCTCCGCTCAAGATGATCATCTTGGGAAACCCGGAAGAACAGCCTGAGCGCAACGGTCAGGATCGCTATCTTCTCGATGTCGGTATGGCGCTCGAGAATCTCCTGCTCCAGGGCAGTGATTTCGGGCTGACCGTTCACGCCATGGCAGGGTGGGACGAGGCGAAGGTGCTCGAGAGTTTCAACATTCCTGAGCCGTTTCGCGTCGCGGCCCTCTTCGCCGTGGGCTATCCGGGCAAGACCGAGGAACTGCATCCCGACGTGCAGGCCAAGGACAACAGGCCGCCCGCGCGCAAAGACCCCGCCGAGATTTTCTTCCGGGATTCGTTCGGCAATGCGTCTAAGTCTTGAAGTAGGTTTTTTGCGGCGCATTTCGCGTTTGACCCCATCGTCCCAACCCCCTAGAATCCAGCGGGTTTGCGGGATGAGGCGCCCGGCTTTGTGATTTTCAGGGGTTCATGTCGCCTGCTTCATTGTCGCCTCTCTTGACGGGGTAAGGGACTGCCTTGTTCTCATCCGACTTCATTCAGCAGTTGCTGATCGCGGTGCCGGCTATTCTGCTGGCGCTTACCTTTCACGAGGTGGCGCACGGCTGGATGGCCGACAAGCTGGGCGACAACACCGCGAGAATGCTGGGCCGTCTGAACCTGAACCCCATCGTGCATCTCGATCCGCTGGGGACGCTCGCCTTCATCATCTCCATGGTGGGGGGCGTGGGCTTCGGCTGGGCGAAGCCGGTGCCGGTGAATCCGGGCAACTTCCGCCACCCAAGGCGCGGGATGATGTGGGTGGCCCTCGCGGGACCGGCGACGAATTTCATACTGGCGATCATCAGCGGTTTTTTGTTTTCCCTGCTGCGCGGCTCGGGTATGGGCTACACCTTCGTGGGCGAGCCGCTCATGTTGATGCTGCGGGCGAGCTTCACCATCAACACCGCGCTTGCGGCGTTCAACCTGATTCCCATCCTCCCCTTCGACGGGGGCAGGATCGTCATGGGGCTTTTGCCGAGAAGATTGGCGTGGCAATACTCGCGCAGCGAGCCGTTCGGCTTCTTCATCGTGCTGGGCCTGTTGCTGCTGGGCGTACTGCACACGATCATGATGCCGATTTTCGTCGCCCTGGCTACGGCCGAGCAGGTTTTTGTGTTAAATCTTCTCAGAATCTTCGGATTGGCGTAGCGGGTTTTTTTTAGTGAGTGGAAGAAGGATACACGGATGACGGACAGCCAGAACCGGAAAAACCGACCGACGCGGTTTCTCTCCGGCGTGCAGCCCTCGGGAAAACTGCACCTGGGCAATTATTTCGGCGCGCTCAAGCAGCACATCGCGCTCCAGGACGAGGCCGAGGCCTTCTACTTCATCGCGAACTACCACGCCATGACGACGGTGCAGGACAGAGACCTGCTTGCGGAGCAGACGCTTGCCGTGGCGATGGACTATCTCGCTCTGGGTCTGGATCCCGAAAAGGCGGTCTTCTTCCGCCAGTCCGACGTGCCCGAGGTGAACGAACTCGCCTGGATGCTCTCCGCCGTCACGGGCAAGGGGCTTCTGGACCGCGCCACATCATTCAAGGACAAGGTGGCGAGAGGCATCACTCCCTCGATGGGACTCTACTATTACCCGATGCTCATGGCCGCCGACATCCTGATCTACCGCTCCACCATCGTGCCGGTGGGAGAGGATCAGGTTCAGCACCTCGAGATGACGCGGGACATGGCGCTGGCGTTCAACAACACCTATGGGGAGATATTTCCCCTGCCCACCGTCAGGCTCGACGCAGGCGCGAAGGTGCCGGGCCTCGACGGCCAGAAGATGAGCAAGAGCTATGACAACACGATAGAGATTTTTGAGGAGGGGAAGAACTTAAGGAAGCGCGTGATGTCTATCGTCACCGACTCCACCCCGCTCGAAGAACCGAAAGACCCTGACGCCTGCAACGTGTTTTCCCTGTTTGAACTGTTCTCCGGTGAAGCGGAACAGGAGGAGTTACGGGTTCAATACCGGACGCCCGGGTTCGGCTACGGCAATGCGAAGCAGATTCTCTTCGAGAAAATGGATGCGTATTTTGGGCCTTACCGGGAAGAGAGAAAACGCCTGGAGCAGGATGTCGGCTATGTAGAAGGCGTCCTGGCCGAAGGGGGCGCCAGGGCCAGAGCGGAGGCGCAAGAGACGATGCGCCTCGTCAGGGCGGCGGCGGGAATACCCGGGATGCCCGTATCGGCGGTGAATCAAACGTAGAGGTTGAATGAGAGAGAAAATGACGACGAACTACAAGGAACTGTTGAACCTGCCCAAGACCTCTTTTCCCATGAAGGGGAACCTGCCCGTGCGCGAGCCGCAGATGCTCGAGTCCTGGGCGGAGCAGGAGGTTTACGAGAAGATCAGGGACGCATCGCAGGGACGCAAGAAATATGTTCTTCACGACGGCCCCCCCTATGCGAACGGGCATATCCACCTGGGCACGGTGCTGAACAAGATTCTGAAGGACGTCGTAGTGAAATCGAAGCAGATGGCCGGTTTCGACGCCGTCTACGTGCCAGGATGGGACTGCCACGGCTTGCCCATCGAGCATCAGGTGGACAAGGAGCTCGGCCGCAAGCGCTTCGATATCGACGAAGTGCAGAAGCGCAAGATGTGCCGCGAATACGCCGAGAAATACATCGACATCCAAAGGGATGAGTTCAAGCGCCTGGGCGTCTTTGGGGATTGGGAGCGGCCCTATCTCACCATGAGCTACGACTACGAGGCCGCCACCGTGCGCGAGCTGGCGCGCTTCATCGAGCGCGGCGGCGTGTATCTGGGCCTGAAGCCTGTGCACTGGGCGCCGGGTCTGAGGACGGCGCTGGCCGAGGCCGAAGTGGAGTATGAGGATATCACCACGCCGAGCATCTATGTGAAATTCCCGGTCGCCGAGGAGCAACTTTCGGGCTGGGCGGAAAAGATCGCCGGCTTGGGCGAGGCTGCCGAAGGCTCGCGGGTAAGCGTCCTCATCTGGACGACGACGCCCTGGACGCTGCCCGCCAATCTGGCGCTGGCGTTCAGCGAGTCCCTGGAATATGGCGTGTTCCGTCACGGGGAGGAACTCCTCATCTTCCATGAGCATTTTCTGCCCCAGCTCAAGGCGTTGGCCGAGCAAGAGGGGGCGAGCGCATCTTTCGAGAAGGTGGCGAGTTTCCAGGGTGGCCAAATCGAGGGCTTGCGCGCGCGGCATCCCTGGGTGGAGCGCGATTCGCTCGTCGTGAAGGCCGATTACGTCACCCTCGATCAGGGTACGGGCGTCGTGCACACCGCCCCCGGCCACGGGCGCGAAGACTACGAAACCGGCCTCAAATACGGCCTCGAAGTCTACAGCCCCATAGCGGATGACGGGAAATTCACCGACGACGTGGCGCATTTCGCAGGCCAGTTCGTCTTTGACGCCGACCCGAACATCATCGCGCATCTGCGCGAATCGGGACGTCTGTTCGCGGTGGAGGATTACACTCACCCCTATCCGCACGACTGGCGAAGCCACAGGCCGACTATCTTCCGTGCGACGCCGCAGTGGTTCATCTCGATGGAGCACGGCGATTTGAGAAAACGCTCGCTCGAAGAGATTCGAAAAGTCGCCTGGGTGCCGCCCTGGGGCGAGGAGCGCATCTACGGCATGATCGAGAACAGGCCGGACTGGTGCATCTCGCGCCAGCGCTCCTGGGGAGTGCCCATCGTGGCCTTCCATTGCGAGGGTTGCGCGCACGTGGTCGTGGATGCCGAGGTGGCGCACCGCGTGGCGGACCTGATGGAAGAAGGCGGCGCGGACGTATGGTTCGAAAAGCAGCCTGCCGATCTTCTGCCGCCGGGTTTCTCCTGTCCTGAATGCGGCGGCGCGTCATTCAGAAAAGAGACCGACATTCTCGACGTCTGGTTCGATTCGGGCGTGAGCCAGGCGGCCGTTCTGGAGAAAAGAGAGGAACTGACGTGGCCTTCGGACATGTATCTGGAAGGCAGCGATCAGCACCGCGGCTGGTTCCACAGCTCACTGCTCGCCGCTGTGGGCGTGCGGGACGCGGCGCCCTACCGCGAGGTGCTCACCCACGGCTACGTGGTGGACGGCAAGGGCAAGAAGATGAGCAAATCCCTGGGCAATACGATCGCGCCCGAGAAGATCATCAAGAGATATGGTGCCGAGATATTAAGGCTCTGGGTCGCCGGGGAGAATTACAGGGAAGACATCCGCATTTCCCCGCAGATTCTGGACCGCATGGCCGAGGCCTATCGCCGGATAAGAAACACCTGCCGCTTCCTGCTGGGCAATCTGAGGGACTATGAGAGTTTCGACCCCGCACAGGACGCCGTTCCGCTGCCCGAACGCATGGAGATCGACAGGCTCATCATCAGCCGTCTGGACAAGCTCGTCGAGCGCGTCCGGCAGGCCTATGCCGATTATGAATTTCACGCCGTCTACCATGCGCTCAACAACTTCTGCGCGGTCGATTTGTCTTCGTTCTATCTCGACGTCTTGAAGGACAGGCTCTACATCTCCATGCCCGATGACGTGGACAGGATTTCGGGCGTCAGCACCATGCACGAAATCCTGGATGCGCTGCTCAGGATGATGGCGCCGATC
The DNA here is from genome assembly GCA_002238965.1 of Nitrospinae bacterium bin107. GTDB lineage: Bacteria > UBA8248 > UBA8248 > UBA8248 > UBA8248 > Bin107. Next base: position 132,147 of record MPNJ01000001.1, on the reverse strand, counting down.
CTGCCCTTCACGGCGGAAGAGGCCTATCAGCTCACGCCGAAACTCCACGGCGAGAGCATCCATCTGGCGTCCTTGCCCGAGGCCGACCCCGCGCGGCGCGACGAGGCATTGGAAGAGCGGTGGGAGCCGCTCATGCGCGCGCGGGGCGAGGTGCTCAAGGCGCTCGAACTCGTCCGCCAGAATCAGGAAAAGGGCAAGGGAAGTTCACTCAATTTCAGCGTGAGGCTTTTTGCGGAAGAGAAGATGCGCGAGAAGCTCACGGCCCTGGAGCCCGAGATGGGAGACGTGTTCATCGTATCGGGCGCTGCGCTCGCAGGCGCAGGCGAGGCGCCCTCGGGCGATGCCTACCGCAGCGAGGAGGTAGAAGGGCTGGCCGTCGAAGTGAGCGAGGCGCGGGGAGCGAAATGCGCCATGTCGTGGAAAATCTCGGAAGACGTGGGTTCGGACCCCCGCTTCCCCGACCTCTCGGCGCGCTGCGCACGCATCGCCGCGCAGGTGCTTTCGTGAGTCTAAGGCTGGGGCTCAAACCGTTTTTCCTCATCGCCGTTCTTTTCGCCCTCGCCGATCAGGTGATCAAGCAGATCGTCGATAAAACCTTCTCCCTCGGCGATTCACTGGCGGTGATCCCGGGTTTTTTCAATCTCGTATACCTGAGAAATTCAGGCGGGGCGTTCAGCATCCTCGACGGCCTGCCTCCCCTGTGGGGGCGTCTTTTCTTCATCTGCGCCACCCTGGCCGCGTTGGCGTTCGTCCTGTATCTATACCGCTCTCACCCGCCGGGAAATCTCTGGGGAAGAGTCGGCATGATTCTCGTTTTCGGCGGCGGTCTGGGGAATCTTGTCGACCGGGTCGCTTATGGAGAGGTGATCGATTATCTCCTGTTCTATTATGGGCGATACCATTGGCCCGCCTTCAACCTGGCGGACTCAGGGATCACGGTCGGAGTCGGGCTGATGATAGTCGACATGCTTCGGAGTCCGCCCGAGACCGCATCGACGGGGGAGAGCGGGTAGGCGAGGCTTCGCGCGAACCGGTCGATTTTTCTGGAGGGGTGGAGATGCTGGGCCCTTTCCCGTTCTCGGGGACGCATTCGAGCCGGAACGATCCCTCCATAGGCTCGGCGACCAGGGCGCGCGGCTATGCGCGCCATTATTTATGGAACACCTCTATTTTCTGGGGACTGGTTTCCCTGGCGTGTATTTCGTGCCTGGGATTCCTGATCGCGCAGCGCCCCATTCAACATGAGACGCTCTTCTACGCCGCCGCATCCGTTCTGGGCGTTTTTCTCGCCTATGCGTTCTGGAGAACCTCGCGCGCGCTCACGGACCTGATGGGCGATCCCGTGAATTTCGAGGGCCGGGTCGCGTCCAAATCGTCCTATATCTTCTGGAACAAGCTCGCTTTTCTGGAGGAGAAGTATCACCTCCGAATTGTTCGCGGGGTGGGGATGCGCCCGCTGACGCTCGGGAGCGGGAAAATCATCAAGGAAGGCTGGTTTCTGGCCGCGCAGGGCTACCACGAACTCCTGGCGCCGGGCGATCAGGTCCGGGGGACGCTGTATCCCAGAAGCCGCATCATCGCCGCCCTCGTCAAGGTATGAGTATGGCAAAGAGGGGCGAGAGAACCTGGGCGCTGACCTGCCATGAGGGTGCGAAGCGGGTCGATTCGTTCCTGGCCCTTAGACTGAAAGAACTCTCCCGCTCGCGCGTGCAGGGACTCATCCGGGACGGCATGGTCTCAGTCGATGGGAGAATCGAGACGAAAGCGGCGCATGCCCTCCCGGGCGGCGCACGCGTCGTGGTGACGCTCCCGCCTCCCGTGCCCTCTCACATCGAGGCCGAAGATATTGCGCTCGACGTTCGCTACGAGGACGCGCACCTTCTCGTGGTCAACAAGCCGCCCGGCATGGTGGTTCACCCCGGCGCGGGCCAGCGCAGGGGAACCCTGGCCGCCGCTCTTTTGCATCACTGCAGAGGGCAGCTTTCGGGCATCGGCGGGGTGGAGAGGCCCGGCATCGTTCACCGGCTCGACAAGGATACGTCCGGACTGCTGATAGCGGCGAAAACGGATGCGGCCCACGGAAGACTCTCCGCCGACCTCAAGGCGCGCCGGATTCACCGGCGCTACCTGGCCATCGTCCGGGGCATCCCCGCGCAGGGGGAAGGGACGATTGACGCCCCTATCGGTCGCCATCCCACACACAGAACGGCCATGGCGGTTGTGGAGAGCGGCCGCCGGGCGGTGACCCATTACAAGGTCCGGGAAGTGCTGGGAGACGAATCGCTTTTGGGTATTACGCTCGAGACGGGCAGAACGCACCAGATCAGGGTGCACATGAGCCACATCGGGCATCCCGTCCTGGGCGACCCGGTGTACGGCCTGGGCCGGTTGCCGAGAGGGCCTCGGAAGAAAACAAAATCGAATCAAAAAAGCCTTATCGGGAGACAGGCCCTCCATGCCCACAGGCTGGCTTTTCGCCACCCCATCGACGGGGATGAGCGGGAGTTGATGGCCGAACCCCCGGCGGATTTCCTGAAACTGCTGGAAGATTTACGGGAGTAGCGCTTTCTCATTCAGCGGTTCGTGTACAGGCCGCCCGAGGCGTCCTGAGGTTTCGTTTCGTCTCATTCCTTGCCTACCGCGTTCGAGATATGCCATAAGAACCCCTGGCGTATGAAGATACCGATTCGAGCATTTCAGTTCTCCATCCCAGGTTTGATGTATTGAAGGGAAAGAGAACTCACATCTCTTTGAAAATTGAGGGTTTACATGAAAGATGTCGTCATTCTCAGTAGCGTTCGTTCTCCGGGCGGAGCCTTCGGCGGCGCGCTCAAGGGCATGACCGCACCGGAGTTGGGCGTACACATCGCGCAAGAGGCGGTTCAAAGATCGGGCGTGGAGCCGGAACATTTCGACGAAACCATCATCGGCCACGGCTGGCAGGCGGGCGTGGGGCCCAATTCCGCGCGGCTCATCTCGGTGAGCGCAGGGCTTCCCAAGGAGACGCCCGCCTATACGATCAACAAGCGCTGCGGCTCCAGCATCAAGGCCGCCGCCCTGGCCGCACAGGCGATTCGCGCGGGCGATGCGGAGGTCGTCCTCGCAGGCGGCGTGGAGAGCACTTCCAACGTGCCCTTCGTGAACCCGGGAGCCAGGTGGGGGAACCGCTTCGGGCACGCGCAGTTTCTGGACCTGATCTACAAGGACGGCTATGAGGATCCCCTTTCGGGACAGCTCATGGGCGTGACGGCGGAGAATCTGGTGGAAAAATACAACCTGAGCCGCGAGGAGCAGGATGCGTACGCGCTCGAAAGCCAGGAGAAGGCCGTGGCGGCCATCGAAGGCGGGAAGTTCACCGGGGAGATCGTGCCGGTCGAAATGAAGGGGCGCAAAGGCGAGGTGAACGTTTTCGATAAGGACGAGACGCCGCGCAGCGGCATGTCGATGGAAAAACTAGGCCGCCTCAGGCCTGTTTTCGACAAGAACGGCTCCGTGACCCCCGGCAATTCGTGCTGCCAGGCGGATGCGGCCTCCGCCCTCGTGCTGGCGTCCAGGGATAAGGCCGAAGAGTTGGGGGCAAAGCCCATCGCCGTCCTGCGCGGCTACGCCTCGACGGGCGTGGAGCCCCGCTACATGGGGCTGGGCCCGGTCACGGCCATTCCGAAGGCGCTCGATCGTGCGGGTCTCGCGCTTGAGGACATGGACTTGATAGAGGTGAACGAGGCGTTCGCCGCTCAGGTCATCGCCTGTGAGCGCGAACTCGAGTGGGACAGGAAAAAACTGAACGTTCACGGCGGCGCCATCGCCCTCGGGCATCCGGTGGGTGCCACGGGCGGCAAGATTATCGCCACATGCCTGAGCGCGCTTGAGCAAAGGGGCGGGCAGTTCGGCGTCGTGAGCGCCTGCATCGGCGGGGGCCAGGGGGTGGCCGTCGTCCTGGAGCGCGTCGCTTAGAAGAGACAATCGTGAAGATCAGCAAAATCTGAGGATGAGATGGGAATCGAAAAGGCAATGGTGGTGGGCGCGGGTACGATGGGCGCAGGCATCGCCCAGGTGTTCGCGCAAAACGGGATTCCGGTGGTCCTGACCGACCTGAATGAAGAGATGGTGGCGAAGGCCATCGGGGGTCTTGAGGCGCGCGTCGCGCGTCGCGTGGAGCAGGGCAAAATGTCTGCTGAGGCGAAAGACGCCATTTTCTCGCGCATCACGCCGGGAACGGGCTACGCGAAGGCGGCGGATGCGGACATCGTCGTCGAAGCCGTTTTCGAGGACATGGATATCAAGAAAGAAGTGCTGGGCGCTCTGGATGAGGCGGCGCCGGAGCGCGCAATTTTCGCATCGAATACGACCTCGCTCTCCATCACCGAGATGGCGGGGGCCACTTCGAGGCCCGAGAAGGTGGTGGGCGTGCACTTCTTCAATCCGCCGCTGGTGATGAAGCTCGTGGAAATCATGCCGGGTCTCGGCACCTCGAAAGAGACGGTGGAGGCGGCGCGCACACTCGCCGAGCGGCTCGGCAAGACGCCCGTGATGGCGAATTTCGACAGCCCGGCGGGCATCGGCAGCCGCGTGCTGGCGGGGATGCTCAACGAGGCGGTGGAAGTCTATGCGGGTGGCCTCGCTTCCGCCGAGGACATCGACAAGGCGATGAAGATGGGCGCGGGCCTGCCCATGGGGCCGCTCGAACTCATCGACCTGATCGGCGTGGACATCCACCTCGCCAAGACGGAGACGCTCTACCGCGAGCTGGGCGATACGCGCTACCGGCCCAACTTCCTGCTGCGCAAGATGGTCCGGGCGGGCCATCTGGGCCGAAAATCCGGCCGCGGCTTCTTCACCTACGAATAAAACTTCCATCCTGAGAAAACAGTGGATTTTGAACTCAACGAGACCCAGCGGCTGATCAAGGAAACGGCGGCGGAGTTCGCCCAGCGGCGAATCATCCCCGTGGCCCGTGAGAACGACGAGAAAGAACGTTATCCGGCGGATATCGTCGCCGAGATGGGCGAGTTGGGCATGTTCGGCGGGCCGATTCCGGAGGAATACGGCGGGGCGGGTCTCGACTATATCTCCTACGCCATCATGAACGAGGAGATCAGCAAGGCGTGCAGTTCGGTGCGTACCGTCTTGTCGGTGCAGCTCTCTCTCGTCGCCACCACGATCCTCAAATGGGGCAGCGAGGCGCAGAAGAAGAAGTATCTGCCCAGACTCTGCACGGCGGAATGGATCGGGTGTTTCGGCCTCACGGAGCCGGACGTGGGCTCCGACGCCCAGCACCTGAAGACTTTTGCGCAGAAGACCCCGGGCGGCTGGAAGCTGAACGGCCAGAAGATCTGGATCAGCAACGGTGGGGTCGCGCAACTCGCACTCGTGATCGCGCAGACCGATCGCGAGAATCCCCGAAAGATGGCGGCGTTTCTGGTGGAAACCGACCTGCCCGGTTTCGAGGCCAGGACGATGCACGGGAAGCTGGGACTCAGGAGTTCGAACACCGCCGAGCTTTTTCTGGCGAACGTGGAAGTGCCCGATGACGCATTGATGGGAGAGGTGGGCGACGGCTTCAAGGTCGCGATGAGCGCGCTCGACAACGGGCGCTATTCGGTGGGCGCGGGATGTCTGGGAATCGCGCAGGGGTCGCTGGAAGCGTCGGTCGCCTACGCGAAAGAGCGCCGCACGTTCGGAAAGCCCATCGCCGCGCACCAGCTCGTACAGGACATGATCGCCCGCATGGTGGTCGACATCGACGCGAGCAGGCTCCTGCTCTACCGGGCGGGAGAACTCAAGAACGCAGGCAAGCCGAATACGCGCGAGACCTCCATCGCCAAATACTATTGCAGCGAAGCGGCCCTGCGCTGCGCGAACGATGCGATACAGATTCACGGCGGCATGGGCTACAGCAACGAGTATCCCGTGGAGCGCTACATGCGCGACGCCCGCGTGGCGACCATTTACGAGGGAACCAGCCAGATCCAGAAACTCATCATCGCCGGGTACGAAACCGGAATCCGCGCGTTCGCGTGAGCGAATAATATCGCAAGTCTTTGAATTTCTGCTATTTGAATGTTGTCAGGCACCCAGTCATCGGTTGTTCTAGTAATCATGATGCAAGAAACCTCTTGAAATTCGTTCCGATACGCGGTAAGGCTCAAGAAGGGCAGTGATATCAGCCGCTACGTGAGGTTGTCATGACGAATCCCGAGCAGGAACTGCGCAGAACCTCCCTGTATGAAACCCACAAGGCCGCAGGCGCCAAGATGGTGCCCTTCGCAGGCTATGAGATGCCCGTCCAGTACACGGGCGTCATCGAGGAACACCGTGCGGTGCGGGAAGCGGCCGGTCTGTTCGACGTAAGCCACATGGGCGAATTCGAGGCGCGCGGGAAAGAAGCGGGCGCTTTCGTCCACAAGTTGGTGACGAACAACGTCCGCAAGCTCGAGGTGGGCGGCGTCCTGTATGCGGCCATGTGCAGGGAGGAAGGTGGGATCGTGGACGACCTCACGGTCTACCGGCTTGGTGAGGAGCGCTACATGGCCGTCGTGAACGCGGCGAACATCGAGAAGGACTGGGAGTGGATGGCTTCCCATCATGCAGAGGACTGCGCGTTCGAAAACGTGAGCGACCGGATTGGCCTCCTCGCTCTGCAGGGCCCCAAGGCGGAATCCATTTTAGGGAAACTGATTCCGGGCGGCGGAGACCTCGCCGGCATCCCCTATTACGGCGCGCGGTACAAGGACGTGGCGGGGTGCGAGGTACTGGTCTCCCGCACGGGCTACACGGGCGAGGACGGTTTTGAGCTCTATTGCAAATCGGCCGATTCGCCGGTGCTATGGGATGCGCTGATGAGCGAGGGCGGGAGCGAGGGTCTCAAGCCCTGTGGCCTGGGCGCGCGGGATACCTTGCGCACCGAGATGAAATTCGCCCTCTACGGAAACGACATCGACGAGTCCACCCATCCGCTCGAAGCGGGTCTCGGCTGGGTGGTGAGGTACAAGGCGGGGGATTTCATCGGCCGCGAGAAACTGCTGGCCCTCAAGGCCGAGGGCGTGAAGCGAAAACTGGTTGGATTCGAGATGGTGGATCGTGGTATTCCTCGTCATGGAGCGCCCATCCTGATCGACGGCGATGTGGCCGGAGAGGTGACGAGCGGCACGATGAGTCCCTCTCTTGGCAAAGCCATCGGGATAGGCTACGTTCCTGCCTCGAATGCGGAGGAGGGCGCCGCTCTCGAAATCGACATTCGAGGCAAAGCGAGGCGGGCGCAGATTGTGAAGACACCTTTTTACAAGAAGAGCTAGCGGAATGATTTCCGTTTTTTAACAACGAATCATAATCAACCGCCGTTATTAAAAGGGAGGCATTCAGGAGCATGGAACTACCGAGCGGCCTCAAATATTCCAGAGAGCACGAGTGGGTGAGAGTAGAGGGAAACATCGCGGTGATTGGGATTACGGACTTCGCCCAATCCGAACTGGGAGACGTGGTCTACGTCGAATTGCCCGAAGTCGGCACCGAGGTGGAGGCGAACAACACTTTCGGCGTCGTGGAGAGCGTTAAGGCGGTGTCGGACCTTTTCGCCCCGGTCTCGGGCGTCGTCGTCGAGGCGAACACAACGCTGGAGGATCAGCCCGAACTCGTGAACTCCGAGCCGTATGAAGACGGCTGGATGATTCGAGTGGAGATGAAAGACGATTCGGAGTTGAGCGATCTCCTGGAAGCCGATTCGTACCGGGCGTACACCGAGGAGGAAAGCGGTTAGCCTGATCTGGTTCTGTCCCTCACGCCGGCAGGGGTTTTCTAACCTGAGCCGGAGCGGAAATGACGTGTCCGCCTGAATCCCCATAACCTGAAGGGTCGCATTCATGTCGGAATCTCGCTTGTCTCTTGAGAATCTCGAAAATCGGGGAGAGTTCATTCATCGCCACATCGCACCGAGCGATGCGGACATCGAATCAATGTTGGGAGTCATCGGCCTGGACTCCCTGGACGATCTCGTCGAAAAAGCCATCCCTTCATCCATCATCTCAGACACGAAGCTGAATCTCGCCGCACCCAGAGCCGAGCAGCAGGCCCTGGCCGATTTGGGCTCTTTCGCGGCCCGCAACCAGGTGTTCAAGTCTATGCTCGGCATGGGGTATTCGGATTGCCACACACCGACGGTCATTCTTCGCAACATCCTGGAGAATCCGGGATGGTATACGGCTTACACGCCCTATCAGCCGGAAATCTCACAGGGTCGCATGGAGGCGCTGCTCAATTTCCAGACCATGATCATGGACCTCACCGGCATGGAAATCGCCAACGCCTCTTTGCTCGATGAGGGCACGGCCGCCGCCGAGGCGATGACCATGGTGATGAACGCGAGCCGGAACAAGGGGCGCAAGTTTTTTATCTCGAAAGACTGCCATCCCCAGACCATCGAAGTGGTGCGCACGAGGGCGGAGCCTCAGGATATCGAGGTCGTGGTAGGCGATCATCGAGACGGCGCGCTGGATGAGGATGTTTTCGGCGTGCTTCTCCAGTATCCCGCAACGGGCGGGGAGATATTCGACTATGCCGATTTTGCGGCCAAAGCGCACGAGACCGACGCGCTCGTCGTCGTCGCCGCGGATATTCTCGCTTTGGCGCTTTTGAAACCCCCCGGCGAGTTCGGGGCGGACGTCGTCGTGGGCAATTCGCAGCGCTTCGGCGTTCCCCTGGGTTTCGGCGGGCCGCATGCGGCCTATCTGGCGACCAGGGAGCAATACAAGCGCGCCATGCCGGGCCGCATCGTCGGCGTTTCCATCGACGCGGACGAAAATCCCGCTCTGAGGCTTTCCCTCCAGACGAGAGAACAGCACATACGCCGCGAGCGCGCCACGAGCAACATATGCACGGCTCAGGTTCTTCTGGCCGTCATCGCAAGCATGTACGGCGTGTATCACGGCCCGACAGGCGTCGGGAGAATCGCGCGTAGAACGCACCGCCTGTCAGGCGCGCTTGCCGATGGCCTGGAGCGCATGGGTTTCTCTCTGGCGGCGGATTCTTTCTTCGACACCGTGGCGGTGCGCGTAGGTGAGGGAGGCGCCGCCCGAATCGTCGAGAAAGCGGCGCAGCGCCGCATGAACTTGAGAGTGCTCGATGATGATACCATCGGGATCGCCCTGGATGAGACTACCGGAAGAGAAGAGGTAGAAGTGCTCTGGGAAGTTTTCGCCGAAGACGGTTCAGCCCCGATATCCTTCGATGAAGTCGAGGCGGAAGCGGCAGTGAGGATTCCGGAGTCCCTGCGAAGAACCTCGCCCTACATGACGCATCCGGTTTTCAACTCCTATCACGCAGAACACGAAATGCTGCGCTACATCTATCGCCTTCAGGAAAAAGACATCGCGCTTACGCGCTCCATGATCCCCCTCGGTTCGTGCACTATGAAGTTGAACGCCACCACGGAGATGATTCCCGTGACGTGGGAGGAATTCGGCGGGATTCACCCCTTCGCACCAGAGGAGCAGGTAAGAGGATACCGCGATTTCATCGCAGACCTTGAGTTTATGCTGGCCGAGTGCACCGGGTTCGATTCCATCTCCATGCAGCCCAACTCGGGCGCGCAGGGCGAGTACGCCGGCTTGCTGGTCATCCGCAAGTACCATGAGAGCAAAAACGAGGACTACCGGAACATCTGCCTGATTCCCAGTTCAGCCCACGGAACGAACCCCGCCACCGCCGTCATGGCCGGTTTCGAGGTGGTGGTCGTGGGTTGTGATTCGGACGGGAACGTGGATATTGCAGATCTAAGGGAGAAGGCCGGGAAATTTTCGGAAAAACTGGCCGCCCTGATGATCACCTATCCCTCGACGCACGGCGTGTTTGAAGAGGGGATAGTGGAGATATGCGACATCATCCATCGAAACGGCGGTCAGGTGTACATGGATGGCGCGAACCTGAATGCCCTGGTCGGCATCTGCAAGCCCGGGGAGTTCGGTCCCGACGTCTCCCACATGAATCTCCACAAGACGTTCTGCATCCCCCACGGCGGCGGGGGACCGGGCATGGGCCCCATCGGCGTTGTGAAGCATCTGTCTCCCTACCTGCCGAAACATTCTGTGGTTGCGGGCGTGGGCCCGGAGACGGGCGTCGATGCGATTTCCGCGGCTCCCTGGGGGAGCGCGGGAATTTTGCCTATCTCCTGGATGTATATCGCCATGATGGGCGGCGTGGGCCTCATCAAGGCGACGCAGGTGGCCATTCTGAACGCGAATTACGTGGCCAGAAGGCTCGAGCCCCACTATGAGGTTCTGTACAAAGGGGCGAACGGCATGGTGGCCCATGAGTGCATTATCGACATCAGGCCCCTCCAGGAAGCCTCGGGCGTGACGAACGAGGACATTGCGAAGCGTCTGATGGACTATGGCTTCCATGCGCCCACCATGTCCTTCCCGGTGGCGGGAACCTTGATGATCGAGCCGACGGAGAGCGAATCGCGAGAAGAGCTGGATCGCTTCTGTGACGCGATGATCGACATCAGACGGGATATTCAGGAGATCGCGGACGGGCTGATGAGCGCGGAAGACAATGCGCTCAAGAACGCGCCTCATACGGCGTCGGACATCGCGGCCGATGAATGGACTCATCCCTATTCGCGTGAGAAAGCCGTTTTCCCGCTGCCCTGGGTGCGCGCGGCGAAGTATTGGCCTCCCGTCAAACGGGTGAACAACCCCTATGGAGACCGGAACCTGGTCTGTTCTTGCTTGCCTGTCGAGAACTATGCCTGATAATGGAACGCAAAGATTCTGAACCGCAAGAAATCCCCCATGCACGATTCTTGAATACGGGCGAATCTACTGCCGCCTGGAACATGGCGGTCGATGAGTTATTGTTCGAGAGTTGCCAGGCTCATCTGAGAGAAGGCCGGCCTCCCGAGGAGGCGCCTCTCACTTTTCGCGTCTACGCCTGGTCGCCTCCGGCCATTTCCCTGGGCCGCGGCCAGGCCGCCGAGCGCGATATTTTCCTGGAACGACTTGCAGATGAGGGAATCGATATCTGCCGGAGGCTCACCGGCGGGCGCGCGGTTTTGCACGATTGTGAATTGACGTATTCCATCACCGGCCCGCAGGCGCTGCTGGGAGATGCGATTGAGGAGACCTATCGCAGAATCAGCCAAGGACTGGCCGAAGGATTGGCGGCCCTGGGCGCGGAGGTGGAATTGGCTCCCCCGAGCGGGAGTGAGTATGCTTCGCAAGGCTCTTGCTTTGCCACGGCATCGGTGTGGGAACTCGCGATAGGCGGGAAAAAGATGGTGGGGAGCGCACAATGCCGCGAAGGCGGCGCGATTTTACAACACGGCAGTGTGCTGCTCCGCTCCTCGGAGGAGCGGTTGGCGAGTCTCCTCAAACCAAGGGGAGCCGAGCACCTGCTCTCCCGCAATGCCCACGCGATTGGTCTTTGGGAAGTGTTGGGCGGAGAAATTACATTTCATGAAGTGGCCGACTCCTTGAAGGCAGGCTTGGAGAAGGTGTTTGGTTTTCGCTTTGAACCAGGCGAGTTGTCGGATATTGAGAGTGCGAGAACTTTAGAAATTTCCCGTACTCGATACGAAAACCAGGAGTGGACGCTGGCAAGGTAACGAGACGTTTACCGATTGCATTATTTTACCTTCCATTTCCTTGACACTATCGTCGACATGGCCCTATCGTTCGTATGTAGGCGGGCGTAATTCAGGGGTAGAATGCCAGCTTCCCAAGCTGGACGTCGTGGGTTCGAATCCCATCGCCCGCTCCATTCATCAAATTGGGTGACGGCCCGGCGTTTCCCTCGCATCCAGGAATCTGCATCTATGTCGCATGACTTTCATCTCAATGGCCTCTCACCCGATGAAAAGGTCGTGGAGCTTCATACCCATTCGAATATGTCCGATGGCTTGGACCCCCCGGAGATGCTCATCCAAAGGGCGAAAAGCGCCGGGATTCGCGTCATATCGCTTACGGACCACGACACGGTTGCGGGTTTGCCTCGCGCGAGTGCGGAAGCAAAAAAGCTGGGGATGGAGTTCATTCCGGGCATTGAGTTCACTTGCGACCATGATGGTCGGAGCGTACACCTTCTCGGCCATTTCATTCAGCCGGATGCGCCCCGTCTGGTAGCGCAGATAAAAACGCACGAGTCGGCCAGGGTGGAGAGGATGGGAGAAATCATCGATCGGCTGCAGGACTGCGGCCTGGAAATCGATGGGAAAGATTTTTTCACTTCTTATGCGAATAGCCCGAGCATCACCCGGGGCCAGTTGGGCGCATACATGCTCAAGAAGGGGTTCGCCAGATCCCGCGAGCAGGTTTTCGAAAAATATATTGGAGAAAGCGCGCCCGCTTATGTGAATCTGGATATACTTTCTCCTTTCGATGCGCTCGAACTCATTCATGACGCCGGCGGAGTAGGCACCCTGGCCCATCCGAAGTTGAGCGGTTGTGATGACCTTATCCCGGCAATGGCCCAAGCGGGACTCGCGGGCATCGAGGTGGAGCATCCCTCGCAAGATGAGGATGCGAAACGACATTATCGGAAAATGGCCGAAGAACATGATCTGTTATGCCTGGGAGGCTCCGATTGTCACGGTATTCCCCACAAGCGGGATAGACTGGGACAGTTCTCTCAGCCCTTGCGTTTGTTGCTTGAACTATCGAATCGGGCAAAAACTCGCAGGGCGGCAACATAAGGAACGCCACATGGCGCTTCAGGATCAATTCATACGTCGCTGGCGGCTTCTCAGGGCTCTGGAGAGCGGGGAAAGCTGGTCCTATGAAGAACTCCTTGCGCTCCTGAGCGAAGAGCCGGCCGAAGGCGACAGCCAAATGTGGAGTTTGAGAACGCTTCAAAGGGACATATCGCATTTGGTCAAGGCGGGATTCCCGCTCGAGAGGGTTCGCATGGGCCGGAAGATGCGGTATCGTTTGTTGAGGGATTATGTGGATTCGGTCCCGAAGCCGTTTTCTCCTTCTCAGTGGGCGTCATTGTATTACGCCCTGAGTATGATGCGGGATTTGCCGAGCAGCCCATTGAGAGAGCTGTCACTCGGCGAAAGCGTCAGCGGTGTTTTCAGCCGGTTGCGGAGTTATATTCCTGCGGCTTTGCGTGCCTATGCGGAGGGAGTGGAGCCGCGCTACGCCGGGGTCGTGGGAGCGCTCAGAGAACATGGGCGGCAGCGCAGGGTAGGCGGCGTCTTGAGCGAAGCGATAGAGAAAGGAAGACCCGCGCGGATCCTGGCGGCACGCGCTGGCGAGATTCGAAAACGCTGGTGGAAGGTAGATCCCTATCTCCTGCATTTCGGCGGAGGAAGCTATCATCTGCTGGCGCGCGAATCGGAAAAAAATGCCCTGGACGTCTGGCATCTGGAAGGCATTGAAAGCGTTCGCGTCATGGCCGGTGCTTTTCAGATGCCGCTGGGTTTGGATTTGAAAGCTTTGCTGGAAGAGTGCTTGCGCGAAGCCATGAATAATGGTTTGAATGTGAAGGTCCGATTCGGGAAGGATGTGGCGCTTCATGCAGTCGTCGCCTTCATGGAAGAAGCGTTCGGCGAAGTGGAGCATTTGAAGAAATCGGGCAAATTGAGCCGTGATGTGAGGGTTCGGATAAGTGATATATGGGGTTTCAGACGATGGCTGATGTCATTTGGTCAGGAAGCGGAGTTGATGGCCCCGGCCGAATTGCGCGATGCGTTCGCTCAGGATTTGGAAGCCGCCTTGAAGAAGTACCGCAAGGGCCGTCGCGGAAGAAAAGCAGCTAATCCGGCCTGATAAATTGTTTGGGAGGGCCTGATATGAGATTGAGAAAAGAGATGATTGAGCGAATCGCCAACAAGATCGTCGATCGGCTGAATCGCCGCGAAATGATATCCGAGGATTCGAACCAGGAAGTGCTCAGGACCCGGATTGCGCACGTCATCGAAGCGGACCTGATGGTGGAGGACCGCCTTAACGACGAGGTCAAGGAAATTCTGCGGGATTTCGAGGAGGAAATGGATAGGGGCAATGTGGACTACAGCCGGATGTTCACGATGGTGAAAACCAAGCTGGCGCGCGAGCGAAATCTCGTGCTTTGAAGGGGTAGCGAGAATTTTTCAGTTTCATTTTCATTCAAGGAGAACGCGGCCATGAAACTCAGCCGCGAGAAGATCAATCATCTGACGAATCTGGTCGTCAAGGACATTGAAGAGTGTGAGGATGTGGATTTTCTGGTCGAGCCCCAGGAATTGCGTATGAATGTTCTGCGCGCCATTAGCAATGAGTTGATCATTGATGATGAGATTGAAGAGGAGGTGCGAAGGATTTTGAGCACCTATTCCAGCAGGCTGGTGGAGGGTAGCCGCGACTGGGAGATACTCTTCAACAAGCATTATGATCAAGAGGCGAAACGACGCGGAATTTGATCTCCTCAACAAATATTCTTGACTTGATACCTACCAAAAGCGGAAAGCGGTGACGTGCAAAAGGTTGGCCTGACCGGTGGAATCGCCAGCGGAAAATCCACGGTGAGCGGGATGTTCACGGACCTGGCCGTTCCGGTAATCGACGCGGACTTGATTGCGCGCGAGGTGGTTGCTCCGGGGTCTCGCGCTCTTGGGGCGATCGTCGATGCTTTTGGCGAAGAAATCCTTACTGACAATAAAAGCCTGAACCGCGCCAGGCTCGCGGAGATCGTTTTTTCCGATCCGCCGAAAAAGAAGATTCTTGAGGGGATCCTGCATCCTGAAATTATCGCCGAGCAGGACAGGCGGTTGAGAGACCTCGAACGGGAGGGAGGGACGCCCGTCGCGATAGTGGACGCCGCCGTCATGATTGAATCGGGGAGCTGGAAGCGATTCGACTCGCTAGTGGTTGTCGATTGTGATGTATCCCAGCAAATCTGCCGATTACGCCGGCGAAACGGGATGAATGAAGAGGAAGCCATGAAGCGTGTCAATGCGCAGATGCCGCTCTCGGAAAAAGTGAAGTATGCGGATCACGTGATTGACAATCGCGGTTCGATCGATGATACCCGAAAGCAGGTAGAGGAGTTGATGAAATTACTTTCTGGGAAATGAAATAAATAGTGTTGACAAATTTGTTTGAACTCATTACTTTTTTGAAACACTTTTGAATTCTATTCCTGATAGGTATTCGTCGCCCTGAACTTCAATCACCATCTGATGTACAACGATTTGGAATATTAGAAAAGAGAAAAAATCTGTCTTGGGAAATACAAGGGTCCTCGGTCGAATTTCTGTCCTCGGATGAATATATTTCCAGCAATGGGTATTGCGCGCGCCCTTGACTGGCTCTGAAAATACCGGATGCGCGCTTCGCATCGCACTCGGCGGTGAGAACCTGCTTTCGAATCAGACATGAAGGAATTTCATTACATCAACTTTACCGCTTGAGGCTAGGAGGAAAAGTCTCCCCGCGCAGAATGTGGCGAGTGGTGCGACCAGAAGGCGCCATCTCACGTTCCAGGCGGTAAAAAGTGCCCACCCAACCAAGGAGAAGGGAGTTATGGCAACAACAGAAACAAAAACTCGCAGCTTGAACCTGGCGGAACTGAAGAAAAAGACCATTGGAGAACTCAACCAGATTCTCAAGGAGTTCAGTACCGAAAGCGCCAGCGGACTCAGAAAACAGGATCTGATTTACAAGATACTCGAGGCGCAGTCCGACAAGGATCGCAACGGCGGTGGTGGAACCATCACCGGAGAGGGCGTGCTCGAAATTTTGCCGGACGGATTCGGTTTCCTGCGTTCGCCCGCCTACAACTATCTGCCCGGCCCCGACGATATTTACGTTTCCCCCAGTCAGATTCGCCGCTTCGATCTTCGCACCGGCGATACGGTGAGCGGTGAAATCCGCCAGCCCAAAGAGGGGGAGCGGTATTTTGCGCTTTTGAAAGTCGAGAAGATCAATTTCGAACCACCCGAGGCGAGCAAGGACAAAGTCCTGTTCGATAACCTCACCCCTTTGTATCCGGACCGCAGGATACAGCTCGAAATATCCGGGGAGGAGGTCAGTTCGCGCGTGCTGGACCTCATGACGCCGATCGGCTTCGGGCAGCGTGGCCTCATCGTCGCCGCGCCCAGAACCGGTAAGACGATGATGCTTCAGTCCATCGCGAAGAGCATCGCTACGAATCACCCCGAAGTTCACCTGATCGTTCTGCTCATCGACGAGCGTCCCGAGGAGGTCACGGACATGGAGCGCTCCGTGCGCGGGGAAGTGATCAGCTCGACATTCGACGAGCCGGCTTCTCGCCACGTGCAGGTGGCGGACATGGTGATCGAGAAGGCGAAAAGACTCACCGAGCACAAACAGGATGTCGTCATCCTGCTCGATTCCATCACGCGGCTGGCGCGCGCGCACAACACCATCATCTCGCCGAGCGGGAAAGTCCTCTCCGGCGGTGTGGACTCGAACGCGCTGCAGCGGCCCAAGCGTTTCTTCGGCGCGGCGCGAAACCTCGAAGAGGGCGGCAGCCTGACCATTCTCGCCACGGCGCTGGTGGAGACGGGCAGCCGGATGGACGACGTGATTTTCGAGGAGTTCAAGGGTACGGGCAACATGGAAGTTCACCTCGACAGGAAGCTCTCCGACAAGCGCGTGTTCCCCTCGGTGGACATCAACAAGTCCGGCACGAGGAAAGAGGAATTGCTGCTCAGCCCGCAGGAACTCAACCGCGTCTGGGTGTTGCGCAAGGTTTTACAACCACTTGGCGTGGTGGACTCGATGGAGCTCCTGCTTGAGAAAATCCAGGAGACGAAGACCAACGAGGATTTCCTCGCCTCGATGAACAACTGACGCTTTTCGCCAACCTCTTGTTTTTACCCGCTTTTGGGGGTAGACAAGGCGCTGGAGTTTCGATATAAAGCGCTCTCCTCGTAGGGGAGAGGGGTCGGTTTTTTTATCGAAATACCACCTTTATTTATCGGATTTTATCGATATTTACGGAATTGTTTCCGACGTTTGGAACCCGAAATTTTGGAGCGCCTGGTTATGAAGGCCGAGATTCATCCCGAGTTGTTCGAGTGCAAGGTTTCCTGCAGTGGTTGCGGCACCGAATTCACGACGTTCTCCACGCGCGAGGAAATACGCGTCGAGGTTTGCTCGCAGTGCCATCCGTTCTTCACCGGAAAGCAGGCGCGCATCGTCGATACCGAAGGCCGCGTCGAGAAGTTCGTCAAGAAGTTCGAGGGCAAGGAGGCGCGGGTCTCCAAGCGCAAGAGAAAGCAGGCCTCCGCCGAGGCGGAACGGGTCGCCCGGTTGGAGCGTGAAGCGAAGCAGGCCGCCGAGAAGGCGGAGGAAGAGAAAAAGCTCAGAGAAGAGGCCAGGCAGAAACGGGCCGAGGAGCGCGCCGCGAGGCAGGCCGCCCAGGCGCAGAAAGAAGAATCCGCCGAGGCCGCCGCCGAGGGTGCTGCGCCCGCCACTGAAACGAGCGATGCCGAGACGGCAGTTGTTGCGGCTGAGGATGCTTCGCCTGCGCCTGAGCCCGCTGGTGCCAATGCGGCACCCACCGCGGCTGAAGACGCCTCCCCCGAGGCATCGCCTGCGCCCGAGTCGAGCGAAGAAACCGAAAAGCCCGAGGATTCATAAGCACGGAGCCTACCGTGTTTGCCTGGGGGCTGCCCCCGGGCGGTGGTTCCTCGGCAAACGCGAATCCGTGGCCTGAGGACGATACCGGGCCACCCCGTTCGCTGCCCGTCGGTTGATCCCCATGTTCGAAAAAATCGAGCAAATCATAGAAAAACACCGGACGCTGGAGATGCGCCTCTCGGACCCGTCCCTGCTCAAGGACCGCAGGAAATTCGAGCAGACCGCGCGCGAGCACAAGGAGGTCACCCAGGTCGTCCAGGCCTATGAGGAATGGCGCGGCTACGCGAACGCCATCGAGGAGGCGAAGGCCCTGCTCGAGGACGGCGACCCGGAGATGAGCGAACTCGCCCAGGCGGAACTCGAAGACGCGGGCCCGAAGCGCGAAGAGGTGGAGGAGAGGCTGCGCCGTCTTCTGCTGCCCAGGGACCCGAACGATGAGAAAAACGTCATCCTGGAAGTTCGCGCGGGAACGGGCGGTCAGGAGGCCGCGCTCTTCGCGGCCGATTTGTACCGCATGTACGTGCGCTACGCCGAGGTCCAGGGCTGGAAGGCGGAGGAGTTGAGCAAGAGCGAGAGCGACCTGGGGGGCTTGAAGGAGGTATCCGCGCTCATCAAGGGGGCGGGCGCCTACAGCCGCCTGCGCTATGAGAGCGGCACGCACCGCGTCCAGCGGGTGCCCGTCACCGAGACGCAGGGGAGAATCCACACCTCCGCCGCCACGGTGGCCGTGCTGCCCGAAGCGGACGAGATTGCGCTCGACATCGGCGAGAAGGACTTAAGGATCGACGTCTACCGCTCCTCGGGTCCGGGCGGCCAGAGCGTGAACACGACCGATTCCGCCGTCCGCATCACCCATGTGCCCACTGGCCTCGTCGTCACCTGCCAGGACGAGAAGAGCCAGCACAAGAACCGCGCCAAGGCCATGAAGATACTCTCGGCCCATCTGCTGGACATGGAAATCCAGAAACAGATGTCCGAGCGTTCCGCGCAGCGCAAGAGCCTCGTGGGCAGCGGGGACAGGAGCGAGCGGATCAGGACCTACAATTTCCCCCAGGACAGGATTACCGATCACCGCATCGGCCTCACCCTCCACGGTCTGCCCGGCTTCATGGAGGGCGGCATCGACGAGATGGTCAAGCGGGTCATCGAGAGCCGCGAGGCGGAGCGTCTGGCCGAGCTGGAAGAAAGCACGGAAGCCCACTCCGCGGAATGACCACCTCTCCTCCTGCGGCGCAAAACGAAACCGAAACCAAAGTATGTGCTCTGCTCTCCCGCCTGGAAGAGCGGTTCGCCG
The DNA here is from genome assembly GCA_002238965.1 of Nitrospinae bacterium bin107. Taxonomy (GTDB): domain Bacteria; phylum UBA8248; class UBA8248; order UBA8248; family UBA8248; genus Bin107. The sequence goes on along the minus strand of MPNJ01000001.1, from coordinate 113,271 downwards.
GGGCGGGCGTGGAATCGCCGGGGCTGGATGCGCGGCTCATCGTGGCTGTGGTATTAGGCTGCGAGGGGGCGCATCTCCACGCGCACCCTGAAAGAGTGGTCTCCTCAGAGGAGCTCGCGCGGGTCGAATCTTTGGCGCAAAGGAGAATGGCCCGCGAACCGATGGCTTACATCATGGGCGAGCGGGAGTTCTGGTCCATGTCCTTTTTCGTTTCGCCCGATGTGCTGATTCCAAGGCCCGAGTCGGAGTTGCTCGTCGAACGCGCCTTGGCGCTCTCAGGAGAAGGACGAGAGAGCGGGATACTGGACTTGTGCGCGGGCAGCGGCGCGGTGGGTCTGGCGATCGCGAGTGAATTACACGAGGCGCGCGTCACCTTGCTCGACCTCTGTCCCAGGGCGCTCGGTGTGGCGAGGCGGAACGCGGATAAATTCGGTCTTGGTGGTCGAACGTGTTTTCTGGCCTCCGATTTGTTTGATGCGCTCGAAGAGGGGGTAGGGTTCGACCTGATCGCCTCGAATCCGCCCTATGTGGCTTCGGGCGAACTGGATGGCCTGATGCCCGAAGTGTCATCGTTCGAGCCTGGACTCGCGCTCGATGGCGGCGCGGACGGGACGGACCTCATCCGGCGCATCATCGTGGAAGCGCCCGCATATCTCGCGCGCGGGGGCTTCCTGCTGATCGAGATGGACCCGCGCCAGATGGCGGAGGCGGAGGCCTTGGCGGAACGACAAGGGGATTATCGCGCGGCGAGCCGTCATAAAGACCTCGCCGGGCGCGAGAGGGTTTTGGAACTTACGAGGGTTTAGTTTTGGAGCGATTTCGTATCCGGGGAGGCAGGCCGCTTCGCGGCGAGGCCGAGGCGTCGGGTTCCAAGAACGCCTCTTTGCCGATCCTGGCCGCCGCCATCCTGGCCGATGGCGTCAGTCATGCGCGGCGCGTCCCGGACTTGCGCGATACGAACACGATATTGGCGCTTCTGGGCGAATTCGGCGTCGAGACGCGCGAAGAATCGCCCGGGTCCATCTCCCTGGACGCCACGAACATCACCGGCGGCGTCGCGCCCTATGAACTGGTGCAGGCGATGCGGGCCTCCATCATGGTGCTGGGGCCATTGCTGGCGCGCTTCGGCTCGGCGCGCGTTTCCCTGCCGGGCGGCTGCGCCATCGGGGCCAGGCCCATCGATCAGCACCTGAAGGGACTGAGAGCGATGGGGGCGGAGATCGAGATAGAGCAGGGCTACATCGAGGCCAGGGCCCGGAGACTCACGGGAGCGCGCATTTCGTTCGACTTAACGACCGTGACGGGTACGAAGAACCTGATGATGGCGGCTTCTTTGGCGAAAGGCGTCACCGTGCTCGAGAATGCCGCCCTGGAGCCCGAAGTGGTCGCGGTCGCGGATTTGTTGAACCAGATGGGCGCGAAGGTGAGCGGCGCGGGCACGCCCGTTATCGAGATCGAAGGGGTGGATTCCCTCGCGGGCTACGACGCGGCCGTTCCCGCAGACCGCATCGAGGTGGGAACCCTCATGATTGCCGCCGCCATCACGGGAGGGGATTTGAGGATAATGGATTGTGAGCCGGAACAGGTGCACGCGCTGGCGCTCAAGCTGAGCGAAGCCGGTCTCGAAGTTTCAGAAGGAGCGGACTGGATTCACGTGCGCGGCGATGGCTCCGTACGGCCCGTGAACGTGAAGACGGCGCCCTATCCCGGGTTTCCCACGGACCTGCAGGCCCAGTTCATGGCGTTGATGACGCTGGCGGGCGGGACCTGCGTGCTCACGGAGACGATCTTCGAGAATCGCTTCATGCACGCCGCCGAGCTTGCCAGAATGAACGCGCGGATTCATATAGACGGGCGGACGGCGCACATCGAGGGTGTGGCGCATCTCGCCGGCGCCTCGGTGACGGCGACCGACTTGAGAGCGAGCGCGTCGCTTGTTCTGGCGGGTCTGGCGGCGAGTGGAGAAACCATCGTTCGCAACGTATATCATATCGACAGGGGATATCAGCGGCTCGAGGAGAGGTTGAGGGAACTCGGCGCGGATATCCGGCGCGAAGTGGAGTCGTGATGAAAGAGAATCAGGAGAAAGAATTGATCATCGCCCTGCCCAAGGGAAGAATTTTTACCGAAGCCACCGAATGTCTGGTGAAGGCGGGCGTCTTGTCCAAACCGGTATCGGACAAATCCCGAAAGCTCATCCTGCGCGACCCGAAAACGGGCGTCCGCGTCCTGATTCTCAGGAACCACGACGTGCCCATCTATGTGGAGCGCGGCGCCGCCGATCTGGGCATTATCGGGCGGGACGTGCTGCTCGAACAGGGGCGCGACGTATACGAGCCTCTGGATATGAACATGGCGCCGTGCCGCCTCATGGTGGCGGCGCCCGAGGGCATCGCCTGGGAGGATTTGACCGGGCGGATATCGCTGCGCGTGGCGACGAAGTTTCCCGCCATCACGGCCCGGTTTTTCGAGCAGATGGGGGTTCAGGCAAAGATCATCCGTCTCTACGGAAACGTGGAAATCGCGCCCGCCACCGGCGTGGCGGACCTGGTTGTGGATTTGGTCGACACGGGCGGAACGCTGCGGGCCAATGGGCTGGTCCCGATTCGCGAGATATTCAGCGCGACGGCCAGGCTAATCGCCAACCGGGCGAGCCTGAAGACGAATTATAAAAAGGTGAGCGCGATCATCGAACAGTTGAAGGGGGTGATCCCCACAGCCCAAAACCGCTCCGGTAACGGCGCAGGTCCGGCGCCCGGTGGGGAGAAGGCGTGAGACGCTTCAGCTGCGGGGCGGAGAATTTCGCCGCCGGGATCGAGCGCCTCTCCCTGAGCGGGGAGGATGCTTTTGCCCGCGTCGAGGCCGATGTGCGCGTGATCATCGAGCGCGTGCGCGTGGAGGGAGATGACGCGCTTGTCGAACTTACGAAGAAGTTCGACGGCGTTTCCCTGGACGCCGGGGGCCTCGTCGTAGGCCCGGAGGAGATGGCGCGCGCGCTGGATGCGCTGCCGTCCGAGACGCTGGACGCCCTGAAACTGGCCGAGGAGCGGGTTCGCGCGTTCCACGAGGCGCAGGTTCCCCGAAGGATCAATGTCGAACCTGCGCCCGGCGAGCGGCTCTCGCTCGAACCCACCCCCCTCGCCAGCGTGGGTCTTTATGCGCCCGGCGGCACGGCGGCCTATCCCTCCACGGTGCTCATGAATACCGTTCCTGCGCGCGTCGCAGGCGTGGACGAATTGGTTCTGTGCACGCCGCCGGGCCCGAACGGCGAGGTGCCCGCCGCCGTGCTGGCGGCGGCTTCCCTGGCGGGTCTTGAGCGCGTCTTTCGAATTGGTGGCGCGCAGGCGGTCGCCGCGATGGCCTATGGCACGGAGAGCGTCCCTCGCGTGGACAAGATAGTGGGGCCGGGCAACGTATACGTCGCCGCCGCCAAGCGCATCGTGCGCGGGCGCGTCGAGATCGACAAGGAGGCGGGGCCGAGCGAGGTGGTCGTGCTCCTGGACGACCCCGCCCTGGCCGAATGGGCGGCCGCTGATCTCATCGCCCAGGCCGAGCACGACGCGCAGGCAATGGCGGTGGGCGTTTGCGTGGGCGCGGAAGTGGCCGACGCCTTGGAAAGAGAAGTGGAAAATCAGTTGCGCACAGCCGCGAGGAGTACGGAGATAGGGCAGGCTTTGGAGAATCGCGGCGCCATCATCGAGGCGGCCTCGCGCCGAGAGGCGATCGAAGTGGCGGAGATGCTGGCGCCCGAGCACCTGGAGATTTTGATGGAGCGCGCCGAAGAGGCGGCCTTGGGGATTCGCAATGCGGGCGCGGTATTCTGCGGGCCGTGGAGTCCGGTCCCCTTGGGCGATTACATCGCAGGCCCCAACCACGTGCTTCCCACAGGCGGTGCGGCGCGTTTCGCCTCTCCGCTCGGCGTCTATGATTTCATCAAATGGACGAGCAAGGTGTGTTTCGATGAGGCCGCCGCCGCGCGGCTGGCGGAACCCGCGGCGAGACTCGCGGATCTCGAAGGTCTGCCCGCGCACGCGCGGGCCTTGCGACTGAGGCGCGGCGCATCCTGAGCGAGCTGTTGATAAAGCCCCGGGAAACGGATTTGGGTTGCGCGCACGCTTTTGAAGTTCACTCCCCCTTTGAAGTGTCTTCCCGACACACGAGAGATATGCAATCACACCCCCCTTGAGGGTCGGTCTCCCTCGGGGAAGACCGACAACGAGGCAAGGGCGAAGCCCGCAGGTGAGTTGGTGGGGGGAGCTTTTTCAGTGGAATGTCCCCCCACCGATTCAGCCTTCGCACAAACCGCTCGGCTTCATCGTCGGCTTTCCCCGAGGGAAGCCGACCCTCAAGGGGGGAGTGGTTGGTTGACGGTTTGTACGGGAGGAGTAAAGTTTCATCCCTCCCAGATCGGCTCCATACGCCGAATCACGAAGTCAGAACTTTTCAACAAGCCTCAAGAGGGCGTTGATTTTTCTTGCGTGTTCCTTTTGAAGGGGGTAATCTCCCCCTCCCCGATCGGCCTCGTCCGCCGAACTGCCGAATCGGGACTTTGTCAACAACCCCCAGCGGAAGTGGTTTCATTTTGTGGGGTCTTACAACAGTTCCTTGAGGGGGCGCTGGCGGGGCGCGCGCAAATCGAGCATAATCGCACTGCCGAAAGGCGGTGAATTCATTGGGGTTGGAACTTTCCATCCGCCGGGAGAGAGAAGGTGGCGTCGAGAACGAAGCAGAGAAAAGCGCGCGTGAGCAGAAAGACGAAAGAGACCGATTTTTCCGTTGCGGTCAATTTAGACGGCGCGGGGGAGGCCGAAATCAATACGGGCCTCGGTTTTTTCGATCATATGCTCGCCCAGATCGCCCGCCACGGGCTGGTGGATATGACCGTCCGCGGCAAGGGGGATTTGGACGTCGACGGCCACCACACGGTGGAGGACGTAGGTATTATCCTGGGGCAGACGCTGGCGAAGGCGCTCGGAGACCGGGCGGGCATCACCCGCTACGCCGACGTGCGCCTGCCGATGATGGACGCGCTCGTTCACGTGGCGGCGGATTTCGGCGGCAGGGGAAACCTCGTCTTCCGCGCTTCTTTCCCCGAAGCCCGAATCGGAGAGTTCGACACCTCGCTCGTGCGCGAGTTCTTCTGGTCGCTGGCCACCCACGCAGGCGTCGACCTCCACGTCGAAGTCTGCTACGGGGACAACAGCCACCACATGGTCGAAGCCGTGTTCAAGGGCTTTGCGCGGGCGTTGCGCGCGGGCGTCGCGCTCGATCCGAGAGATACGAGCGTGCCCAGCACCAAGGGCGTTTTATAACCATGATTTCTTAGTCCTGACGCTTTGGAGAATGATATGACGGCCGAGTTCGTCGTGGTCGACTACGGAATGGGAAACGTCCTGAGCGTGAGGAACGCGTTGGCCAAAATAGGCGCTGAGGCGGTGTTGAGTGACGACCCGCGAGTCCTGGAAACCGCAACGGGCGTCATCATGCCAGGCATTGGTGGTTTTCCGGAATGCATGCGCGCCCTGGAGGACGCGGGTCTCACAGGGCCACTTCGCCGCGTTATAGAGCAAGGCGTTCCCTATCTCGGGATATGTCTCGGCCTCCAGATTCTTTTTGAGGAAAGCGAGGAGTTCGGCTCCACACCGGGTCTGGGAATCCTGCCCGGGCGCGTGCGGCGTTTTCCCGAGGGGATGACCGAAAACGGCGGCGCGCTGCCCTTGAAGGTCCCCCACATGGGCTGGAACCAGCCGCAGTTTCACAACCAATCCCCGATTCTCGCGGGCGTGCCCCAGGGTGCGCATTTCTATTTCGTCCACTCCTACTATGCGGAGCCCTCGGAAGCCGCGCGTCCCTGGATTGCGGCGACGTGCGATTTCGGCGTGCCCTTCATCGCCAGTGTTCATCGGAAAAACCTCTTCGCCACCCAGTTCCACCCCGAGAAAAGCGGTACGCTCGGCTTGGGCATTTTGAGGAAATTCGTCGACATCTGCCGCGCGCAGAAAACCGCATCCGCTTAGGGGGTCAAACGCGAGCGAAGAGCGAGTGTTTGCAGCTTTTTTCCAGTCGAAAGGGGTTGTTGAAAAAGACCCCTTTGGGGTCGGGTTAAACCATCCTCACCTTGCAGAGCGCCAAACAATTACTCCTCTCTTGAGGGTCGGCCTTTCCTCCTCGGGAAGGCCGACGAAGAGCTGAGGGCGTAAGCCCGAAAGCGATTTGGTGGGGGGTATAACTCGGAGTGGCGATAAAACGCGATTCACCCCCCACCGATTCAGCCTTCGCACAAAACGCTCGGCTTCATCGTCGGCTTTCCCCTCGGGAAGCCGACCCTCAAGGGGGGAGTGAATTTGAAACCCGACCGAGGAGAAAGGGAACACTCCCCCCACTTGAAGGACTTTTTCAACAACCCCTTGTCAGGGGGGTATAAAAAGGCGAAATCCCCCGCCGGGTGGGTAGAAGGGCTTTGTTTTTTCTTGCCCCCCTGACAAGGGGGGGGTAGGGGGGGTTGCCTTTCATGTAGGGGCTGTTTTCCGGCGTCCCCTTCGACAGGCTCATGGCAGGCCCTCGATACGGCCCTTGCGGGCCTACTCGGGATGAGGAAGTTTTTTTGTTTTCGTCACACTGAATAGCGGCCCCTCGGCTTCGCTCGGGGCAGATTCCGCCGTTGCCCGACTCCCCTCACCCTGAGTAGTCCTGAGCTTGTCGAAGGACGTATCGAAGGGCAATCGCGCCCAATGCGGAAGCGATGCGCCGCACGCCGGGAGAGGCCGTTTGACCCTCTCTCTTCGGTGTCGGGTCAAACCCTCGATACGGCGCTTGCGCGCTTACTCAGGATGAGGTTTTGTGACCGCCAGCGTGGTGAAAAATGGGAACCGCCGCGTAATTCGCCATACAATTAGCTCGCCTTCGACTCGAAAACCAACCCCCCTACCCCCCCCTTGACAGGGGGGTAAAAAAAGAAAGCCCCTTTGGCAAGGGGGACTTTTTCAACAACCCCGACCTCTCGCGGTGCTTCTTCTTGAGATAATTTCTTATAACCATTTGCAATTAAACCCGTTTGGGTTTAATGAGAGGCGCAATAGTGGCGGCGATTTCATCTCGGGGGTGGCGGTTTGCTTCTCATTCCGGCGGTCGATCTCAAGGGCGGTAAATGCGTTCGGCTCATCCAGGGCGAGAAAGAGCGCGAGATCGTCTACGGCGATGACCCGGTCGCCTGGGCCCGGCGCTGGGTGGAGCAGGGAGCGCAGCGGCTTCACCTCATCGATCTCGACGGCGCCTTCGACGGCGCGCCCGCCCACATCGACGTTCTGGCCCAGGTTGCCGAGGCGGTGGACGTTCCCGTGGAATTCGGCGGCGGCGTGCGCTCGGAAGTTTCGCTCGCGGCCGTGCTGGAAGCGGGCGCGAGCTTCGTCATCCTCGGCACGAGCGCGCTCAGGAATCCGGAATTCCTGGAATCCGCCGCCCGAGCGAACCCCGGTAAAATTCTGTTGGGCATCGACGCCAAGGACGGGGAAGTCAGAATCTCGGGCTGGGAGGAAGGCGATTCGGTATCGCCCGAGTCACTGGCGAACCGCTTCGCCCAGCTGCCTCTCGCGGGAATCATCTTCACCGACATCAGGCGCGACGGCACGCTGGAGGGTTTCGACCCCGCTCCTACCGTTGCCTTGGCCCAGGCCTGCGGTCTGCCCGTCATCGCCGCAGGCGGGGTGAGCAGGCTCGAGGATGTGGAAAAACTCATTCCCTTAGAAGAGAAAGGCGTCATCGGCGCTGTCGTGGGGCGCGCGCTCTATGAGGGGACCATGGATTTTCCAAAGGCGATGGAGATGCTCTCTTGCTAGCCAAGCGAATCATTCCCTGTCTCGACGTGAAAGAGGGCCGCGTGGTGAAGGGCGTGAATTTCGAGGGTCTTCGCGATGCGGGCGACCCCGTGGAGTGCGCCGCGCATTATGACGAGATGGGGGCGGATGAAATCTGCTTTCTTGACATCACGGCTTCGAAGGAAAAGCGTGGCACCCTGCTCGACATGGTGCGGCGCACGGCGGAGCGCGTGTTTGTTCCCCTCACGGTAGGCGGCGGCGTGCGCGAGGAAGAAGACGTACGCGATCTTCTGAGAGCAGGCGCGGACAAGGTGAGCATCAACAGCGCGGCGCTAAGAGACCCGTGCGTCCTCAAACGCTCGGCGGAGCGCTACGGAAGCTCCACCATCGTGTGCGCCATCGACGCCAAGCGCGTCTCGGGCGATGCGGACCCGCCCCGGTGGGAGGCGTTCACGCACGGGGGCTCTCGCCCCACCGGCCAGGACGCCGTGGCCTGGGCGGAGGAAGCGTGCGAACTCGGCGCGGGCGAGATTCTTCTCACCAGCATGGACAGGGACGGCACCAAGGACGGGTATGATTTGAATTTGACGCGCACGATTGCCGAGCGGGTGAGCGTGCCCGTCATCGCCTCGGGCGGTGTGGGGAATCTGGAGCATCTCTACGATGGCTTGGAGGAGGGATGCGCCGACGCCGTTCTGGCCGCCTCGATCTTCCATTTCGGCGATTACTCGGTCGAGGAAGTGAAGGTCTATCTGCGCGAGCGTGGCGTGGAGGTGAGGCTGTGAGCGAAGTGGAGATTCCCGATGTCAAGTGGAACGAGCAGGGTCTGGCTCCCGCCATCTGCCAGGATGCGGGCACGGGACAGGTCCTGACCCTTGCCTGGGTGAACGAGGAATCGCTCCGCTTGACGCTCAAGAAGGGAACCGTCCACTTCTGGTCCCGCTCCCGAGGGGAGCTTTGGCACAAGGGCGAGACGTCGGGGAACTATCTGCATCTGGTCTCGGCGAGGCTCGATTGTGATTCGGATGCGCTGGTGTTCATCGTAAGGCCCGACGGGCCGGCCTGCCACACGAACCGGATGTCTTGTTTTTTCAACGAAGTTCCTGTTCCTGATCGGGAAGGCGGTGAGGCGGCCCTCGATTTCGATCAGAACCTGCTGGAATCGGTTTATCGCCTGATCCTGGAGCGAAAAAAGGCGGGCGATACGGATTCGAGCTATGTGGCGCGCCTGTTCGCCAGGGGCGAGGAGCGGGTGCTGGAGAAGATAGACGAAGAAGCCGCCGAGGTCGTCACGGCGATGCGCGAAGAGGGCCCCGACGCGATAACGAACGAGGTGGCCGATTTGTGGTTCCACACCATGGTGGGCATGGCCGCGAACGACGTGCCGCCGGGGCGGGTATTTGCGGAACTCGCGCGCCGGTTCGGGCGCGGCGGGAGGCCGGAGTCCGAGAGATAGGGGGCTCTCGGCCAAAGGGGCTAGTTGAAAAAGTCCCTGGGAAACGATTCGGGTTGCGCGCTCGCTTTTGAATTTCACTCCCCCCTTGAGGGTCGGTCTATCCTCCTCGGGTAGACCGACGGTGAGGTAAGGGAGTTTTACCCCCGAAACTGAACCGGTGGGGGGTATATTTCGAAATGGCGATAAAACGCATCCTACCCCCCACCGAGTCAGCCTTCACCTATCGGTTCGGCTTCCTCGACTCCCCCTCAAGGGGGGAGTGAAGTTTCCTACTTCCTCGCTCGGTTGGTTACATACGCAGAATCACGAGGTCGGGATTTTTTCAAAAACCCCGAATTGGGCGATTTCCCGCCCGAAGTGATGATGTTTAATTATTTTCATTATTATTGACAGGTTCACGCTCGGCTCCTATATTGTTTCCTGATAATGGGATTATTGCGTAATCTGCGCGGTTTATTTTTATAAGCAGTTGAATTTCAAAAAGATACGGGATGGCAAGGGTCATCCCCTCATTTTGTTCATGGACGCTGCGTTCTTCGGTTCATCTGGAAGAACGATCGAGAAAAGGACCCTGAGTACACTTCGCCCCATCGGCATTCCCCACTGATTCCCTGGAGGCGTGCCGGAAAAGAACCACCAATTCTTCGATTAAGATTACTGAAACACGCCGTTGTGTCCCGGTACCGGGACAAAGGGGTGATTCAGCTGTACATCTATTATCCGTGGGTGATGGTTCATGGATGGCCGAACACTGCAAGGCATTGAATTCGAAGATGTTTTGAAACTGCTGGAGGCTCGCTGCGCCTCGAAGTCCGGCGCGGCTGCGGCCGCAGCGCTCGTTCCGCTCACCTCGTCTTTCAAGGTCGATACCCTGCTCGACGAGACGGATGAAGCGGTGGCGCTCCAGGGCGCCGGGGAGTACATGCCGCTGGCCGCGTTCGATGACCCCGAAGGGTGGCTCGAGGACATCAGACGCCGGGGCGGGAACCTCGAGGGTGAGAAATTCCTCTCGATCCTCTCGTTACTGAACCTCGCCTCCGACGTGCGCCGCTTCGTGGAGGAGCGCGCCGAGAGGCTGCCCAGGCTCAGGATGCGCATTCACGGCGCGGACATGCTATATCCCCTGGCCGCGCGAATCAGGCGCATTCTCGATGAGCGCGGGGAGGTGCGCGACGACGCGAGCCTGGAACTCCAGGAATCGAGAGCGAAGCAGCGCGCGCTCAGGAACGAGATACGCCGTCTGCTCGACAGGGTGATGGCCGCGCATCCGAATGCGGTTCAGGAAAACCTGATCGTGCAGCGGCGCGAGCGGTATCTGATTCCCGCCAGAACGACCTTCAAGCGCTCGTTCGAGGGCGTGATACAGGATCGCTCCTCGAGCGGGGAGACCTTGTTCGTGGAGCCGCTGTCGGCGGTGCCCGTCAACAACGCCATCGCCGAGGAACGCGAGGCCGAGCGCGCGGAGGTGGAGCGAATCCTGCGCGAGCTGACCGAGGGGGTGATGGCGTCGCGCGAGGCAATTGTCTATCTGGTGCAGTGCCTGGCCGGGCTCGACCTCATCTGGGCGAAAGCGCGCTTGGGGGTCGATTGGCGCGGCGCGCGCGCTCAGGCGAGCGCGGACGGAAGCATCCGGCTGAAAGCCGCGCGTCATCCCCTGCTCACGGCGGGCGTCGGCGCAGTGCCGAAAGAACAGGTGGTGCCCATCGACCTCGAGGTGGGGAGAGACGGAATGCGCCAACTCCTCATCACCGGGCCCAACACGGGCGGCAAGACGGTGGCCCTCAAGACGGTGGGCCTTTGCGTGGCGCTTCACCAGTGCGGCGTGCCCATACCGGCGGCGCCCGAGAGCGCGCTCCCCGTCGTCAAGACGCTCGTCGCCGACATCGGCGATGAGCAGGACATCCAGCAGAACCTGAGCACCTTCTCGGGCCACATGGCGCGCGTCTCGGGTGCGGTGCGCGAGGCGGGAGAGGGCGTGCTCGTGCTCCTGGACGAGTTGGGCTCCGGCACCGACCCGGCGGAGGGTTCGGCCATCGGCGTCTCCGTGCTCGAGCATCTCGCGGAGAGCGGCGCGCTCTGCATCGTGACGACGCACCACGACGCCCTCAAGCATTACGCCTATCAGGCCGCGCACGCCGAGAACGCCTCGGTGGAGTTCGATGCCGATGACCTCTCGCCCACCTACCGGATCCGCATGGGCGCGGCCGGGCCGAGCAACGCCATGTCGGTGGCGCAGATGATGGGTCTGCCCGAATCCGTGCTGGCGCGCGCGGATGTGCTGCTCACGAAAGGCCCCGTTCAGGTGGATCGCCTGATGGCGAACCTCTCCGATCAGGGGCGCGAGATGGAAGAAAAGGAGGCCGACCTCTCGGCCCGCCGGGTGTTGCTCGAAGCGCGCGAGAGAGAGCTCGAGCGCCAGTTAAGCGAGGAAGCGCGCCAGAGGGGCGATGATGCGGCCCGGTTCCTGAAAGACTTGAGGCGCGAGGCCGATGATCTCCTGAACGAGATGCGCGGGGCGCTTGAAATGGAGGAAGCCAAGCGTATCGCGCGCGAGCGCATTCGCGAATTGAGCGCCGGAATCGAGAAAGCGCTGCCCCGGAGGGAAGAGGCGGCTACGCGCGCGCCGGTTTCACTTCGTGTGAAAGACAGGGTGCGCATCCCGCTCATGAACTGCACGGGCGAGGTGGTCGCCCTGCACGGAGACGATGAGTTGACGGTGTCCGTGAACGGCAAATCCCTTCGCCTGTCCTGCAGCGTGGTGGAGGTTCTGGACGATGCGCCGGTCGCGCCCGCTCGCAGGAGCACGGTGACGCACGACGTCTTGTCGAGAGGGGATGATTTCTCGCCCGAGCTTCAGCTGCGCGGCGTGCGCGCCGAGCACGCCCTCGAGATGGTGGACAAGTATCTCGACGACGCAGCGCTCGTGGGAATCGCGTCTGTTCGCATCGTGCACGGCAAGGGGGAGGGGGTGCTCTCCCAGGTCATCGCCGAGAGGCTCAAGGAACACACCCTGGTGTCGAAGTTCGGCCCCGCGCGGCCCGAAGAGGGCGGCTGGGGCGTCACGAACGTGGAGTTGGCCCTGCGCTGATGCTCCGCTTGCTGGGATGAGGGTACAGGAATGGGAAGAGTGCCGGAAGAGGTGGTCGATCAGATAAGGGACGGCGCTCCGATTGAAGACGTCGTCGGCGAGTTCGTGCGCCTCAAGAAAGCGGGGACGAACTACAAGGGCCTCTGTCCGTTCCACGACGAGAAGACGCCTTCATTCAACGTGAACCCGCGCATGGGCATCTACAAGTGTTTCGGCTGCGGTGCGGGGGGCAACGTCTTTCAGTTCCTGATGCAGCACGAGGGTATGAGTTTTCTCGAGGCGCTCTCGCGTCTGGCGAAACGCCAGGGAATCGACCTCTCCCGCTATGAGGGGTCCGGGGAGCGGAGTCCGCAGAAGCCCGACGCGCGCCGGAAGATGCTCGCCGCGAATCGCCTGGCGGCCGATTTTTTCATGGCGGCGCTGAAGAGTAACCCGGGCGAGCGGGGCCGCCGGTACCTGGAAGAGCGCGGCGTTACGGATGACGCCCTCGCGAGGTTTCGGGTCGGGTTCGCGCCCCCGCGCTGGGATGCGCTTATCACGGCGGCAGGGAAAAGGGGCGTATCTCCCGGTGACCTCGCGGAAGCGGGCCTTGCCGTAAGGCGCGAGGATGGAAGCGGGTATTACGATCGCTTCAGGGACCGGGTCATGTTCCCCATTCGCAACCACGAGGGCGAAATAGTGGGCTTCGGCGGGCGTTCGCTGCCCGACAGCGACCCGCGCCATGCCACCGCGAAATACGTGAATTCTCCGGACACGGCGCTCTTCAAGAAGGGCAGGACGCTGTATGGCTTTTATGAGGGCAGGGAGGCGATTCGCGAGAAAAAGCGCGTCCTGGTGACGGAGGGATATTTCGACGTCATATCGCTTTGGCGGCATGGGTTCCGGGAGGCTGTGGCGCCGCTGGGCACCGCGCTCACCGCCGAGCACATCAGGATCCTGCGGGCGCATGCCGAGGAACTCGTGTTCGTCTTTGATCCCGATGCCGCGGGACTCGCGGCCTCTGAGCGCGCCGGTTCGGTGGCGGGACGGATGCTCGGACTCGCCGGCGCGCCCGATCTGCTCGTGGCCAGCGACGTGCTTCGCAAGAATTTTATCGATCGCGACGGAGCGGGCGCCGTGCGCCTCAAAGTGGTCAACCTCCCCGAAGGACGCGATATCGACACGTTTTTGGGAGAAAACGGAGCGGAGGACTTCGCCGGCCTCCTCTCCTCCGCGGAGGGAATCCTGGAGAACACCATCCAGACTGCGATGGACGGAATCGCCGCAGGCGCGAGCCAGGCCGAGAAAATCGAGGCCATCCAGCGGCTCTTGCCCATCCTCGGGACTTGCCACCACAGCGTTCAGGACCAATATTTGGCCTTATTGGAGGATCAGCTCGGGATCCCCTATCCCACGCTGACGGCCATGGTGAGGAGGATGCTGGCGGAAAACGCCCGGGAAAGTTCGCCCCGAAGAGAGGAAGAGAAGGTCGATCTGCTGGGGGAGAACCTCGAGCGTCCAAAGTTCGAGATGGACACTCTGCAGCTTTTGCTGATGAAGCCGGAGTTGGCGTCCGAGGTGCCCGATGGCTTGCTGACCGACCCGGCGGTGAACGAGGTGCTCTCCCTCATGAAATCACAGGATGCGGCCTCGCTCACGGCGGCATCTATCGCGGACAGGCTGGAGAGCCCCGCCGCGAGCGCCCTGGTGGTGGAATTGGCCGTCGTGGAGGTGGAGCCCGAAGAGGTGGAGGCGGAGCTTTTCGATTGCATCGAGAGGCTCAAGGAGCGCCGCCAGCGAAATGTGGAAGAGGATTTGATGAAGCGCATCGAGCAGACGCGCAAGCAAGAGGGGGAGGATTCCCCTGAAATGTGGAAACTTCTGGAGCGGAAAAACGCGCTTCTGCGCGAGCGGCAGCGAACGGCCTCGCCGCGCTGAAGCGTTTTTGAGGGTTTTGTTTTGTCATGAATTAGCAGTGTTTTAACTGCCTGGCCGGATGAAAAGGAGAGTCACATTGGCGCAAGCGACGCAGGTGAAAAAAGAGAAAAAGGTTGATGACGTCAAGAACTTAATCGACCTCGGGAAGGAGAAGGGTTTCCTCACCTATGAGGAGGTGAACGACGTTTTGCCGCCCGACGTAACCTCGCCCGAGGTCATCGACGACATCATGGTGCTCTTCAGCGACATGGACATCGAGATTCTCGACAGCGAATCGGCGGAGAAGCGCGCTGCCAAGAAAAAGAGCGAGTCGGGGAGTCCAGCAAAAGAGGGGTCGGAGGCGATTAGTTCGTTCGATGATTCCACGTACGGGAAAACCGACGACCCCATGCGCATGTATCTGCGCGAGATGGGGCAGATTCCCCTTCTGAGCCGGGAGGGCGAAATCGCGATCGCCAAGCGGATCGAGGAGGGCCAGATCGAAGTATGCCAGGCGACGGTGAGTACGCAGGTGGCGATCGACGCCGTCCTGGACCTGGCCTATCAACTCAAGAATGGTGAACTCGGCGTGACCGAACTCGTCGTCGTCACGAACGAGGCGGCCTCGGATGATGAGGAGCGGGAAAAGCCGACGTATGAAGAGGACAAGCGGCGCATCCTGAAACTCGTGACCAGGCTGAAAACGCAACTCCGCACCCTGGAGAAGAGAAAAACGGAGAAAGACAATCCCGCCAACTTGCAGAGAGCGCGCGACAGGGTGGCGGCCTGCATCCGCGAGATGAACCTGCGGCCCGAGCGCGTCGACAGCATCGCCGAACGGGTGAGGTCCTATGTCGAGACGATGCGCAAATATCAGGAGGAGATCGGGGGATATCTCCGGCAGGTGGAGATGGAGGAATCCGAACTGCGGGCCGTGATTCGCGAGGTCACCAAGTCGAAGGGCAATAACGGCGGCCCCGCGATTCGAACGGTCGGAGAGAAGCGCATTCCCGTCAGCATTCTCGCGGAATACGATCGCCGCATCAAAAACGTGCGCCGCAAAATTCGCGCGACGGAAAAGGAGGCGGGCGCCTCGCGCGAGGACCTCGAGAATTCCCTGAAGATGATCCGCCGCGGCCGCCGCAAGGACCGCCGGGCGAAAAAAGAGCTCGCCGAGGCGAATCTGCGTCTCGTCGTGAGCATCGCCAAGAAATACACGAACCGGGGGCTCCAGTTCCTGGACCTGATTCAGGAGGGCAACATCGGCCTGATGAAGGCGGTGGATAAGTTCGAGTACAAGCGCGGCTACAAGTTCAGCACCTACGCCACCTGGTGGATTCGCCAGGCCATCACCCGGGCGATTGCCGATCAGGCGCGGACGATCCGCATCCCCGTGCACATGATCGAAACCATCAACAAGCTCATCCGCACCTCGAGGCAGCTCATTCAGGAACTCGGGCGCGAGCCGCTGCCCGAAGAAATCGCCGTGAAGATGGATATGCCCGTCGACAAGGTGAGAAAGGTGCTCAAGATTGCCAAGGAGCCCATCAGCCTCGAGACGCCCATCGGCGAGGAGGAAGACAGCCAGTTGGGCGACTTCATCGAGGACAAGAAGGCCGAGGTGCCGCAGGACTCCGTCATCAAGCTGAACTTGAAGGAACAGACCCAGAAGGTGCTCCAGACCTTGAGCCCGCGCGAGGAGAAGGTGCTGCGCAAGCGCTTCGGAATCGGGGCGGAGAACGAGCACACGCTCGAGGAGGTGGGGCAGGATTTCGACGTCACCCGTGAGCGCATACGCCAGATTGAGGCGAAAGCGCTCAGGAAACTCAGGCATCCCTCGCGGAGCAAGAAGCTCAAAAGCTTCATCGAAGAGGAAGTGTAAGCCATCAACCCCGCGTGATTGACAATGATCGCGCGCGGGGCCATATATGCACAGCGAACGCGCGGCGCCCGAGGCGAAGGATGCACCGGTTTCCCGGCGTCCCTCTTGACGGTCGCGTTGCTATCGGGCCCATAGCTCAGCGGTAGAGCCGCCGGCTCATAACCGGCTGGTCCTTGGTTCGAATCCAGGTGGGCCCACCACAAGATTACTTGTTGAACATCTGACGATGCGAGGAGTTTGGCGTAGTGCACCCGGAATTGGCGGCCTTGATGGAGCTTCAGGCGATTGATGTAAAATTGGATCAATGCCGCGATGCGATTTCCAGCGTTCCCGCCTCCATCGAAAAGGAGAAGCGGTATTTGGCGGATTTCGAGTCGTCCGTTGAGGAACTCGAGGGGGAAGTGGAAGCCGCCAGGAAGAAATTGCGTGAAGCGGAGGGTGAAATTCAGTCCTTCGACCAGAAGCTCAGAGACACGCGCGGCAAGCAGACGCTCGTCAAGACGAACGAGGAATACCGCGCCCTGGGTGCTGAGATCGAAGGGTATCAGAACCGGATCAGCGCTTTGGAGGATACCGTTCTCGAGATCATGGATAGCATGCCGGCGCACGAGGAGAAACTCAGCCTCGCACACGGCGAGTTGGAGTCGGCCAGGAGTAAGGTGCAGGGCGAGGTGAAGAAGCACGAGAATCATCGGGCGGATTTCGAGCGTGAATTAAGCGCGCTACTCGATAAGTCGAAAGCCCTCGCAGGCGGCGTGAGCGAAAAGTGGATGACGCGCTACCAGAGTTTGAGAAAAGCCCGGAAGGGGCTGGCCGTTTGCGCGGTCGTCAATCGCACCTGCCAGGGCTGCCGCACGGCGGAGACCATCAAGCGCTTTTTGGAGATCAGGGATTCGGAGGACAGGATTTACGAGTGCTCGAATTGCAAGCGCATCCTCTATTACCAGGAAGAGGGTGATGGTGTGAAGTTGAGTCTGCCGGCGGTCGACCCTGAATGAGAATTGGCCACCTTCGGATTCACACCGATGGCGCCGCGCGTGGGAATCCGGGTCCTGCGGGCGCCGCCGCCTTGTTGTATGACGATGCGGGCAATTGCGTGGCCGAAGAAACCAGGTATCTGGGCACGGCGACGAACAACGTAGCGGAATACCAGGCGTTTTTGCTGGGCCTTGATCGCGCGGTGAAGCTCGGCGCATCGAGCGTGGAAGTCGTGACGGATTCCGAGCTCATGGCCCGCCAGTGGAGCGGTGAGTATCGGGTCAGGAACAAGGCGCTCAAGCCCTTGTATGATCGGGCGAAGGAAGCTGCCAGGAGGATAGGCTCCATCGAGGTGCGCCATGTACGCCGCGGTCAGAACAAGGCGGCCGATGCCGCCGCCAATCGCGCCATCGACGATAGGATGAGTTGACGAACACGCCGGTTGTTTGCCGCCGGTTGTATAGTGAACCGCGCAAGAGTATGAAAACATCTACCGGAGTGGGCTGCGCGGCCGCGCGCAGCAATAGTCTGCGGGAGGAAAGTCCGGGCTCCACAGGGCAGGGTGGTGGATAACGTCCACCAGGGGTGACCCTCGGGAAAGTGCCACAGAAAACAAACCGCCCCGCTGAGTCGGGGTAAGGGTGAAACGGTGTGGTAAGAGCGCACCAGCAGTCCGGGCGACCGGGCTGGCTCGGTAAACCCCACCCGGAGCAAGGCCAAATAAGGGGATGCTTGAGGGCGGCCCGTCCGAGATCCCCGGGTAGGCCGCTTGAGGCGGTGGGCAACCATCGTCCCAGATAGATGGCCGCGGGCCCGCCATCGGCGGGTGACAGAACCCGGCTTACAGGCCCGCTCCGGTCGAGATGTTCAGGCGCGCGCGCTACCAGCCGCGAAAACGCCAGTCTCGTGTCTCCCGATCTGCGGCTAGGGGTTGGCCGTTCGAAGAGGGGCGAGCGTAGAGGCGGGATACGGCGCGTTTAATTTACTCGAACAAGACGAAGGAAAGCATAGCCGCATGGAATCCCAGGTATCACCGAAAACACTCGAACCATCTCTCATCGCCGCAGAGGCGGTTCAGGCGGCGGAGGCGATGTCCCCCCATCTGAGGCCGACCCCCGCACGACTCAGCGAGAATTTCTCCGAGCAGTTGGGGGTCGAAGTATATCTCAAGCCGGAGAATTTCCAGCGGACGGGCTCGTTCAAGGTGCGCGGCGCTCTTTACGCGCTGCAAAAACTGGAGCCTGCACAGCTTCAGTGGGGCGTCGTCACCGCGAGCGCGGGGAACCACGCCCAGGGCGTGGCCTTCGCGGCCAAGCAGTTGGGCGTCAGGGCCCTGGTGGTGATGCCCGAAGCCACACCGAATACCAAACTGGACGCCGTACGGGCCTTAGGCGCAGAGACCGAGCTGTTCGGCGCATCTTTCGATGACGCCTATGCGCGCGCTCGCTCCTACGAGCTAGATCGCGGCCTGACGATGATTCCGCCTTTCGATCACCCCGACGTCATCGCGGGTCAGGGCACGCTGGGCATCGAGATACTCGAAGAAGTGCCCGAAGTAGGCACCATCCTCGTTCCCGTCGGGGGCGGCGGCCTCATCTCGGGCCTCGCCGCGGTGGTGAAAACCCGTAAACCGGACGTGCGCATCATCGGCGTGGTGGCCGAGGGCGCTGCGGCGCTCATGCGCTCTCTCGATGCGGGGAGAATCGTCGAGTCGAAAACCGTCCAGACGATTGCGGACGGCATCGCCGTCAAGAGAAACGGAGAACTCTGTTTTCCCCTGATCCAGGACCTGGTCGATCAAGTGGTCTCGGTCTCGGACGATGCGATGGCCAACGCCATTCTGGGTCTCCTGGAGCGTGAGCGGATGCTGAGCGAGGCGGCGGGGGCCTCCTCTCTGGCGGCGCTCATCGAGAGGAAAACCAGGGTGAGCGGCAAGGTGGTGGCCCTGATAAGCGGCGGGAATCTGGACGTCAACCTGCTCTCGCGCATCATCGGCAAGGGGCTGGCCCTCGCGAACCGCTACGCTCGCATACAGGTGCCGCTTCACGATGCGCCCGGCGCGCTGATGCGTCTTTCAAAAATCGTGGCCGATTGCCGGGTGAACATCATCCACATCGAACACGACCGTCTTTCAACGGAAGTGCCCATCAACCATACCCTCTCGACCCTCCACATGGAGGTGCGCGGGCGGGAGCATCTCGAGCAACTGATACAGCTTCTGCTCCAGGAAGGATACGAAGTACGCCGGGAGGAAGCTTAGTCCATGAGCGAGAAGCGCCGCGCCGTCATCAGCGTGAGCGACAAGAGAGGGGCCGTGGAACTCGGCGCCGCTCTGGCCGATGCGGGCTGGGAGGTGCTCTCCACCGGCGGCACGGCCAGATCGCTTCGCGATGGGGGCGTTCCCGTTCGGGAGGTTTCCGATTATACGGGTCAGCCCGAAATCATGGGCGGGCGCGTCAAGACGCTTCATCCCAAGGTGCTGGGCGGCATTCTGGCGCTTCTGCCCGGGCAGGAAGAGGAGATGCGGGCGAACGACATCGCGCCCATCGACCTGGTCGCGGTGAACCTCTACCCCTTCCGGGAGACTATCGCCAAACCCGGCGTCACGCGGGAGGAGGCGATCGAGCAAATCGACATCGGCGGTCCTACGATGGTGCGCGCGGCTTCCAAGAACCATGGCCGCGTGGCCGTGCTCGTCGATCCGGACGATTACCCGGACGCCATCGCCCACGTCCGGAACGGCGGAGATTTTCCGCCCGAATGGCTGGCGGGTTTGGCCTTGAAGGCGTTTCGTCACACCGCGCGTTATGACGACGCCATCTCCGGCTATCTCGGTGATGGCGGCGGAGACGCGCTTTCCGAGCGGATCGAGATGAATCTCGACCGCGTCCAGACGCTTCGCTACGGGGAGAACCCCCACCAGAAGGGCGCGCTCTACCGCCTGGATGGTCCGGGCGGGTTTTCTCTTTGCGACGCGGAGATTCTGGGCGGCAAGGAGCTCTCCTTCAATAATCTGCTCGACGCCGCCGCCGCCGCCGAACTCGCGCATGATCTGGAAGGCGTGGGCTGCGCCGTCATCAAGCACACCAATCCGTGCGGCGTGGGTTTGGGCGATACCCAGGTGGCCGCCTATGAGCGTGCGCTCGCATGCGATCCGGTTTCGGCATTCGGCAGCGTCATCGGCTATAACCGGAAAGTCGATGCGGAGACGGCCGAGGCCATGCGAAAACTCTTCGTAGAGGCGGTGGTCGCACCCGATTTCGACGAAGATGCCCTCGCCATCATGCGGAAAAAGAAAAATCTGAGAATCCTGCGCTTGGGCGGCCTGGGGGGCGATTCCGCGCCCGCGGGGCTGGACGTGCGTTCGATACCCGGCGGCGTGCTCTTACAGGAGCGTGACCGGCTTTCCGAAGAGGAGTTCCGCTGGGAGGTCGTCACCCCCCGCGCGCCCTCGGCGGATGAGGAAAAAGCGCTCAAAATCGCCTGGCGCGTGGCGCGCCACGTGAAGAGCAACGCCATCGTCATGGCCGATAAGGACGGCACGGTGGGCGTGGGCGCGGGCCAGATGAGCCGGGTGGACTCCACCCGTCTCGCAGCCGAGCGCGCTGTCTTGCCGCTCGCCGGTTGCGCCCTGGGCTCGGACGCGTTCTTCCCCTTCCGCGACGGTATCGACGCCGCGGCTTCCCACGGGGTCAAGGCGATAGCCCAGCCGGGCGGCTCCATGCGCGATGAAGAAGTCATCGAGGCGGCGACCGAGCACGAAATCGCCATGGTCTTTACGGGCAGACGCCATTTCAGACATTGAGATGCCCCAAAATATCCTCGCCCCTCCCGTTCTGGAAGATTCGCTCGCGCCCATCGAGACGCTGCGGCGCGTGGAGGTTTTTCTAAGCGCCCTGGCCGCGCTCCCCAAGAAATCCTGGCGCACCCGCCTGGATCCTCGCGGCATCAAGGTGGAAGGGCCGGGACTCACCCGAGCCGCTCGATTATATGAAATCCTCGAAGTCCCGGTTGCGGGGCAGTCGGTGGTCCACGTCGTGGGAACGAGCGGCAAAGGCTCCACAGCGATGATGATAGCGCAGTCCCTCCTGGCGTCCGGCAAGAGGACGGCGGCATTTTTCTCCCCCCATCTCACATCGATAACCGAGCGTTTCTGGCTCCGGGGCCGCTTCGCCGAAGCCGGCCTCATCGGGCGAAGCGCGCAGGGACTCGCCGAAGCCGCCGCGCAGATGGCGGGAGAACCCGAGTTCGGGCCGCCCTCGTTTTTCGAATCGACTCTCGCGCTGTTGCTGTTGATGGCCAGAGAAGAGGAGTGTGAATACCTCGTCCTCGAAGCGGGACTGGGCGGCGCGTTCGACGCCACGAACGCCGTGGGTCCAGCCGTGCTCGACGTGATCACCTCGATAGGCCTGGACCATACCGATCTGCTCGGTGATTCCATCGCCCGGATTGCGCGCGACAAGGCCGGCATCATCACGGAGAAAGGCCGCGTCATCTCACAAAGCCTGCTTCCCGACGCGCGCGCCGAAATCGAGCGCGTCGCCATAGAGCGCGAAGCGGCTTTGTTTTCTCCGCCTCGCGTCGAGAACCCGGACTTGCGCCCCAGTGGCGCTTTTTTCGATCTGGGGTTCGACGACGGCGTCAGGTGGGAGGGTTTTTCGACCCCCATGCCCGGCGTCCACCAGGCGGAAAACGCGAGCCTCGCTGCCGGAGCGGGCCGACTCCTGGGGCTGGGAGAACAGGAGTTGCGGTGGGGCGTCGCCTCGGCGCGCCTGCCGTGCCGGATGGAGGTGGTGCAGGCCGGCCCGCGCGTTCTGCTAGACGGCGCGCACAACCGCGATAAGGCGCAAGCGCTGGTGGAGGGTGTCTCGGGCTGGGCGTTCGAGCGCCTCGTCTTCGTTCTCGGGGCGGTGAACGACAAGGATTTCACCGGGATGGCGGAGGTGTTCGCTCCTGTGGGAGAAAAGTTTTTCGTCACGCTTCCTCCGGCGAGCGCGCCCAGGCCCGGCCTCGCGCCCGTTGTTTTCGCACGCGCGCTCGAGGCGGCGGGGGCTGAACGCGTGGAGACGCGCATCGACGCATGGGAGGCGCTCGACGATGCGCTCGACGAGGCGGGAGAGAACGACCTCATCATCATCACGGGGTCGATGTTCCTGGCCGGCGAAGTCAGGCGCCGCTGGGTGAGCGAGGAGCGCATCGTGGAGAGCGGCAGCGCGTTTCCTCCCGGGGCGCTCCCGTGATGGATGGCTTGCGCTTCGCGCCTGCGAAGTGGACTCCTGCGCCCGCCGTGAAGTGTCGCGGGCGCGAGCTTGATTTCGAACGGGTGCGCATCATGGGCGTCCTGAACGCCACGCCCGACAGTTTTTCAGACGGCGGGAAATTTTTCGATACTGCGGTTGCCCTGGAACAAATCGCGCAGATGACGGAAGAAGGGGCCGACGTCATCGACATCGGCGGCGAGAGTACCCGGCCCGGGTCGAGCGGGGTGGACGAGGCGGAGGAAATCCGGCGGATTATCCCGATTCTGGAGCGAATGAATATGGAGGAAGGCCCCCTCGTCTCGGTCGATACTTCGAAGGCCGGCGTGGCGCGGGCGGCCCTCGAGGCGGGGGTTCACATCATCAACGACATCACCGGCCTTCGCGATTCCGGGATGCGCGCGGTCATTGCCGAATCAGGCGCCGCGGCGGTCGCCATGCACATGAGGGGCGAGCCGCGCACGATGCAGGATGCTCCGGTATACGAGGACCTGATGGGCGAGTTGACGGGCTATCTCCGGGAAAGTGCACGCCGGGCCGAGGAGGACGGCATAACGTCCGTGCTGATCGACCCGGGCGTCGGTTTCGGTAAATCATGGGATCATAACCTCGAGATTTTGAGGCGGCTGGGTGAGCTCAGGGAATTGGGCCATCCCCTGGTCGTCGGCGTTTCGAGAAAAAGTTTCATCGGGGCGATCACGGGCGTCGAGGCGGCGGGGGAGCGGCTGATAGGCTCGAAAGTCGCCGAGGCCTTCGCCGTGGTCGGCGGGGCGGACGTGATTCGCACCCACGACGTGGGGGCGGCCGTCGAGGCGGTGCGCATGGGAGAGGCGGTTCGCAGAGGGAGCGTTGGCCCTTGAGCGTGTATCGTGCCGCCTGTCCAGGCCCCAAGATTTAGATTTTTATGATTTCGTCATTATAAATTCGTCATAAAGGAAAGCCGGCTTCGTGATTGAATACGTTTTCGAGTTCTGGTGGATGCTGCCCGTCGCTTTTTGCGTGTGCCTCACGGCGACGAGCACGAGCGTGGAGGGCGCGGTTTTCTTTGCGCCCATCTTCATCCTGCTTTTCCCCTGGGCGGCGGGTGTGACCATCGTTCCCCTGGAAGCCGTTTTTCTCGCGCTTTCTATCGAGATTTTCGGCTTCGGCAGCGCGCTCACCGGCTATATGAGAAGAAGGCTGGTAGATTACGAGATTGCCAAAAAGGTGCTCGTCGTTTCCATCCCCGTGGGCATGGCGTTCGGCTTCCTGGCCCATTCGGTGCCCGCCAGGCTCATCCTGGGCCTGCTGGGCGGGATGATGGTGCTTCTCTCGTTCGCCATGCTCTTCGCTTTCTTCCAGGGCGGAATCCAGGAGGCGGAACAGGCGGAGGGCGCCGGAAAACCCACCCGCACGGATGCGGCGGGCAGGAGGTACTGGTACCGCTACGAGCACGGGGCCTTCGGCCAAAGCTGGTCGGCGCTGGGCGGGGTTCTCGTGGGTTTTACGGGCATCGGCATCGGGGAACTCACGACCACCGCCCTGATCGTGAAAGACAGGCTGCCCGTTCGCGTGGCGGTGGGAACGGGAATTCTCATCGTTTTCGCGACGGTGCTGCCCGCCACCCTGGTGCATGCCTACGTTTTCTCTTCCGGCGAGGTGAACGTGCACTGGAACATCCTGTTCATGACGATTCCCGCGGTCGCCTGCGGCGGCCAGATATCGCCCTTCATCAACAACCGCGTCGACGGCGAGAAGATGAAGGTGTTTCTCTCTTTCGTCTTCATCTTCGTGGGCGTATTGCTCCTCTGGCGCTCCCTCGGCGGCTAGGCTCGACAGTTGTCTGAGGACACCCGACCCGTCGTCGTCATAGGCCCCGGCGCCGTGGGAACCATGCTCGCGGCGCACCTGCAAAGAAACCTCCCTGGGCGGAGAGTTTATCTGGCAGGATCGGCAATCCCGAGTCCCGAAACATCCGCCCATCTGGCGGAAATCGAAGGTGGCGGCGTCAGAGTCCACGGAGAGACTTCTTATACGGCTCGACCCCTGGTGTGCAGGGGATCTCTGGACATCACGGCCTCGCATCTTTTCTTCACCGTGAAGGCGGGGCAAGTCGAAGCGGCGGCGGCGGAATTCTCGCAAATGGCAGGCGAGGGCGCTATCACGGCCGTTTTCTCGAACGGGCTGGATGTCTGCAAGGACCTCCCGCCCTCTTGTCGGGAACGCGGGGTCGTGCGGGGCCTCGTGGGCACGGGGGCGGAGATAACGAAACCGGGGCAAGTGAACCAGTTCGGCGCGCTTGACGTCACCCTGGCCCCTGAGCCGGGGGCTGCGGAGGACGCCGCTCTCGTAAGGCGGCTGGCGGAATTCCTTCAACCTCTGGGGATACGCGTCCGCCAGAAACGCGACGGCAAGGAGGCGGAATGGAGGAAGGCGGTGGCCAACGCCGTCATCAACCCCCTGGGGGCCGCGCTCGAGCTCAGAAACGGCGAATTGCTGGAAACCCCTTCCGCCGCGGTGCTCGTGGAGGCCCTGGCGAGGGAGTTGCAGGCGCTCATCGACGCAGAGGGCATGACGCTCAATGCTATCGAGATCGTCCGCGATACCGCCCGCGCCACGGCCGGCAACAGAAATTCCATGTGGCAGGACTTGATGCGGGGCCGCCGAAGCGAGATTCGCGAAGTGACGGGACGCTTCATCGAGCGCGCAGATGCGCGCGGCGTCTTGTTCTCCACCCATAAATCGTTATATTATCGGATATTGTCTCTTGAAAAAGATTCTTTCTCCCGTGATGCGCAAGGCGATGAGCGCCTTGACATCGAGGGAGGGATTTCATAATCATTAGATTCCGTGCCGGGAGCCGATGGCCCTGGACACATTGACGGGAAAAACAAAGCATCAAAATCGGCCTTGTAGCAGGCGTTCACCCAACAAGAGGGAGCGACCATGAGCACAAAAAGCCTCGCCAAGCTGTATTCCAACGGCAATAATCCCACCAACGGAAACGGCGCGCACAAGAAAACGCGCAGAAAAGTCACCACCGCCACCATTCGGGCGCGCAAGGGCGGGAAGAAGATCACCTCCGTCACCGCGTATGACTACCCCACGGCGAAACTCGTGGATGGCGCCGACGTGGACGTCATCCTGGTCGGCGACAGCCTGGGCATGGTGGTTCTGGGGTATCCCGACACGACCAAGGTGACGCTCGAAGACATGGTGCACCACACCCGGGCCGTGAGCCGCGCGAAGCCCAAGGCGCTGCTCGTGGCCGATATGCCCTTCCTCACCTTCGGCGTCAGCTTGCGCGACACCATCCTGAACGCCGGCCGTCTCATCCAGGAGGGCTGCGCCGAAGCGGTGAAGCTCGAAGGCGGCGTCCGCGTCAGGGACGAGATACGCGCGGTGGTGGACAGCCAGATCCCCGTGATGGGGCACGTGGGCCTCACCCCCCAGAGCGTCCATGCGTTCGGCGGCTTCAAGGTGCAGGGAAAGACCGATGAAGGGGCGGACCAGGTGCTGCGCGACGCGGTGGCCGTGCAGGAGGGCGGCGCATTCTCCCTCGTGCTCGAGGGGATACCGGCTGAATTGGGCGCTCGCGTGACGCGCGAAGTCGACATTCCCACCATCGGCATCGGCGCAGGCCCCGATTGCGACGGCCAGGTGCTCGTCACCCATGACATGCTTCGCCTGTTCAGCGATTTCACGCCGAAATTCGTGCGCGTGTATGCCGATGTCGGGGAGATGACCACGGAGGCGATAGAACGCTACTGCCGGGAGGTGCGAGAGGGCGCGTTTCCGGCAGAGGAGCATTGTTTCTGATTTTTCTCAGCGAGTAGATACGATGCCTTAATCAGAAGGCGGTCTCCCGGATGGGGAGTGCCGCCTTCTCTTTTGTTTTTCATCAACCAGAGTTTCTCTCAAGCGATTCGCACGCGCTCCTTGAAGTTGTCGGGAGAGGCGGTTTGCGGACTGTGGGTGAAATGTCGTTTCCTGTTCAGGCACGGGGAGCGGATTGGAATCCGAAAACCCTCAAGAGACGCACGGCGGGGAGGGATGTCCATGAAGGCGCTGGCGCAGGCCGTAAGGTATTTGACGGTTTTGCCCTGGCCGGGCGCGCCTTGCGAACCGGAGGCGGACGACATGTCGCGCGTTCTCGTGCGCTTCCCTTTCGTCGGCCTCCTGATCGGAGTGGTCCTCATCGCTCTGGATTGGGCGCTTGCGAGCGTCTTTTCCGTTTCCGTGCGCAGCGTCCTGCTCATTACCGCACTCATTGTGTTGACCCGGGGCAATTCCCTGAGCGGGTTGTCGGATTTCGCGGAATCGCTGGGGTCTGTAAAGCATGTGAAAGAAAGGCCTTCGGTATCCATGGGTGTCCTGTTCATCATCGGGGCGCTCCTGCTTAAGTTCGTCGCCTTGAGTGAACTCCACGGATATGAGCGCTACCTCGCGCTCCTGGTCTCGCCCATACTCGCCCGTGCGACGATGGCCTATATTATCGCGTCGCCGCCATCCGTGCTCGAAGCTGAGGACGCCGGTCGGGCATTTGTTCGACCGTCAAGCCCGCGAGAAGGACATATCGCGCTGGGCTGGTCTTTTCTGCTCAGCTTTCTCCTGGCGTGGTTCTGGGGGCTCTTCCTGGCCATCGTGGCCTTATGCGTCACATGGGGTTTCAAACGCCTCATCGGTAAATCGGACAAGGAGGTAAGTGGTGCGCCCGGCGCAACGTGCGAAATCATCGAGACCATGACGCTCGTTCTTTTTTCTGCATGGTAAAAGGTTTTCCCTGCCTTCTTTTTTAGTTTAATAAATTTCTCCCACTATTCCCCACTTAAATTTAGATATATTATTAATTTCAGCTAATTAAATATAATTTATTAAAGTTATACATTATATTAT
This sequence comes from Nitrospinae bacterium bin107, assembly GCA_002238965.1. Taxonomy (GTDB): domain Bacteria; phylum UBA8248; class UBA8248; order UBA8248; family UBA8248; genus Bin107. The sequence continues at coordinate 86,024 of MPNJ01000001.1, read as the reverse complement.
TAAGCTGAAATTGCCATAAAATAATTGATATATCTCTTCTTTATTTATCGCAGAAATCATTGTTTTTTATTGCTTTTTTCAATATTTCTGTTGACAGGCATCCTGTGCCGGGGTATAAGGATAAACCTAAGTGGGAGAATATGGGGTGAAGTGGGAGGTGCAGGCAGGATGCTTATCAGTTCCCATCCGGTATCAGTCGATGCAAAAGGCCGCGTCAGCATTCCGGCCCGATTCAGGGAATTCCTGAGCGCCAAGTACGGCGACCAGGTCGTTCTTCTCGGCAAGGACGGCTGCATTTTCGCGTATCCCGTGGAAGAGTGGAAGCGCAGGTTCAGCGAGAAACTCAGTGAGCTATCGACATCCACCAAAGAAGTTCGCCGCACTCTCAGAAGACTTTATGGCCGCGCCGAATCGTGCGAGTTCGACCGGCAGGGCAGGATACTGTTGCCCGCCAAGCTGCGCGTGAGTTCTTCCATCGAGAAAGAAGCCGTTATCGTGGGAATCGAGAACAAGCTCGAGATTTGGGACAAGGGAAGATGGGATAAGGAAATGGGCGATATGGACGATGGGGTCGCCGATGAACTTCCAGATGAGGATTTGATCGAATTCGAATTCTGATGCGGGCTCATAGGGGGAGCGGGGGTGTTTGCCGCACTGGAAAAACCAATTTCAAACAAATATGTCGCAGAGAACGACTTTTGCGGTGAGAACTTGGATATGACGGCATCTCACGTCCCGGTCATGGTTCAGGAGGTCTTGGACTTCCTGGCGCCATCTCCGGGCGCTGTGTTCTTAGATACTACCTTGGGCGGAGGGGAACACAGCGGCGCGGTTTTGGATGCGGTTCAGCCATCGGGTGTGCTGATCGGCTGTGACCGGGACCGGGATGCTGTCGAAATCTGCAGGAAGCGGCTGTCGAACTACGGGTCCGCCGCCAGAATTCATCATGCGCATCATGGCGAAATGAAGCGCATCGTGAGAGCCGAGGGGTATGAGTCGGTCGACGGTGTTTTGTTCGACCTCGGCCTTTCCTCGATGCAGCTCGACACGCCCGGCCGCGGGTTCCGCATGAACGCGCCCGAGCCGCTGGACATGCGAATGGACCAGACGCAGGGGCCGACCGCGGCCGACTTGCTCGAGCAATTGCCGGAAGAAGAACTCGCCGATCTCATCTATCAATACGGGGAAGAACGCCACTCCCGCGCCATCGCGCGCGCCATCGGACGGGCGCGCGCGGGTGCGGGTGGAGGCGTGAAGCGTTGCGATGAACTCGCATCGCTCATCGCCTCGGTCGCGGCCAGGAGGAGCGGCCGCCGCGGGAGGAGTTGGCGCATTCACCCCGCGACCCGGACGTTCCAGGCGCTGCGGATCGCAGTGAATCGTGAGTTGGAGACGCTCGAGGATTCCCTGCGCGATGCGGTGGACCTGCTGCGCCCGGGCGGGCGAATCGTCGTCATCAGCTTCCATTCGCTTGAAGACCGAATCGTCAAGTATCTCTTTCGTGAACTCTCCGGTGGTGAGGCGCCGACCCTCGAAGTCCTGACGCGCAAGGTTGTTCGACCCGATGAGTCGGAAGTGAGGGAAAACCCGCGCAGCCGCAGCGCGAAATTGCGTGCTGCCCGGCGCCTCGGAGAGCTTGGAGGATGAGACGCTCGAAAACCCGCAGCGGATGGCGAGAGAGAATCGGGGCGCGTTTTTTCGGCAAGGCGTCAACCGGTTCACGCGTTTCGCTCCTAAAGGCGGGTCTGTGCATTACTTTCATTGCATGCAGCGCCGCCGCTTTGGTGTGGCCGCACCTGGAGATGGTGAAGATCGGGTATCGCCTGGCGCACCTGGAGCGTCAAAGGGGGAAGCTCTTGCAGGACAGGCGCGTCCTGCGAATAGAAGTGGCCGCGCTTCGGCAGTTGGATCGCATCGAGTCGATTGCGCGAAAAAAACTGGAAATGGTTTTTCCAGAACCCGGACAAATAGTGTATGTAAAAGTAGGGCCTAGAAGTGTAGAGTAACACCATACCTTCTTCCTCCCGCCCATAGCAGGTTGGCCCATGAAGCAGGGCTTTTCTCGTCGCTTGATAATTTGCGGCTCATTGGTGGCGTTTGGATTTTGCATGTTGGGCGTCAAGCTCTTCATCATCCAGATCCGCGATCGTGACCACCTCGTAGCCTATGCGGAGCGCCAGTTGCGCCGTACGCTCGTAGTGCGTCCCAGGCGTGGAGACGTCGTGGACACAAGGGGCCGGCCTCTGGCGGTGAGCATCAATGCGCCCTCTCTTTTCGCCAACGCCAGGGTGGTGGCCGATCCCAGGAACACTTCGCTGGCGCTCAAGGAAATCCTGGGCGGCTCGGCGGAAGATTATTTTGAAAAATTGAATGGCCGCCGAAGCTATGTCTGGCTCAAGCGGAAGATCAATCCCGATCAGCAGGGAAAAATTGAAAAATTGGGGATCGACGGCCTGGGCTTTGTAAACGAAAGCAGGCGTTTTTATCCCAAGCGTGAACTCGCATCGTCTCTGGTCGGCTTCGTCGGCGTTGATGATGCGGGCATGTACGGCGTAGAGCAATCCTATCAGGAGTACATGGGCGGTCGTGAAGGGCGCATTCGCATCCAGCGCGACGCGAAGGGCAGGTCGGTTCATCCCGAATCAAGGGTTCTCGTAGCCCCGCGACCGGGTGCGGACGTTCGCCTCACCATCGATGAAGTGCTTCAGTACATCGTCGAAAAAGAGCTGAGCGCCCAGGTCCGCCGCGTGGGCGCGCGGCGCGCCATCGGGGTGATGGTCGAGCCCCGCAGCGGCAGAATTCTGGCCCTGGCGTCCGTGCCGGGCTTTAATCCCAATACATATAAACATTACGGCGCATCCCTTTGGAAAGAGCCCGCCATCCAGGAGTTCTACGAGCCCGGCTCGACGTTCAAGATTGTCACGGCGGCGGCCTATCTGGACGCAGGCGAGGCGCTCACGAAAAAATATTTTGCCGAAAACGGTTCCTACCGGTTTGGAGGGGGGCGTTACACCCTCCGCGATCACAAGAAATACGGCTGGCTCACCGCCGAAGAGGTGATCATGAAATCATCGAACATCGGCGCTTTCAAGATGGCGAGGGATATCGGCAAACACCAGCTCTATTTCATGGCGCACCGGTTCGGTTTTGGACGCAAGACGGGGATCAGTTTTCCCGGGGAAGCCCGGGGCGTACTCCGTGCGCCCAGGAAATGGTCGAAAACCTCGTTGGCGGCGGTAGCCATCGGCCAGGAGGTAGGCGTCACCCCGCTTCAGATGGTGATGGCCGTGGCTGCGGTAGCGAATGGCGGCCTGATGCCCAGGCCCATTCTTCATGAATCCATCGAACGCGACGGCAAGAGAACGCTCCCGACCCGAAGGCCGGAGTACAGGCACGTCCTCTCTCGCCCCGTTGCGAATCGTCTGGGCGCTTTGATGAGGAAGGTCGTGGCCGAGGGTACGGGGAGGAAGGCTGAAATTCCAGGCTATGGAGCCGCGGGGAAAACGGGCACGGCGCAGAAGGTTCTCCCGGGCCAAAGGGGTTACAACAGATCGAAATTCATTATGTCGTTCGTGGGTTTCGCTCCCTACGAAAACCCCCGTTTCGCCCTAATCGTCATTTTCGATGAGGGAAAAGCGCCCGGAGGCGCATGGGGGGGGACTGTTGCGGCGCCGGTTTGGCGGCGTATCGCCTGGCAGGCGCTGCGCTACATGCGTGTGCCCCCGAAGGGAGCCAGGGTCCTGCAGGTGGCGGATTCGCGTCCCCGGGTCCGCGTTCGCGCCAACCTGGAGAACGGGAATCAAACGATGGGCGAGAAGATCCTGGATGCTGCAATACAGGTGCGCCGATATCTGCATGGCGATCGCGGGCAGTCGGCTTCATGGGATGCGGTGCGTTGAACGGAGCAGTGGTCGTGAGTGAGAAAAACGCCTCATTCGAGGAATTGACGCAGGCCGTAACCGGCGCGAAGGCCGGCGGAGATTTTTCCGCCCGAATCACCGGCGTGGCCTACGACTCACGCCTCGTGCAGGCGGGGGACGTCTTCGTTGCGGTCGCTGGTTTTCAGGCCGACGGGCACGATTTCGCCAAAGACGCGCTCGCCCGGGGCGCTGTCGCCCTCGTCGTGGAGAGAAAAATCGAAGGTGTTTCCCCCGAGGTGCCTCAATTCATCGCGCGTTCCGGCCGCGAGGCTTTGTCCCGCATCGGCGACGCGTTCCATGGGCATCCCTCGGGAGAATTGGCGCTCATCGGCGTCACGGGCACGAACGGAAAGACGACCACGGCGTTTCTCATCGACGCGGTTCTCCGCTCCTCGGGCAGGCGCACCGGATTGATGGGAACGATTCATTACCGCGTGGGTGATGAAGTGTTCGAGGAACCGCGGACGACCTCGGAAGGCCCCGACCTTCAGCGGTATCTGCGCCGCATGGCGAACGCCGGCGCTTCCCATGCCGTGATGGAAGTGTCGAGCCACGGACTTGCCCTGGGCAGGCTGATCGGCTGTGAATTTCAAGCGGCGGTATTCACGAATCTTACCCAGGACCATCTCGATTTTCATGGCGACATGGAGTCTTACTTTCAGGCGAAATCAAGGCTGTTCGAAGAGTTTGCGCCCGCCAATTCCATCGTCAACGCCGATGACGCCTACGGAAGAAAAATCGCGGCGGAGGCGAGGGGAAAAGTCTGGACGTACGCCCTGGACGCCGGGGCGGACCTTGGCGTCGAGAGCCTTTCGAGTTCCCCTGCGGGCATGAGTTTCCAGATGCTCACGCCGGCCGGAAGGGTCAGGGTCGAAACGGCGCTTATCGGCAGCCATAACCTGAGCAACATCCTGGCCGCATCGGCGGCGTGCCTCTCGCAAGGCTTGACGCCCGAAGAAGTGGCGGTGGGGGTCGCATCTCTGGAAAACATACCCGGGCGCTTTGAAAAGGTCGATATGGGGCAACCCTTCCTGGTGGTGGTGGATTACGCGCACACCGAAGATGCTCTCGCCCGCGTGCTGGAGTTCGCCCGGCCCATCACCGAGGGAAGAGTTCTCACCCTCATGGGATGCGGGGGCGACAGGGACAGGGAAAAGCGTCCCCTCATGGCCGCCGCCGCCCTGCGAGCGAGCGACTACGTGGTGATGACGTCCGACAATCCGCGCACGGAAGACCCTGCGTCGATTCTGAGAGAAGTCGAATCCGGCGCCGCTCTCGTGCCTGGGAGCGATGGGCGCCGGCGCAGCATTCTGGACAGGCGCGAGGCGATTCGCGCCATCGTCGCAGAAGCGCGCGAAGGTGACGCCGTGGTTATCGCGGGCAAGGGGCACGAGACGTATCAGATTCTGGGAACCGAGCGTACCGCGTTCGACGATCGCGAAGAGGCCCGCACGGCGCTGCGCCTCGCGGGATACGAGAAATGATAGGGGCGGAATCGATGGCGGCTGTATTCAGCGCGAATGAAATTACGGCGGCTGTGAAGGGGCGTCTCCTTCGAGGAGACGGCTCGGCCCAGTCCGCAGGTGCGAGCACGGATACGCGCACGCTCGAAGCGGGCGAGCTTTTCATCGCGCTCAAGGGTCCCAACTTCGATGGAGCGGATTTTCTGGCCCAGGCGATGGAGAAAAAAGCGGCCGGCCTCGTCGTGGAAAAAGGCGCGGACGTTCCCGGTGGAGGTGCGAGTTTCGTCGTCGAGGTGGCGGACACGCTGCAGGCCCTGGGCGATCTGGCGCACGCCCACCGGAGCCGCTTCGAGATTCCCGTGGCGGGAGTAACGGGCAGCAACGGAAAGACGACGACGAAGGAGATGATAGCAGCCGTACTCTCCGCCAGAGGCGAGACGTGCAAGAGCGAGGGGAACCTGAACAACCTGGTGGGTCTCCCCCATCAGGTGCTCCGCCTGGGAGAGGAGCACGAAAACGCCGTCTTCGAGATGGGGATGAGCGAGCCCGGTGAAATCAGAAGGCTCGCCGAAATCGCCCGGCCGCAAGTCGCCGTCATCACGAACGTCGGGCCTGCGCACATCGAGGGTCTCGGCAGCGTGGAGGCGGTGCGCGATGCGAAGGGCGAGATTCTGGAAACGATACCCCCGGGCGACGTTGCCGTGCTCTCGAACGAGGATTCCCACAGCCGCGTCCTGGCCGGGAGGCACGAGGCGACGGGCGGACGGGTGGTTCGCTTCGGTTTTTCGCCGCAAAGCGACTTCTGGGCGGATGAGATTCGCATCGACCCCGAGGGCGCGCGCTTTGCGCTCCGCGGCCCCGATGGCGAGAGCGAGGTTCGGCTCCAGGCGCTGGGTCGTCATAACGTATTGAATGCTTTGGCCGCCGCGGCTTGCGCATCAGCGATGGACGTCGGCCTGGACGAAGTGGCCGACGGGCTGTCGCGGGCTGTTCTTCCGAAGATGCGGTTGCAGGCGCGCGAGATACCCGGACGCGGTGGCGTTCAACTGCTGGATGATTCCTACAACGCGAATCCCGAGTCTGTATCCCAGGCGCTGGAGACCGCAAGCGCTCTCAGGGGCGATGGGCGGCTCATATCGGTTCTCGGAGATATGGCGGAACTGGGGCTGACAGCCGAGAGCGCTCACCGCGAGGTAGGCCGAAAAGTGGTTTCTTGCGGTGTGGACCTGTTCGTGGGCGTGGGGCCGCTGATGAGGTTCGCATCCGATGGCGCGCGCCGGGCAGGCATGGATGGCGCCCGTATCATGAATTTCGACTCGCCGGAGCAGGCCGCAGCCTCGCTGGGCGAAATGCTCCTCTCCGGCGATTGGGTATTGGTGAAGGGATCGCGTTCGATGAGGATGGAGCGCGTCATTGAAGGACTCGAAATCTGATGCTCTATTCTGCATTCATCTCTATGAGTGAGGCGTTCTCGGCGCTCAACGTGTTTCGCTTCATCACGTTCAGGACGGCGATGGCGGTGCTCACAGCCCTCGTCATGTCGCTGTTGCTGGGGCCGCGCCTCATTCGATATCTCCAGGAGCGTCAAATCGGCGAGGTCATCCGCGACGATGGGCCTCAGACCCACATGGCGAAAAAGGGAACGCCGACGATGGGGGGGCTTCTCATCCTCTTGTGCGTGGCGGCGCCGGTTCTGCTGTGGAACGACCTCGCAAACGGCTACATCTGGCTCGCCCTCTTCGTTCTGGTCGCCTTCGGCCTTCTGGGTTTCTGGGATGACTACACGAAAGTGGTGCGCAAGGACAAAAACGGCTTGAGACCCGCTAAGAAGTTTATTGCCCAGGGAATCATCGGCCTCATCGTGGGGTACGCCCTTTATAGCGGTTTGGTGGGAGCGGATTTCAAAACCGTCGTCATGTTTCCTTTTTTCAAGAACGTACAGCCCGATATCGGGATCTGGTTCGTGCCATACGCCGCCCTCGTCATCGTTTCGACGAGCAACGCCGTGAACCTCACGGACGGCCTGGATGGCCTCGCCATCGGCCCGCTGCTGATTGCGGCAGGGGCCTACCTCGTTTTCAGCTATGTCTCGGGGCATGCCGGCATCTCGAAGTATCTGCTCATCCTCCACGTTCGGGGGGCGGGAGAACTGGCCATCGTCTGCGCCGCGATGTTCGGCGCGGGGCTTGGATTCTTGTGGTTCAACGCATACCCGGCGCAGGTGTTCATGGGCGACGTCGGCGCGCTTTCGCTGGGCGCGCTGCTGGCCACGGTGGCGCTGGCGATCAAGCAGGAACTCCTCTTGTTCATGGTGGGCGGGTTGTTCGTCATCGAGACGCTCTCGGTCATCGTGCAGGTAATTTCCTTCAAGCTGACCGGCCGGCGCGTGTTTCGCATGGCGCCGCTGCACCATCACTACGAGGAGGAGGGTTGGTCCGAACCCAAGGTGACGGTCCGTTTCTGGATAGTGGCGGTCGTACTGGCTCTCATGAGTTTGGCGACGCTGAAGCTGAGATGAGGAATCTTGTTTTGGAAAACAAGGCCACGGCGTGGATAGAAGCGCTGCCTGCACGGCGATCGCTCGTCATGGGAATGGCGAGGAGCGGGATTGCTGCGGCGGGAGCGCTGGCGCGCCTGGGCGCCAAGGTGGTGGCCACGGATCTGGAGGAGATCCCGGGTTTGGATGAACGCCTGCCCTCGGGCGTGGCTCTCGAGCTCGGAGGCCATAGCGAGGCGCATTTCAAGGAGTGCGACCTGCTCGTGGTGAGTCCGGGGGTTCCCGCGACGAATCGCTACATCGCCCTTGCCATGGCGTCGGGAGCCGAGGTGATCAGCGAAGTGGAATTGGCCAGTCGGCTTTGCGCCGCACCCATCGCCGCCGTTACCGGAACGAACGGGAAGACGACGGTCACCACGATGCTGGGGCGGATTCTGGAGGAAAGCGGTTTCCGCGCGCCGGTGGGCGGGAACATCGGGAGAGCGCTTGTCGAGGTGGTCGAAGCCGAGGGAGACGAGGCGGATATCATCGTCGGCGAGGTGAGCAGCTTTCAACTCGAATGGGCGCCCACGATTAAGCCGAAAGTCGGCGTGATGACGAACGTGACGCCCGATCATCTGGACAGGCACCCGGATATCGATGAGTACGCAGCCCTCAAGGCGAGGCTGTTCGCCAACCAGGGGGAGGGGGACGCCAAAGTTCTGAACGCTGATGATGCCCTTACAGCGCGCTACATGACCCCCGGTCCGCAGAGCGTCCTGGCGTTCAGCCGCAAAAGCAGGGTGCGCCGGGGCGCTTATGTCGAGAGCGGAGATGTGTATTTGGCCGGTGAGACGGGTTCTTCCCGCGCTTGCGGCGCGGACGAGCTTCTGGTTCCCGGCCTCCATAACCTCGAGAATTTTCTGGCGGCGTGCGCGGCGGCGCATTTTCTGGGCGCGGACGTGGATGCGATGGCGCGCGTGGCGCGCAGTTTCGAAGGGCTGCCCCACCGCATGGAGGTTGTCGGTGAGGCAGGGGGTGTTCGCTGGGTGAACGATTCGAAGGGGACGAACGTGGGCGCCACGGCGATGAGCCTGGAGAGCGTGGCGGGTGACGTGCTCCTCATCGCCGGGGGCGTGGATAAGGGGAGCGACCTCGCGCCCTTGCGCGCCTGGGTGGAGAAGAAGGTCCGGCGCATGATTCTCATCGGTGAGGCGGCGGAGCGCTTTGGCCGGTTTTTCGATGAGTACGCGCCGATCGCCTACGCGAATACGCTGGATGAAGCCGTGCGCATCGCGAGTGAGGAGGCGCGGGAAGGCGATACGGTTCTTCTCTCGCCCGCTTGTTCGAGTTTCGATCAGTTTCACGATTACGCCCACCGGGGCGACGCGTTCCGCCGGATGGCGCAGGAACTGACGGGGAGGGACGTGAATTGATCCGCAAACGAATCGACCCCGTCATCTTCTTCGTCTCGCTGGGGCTGGTGGCTTTCGGCGTCGTCATGGTGTTCAGCGCGAGCCACATTCTGGCGCTGGACAGGTACGGCGATGCGTTCTACTTCGTGAAACGCCATGTTATATGGGCCGTTCTCGGGTTCGCCTGCATGCTGGTCATCTCGCAAATGGACCATCAATACCTCCGCAAGATCGCATATCCCTTGCTGATCGCCTCGGTTATCGCGCTATTGCTGGTGTTCGCGCCGGGCATCGGAAAAGAGGCGGGCGGCGCGCGGCGGTGGCTGATGCTGGGTCCCGTTTCTTTTCAGCCGGCCGAAGCCGCAAAAGTGGGGTTGGTGATTTTTCTCGCGCACTTTTTGGCGCTCAAGGGCGAGCGCTTGAATCATTGGCTGTTCGGGTTTCTGCCGCCGGTCGGATTCGCGGGAATCATTCTGGTTCTCATGCTGATCCAGCCGGATCTGGGCACGGCCACTCTGACCGCCGCGGTCGTCGGCGTTATGTTGTATCTGGCGGGCGCGCGGTTGCCCCACCTGGGCGTTTGCGCATTGGCGACGGGGTTCGTCCTGGCGGGCATGGTTGTCTTCGCACCCTGGCGGATGAAGCGGATATTCGCTTTCTGGGATCCGTTCGCCGCGGCGAAAGGCACAGGTTATCAGCTTATCCAGTCTCTGCTGGCCATCGCGCGAGGCGGTCTGCCGGGTCTCGGCCTGGGAGAGGGCAAGCAAAAGCTCTTCTATCTGCCCGAACCACATACGGATTTCATCTACGCGGTCGTGGGCGAAGAGCTGGGCCTCATCGGCGCTCTGTGCGTCGCGGCGGCGTTTTTGATTTTGCTTTGGCGCGGCTTCCAGATAGCTGCCCGATGCGAAGATTTCTTCAGCGCCCTGTTGGCGGCGGGCGTGGCATTTCTGGTCACAGCCCAGGGGTTTTTGAACATGGCGGTGGCGACGGGCCTTCTGCCCACTACGGGCATACCGCTGCCCCTGATCAGCCTGGGCGGGTCGTCTTTGGTGTTAACGCTCATTTCCCTGGGAGTGCTGATTTCCATCGAATCGTCGCATCACGCTCCCAGGCAGTCCGCGCCGGGGAGTCCGCTCGATGCGGCAAAGGGGTGGATCTCGCGCACGCGCAAGCCGATCATCCGCAGGAGGGCGAACTCATGAGGCTCCTCGTTGCGGGCGGCGGCACGGGTGGACACCTCTACCCTGGTATTGCGGTGGCGAGGGCCTGGCTGGCGGGCGGGGAGGCGAACGAGGTCCTGTTCGTGGGCACGGCGCGCGGGCTCGAGGCCAGGGTGCTGCCGCGAGAGAACCTGCCGTTTCAGGCGATTTCCTCGGCCGGCATTCTGGGGCGCTCGGTGGGTCAACGGGCCAAGGCAATGGCCATGTTGAGTTATGGATTCTGCCAGGCGATGGGAATCATGAGGCAATTTCGCCCCCATGTCGTTTTGGGGGTGGGCGGCTACTCCAGCGTTCCGTCGGTCGCCGCAGCCGGCCTTTGGAGAAAACCGATTGTCCTGATCGAGCAAAACGTCGTCCCCGGCGTGGCGAACCGATTGTTGTCTCGCTTCGCATCGAAAGTCGCCGTAGGGCTGCCCGTGCGCAACGCCGGCTTCGCCCGCGGGAGGGTCGTCGAGACGGGCCTGCCGCTCAGGAGCGAGTTCTCAGAAAGTTTCGAGCGCGGCGAGGATTCCTGGAGCGGGCCTTTGAAGGTGCTCATATTCGGCGGCAGCCAGGGAGCGCGGGCCATCAACGAGGCGGTCATGGAGGCGCTGCCCCTGATGGGCGAGGCGCTTGAAAGAATGCGGTTCGTTCATCAGACGGGAGAGGCGGACTTCCCCCGCGTGCAAGCGGCTTATCGAGAAGTCGGCGCACAAGCGGACGTGGCGCCTTATCTGTACGACATGGCGGAACGCTACCGCTGGGCGCAGGTTTGTTTCTCGCGCGCGGGAGCGATGAGCGTGGCGGAATTGTCCGCCATGTCGCTTCCCGCCGTGTTGATTCCGCTGCCGAGCGCTACCCATGGGCATCAGGAAGCGAACGCCCGATATTTCGCCGAGCGCGAAGCGGCGCGGATGATACTGCAAGAAGACTTGAGCGGCCGGGTTCTGGCGGATATCTGGCTCGAGTACGAGGCGGAGCGCGGAAAGCTCGTCTCCATGTCGGAGCGGACGAAATCCCTGGCCGGCTCGAACGCCTCCGAAGCCGTGGCCGACTTGTGCCGCCAGGAGGCGATGGCGGCGTGATAAGGAAAGGAGCCCGAGAGTGATAGCGCGACCCTACGCCACGCACGCCATGTTCCGGCACTCGAGCCGCGTTCATTTCGTGGGCATCGGCGGGACGGGCATGTGCGGCATCGCCGAGGTCCTGCTGAACCTGGGCTATGAGATCAGCGGCTCGGATATCGCGAGCAACGAAGCGATATTCAGGCTGCGCGGCCTGGGCGCGAAGGTGGTTCTGGGACACAGGAAGGAAAACGTGACGGGAGTGGACGTTTTGGTCTACAGCTCCGCGGTTACGGGCGACAACGTGGAAGTCGCCGAGGCGAGGCGGCGGAAGATTCCCGTCATCAAGCGCGCAGAGATGTTGTCCGAACTCATGCGCATGAAATACAGCATCGGCGTCGCGGGGACGCACGGCAAGACGACCACCACTTCCTTCATTGCAGCCGCCCTGGCGGCGGGCGGCCTCGACCCCACGGTCGTCGTGGGCGGACGCATCAACGCCCTGGGTTCGAATGCGCGAATGGGCGAGGGCGAGTATCTGGTGGCGGAGGCCGATGAGAGTGACGGCACGTTCCTGAGGCTCACCCCCACCATAGCGATCGTGACGAACATCGACGAGGAGCATCTGGATTTCTATGAGGATTACGACGCCATCAAGACAGCGTTCCTGGAGTTCGTGAACAAGGTGCCCTTCTACGGTTTTTCGGTCTTGTGCCTGGATCATCCCGCTGTTCAGGAGATTATTCCCCACGTGGAGAAGCAGTTCTTCACCTATGGGTTCGGCACCCAGGCGGATTACGTGGGCGAGGAATTCCGCTACGAAAACGGCGAGGCGGTATTCGGCGTGAAACGGGGCGGAGAGCGCCTCGGCGAGATTCGCCTCCTCATGCCCGGACGACACAACGCGGACAACGCCCTGGCCGCCGCCGCCGTCTCGATGGAACTCGACGTTTCCTTCGCGGACATCCAAAGAGGGCTTCACGAGTTCGACGGCATCGGCCGCCGCCTCGAGCGGGTCGGCGGGACGTCGGGCGTCACGGTTTTCGATGACTACGGCCACCATCCCCAGGAGATCAAGGTCACGCTCCGCGCCGTTCGCGAGGCATGGCCGGATAACCGGCTGGTGGTGCTGTTTCAGCCGCATCGCTACACGAGAACGCATCATCTGGAAGAGGCCTTCCACACCGCTTTTTACGATGCCGACAGGGTGCTCGTCGCGCCGGTGTACGCCGCCGGCGAGCCGCCCATCGAAGGGGTGAATTCGGAAAAACTCGCCGAGGGTATCCGTGCGCATGGCCACAGAAGCTGCGATGTGGTGGACGGTTTGGAGGATGCCGTGGATCGTCTGTTCGAGGAGGTGCGGAGCGGCGACATCGTTCTCACGCTCGGTGCAGGCGACGTCTGGAAGGCGGGACGTGAGTTGCTCGATAAAATCGAGCGCAGAGATGGCGAATCAGAGGAAGCGGTATGAGCATCGGGACGGCGGAGGAAGTCATGACGCTGGAGTTGGCGGAAAAGCTCAAAGGTCTTGATTGCGAGATTCTTTTCGATGAATTGCTGGCCGCATACACCACGTTTCAGGTGGGCGGCCCGGCGGACGCCCTCGCGCTGCCTGTGACGGAAGACGAACTGGTGGAATTGATCGAGAGATGCCGGAGCGAGGCCTTGCCGATCACGGTACTGGGCGGCGGCGCCAATACCCTGGTGCGCGACGGAGGCGTTCGCGGGGTGGTGGTCGCTTTTCCGAAGGGGTTCAGGGGAATCGAAGTGCTTGCGCAGAGCACGGAGCGCGTACTGCTCGAAGCGCGCGCGGGAGAGAAGATTCCGGCGCTGGTGCGATTCGCCGCCGAACGCGGCTGGGCGGGAACCGAGTGCCTGGCGGGGGTTCCCGGCACCGTGGGAGGAGCGCTGGCCATGAACGCGGGCACCGCCGAATCATACATCGAAGACGCGGTAGAAAGCGTTCGCTGGATACCTCTGGATGGAGGCGCTCCCGAGCGGCTTCCTGCGAAGGACTTGCGTTTCTCATACCGCCGCGCCGAGTTGCCGGCGCCGGGCGTGGTGCTCTCCGTTCGCTTCTCACTCCGGCCGGCAGACGCCGGCGCATTGCAGGAGCAATTGAGGCAAAGCGCCGTTCAAAGGCGGGAGCGCCAGCCCTGGGGGGTGCCCTGTGCGGGTTCGATATTCAAAAATCCGCCCGGCGAGCGCGCAGGCGTGCTCATCGAATCGACAGGTCTCAAAGGGACGCGGATCGGCGGCGCGCAGGTGAGCGAGGTTCACGGGAATTTCATGGTGAATCTCGGCGGGGCCACGGCGGCGGATGTTCTGGCGCTCATCGACGAGGTGAAAAGAACGATTCTGGAACGCCAGGGTATCGAGTTGGTCCTGGAATTGAACGTCATCGGGGAGGACCCGGCGTGAGGCGTTTTTCGTTCAAGTGGAGAGGAAATGCCGAGGGCCGTGAAGTGTTCCTGAACCTCGCCCGGACGGCCGAACATCCCAGGATCGTCAGGAAAAGCGTCAAACGAAACGGCATGAAAAGCGTCAGGCGGGGCGGTAAAGAAAGAACAGGCGCGAACTGGATATGGCCCGCAATCGGCATTTTGGTTTTCGTAGAAGTGCTTCTCCTGGGCGGGCACGCGGTCCGGTGGGCGAAGAGCAGCCGCCATTTCGAGTTGAGGGAGGTGGTGGTGACGGGTAACCGGACGCTGAGGCCCGGAGATATCAGAAAACTCGTGGGCGTCGATCCGGGAGCGAACATTTTCGACGCTGAATTGGCGGATGTCCGCTCGCGCGTGGCCTCGCATCCGTGGGTAAAACGCGCGAGCGTGCGAATGCGCCCGCCTCATTTCCTCCAGGTCGATATCCTCGAGCGTAGACCCTACGCACTCATCATGGGTGGTGAAACCCTCGTGGTGGATGAGGAGGGTGTCGTGCTCGGCAAACCTGTCACGCCGCTCGCGGGGTGCCTGCCGGTGGTCGAGGGATTCGCCTCGCGACGCTGGCGGCCGGGCGACGTAATTCGCGACCCGCGTCTGGCGCGTTCCATGAAGGCGGTCTTTTTATTCCAGGATTCACCGGTGATTCGCACAAGTTGCATATCCGTCCGAAACACCGGACCGGGTCAACTCCGGCTTCGCGCCCTGGAGGGAAAGGTGGAACTTATGGTCAGTGAAGAGAGGATGGAGAGTCAGGCCGGTCGGCTCCGGGCCGTTGCGGATGACGTTCTCCGCCAGGAGAAATTCGGGGCGGGCGGCCTCCGGTTCGATCTGAGATTTCCCGGCAGGGTTATCGTTCGGCCGCTCACAATGGATGGAGGGAGGATAGGATGAGCAAACAAGGAGATGTGCTGGTGGGTCTGGACATCGGCACCTCGAAAATCTGTGTGGTCGTGGCCGAAGTAAGCGAGGACGGCTCTCTTGAAATCGTAGGTTTGGGAAAAACCCCATCGAAGGGGCTCAACCGGGGCTCGGTGGTGAATATCGACCAGACGGTCGAATCGGTTCAAACGGCGGTGGGAGAGGCGGAGTTCATCAGCGGTTCGCCCATTCGCTCCGCGTTCGTCGGCGTGGCGGGGGGACACATCCGCAGTTTCAACACCAACGGTATCGTGGCGATCAAGAACAAGATTGTCACGCAGGATGATATCGATCGCGTCGTCGAGCAGGCGCGGGCGGTCACGATGCCGACGGATCACGAAATCATCCATGTGCTGCCGCAGGAGTATATCGTCGACGATCAGGAGGGCGTCACCGAACCCGCGGGAATGGCGGGTGTTCGCCTGGAATGCAAGGTCCACGTCGTGACGGGCGCGATTCCTGCGATACAGAACATCACCCGAAGCGTCGAGAGGGCGGGCTTGAACGTCGAGCGTCTGGTGCTTCAGCCATTCGCCTCCTCGCTGGCCGCGCTGAGCGATGATGAGCGCGATCTTGGCGTGGCCGTCGTGGACATCGGGAGCGGCACGGCGGACGTCGCCGTCATCAGCGGGGGCGCGCTGCGTTATTCGGCCGTCATTCCCGTAGGCGGTAGCCACATCACCAGGGATATGGCGATAGGATTGCGGACGCCGGACTATCAGGCGGAGAGAATCAAGCAGGAACACGGCTGCGCTCTGTCCGCCCGGGTGTCGAGCGAAGAGGAGATCGAAGTGCCCAGCGTAGGGGGCCGTCCACCGCGCGTGTTGAGCCGCCAGATGCTCGCCGAGATAATCGAACCCCGGATGGAGGAGATATTGACGCTCATCCGTCGCGAGATCCAGAAAAGCGGCATGGAGGATCTTCTGCCCGCCGGCGTCGTGCTCACGGGCGGGGCGAGCATCATCGAGGGCGCCGATGAATTGGCCGAAAACGTGCTTCAACTTCCGGTGAGACTGGGTGTTCCCGGTGGTATCGGCGGGCTGGTGGACATGGTCAACGGGCCCATGTACTCGACCGCCGTGGGTCTGGTGATTTACGCCATGAAGACGGGCTTTACAAGGCGTCGCGGTCTCGTGAACGGAGCGTCACAAGGCCCGATTCGTCAAACAACACAAAAAATCCGCCATGTTTTGGCTAGCGTATTCAAATGATCGTGAGGGGAGGCGGGAGGCGCTTCCCGGGATCGAAGGGGGGGAGAATGAGTGATACGACGTTTTTTACACTGGATCAGGAGCCGCCGTGTAGCGCGAGAATCGCGGTCGTCGGCGTAGGAGGGGGCGGAGGAAACGCCATCAACACCATGATTTCAGCGGGCATGGAGGGTGTTCAATTCGTGGCCGCGAACACGGATTCCCAGGTTTTGGAGCGTTCTCTCGCGTCCGGGAAAATCCAGCTCGGCAAGGAGTTGACGAATGGACTTGGGGCCGGTGGCAACCCCGAGGTTGGCAGGAAAGCCGCTCTGGAGGACACAGAGTGTCTCTCGGAATTCATGCAAAACCTCGAGATGGTGTTCGTCACGGCAGGAATGGGTGGTGGTACGGGCACGGGTGCGGCTCCCGTCATCGCTCGCATTGCGAAAGAGGCAGGGGTGCTGACGGTGGGCGTCGTTACCAAGCCGTTCGACTTCGAGGGTCCGCGCCGGATGAATCAGGCCGACGAGGGCATCGAGGAGCTGCGTGACGCCGTGAACACGCTCATCACCATCCCCAACCAGCGTCTCCTGGGCATGGTCGAGCGCTCCACGCCGATGATGGAGGCTTTCCAGAAGGCGAATAACGTCTTGTTGCAGGCGTGTAAGGGTATCGCCGAC
This sequence comes from Nitrospinae bacterium bin107, assembly GCA_002238965.1. Taxonomy (GTDB): domain Bacteria; phylum UBA8248; class UBA8248; order UBA8248; family UBA8248; genus Bin107. The sequence continues at coordinate 69,255 of MPNJ01000001.1, read as the reverse complement.
CTCATCACCACGCCCGGTTTGATCAATCTCGATTTCGCCGACGTGCGCACCATCATGCGCGACATGGGCGGGAAGGCCCTGATGGGCAGCGGCACGGGCCAGGGCGAGAATCGCGCCGTCATCGCCGCGCAGAACGCCATCAACAGTCCGCTGCTCGAGGAAGGGACCATCGAGGGTTCCCGGGGCGTACTCATCAACATCACCGGCGGTCAGGATCTTTCCCTCTTCGAGGTGAACGAGGCCTGCAGACTCGTCCATGAAAAAGCGCACCAGGACGCCAACATCATTTTCGGTTCGGTGATTGACCCGAACCTGGACAACCAGATTCGCGTGACGGTAATCGCAACGGGCTTCGGGAGGGAATCTATTCGCGAAGTTCCTCCCCTGGAAGCGGAAGCGACGGGCACCGAGGGCGGGAAAATCTCGGTTCCCGCGTATATCCGCCTGAAAAGTAACAAGATGCAACCTGGCGTACCGGATAATCTGGAGGATGACGATCTGGATGTGCCCACTTTCCTGCGCAAGCAGGTTGACTAACCCCCCCACGTCGTTCGGTCGAGGGGGCCTCTCTCGCGCCTGACGACGCATTCCCCATGGACGCGACTGGGGGAGAGCATTCTCCCCCAGCCCCGCCTTTCTCAGGGCATGGGCCCGTTTCTTGTGGCGTCACGGACCTCTCATTATAATGAGAGCCGGACAAGGAGTTTACGGAAGGGTGTACGGTAATTTCTCGTCGTCCGGGATGGGTTGCGGATGATTTCTCTGGAACGCCACGAATCCGGCAGCGTTGAATTTCTCAGTTCACCCTTGCTGGATGAACCCGGTTTCTTGCGTCATGGGTTCAGCACCCGGAGGGGAGGGGTGAGTGAAGGCCGGTTCCGTTCCTTGAACCTCGGCCGCGCCAGGGGTGAAGATCCCGAAAACGTAGCGGAGAACAGAAGGCGCTTTTTTGAAGCCGCCGATTTTCCGGCGCGACGCCTGGTGGAAGCGAAACAGGTGCACGGGTGCGACGTTCTCGTGGCGGAGCAAACATCTCCCGGTGAAAGAACGTGCGGCGACGCCCTGATCACGAACGCTTCGGGTTTGGGGCTGGCGGTTCAGACGGCGGATTGCATTCCCGTGCTCATCGCAGACGCGCGGAAGGTGGCTGTCGCCGCCGTGCATGCGGGACGCAAGGGAGTTGCCGGCGGCGTTTTGTCCGCGACCATCGAGCGGATGCGGGAGGAATACGGCTGCGATCCCAGGGATATGCGGGCCGCTTTGGGCCCCGCCATTTCCGGGGAACGCTACGAGGTGGGCGAGGAGTGCCTGCCGCCTTTTCGCGAACGGCACCCAAACTGGAGGGATTTCGCCACGCCCCTGGGGAGGGGCAAGTGGCTGCTGGACCTCCCCCTGGCGGCGAGGCTTCAGTTGGCCTCTGCAGGGATTCCCGAAAGCCGGATTGGTGCGCCGGGGCCTTGCACGTTCTCTGAATCATCGAAGTTTTTCTCCTACCGACGCGACGGGCCTCAGACGGGGCGACTGCTGTCGGCCGTCTGGATAGGAGGGTGAGGAATACGGTGAGTGAAGTTGGGCAGCGATACGAGATGGTGAAGGAGCGTGTGGCGGATGCGGCTCTCGCCTCTGGCCGGAACCCGGATGAAATTCGCCTTCTGGCCGTGAGCAAGACCCAGCCGCCCGAGCGCGTTGTCGAAGCGATCGAGGCGGGCGTCGACATCATCGGGGAGAACCGGGTGCAGGAAGCCCAGCGCAAAAGGGGTGAGATCGGCCCCGGGGTCGCGGGCAGGGCGAGGTGGCATCTCATCGGCAGCCTGCAAAGGAACAAGGCCCGCACCGTGCCCGGACTGTTCGACGTGGTGGAATCGGTAGATTCCCTCGCCCTGGCGCGCGAGTTGAACAAGCGCGTGGGTGTCGCGGGAGAAGACCCCCTGGACGTGTTCATACAGGTGAACACGGGGGCGGAAACCCAGAAGGGAGGGGTTGCCCCGGCGGATGCGATAGCGCTCGTGCGCGATGTTTCCGCGCTGGAAGCCTTGCGGGTGGTCGGCTTGATGTGCATTCCGCCCCTGGGGCGGGAGGCGGAGGAGAGCCGACCCCATTTCGAGTTGTTGAGAAAATTGAGGGATGAGGCCCGGGACGGAGGGTTTTCTCACGTCCGGGAGTTGTCGATGGGCATGTCGAACGACTTCGAAGTCGCGATAGCCGAGGGAGCGACGCTCGTCCGCATCGGCACGGCCATTTTCGGGCCGAGAGGAGAGAACTGAAGCGAATTTGAATCAGGCCAATCATTTCAGTAGGATGGGCTGGTTCCGGCGTTCGGGGCGATTTCGAACCTATATGCGAAAGGTATTTGGAATATGTCGGAAATCCTTGTAGTCGGTGGCGGCAACATGGGCGAAGCGCTCGTCATGGGGATGGTGAATTCCGCCTATGCGAAAGTCGACGACATCGTCATCGCGGAGCCCCTGGCGGAGCGCGCCGAACATCTCCGGCAAGCTTCGGGTTTTCATGTGGTGTCTGGTGGGGCCGAAGCGGCTCCCGAGGCGGAAAAGGTGGTGATCGCAGTGAAGCCGCAGGTGCTCGACGCTGTTCTGGGTGGACTGAAGGACGCTCTCGCGCACAGACCACTCCTGATTTCAGTCGTCGCGGGCGCGCCCACGAGCCGGTTCACGGGAATTCTGGGCGATGAGGCGCGCATCGTCCGCGTCATGCCGAACACGCCCGCCCTCGTGGGAGAAGGCGCCGCGGGGCTATGCGCCGGCGGAGGGGCGTCGGAAGCGGATCTATCGCAAGCGAAGCAGCTTCTGGAGTCCGTCGGCAAGGCAGTGGTCTTGCCTGAATCGCTGATGGATGCCGTGACGGGCTTGTCGGGCAGCGGTCCCGCGTATGTCTTCCAATTCATCGAGGCGCTGGCGGACGGCGGGGTGAGGGCGGGCCTGCCCCGTGAGGAGGCGATGCTGCTGGCGACCCAGACCGTTTTGGGCTCCGCGCGGATGCTGCTCGAAACGGGGGAGCATCCGGGCCGCCTGAAGGACATGGTGGCCTCGCCCGGGGGAACGACCATCGCCGGCTTGCATGCGCTCGAAAACGGGGGGCTGCGCTCCGCCGTCATCAACGCCGTCAGCGCCGCCGCGCGCAGAAGCGAGGAACTGGGCCGTGGCTAGCCTGCTTTTCGATATGAGGGTTCGACCGTGTTCTTGATATCGAATTTCATGAACGGAGTCGGGGTGATTCTCAGCTACCTGCTCACCATCTACATCTGGATCATCATCATCCGCGCGCTTTTGTCGTGGGTGAACCCGGATCCCTATAATCCGATTGTTCAGATATTGTATCGCCTGACGGAGCCCGTGCTGGCTCCCGTGCGCTACCGGATGCCCGACATCGGGGGCATCGATGCGAGTCCGATCGTGGTTTTGTTGGTCATATTCTTTTTGCAAAGTTTCCTGGTTCAAAGTATCTTTGACCTGGCAAACATGTTGCGTTGATTATCACCTGGGGAGTGGAGATGAAGTACACGGGCCATGACGTTCGAAGCCATCGTTTTTCGAGCAAGATGCGGGGCTACGATCGGCTCGAAGTCGATGCGTACCTGTTCAAGGTGGCCGACTGGCTGGATCAGTCGGTGCGGAAAAACGAACAGCTCAGCCTGCAATGCAAGGACCTCTTCGATCAATACAATGGTTTGAGAGAAGAGCACGCCAATCTGCAGAAAATCCTCATCTCCGTAAACGAACTCAGGGATCAGGCCGCGACCAAGTCCGGCGAAATGGTGGAAAAAGCGGAAACCGACGCCGAGGAACTCATCAATGAGGCCGAAGTCGAGGCGAAGAAGATACGCGCGAAAGCCGCACAGGATACCGAAAAACTGCGTGAGGAGATCGCGAGGTTAACGGAACAGAGGGATAAGATTCTTGCGGATCTGTATGAGACGTTTCTCTCCCAGATTCGAACACTCGAGGTCGAAGGCGTTCGCATGGGGGTCGACCTCGCCCGCCTCCATGAGGAAGGCGAAGACGTTCCTGACGAGGAAAGTGAAAACGTCATCAAGCTGAACCAGAAAGCGGAGGGCGATGCGTCGTGATCGGCCTCCGCAAGGAGGCGGACGGCGTCAGCTTTGAGGTTCGGGTCCAGCCGCGTTCATCCAAAACGGAAATCACCGGAGTCCAGGACGGCGTCCTGCGGGTGCGGCTGACGGCGCCGCCCGTGGAAGGCGCCGCCAACAGGCAGTGCATCGAGTTGCTCTCCCGTAAAATGAAGGTACCAAAACGCGCCATACGAATCGCCTCGGGCGCGAGAGCGCGCAGAAAGCGCCTGATGGTCCTGGGACTGGGCATCGAAGAGGTGAGGGATATCCTGAGCGCCATGGCGTAGGAAGCCATGTGCCCGCGCGAAGCGATGAATGAGGGAATCCGGATGGCCGGGAAAAAAGAGATTGAGGGAAACTTTCACACCATGGCGTTTCGGGACGGCGCTCTCGTTCTTCTCGATCAGCGGAAACTTCCCCGAGAAGAGGTGTATCTCGAATACCGCACGGAAGACGATGTGGCCGAGGCCATCAAGACCATGGTGGTGCGCGGCGCGCCCGCCATCGGGATAGCGGCGGCTTATGGCATGGCCCTGGCCGCCGCCCGCCACGCGGGTCCAGGCGGCGATGCGCAGCGCGAGGCGCTCGAGCGGGCGGCCCGGGTGCTGGGCGACACGCGCCCCACGGCGGTGAATCTCTTCTGGGCGATAGAAAAAATGATGGCGCACGTCGACAAAAGCGACTCGGCGCCCGAAGGGCTGGCCGATGAACTCCTCCGCCTGGCGAAAGAAATGCACGAGGAGGACGCCGCGATTTGCCGCCGAATTGGCGACCTGGGCGCTGAGTTGCTGCAGGAGGGGAGCAGCGTTCTCACCCATTGCAACGCAGGCGCGCTTGCGACCGCAGGCTACGGCACGGCGGGCGGCGTGATTCGCAGCGGCTTTCGGGACGGACGGGTGCGGGAGGTTTTCGTGGACGAGACCAGGCCCTTCCTGCAGGGAGCGCGCCTCACCGCCTGGGAGTTGAGCCGCGACGGCATCCCCGTCGTGCTCATCACCGACAACATGGCCGCGCATTGCATGAGCCTGGGCAGGATAGACGCGATTGTGGTAGGTGCGGACCGCGTGGCCGCGAACGGGGACGTCGCCAATAAAATCGGCACGTATGGCCTCGCGGTGCTCGCGAGAGAACACGAGGTGCCATTTTACGTGGCGGCGCCGACGAGCACCGTCGACATGGAGGCGAAAAGCGGCGCGGACATTCCCATCGAAGAACGCCCCGAGGAGGAGGTTCGCTCCTTCGGCGGCCGGTCCGTCGCGCCCGAGGGGGTAAGCGTCTTCAACCCCGCTTTCGACGTGACGCCCGCGCGTTTCGTGGACGCCCTGGTGACGGAGCGGGGGGTGGTGCGCCTCGCGGAAGGGGAGTCTCTCGGCTCGATACCGGGTTGAGTGGTATCCTATACTACAAGATGTCAGGTTTGCCGTTTCAAAGTGAGATGTAGACTGCTCGTGTTGACTTCCGGCACGCGTGCGGGCTATAAACCGACATTCTTCGGGCGGTTTTGAAGATCTGTTTTTATGGGGGCTGTAGCGAAGTTTGGTTATCGCGCTGGCCTGTCAAGCCAGAGATCGCGGGTTCGAGTCCCGTCAGCCCCGCCACTTCTCCCGCCGTGTCGAATTCACGCTTTCCATGAGTTCACAGGAGAAGATTCCGCTCCGCTTGGTCCCGAAGTCAGAATTCGGGCGAGCTTTGGTCTTCGGCGGGATGTTGGTGTATAGTAAATTTTAATGGATATAATTTATTTTATTGATAGATGAACTTTCGCTTTCCTACATCATAAGCGAATCTCTCATGATTTATCGGCGTATGGTTTGATCGGTGTCGATGATATGTCGACGCCGTAAGGCTTTGCGTCTTTTTGCAACTCCTTGGGCCGTCTCAAGGAAGTCTTCTATTTCGAGGAGAAACGGAATGAAAAGGTTTATTGGTTTCGCACTGGCCGCCGCGTTCGTAGTGGGTACGTTCGTGGTGGTCGCACCGGCCGAATCGGCGACGCTGCGAATCGGCGCGCACCGCTCCATGTGGGGTTCTTTCGAGATTATCGCCGACCGCATGGGTTACTGGAAGAAAGAAGGGCTGAAGTACAAGGTTGGTCACTTCAAGCAGGGCAAACTGATGCGCAACGCCATCATCCAAAATAACCTGGATACCGGCACCACGGGCTTCTCGCCATTCACCACGGCGATCTCCAAGGGCGCGCGCGTGATGGCCATCGGCGTGACGGCGAACATCTGTGAAGCCATCAACATCATCGTGCCCGTGAACTCGAAGGCGAAGAGCCTCAAGGACCTCAAAGGCTCGGTGTTCGCCAACAAGAAAGGCACGAGCACGGACTTCTCCTTCCAGGCCTTCGTCCTTCCCGCGTATGGCATGAAAAGCTCCGATTTCCCGCTCCTGAGCGTCCGCGCCACCGAGCGCATCGCCGCGTTGATCTCCGGCGCCGCCCAGGCGGGCATGGTAGGCGAGCCGCAGGGTGAAATCGCCCGCGAGGCCGGCTACGTTCGTTATCTGGAAGATCTCTGCAAGTACGACAACCCGAGCATGATGCACGTGGGCAACCCCCAGACCATCAAGAAGCACCCCGACCTCTTCTACAAATACTTCCGGGGTTGGCTGAAGGCCCACCAGTTGCTGAAAAACGACCCCAAGAAGTACGCCAAGGTCTACACCAAAGCGCTGCTGGAAGTCGGCGACAAGGCCAAGGAGAGCACCACGCTCAAGGTCGTGAAAAAGATCAAGTCCGAGCTTTTCCTGAGCGATCGCGTGAAAAACTACCTGAACAAAATGGGCGACAAGCAGGTCGAGTTCGGCTGGATCAAGAGCCGCCCCGACTTCAGAAAGAGCCCGTGGCTGGATGACTCCATCCTCCGCAAGGCCGCGAAGGACATCGGCTTCAACTAGGCGGCACGTATACGCAAGACGCAAGACGAAAGCCCCCGGGAGTATCCGCTCCCGGGGGCTTTTTTTTGAATCCTCACTGCATGTTGTATTTTCCCCGCAATTTGTATAATAATTATAATATCTACATGAATCTGTTAATTGTTTGGGACTGAATCTCTCTTTTCACAGTTTGAGAGGGGGGCATCGAACCAATGGCGGATGGGTTTCCGGCGTCTGGGGTATGCCTGCGCCGAAAATTTGTCTCTTGGTGTAAAATTTTTGACTATCCATGGAAGTCTTCATTCACTCGAGGGAGGAGCAAGCATGAAAAGACTTGTAGGTTTCATACTGGCCGCCGCGTTCGTAGTGGGTACGTTCGTGGTGGTTGCGCCCGCCGAATCGGCGACGCTACGCATCGGCGCGCACCGGGCCCTGATGGGGTCTTTCGAGGTCGTCGCCCACCGCATGGACTACTGGAAGAAAGAGGGCTTAAAGTACACGATGAGCCACTTCAAGCAGGGCAAACTGATGCGCAACGCCATCATCCAGAACAACCTGGATACCGGCACCACGGGCTTCTCTCCCTTCACCACGGCGATTTCCAAGGGGGCGAAGGTAACGGCCATCGGGGTGACGGCGAACATCTGCGGCATGGTCGCCATTATCGTACCCGCGAAATCGAAGGCCAAGAGCCTGAAGGACCTCAAGGGTTCGGTGTTCGCCAACAAGAAGGGCACGAGCACGGACTTCGCGTTCCAGTTCTACGTCGTTCCCGCGCATGGCCTGAAACGCTCGGATTTCCCGCTTCTGAGTGTCCGCACCACCGAGCGCATCGCCGCGCTGGTGTCCGGCGCCGCCCAGGCGGCTATGGTCGGCGAGCCGCAGGGTGAAATTGCCCGCGAGCAGGGCCTGATTCGCTATCTCGAGGATCTGTGCAAATACGACAACACGAGAATGATGCACGTGGGCAACCCCCAGACCATCAAGAAGCACCCCGATCTCTATTACAAGTACTTCAGGGGCTGGCTGAAGGCGCACCAGTTGCTCAAGAATGACCCCAAGACCTACGCCAAGGTCTACACCAGGGCATTGCAGGAAGTCGGCGACAAGGCCAAGGAGAGCACCACTCTCAAGGTCGTTAAAAAGCTCAAGACGGAGGTTTTCCTGAGCGACGAGGTGAAGAAATACCTGAACGACATGGGGGATAAGCAGATCCAGCTCGGCTGGATCAAGAGCCGCCCCGACTTCACCAAGAGTCCGCACCTGGATGACTCCATCCTCCGCAGGGCCGCGAAGGATATCGGCTTCAACTAGGCGCACGCGGACAAGACGCAACACCAATGACCCCCGGGGCGCGAGTTCCCGGGGGTTTGTTGTTGTCGGAGCCGGGTGATCACGCCCTGGACAGGGTTGTTGAAAACGCCTTCTTCGGTCGGGGTCGCGGTATTCGGCAGTCAGACAGGCTCCCGTGTTTGTCCGAGGGCTCCCGGACCTGCTCTTGCAAAGCGCAACCACGGGGATGGAATGGAAATACAAATACGGGTGGACATAGAGGTTCATGGCGGCCACGGGGGGCCGCCCCTACGGAAGCTCCACCGCCTTTTGAAACCAGTCCCCCTCAGGGGGCTATTTCCTGCATCTGCGGGTAGACGGCGCGCGCAGGTCTCATCCTCCCGAGACATAAAAAAACCGGGCGCGACTCTCGCCGCGCCCGGCTGTTAAACGTTTGTCGTTATTGGCTTGATTACACCTTCTTGTCCTGCGCGCCCATCGCTTCCATCATGCCCCAGCGGATGACGGTGCGGCTCTCGATGGGCTGGAAGAGCACCTTCTCCAGCACGAAGCCGAACAGGCCGAGGACGGAGAGCGCGACCATCATGAACGCGATGTCGAGGTATTCCTGCGCGTCGAAGATGCCGGCGGAAAGCCCCCAGCGGATGCCTGCGAACGCCTCGGCGCCCACGCCCGCGCGCCAGGCGCGCGCCAGCCCGATGCGAAGACCGCTCAGAATCATGGGCAGCGAGCCGGGCAGGACGACGGTTCGGAAAATCGTCATCTTGTCCGCGTTCATCGACTGGGCCGCGCGTATCCATACCGGGTTCACTGTTTTCACCCCCGTCCAGACCGCCATGGCGATGGGCAGGAAGGAGGCGAAAGCCGTGATGACGATGACCGTCTGATCACCGATGCCCGACCAGATGACGACGATGGGTGTCCACGCGATGGCCGGAATCGGCAGCAACACGGAGAGAAGCGGGACGAAGAACGACTCCCAGAAAGCGAAGCGGCCCATCAATATGCCAACGATGGTGCCGACGATGGCGGCGATGAAGAACGAGAACGGGAGGCGCCACGCGGTGTTGAGCGTATGGAGCAGAATCGGGCTCTCAAAAAGTTTCCAGACCTGATCCAGGATACCCAGGTTCGGGTTCTCGGCCAGCGCCCGGAACAGGGGATCGGTGACGAGTTCCCAAGCCCTGAAAACAATCGCGTCGACGGTGGGGAAGAGCCTGCCCTGGTTGCCCTGGGCCTGCATGGCGGCGACTTGCCAGATGGCGAGGATGACGATGAACGGGTAGACCGGCCTGAGCTTCACCCAAATCGGCCTTCTCACCTCTTTTTTCTTCTCGTCCAACGATGGAGGAACAGGCGTTGCCTCGGATGTCTGCATGGATAATTCCTCTCTAAAAATCGCGAATCAAATCGTTCACGTGTTTTTGCAGTTTGATGAACTCGGGCGCGAGGTCGTCACGCGGTCTGGGGAGATCGACTCTCACGATCTCGCGGATTCTCCCCGGATTCGGAACGAAAACTACAATGCGGTTCCCCAAGTAGACGGCTTCGCTCAGATTGTGCGTAACGTAGAGAATCGTCTTTTTCGTCTTCTGCCATACGTCGACGGTCAACTCCTGCAACTCCTCGCGCGTCTGGGCGTCGAGCGCGCCGAAGGGCTCGTCCATCAGTAGGATTTGCGGGTCGAACGCCATGGCTCTCGCCACCGCCACGCGCTGGCGCATACCGCCCGAGAGGTTGTGGGGAAAGAAATCTGCAAATTCCTCGAGGCGGACGAGACGAAGAAACTCGAACGCCATTTCTCTGCGCTCCTTCTCGGGGAAGTTTCTGATCTCAAGGCCGTATTCCACGTTCTGCCTGGCCGTGCGCCACGGGAAGAGGGCGTATTCCTGGAACACGACGCCCTTGTCGTAGTCCTGGGTGAGCGTTTTTCCGTCCATGGTGATAGTGCCCGCGGTGATCTCGACGAAGCCGGCGAGCATGTTCAGCAGCGTCGTCTTTCCGCAGCCCGAAAGCCCCACGAGGCAGATGAATTCGCCGTCCTCGATGTTGAGGTTCACGCCCTCGAGAGCGTGCACACGTCTTTCAGGCGTGTCATAGACTTTTCTCAAATTCTGAATCGATATTTTGGTGACCATAAATAATAGTATTCCCAAAATGATGAAAGACATAGCCTTTCGGGTGAATTGAAATCGATACGAAGCAGGATGATTCTAGCAAATACATAACGAGAGAGAAACCGCAATTATACTTTCACGATGATTTGTAATAATCTCATGTTCGTTCATCTATGTTGATGAGTGGCTCACAGCCGAAAAGTATTGATATTGCTTGAGATTTGGGTGTATCCCCAAGTCATGTGAATATTGGTTTGCTCCGTATGCCGGGATGAATCCCGGGCGGGAATACCGGAAAGGGTTCTTGATGGATGGTCGACTTCCGCTGGAGGGGCTTCGGATACTGGCGGTGGAGCAATTCGGCGCGGGGCCGCTGGCCTCGCAACTGTTGGCGGATATGGGTGCCGAGGTCCTGAAAATCGAGGACCACGCCGTGGGCGGCGATTCCGCGCGGCCCGTCCCCCCGTATGCCCTGCCGGATAACGACAGCTATTATTTCCAGTCCTTCAACCGCAACAAGAAGAGCGTCGCGCTCAGGATTCGCACGCCCGAGGGCAAGGCCATACTGCGAAGACTCGTGCCGAAAGCGGATGCGCTCTATGCGAATTGCCGGGGCGATGCGCCGGAGAAACTCGAATTAACATATAAACACTTAAGCCCCTACAACGAGAAAATCGTGTGCTGTTTCCTCTCGGGCTACGGGATGACCGGCCCCAGAGCGCCCGAGCCGGCCTATGACTACCTCATGCAGGCCTATGCGGGCATCATGGACCTGACGGGAGAGCCCGACGGTCCCCCCACCAAGGCGGGCGTGAGTTTCGTGGATTTCTCGGGCGGGTTCATATCGCTCGTCGGCCTGCTGGCCGCGCTGTGGGAGGCGAACCGCACCGGCAAGGGCAGGGACGTAGACGTGGCGCTCATGGACGGCGCCCTGGTTCAGCTTGCGTACATGGCCACCTGGGCGCTCAACTGCGGCTACGTGCCGCAAAAATTCTCCCGGAGCGCGCACCCCTCGATGGTGCCCGCGCAGAATTTCGAAACCAAAGACGGCTGGATAAGCGTGCTTTGCCTGAAACAGAGTTTCTTCCCCATCCTCGTCGAGCGCATGGGGATGCCGGCGCTGGCCGAGGACCCGCGCTTCAAGCTGGCGCAGGATCGATTCGAGAACCGGGTAGTTCTGCTGGATATTCTCGAAAGGGCGTTTCAGGAAAAGACGAACGCGGAGTGGACCGACCTGCTTCAGGGCCATGTGCCCTTCGCGCCGGTGAACACCGTGGCGCAGGCGATGGAAGACCCCCAGATTCTGGCGCGGGACATGATAGTCGAGATGGAACACCCCGCGGCGGGGACGATGAAGGTACTGGGGCCGCCCATCAGGCTGCCGGGCGCGGATATGAAGTACAAGCGGGCGCCTTATCTGGGCGAGCACACGAGAGAGGTTCTGGGCGATCTGCTCGGTATGGAGGATGACGAACTCGAGGTTTTGAGAGAGAAAAATATCGTATCCTGGAACACTCCGCCTGAGGGGTAGCGCGCAGGACAGAGAGAATATTCCGGGTTTCATTCACATTATTGGAGGTGATCTCATGGCGGATTTGCCTGTACCGCAAGTCGTAAATTCCCTGGACGTGGACGAGGACAAGGCCTATGAGCCGCCCTACGACATTCGCTGGGGCGTGAACCAGGAGACGACGGGGACGGATACCATCACGATGGGGAGAACCATCATCCCGCCCCGGGGCCGCAACGCGCTGCACTATCACAAAAACTGCGACACCACGATCTACGTGGTGAAAGGCCCCATCAACATCTACTGGAAAGAGGGCGGGGAGATCGAAAGAAAGGAAATACCCGTCGGCCATTTCGTCTATTTCCCCTGCGGTTGCATTCACGGGCAGGAGAACCCGAGCACGGACGGCCCGGCGGAGTTGATTTTTACCTACGGCGGGATGCCCAACAAGGAAGCGGCCGGCACGACGTTCGTGGACGACCCGAGAGACCCGCTGAGAGACTAGCTTTTCGCTTTTCGAGGGCGCGCACCATCCGCCCGTCATTGCCCGAGAATGAGGAGATGAGCACGCGAATGTTTTCCCCACGAATCCTTGTTTGTCTGCTCCTCATCTGTTTCCTGGGCGTTACCGGCTCGTTCGTTCATGGACAGCAGGTCCGCAAGAAAATTTCCGGCTTCGACGGCGCTACGCTGGTGCACGTGCCCCCGGGCTGGTTCGTGATGGGCAGCAAACACGGCGACAAGGACGAGCGCCCGCCCCGGAAAATCTTTGTGCCGGGTTTCTGGATCGGCGAGACCGAGGCGACGGCGGAGCGCTTCGCGCGCTTCGTCGCACAAACGGGATACAAGACGACGGCCGAGAAGCGGAAATGGTCCTGGACGTGGGACGCTTCTCTCAGGAAGGGGAGGGGCGGCTGGCGAAAAACCAGGGGCGCGGACTGGCGCCGGCCCGAAGGCCCGAAGTCGAGCTGGAAAAGCGTTCCGAAACAACCCGTCTCCCACGTGAGCTGGCCCGACGCGGAAGCCTATTGCCAGTGGGCGGGCAGGCGTCTACCGACCGAAGCGGAATGGGAGCGCGCGGCGCGCGGGGGGGACGGAAGACGCTACCCCTGGGGCAAGGCGCGCGACGCGATGAGAGCCAACCTGAAAGGGGGAAAGGACGGATTCCCCGGCGTCGCCCCCGTGGGCCGCTTTCCGAAAGGCGCGAGCCCGTTCGGGGCGCTCGACATGTCCGGCAACGTCTGGGAGTGGGTGGCCGACCGCTATGGATCGAGAGCCTATAAGAAAATGGCCGAGCGCGACCCGCACGGCCCTGCAAAAGGAAAAACCAGAGTCGTTCGCGGCGCGTCCTGGGGTAGTCCGGTCGCCTGGGCCACGGCGCACAACCGCTACCACCGCCCGCCCGATTATACGAACAACAAGATCGGCTTTCGCTGCGCCACGGGTGAGGGTGGTTGATAGGGCCTTCGCTGCATGGGAATGAGCGGCGGTGAGGGGATGAAAGCAAAGCTGCGCGTGCGAGAGGGCGAATATCATGGCCGGAGACGCACGACGCGATTGTCCATAAGCGGCAAACGCAGAATACACGCTGCAGATGGCTTGCGACTCGTCAGGAATAGAGCAGGAAAATCAGACTGAGCACCGTCTTTATTTCGACGTTCTTTCAATCAGGGCTTCCAGCGCTCTCATACTTTCTCGGTGACGGGCATCCAGAGCGGCCATAGTTTGCTCATGCCAGCGCTTGCTTTCCTCGTGCAGGCGCTGGCTTTGTTCTTCCCTTCTCTCTGTGCCGCGTTGCATCAGCCTCAGCCCGTACCAGATGAGCGCGCATTGTCCGACGCCCACGATGAGCGATATGAAGGCGTGAACTGCAGAAATCCAGAGCGTAAGTATTTCGAATTCCGTCATCTTTTCCTCTCCGCGGGTCTGGATTGGGAGTGGAGTAGCCTCTCGAATATGACGCATGGGTGAGGAAAGAGCAACGTTCGCCATCGCTCGCATCATGTCGTTCGTTCGGATTGCCCCGGAAGAATGGGTTGCGCCGCAGGGATGATGTGCTGACGCCGCGAGAGAGGCGCGCGCATCAAGAAGATGCCGAGGGAAATCAGGCGGAGCGCCGGCCTTTATCTCCGCTCACTTCGACGTTCTCTCAATCAGGGCTTCTAGGGCTCTCATGCTTTCGCGGTGACGGGTGTCCAGAGCGGCCATGGTTTCTTCATGCTGCTTGTCTCTGGCTGCCGAAGCGCGGCTCATCTGTTTCAGCCCATACAAGATGAGAAAACACTGAACGCTGCCTACGATGAGCGATATGAAGGCGTGAACCGCAGAAATCCAGAGGCCAATACGTGATAGTTCGAGCGTCGCTAATTCAAATTGCGTCATCATTTCCTCTCCGCGGGTCTGAATTGGGAGTGGAGTAGCCTCTCGAATATGACGCATGGGCGAGGAAAGAGCAACTTTCGCCATCGCTCGCATCATGTCGTTCATTCGGATTGCCCCGGAAGAATTGGTTGCGCCACCGGGATGAAGGACTGACGCCACGAGAGAGGCGCGCGCATCAAGAAGATGCCGAGGGAAATCAGGCGGAGCGCCGGCCTTTATCTCCGCTCACTTCGACGTTCTCTCAATCAGGGCTTCCAGGGCTCTCATGCTTTCGCGGTGACGGGTGTCCAGAGCGGCCATGGTTTCTTCGTGCTGTCGTTTGCTTTGTTCTTCCCTTCGCTCGGTGCCGCGCTGCATCAGTTTCAGCCCGTACCAGATGAGCGCGCATTGTCCGAAGCCCACGATGAACGATATGAAGGCGTGAACTGCAGAAATCCAGAGCGTAAGTATTTCGAATTGCGTCATCTATTCTTTTCCTCTCCGCGGGTCTGGATTGGGAGTGGAGTAGCCTCTCGAATATGACGCATGGGCGAGGAAAGAGCAACTTTCGCCGTTGCTCGTATTACGATTATCGTTCTGGATGTGCGACGGCCTTCATTTTGTGGAAATTCTTGCCGGCCCATTCGTCGGGCGAGGGTCGCCGCTATCTGAGCAAAAACCCTCAATTCGTCGGCGCGGGCGGTACGACGAGCACGCCGTGCGCCCCGTTTCCCACGCGGATTGTCCTGATGTTGCGGTGTGATTTCGCGTCCATCACGAACACTTCTTTCGAATCGCGGTTCGTCACGTAGGCGAGCGCGCCGTCGGGCGTGAAGGCGATGAGGTCGGGCCGTATGCCCTGCTTCACGCTGGCGACGCGCTTTTGCGAGGGAAGCGAGAAGACCGACACACGGTTCTTGTGCGGGAGGGTGATGTAGAGGAACTTCCCGTCCGGCGTGATGAGGGCGTCGTGCGGCTCGCCGGAGAGTTTGATGGTGCGGATGATTTCCAGGGTATCGAGGTCGACCACGCTGTAGGAGTTCCGCTCCCCGTTCATGACGTAGAGCCTTTTGCCGTCGGGCGTCACGTCGATTCCCTCGATGTAGTGGCCCGCATCTATCTGCTTGATAGGCATTCTCGTATCGAGATCGACGACGGAGACGTCCTCGCTGAGCTCGTTCGCGACGAAGGCGAGCCGTCCGTCGGGGCTCAGCTTGATGTTCACCGGGTTGTTGCCGCCGTGCTTGATGAGGCCGATGACCTTTCGTGCCGCGAGGTCGAGGATCGTCACGTTGTCCGAATATGTGTTCACGAAATAGGCGCGCGCGCCGTCGGGGGAGAACGCCAGGTTGTAGGGGTCGCGTCCCGCGCGTACGCGGCGGACGAACTTGAGCGTATGCGTGTCGAAAACGCGCACGAAGGCGCTGCCGTCGTTGATGACGTAGGCGTGGCGCTCGTCGGGTGCGAGGGAGAGGCGGTTCGCCTTCCTGCCCGCGGGGATCGTTGTGATGACCTCATGTGTATCGCGCGAGATGACGCTCAGCGTGCCGTCGCGCGTGTTCGTGACCAGAATCCGCTCGCCCGCCGCAAGCGCGCTGGCGGGAGCCAACAGCAGAAAAATGATGAGTGTGGTGACCGCTTTGTACATGATGGAGGAACCTACCGGCCTTGTTGCTTTAAAAACGCCTCTTTCGCCCTGGGGTCGAAGCGGCAATTGCACATCTTGCGGATCAGGGCCACCAAATCACGAATCTCCTGATTTGTAAACACGTTGCCCCAGGGCGGCATGATGGGGGAGAGGTCACTCGCCCCGCCCCCATGGGTGATGGTGCGCACCATGTCCTCGTCCGAGAACTGGGCCATGTCCTTCCCGTCCGTCAGGTTGCGGGGGCTCACGGGAAGCTTCTTGGTGTTGTTCACTCCCTTGCCGTCTCCCTTGGGGCCGTGGCACTGGATGCAGTACCAGCGGAAATTCTCCTGCGCGCTCACGCGGCTAGCGGGCTCCTCCGCGCCTGCAAGCAGGGTCGCGCCCGCCGCGACGGCGATGATGCAAGCGGATATGAACATTCCACCGATGAGACGTGATGAACGCTTCATTTGAAACTCGCGATATAGGCGGCGAGAGCGATGAAATCCTTCTCGCTCAGCCGGGTGAACGGCTTATCCCCGTACACCGGCATTCTGCCGTTGGGGTTGTAGCGCGCAGGCTTTTTGAGGAAAGCCACGATGAAATCGGGGTTCAGCCGGCGTCCCGCATCCTTGAAATGGGGTGCGCTGTGGCCGCCGACCTCGATTCGCGTCCGGTAGACCGTTTTTCGTATCGCGACCATATGGCACGAATAACACGGCTGTTTTTTCTGAAACAGTATCCTCGCGCGCCTGAGTACTTTTCGAGGGACTTTCTTCCAGCGCGGAACGACGCCCACCGGCATTTGCGGGTCTTTTAAGCTCTCCAGATAGGCTGCGACCTTGGCCGCATCATTTTCTGCAAGGACGGGATGCGGGTATTTCCCCCGCTTCATGGCGCCGTAGATGACGCCGCGAAAAGGTTCCGGCTTGGACAGCCATTGCGCCAGAAAGCCGGGCCGGAACTTGCTGCCCGCATACCAGAGCGTGGGGCCTTTGATCCCGTGGCGCGCAGGCGGGGGGATCCTGTTTTCAGGGCCTTTGCGGGTGTGACAGCTTCCGCAGTTGTTATTCTGAAAGAGCGCCTTTCCCTCATCGAACTCCGCACCTTGCGAGGCAGTAGGCGCAAGCAGGAGAAAGCAAATTCCCGCGAACGCGAGGGGAAGCGTCTTTTTGATGCGTATCATCCAGATAGTCTCGTAATCTTCTAGATAGTTTCGCTAGTCTCGGGCGGTCGCGTCGTGAAGTTTGCCGAAAAAGCCTTATTTCGGCAACTCGGGGGCCTTGACTTCGGGGAGGTCGCCCGTGAGCGCGCCCATGAAGGCGATCAGGTCCGCTTTTTCGGTCTTCGTGAGCTTCAGGGGCTTCATGTCCGGGTCGAGATGGGGGTTCGGATGGCCGCCTTCCTCATAGAAATCGACCACTTTCTCCAGCGTGGCGAAGCGACCGTCGTGCATGTAGGGCGCCGTCTGGGTGATGTGGCGTAGCGTGGGCGTCTTGAACTTGCCCCGGTCCTTTATTTTCCGGGTGATTTTCTCCCTTCCAACCTGCAAAGGCTTCTTGTCCATCCCGACGCCCAGGTTGTGGAACTTGTCGTCCGTGAAGGGCGCGCTGAATTCATCCACCAGGTGGCATTTCACGCAATTGCCCTTTTTCATGAAAACCTCGAATCCCCTGATCGCCTTTGGCGTTAGCGCAGACTTGTCCCCTCCGTATTTCCAGCGGTCGAACGGGGAATTACCGGAAAGCAGGGTGCGCTCGAAGGTGGCGATGGCCTGCACCACGCGCTCGAGACTGACCCCGGGACTCCCGAACGCCTCTTTGAACCGCGCGCGGTATTCGGGGATTGCGCCGAGCGTTTTGATAATCCTCGCCTCATTGGATGCCATTTCGCTCGGATGGAGGATGGGCCCCCTGGCCTGATCTTCCAGGCTCGCGGCGCGCCCGTCCCAGAAGTGGGTTTCGTTGTAGGCGGCGTTGATCACCGTGGGGACGTTCCGGAGCGTGAGCCTGCCGTCAAAGCCCGTACCGTACTGGCGCGCGTTCGAGAATCCGCGCCGGGGCATGTGGCAGGTCGCGCAGGAGACCTTCCCGTCGCCGGAGTAGCGTTTTTCGAAGTAGAGCATCTTGCCGAGTTCGATCTTGGGCCGCGTCATGGGGTTGTCATCGGGTACGGGCACGTCGTCGAGGCCCAGGGGAGGTTCCGGGGGGAGTTCTTGCTGAGCGCGCACATCCTGCGCGTGCGTCGGTGGCGCAGGCATCCACCCGAGCGCCGGGATCAGGAGACACAGCGCCGCGATCTGCGCGAGGTGAAATATGGACTTTCTCTTCAAGGCGGAGCACCGTCCAGGGTAGATAAGGCTCTCTGCATTATGACCTTTTCAGCAACTCGATACTGACGCCATCGGGCGCCTCGATGAAGGCGATCTGCGTCGTCGGGTTGAATTGTACCGGTTCGACGGTGAATTTCACGCCTTTTCCCTTGAGGTCGTCGCAATAAGCCTGAAAATCGCCTGCGATCTGGAAGGCGAAATGATCCGTCCCCCATTCGAGGCCGCCCTTTTCGCCCGCGCTTTCGCCGGTTCTCTCCCCGCGGACGATGACCGTGGCGCCGTTGAATTTTACGGGAATCTGCGGCGCGCCCTTGAACACGCCGCCCTCTCCGCGCTCGCCGCCCAGGTTCTCGACGAACCAGTTCACGCTCGCCTCGGGGTCTTTGCTGATGACGTGCACGTGATCGAATACGATGCTGGCTGAACTCATTTCTTATTTCTCCTTTCGCTTAACCGTCCCGAGCCGCGCGAGGAGAATCTCGCGCCCCGATTTTATCCGGCCGCTCTCTGTTGTTTAACCTCCCCAGGTGACGTCCCCGAATTCATCAGGCGCAGGCCTTCCTGCGGCCCGGAATCCGGCGACTTCCGCCTTGCTCTGCGCGACGGTGCTGTTCGCCCCGTGGCCGGGGTAGAGAACGGTATCGTCGGGCAGGGCGAAGACCTTGTTCTCGATGGAATCGAGCGACTTGAGCAATTGGTCGTGATTCCACGTTTTTCCGGGGCCACCGGGGAAAATCGTATCCCCGCATACGCAGTGGCCCGGATAGAGGAACATCAGCATACCCTTGCAGTGGCCGGGCGTGTGGATGGCCTGGAGGGTGATCTCGCCGAAAGTTATCTCTTCGCCGTCCGCGATGGTGAAATCGGGGCTGATACCGAACTCCTTCGCGTCCTCGGCGTGCTGGCCCAGGGGCGCGCCCGTGCGGCTTCGCACCTCATCGAGCGCGTCGATGTGGTCGCCGTGGCAATGGGTCTGTAGAATGTATTTGGGCGTGGCGCCTTCGCACGCGGCGAGAATCGGCTCTGCGGAATGAGAGGTGTCGATGATGACGCACTCTTTCGTCGCCTTGCACGTCAACACGTACACGTTGTTGCTGTAGGGGCCGATGTTGAGTTTTTGGAAATCGAGTGCGGGAAGGTCCACTCTCTGGTCGAATTCACCCATGTCGTTTTCTCTCCTTTGTCTGATGAAGACCTGTGTTCATGAAGACGAGGTGACAGGAAACTTTACTGCCTTAACCGGGCGGACCACAACTGCAAGGTGAGAATTTTCGTGGACAAACCCTTCGTATACGCGAACCTGGCCATGACGCTCGACGGAAAAATCGCAGGCCGCGACCGCGCGGATTTCTCCTTAGGCTCCAAAGCGGACCGCCTGGAGATGGATCGACTGAGAGCCTGTGCGGACGCCGTGGTATGGGGCGGCGAGACGCTGAGGACGGCGCGGCATCCCGCGCGGGTGCGCGAGGAATCCCTCGTGAGTGAGCGAGTGGAACGCGGCCTGCCGCCGCACCCGGCGAACGCCGTGATCACGAAAAGCGGCGATTTCCCGAAAAATTTGCCGTGGTTCGAGAGCGATGAAATCGAGCGGTTCATATTCACCGGACGAGAAGGAGAATCCCGGCTTCAGGAAGCGCAAGCCGGGCGGGCGCGAATCGTGGTTCTGGACGAGGCGGATTCCCTCCCTGAACAGGTGCTGGCCTATTTTAGCGAGCAAGGGATGAAGCGCGTGCTTCTCGAGGGCGGGGGTTCCCTGGTATGGGAGTTCGCCCGGCATATCGATGAGTTTCACGTGACGCTCACCCCATGGCTGGCGGGGGGCGCATCCGCACCGACGCTCATGGACGGGCCGGGTTTTCCCTCGGGCGAGTTTCTGGGTCTCACGCTCGTGGAGGTTCGCAGAGAAGGGGATGAGCTGTTCCTGCGTTACAAGGCGAAGACTGTGTGATGGCCTGTCCACCGGGGGTGTTGAGAAAGTTCCTTTTCAGGGGATAGAGGGGACGCCCCGCTCGTCTTCCCTCTGCCTTGAAAAGCAACCCCCCCTACCCCCCCTTAACAGGGGGGCAAGAAAAAAAGCTCCCCTACCGGCGGCGGGCGTCGCCTTTTTATACCCCCCTGACAAAACAAGGGGGGGTAGGGGGGGTTGCTTTTCAAGGCGGCGGCCGTCGTTTTACTCCCCTAACAAGGGGGTCGGGGTTTTTTTGTAGGGGTCGCATATATGCGACCCGCCTTTTTCGCCGCCCGCCATGGGTCGCATGGTATGCGACCCCTACATAACCACCACGATCCGCAAGGGACTATTCCACCAACCCCCCACCGCGAGGATTGAACCGCCACCGCGCCGTGTGGTACTCATGGAAGTCTGAAAAATCATGTTCTCATGACATTCCAACGGTTGCATTGCGATGATGTCGCCGGGAGGAGGAAGCCGTGGCCACCAGGGCGAAGCGAAGATCGGCAAAACCGAAGAGGTTGACGAAAAAGGACTTGAACGCGATGTACCGCAACATGGTGCGCATCCGCCGCTTCGAGGAGAAGACGGACGAGTTCTTCATGGCGGGCCGGGTGAAGGGGGCGGTTCACGTGAGCATCGGGCAGGAGGCGTGCTCAGTCGGCGTCTGCACGGCGCTGAACGATGAGGACGCCATCCTCACCACCCACCGGGGCCACGGACACTCCATCGCCAAGGGCACCCGGATGCCCGAGATGATGGCCGAGTTGCTTGGCAAGTCCACCGGCCTCTGCAAGGCGCGCGGCGGCTCCATGCACATCGCCGACATCTCGAAAGGCCACTACGGCGCGCACTCCATCGTGGGGGCGAACATGCCGATGGCGACGGGCATGGGCCTCGCCTATCAACTGGAAGGCACGGGCCGCGTGGCGGTGGTCTTCTTCGGGGACGGCGCGTCGAACCAGGGCAGTTTTCATGAGTCGATGAACCTGTGCGCCATCTGGAAGCTGCCGGTCATCTTCTTCTGCGAGAACAACCACTACGCGGTGAGCTACCACGTGGAGCGCTCCACGTCCGTCAAGGACATCAGCGTGCGCGCGCAGGGCTACAACGCGCCCGGCGTGACGGTGGACGGAATGGACGTGGTGGCCGTCTACGAGGCGACCGCCGAGGCCGTGCGCAGGGCGCGCGAGGGCGGCGGCCCGAGCCTGATCGAGGCGAAGACCTACCGCTTCTTCGGACATTCGCGCGGCGACCCCCAGTTCGGCCCCTACCGCACGAAGGAAGAGGTGGATGAGTGGAGGAAGCGCGATCCGCTTACCATCGCGGCGAAGATGCTCAAAATGACGGAAGCGCAGAAAAAGGCGCACTTAAAAGCCGTGGACGATGAGTTGAACGGGGCCATCGACTTTGCGGAGCAAAGCCCCGAAGCGACGCTCGAATCCGCACTCGAGGACGTATACGCATAAAGATTCCCGTCCCGCGGCGCTGCGCGCCCGGTGAAAACCCTGGAGAGAAGCGACATGCGAGAGATTACTTTTGTGGATGCGTTGACCGAGGCCCATCACGAGGAGATGGAGCGCGATGAGCGCGTGATCGTCATGGGCGAGGACGTGGAGCTGGCCTACGTCTTCGGCGTCACGAAGGGGCTGGCCGAAAAATTCGGGCGGGACCGCGTGCGCGACACGCCCATCAGCGAACTCGGCATCGTGGGCGCGGGCGTGGGCGCCGCCATGGCGGGCTACCGGCCCATCGTCGAGATCATGTTCATGGACTTCATCATGCTGGCGATGGACCCGCTCATCAACCAGGCGGCGAAGCTGCGCTACATGCTGGGCGGGCAGTTGAGCGTGCCGCTCGTGGTGCGCACCCCGGGCGGCGGCGGTGTGCAGTACGGCCCCACGCACAGCCAGTGCCTGGAAGCCTGGTTCATGCAGATACCGGGCATCAAGGTGGCGGCGCCGAGCGACCCCGCCGACGCCAAGGGCCTCATGTGCGCCGCGATCCGCGACGACAACCCCGTGCTCATGGTGGAGCACAAGATGCTCTACAAGATGAAGGGCCCCGTGCCCGAGGGCGAGCACGTGACACCTTTCGGGCAGGCCGCCGTGAAGCGAGAGGGCACGGACATCACCCTCATCGGCGTTGGCTACCAGGTGCACAACTGCCTGGCGGCGGCGGATGAACTCGCGAAAGAGGGGGTCAGCGCAGAAGTGGTCGACCCCAGGACGCTGGCCCCGCTCGATACCGGGACGCTCGCCGAATCGGTCCGCAAGACGAACCGCTGCATCATCGTCGAGGAAGGGCACCTGAGGAGCGGCGTGGGTTCGGAGATATCCGCCGCAATTCAGGAGGAAGCCTTCGATTACCTCGACGCTCCCATCGGCCGCGTGGCCGCCCTCGATGCGCCCATCCCCTTCGAACCCCGCTTAGAAGATTTCGTGCTCCCCAACACGGCGAACGTCGTCGACGCCGCGAAGAAGGCGCTGGGGGTGAGTGTGTAGGGGAAGGAGTGGGTTTGTTGATTTCGTAGGGGCGGACCTGTGTGGCCGCCCTGCGCGGGTGTCCATAGAGCCACCACGTCATCGAATCAATCGGCAAACCGGGCGGACACACAGGTCCGCCCCTACGGGTCAATCCATCAGAAAATCCGTAAATCAATGGCGGCGGAAGCGGATACCCCTGCGGGGGGAATGACGAATACGCCCCGGACAGGTCGCGACCTGTCCCTACAACTCAAGAGAGACTGCCTACTCCTCGCTCCACGCCTCCTCGTACTTCGCCCGGTGCTCTTTTGGCAGCGGGGAGGCGAAATACGATATCCCGACGAAGAGCACCGTGTTCACCAGCAGGCCGAAGAAGCCCGGCAACATCCCGTCTCGTTAAAATCCACGATCCGTGCAAACCCACACGCCCTTGCATGCGACCTGTTCATGGACTATATTCAGTCCATAGGAGGCGGCCATGACCCTTTCGGACCGGATAAAACCCATCAGTTACCTCAAGGCGCACGCCGCGGAAATCGTCCGCACGCTCGGGGAGCGGGGAGAACCCCTGGTGATCACCCAGAACGGGGAAGCCAAGGTGGTCATGCAGGACATCGACAGCTACGAGCAGATGCAGGAGACGCTCGCCCTGCTCAAGATTCTCGCCCTGGGCGATCGCCAGATTGAAGCCGGGCAGACGCAGCCCGCTGCCGATGTGACGGCGCGGCTCCGGGAGCGGCTCCCGGCCCGCTGATGCCTTTCGCGGTTCACCTGACCGAAGACGCGGCGCGCGATTTAGAAGATATCTGCGAAACCATCGAAAGGCGCGATTCACCCGCCGGCGCCGCCCATGTGCTCGACAGAATCGAAGAGGCGTTTACCGGCCTTTGCGAACATCCCCGGCGCGGCGCTTTCCCGAAGGAATTGCTGGATATCGGGATTCGCGAATACCGCGAGGTATTCTTCAAGCCCTACCGGATTATCTACCGGGTGCGGGAGGAGAGCGTATATGTGCTCCTGATCGCCGACGGCAGGCGCGACATGAGGACACTGCTGGAGCGACGTTTGCTTTTGGCGTGAAACACGAACCGAATGTATTCAAGAGTGTGCGCGTAGCCGGGCGGTTGAAGGGGAGGTCGCCCGGCGAACCCTCCCTCATCGGTCGGGTTCGACTCTTTGACTTCCCGCGCGCCCTGGGCGAGACTGATCGAACTGGCTGCTCCACGAGGACAGACAGGAGAGAACCGAATGACGGAATACGAAGCTGCAAGCCTCGCCTTGCAAAAATCTGCTCTTGCGCTCCAACAAGCTTCCCTCGCTGCGCAGCAAGCCTCCGTGTGGGTCGCCGCCTTCGTCGGGGCCGCGCAATGCAGCCTCATCGGGATTGGCCTCTACATCATGCGGCAGGCCTCGAAGCAGCGCGACGCCCAGCACCAAGAGAACATGGCGCAACACCGAGAGACCATGAAGGCGCTGGAAACCCAGCGGGAGGCGCAAAGCGAACAGCACCGGGAAACCATGAAGGCGCTGGAAGGCCAACACAAGGCGCTGGAAAACCAGAGCGAAGCGCTCCGGGAACTCATCCGGCGTACGTCGGCGCCTTCGGCGCAGGAGGATGGGTGAAGAGAGAATCACCGCCTCCTCCGTCTTTTCTCTTTCCTTAGCCTAGTATCCAAGCGCGCGCGCATTTTTCGTGCAAAATGAAGAACTGCTCCGCGCGCTCACGTGCTGAGGCGAAGCCGGTGCGGTGGTAGAGGATGCGTCAAAGGGAGCGGTTTTCGAGATGTTTGTTTCTGGTCTTGAAGTCATGTATGATTTTCTCATCATCGGCAATTCATAAGATATTGTGGGTTTTGCGGCTCCTGCCGTGGACCGACAATTCAAGCCAGCGGGAATGCCCAATCTACAGAGGAGATTGGAGCAATGTCCTCACGCCGAGCCCTGATCGATGTTGCCCTAGGCAATGAACCTGCGGAACTCGCCATCACGAATGGCCGCGTCGTCAATGTACATACCCGTGAAATCTATAGCGCCGGGGTTGCGATCAAGGGTGACCGGATAGCGGCGGTCGGCGACATCGATTACGCGATCGGTGAGAACACGGAAGTGATCGACGCTGAGAACCGCTATGTAACACCCGGCCTGGTCGACGGCCACCTCCACATGTATCACTCCTACCTGGGCGTGAACGAGTTCGTCGAGGGGATGCTGCGGCATGGCGTCACCGCCTACGCAGACGGCTTCTATGGCCAGGGGATCGTCGGCGGCCGGGAAGCGATCCGGTTTTTCAAGGATGCGTTAGAAGCCACCCCGCTCAGGCTTATATTCCTGGTCCCCACCCTCGCGCATTTGCAGAACCGCGAACTCGGCCTCGAACCCACACCAGGCGTCAGCGTCGAAGAGATGAACGAGATGCTCGACTGGGAAAACTGCGTGGGTCTGGAGGAGCCGCCGTTCCTGCCGGTCTGCGAGAAGTGGGACGATTATCTGGACCTCTTCGACCGATGCCTGGAGCAGCGCAAAACGATTACGGGGCATGCCGCCGGCGCCAGTTGGCGCCAGATGCAGGCATACGCCGCGGTCGGGACCAGTACCGACCACGAGTCCATTGCGACCGACGAGGCGGTCGACAAGACCCGGGCCGGTTTTCGCCTGCTCATGCGTCTCGGGTCAGGCGCGATTGACGTGCCCGAACTCGTCAAGGCGTATCTTGAGCACAAGGTCGACCCGAGAGCGCTTGCCATGTGCGCCGATCTCGCTTCGCCGGAGAAACTGCTGCGCGAAGGCGGGGTCGATGCAAATATCCGCGTGGCCGTTCGAAATGGCGTGCCGCCTGTAATCGCGGTTCAGATGGCGACCATCAATGTCGCCGAGGCCTTCTATTTGCAGAGGGACATGGGGGCGGTTGCTCCAGGCCGCTACGCCGACATCCTGCTCGTCGACGACCTGGTCACATTCGATATCGCCCGCGTATTCGTCGGCGGGGAAACCGTAGTCCGGGACGGTGAGTTCCTGGCGGAGCTGGCACCCATCGAGTATCCAGGCAACTTCCGCGGGACGGTCAGGATCGAGCGTGAGATCGCCCCTGTTGCTCTCGAACCTCGGACCGATGAGGAGGGCCCGGTGACCGTTCGGGTGATCGGCGTGACGGACGGCAGCCTCGTAACCGATGACGGAAGGGCGGTCCTCGACGTCAAAGACGGCGTGATTCAGCCGGATCTCGACAACGACGTCCTGCCGCTGACGATGGCTGATCGGTTCGGCAAGGGAGGGGGGCGCATCGGCAACGGCTTCGTGCGCGGCTTCGGGCTGAAGCGCGGGGCGATTGCGTCGACCGTCAACGCCGTCTGCGAGAATCTGGTTGCGGTCGGCGCGAGCACGTCCGATATGGCGTTCGCCATGAACAAGCTCGCCGAGATCGGCGGCGGAAAGATAGTCGTTGCCGATGGCGAGATCCTCGCAATGGTGGAATTGCCCCTTCTCGGGCTTTTGTCCGAAGAACCGACGGAGACGGTCACGGCGAAGTTTGACAGGGCGTTCGACGCCATACGCGAACTCGGGTGCGATCTCGCGAGTCCGTTTTCGCAGCTTGAGTTCAGCTTCGCCTGCGGCGAAATCGGCGATCTGCGGCTTTCCGACGAAGGGTTGTTGCGGGTTGACCCGCCGGAGATGGTGTCGTTGGTCGTAGAATGACGCAAACCGGAAACAAGAGGGAGAGATCATGAGTGACGGAAAGCTGGCGGGCCGCGTCGCAATCGTGACCGGTGGATCGCGGGGGCTTGGACAGGCGATTGCGTGGGAATTCGCGAATGAGGGCGCCGACGTGGCCGTGGTCGGCCGAGACGAAGGCGCCCTCTCTGAAACGATTGACGGCATCGAGCAGCGCGGCGGAAAGGCCGTCGCTATCGCGGCGGAACTCCGTGAAGTCGCCTCGATTCCAGGGGTCTTCGACAAAGCCGAGAGCGAACTCGGCGAGTCGACGATCCTTGTCAACAGTGCGGGCGTACAGGGGGATCGTCCTGCGCTCGATGTCACCGAGGAGCAGTATGACGAAGTAGCCGACACCAACATGAAGGCGCTGTTCTTCTGCTGCCAGGAGGCCGGCAAGCGGTGGATCGATCGCAAGAGCGGCGGGCGCATCATCAACCTCGGCTCTATTTTCGCCGTCGTCGGGATGCCCAATTTCTCGGTCTATTGTTCAACAAAAGGCGGCGTGCTGCTGCTGTCCAAAGCGCTCGCGATCGAGTGGGGGCCACACGGAATCAACGTCAACCTGATCGGCCCCTGCGCCACGATGACGGACATGGTAAGGCCGTTGTTCGACGACCCAGATTTCAAGGCGGCTTACATGCCGCGGGTGCCCGCGGGCGTCCTGCCTGATCCCCTGGACATCGGCAGAGCAGCCGTCTTCCTGGCCTCGGACGACGCTCGGATGATCCATGGACACCATCTACTCGTCGACTCCGGCTATACGACCAACTAATCGAGGTTCGGGGGGGCTGTGACCCTGGTGACTGACCAAAGCGATACACCAGGCGGTCCTATAGCAGTCGACCAACCCGGGAACGGTCCCCAACAGGTAACGACCTGGGCCGTCGGCGCTTTGGAACGTACGCGTGGTCTGCTGCGTCACGAGGTGCAGTTGCTGCTCGCCCTCGTCCTCCTCTACCTCGGGTTTTCGATCATAGAACCCGACATCTTTATCTCCATCAGGACCATCGAGAATCTCGCCAGACAGGCGGGCGTCCTGCTGGTCGCCAGCGTCGGGCAGATGCTGGTGCTCGTCGTGGGCGGGTTCGACATCTCGGTCGGAGCTACCGCGGGACTCGCATCCACGGCGCTCGCGCTGCTCGTTGACGATTTCGGGTTGTACGGGGCCGTTACGGCGGCGTTGGCGCTCGGAGCCCTTGTCGGCTCCGTCAACGGTCTTGTGATCGCGTATCTGGGGGTCAATCCCTTCGTGGCTACATTGGCGATGCTGACATTCCTGACCGGGTTGTCAAACGAACTGAGCAGCGGCGCTTCGGTTCCGATTACCGACCGGGGTGTGAGCGCGTTCGGGGCGGACGAGTGGGGGCCGCTGCCGGGGACAATGGGCGTTGGACTGGTAGTCGTATTCATTGCATACCTGCTTCTCAACCGCCTCAGGGCGGGTCTCTACATCTATGCGATCGGGGGGGGGCGCGAGACGGCGCGTCTGTCGGGGATTTCGGTCGCCCGTTACGAGGTTCTCGCCTATGCGATGTGCGGCTTTTTTGCGGCCGTCGCCGGGGTCATGCTCGCATCCAGGGTCACGCTGGGACAGGCGAGCCTCGGGGCTGGCCTGGAGCTTGAATCCATCGCCGCGGCGGTGATCGGGGGCGCCGCGATCGGCGGCGGAGTCGGCCGGCTGCTTGGCGCTGCGATGGGGGTGGGGATCCTGACGGTTCTCACCAGCGGTCTCGAGATCGTCGGTGTTTCGGAGTTCGCGCGCCAGATGGTTACCGGCGTCGTGCTGGTTGTAGCGGTCGCCTTCAACCAACGAGGACGGCTGGGTGAATGGGCGATCTTCAAGCAAGCGAAACTACTGCTCCGCGGCCGCGGCGAACGGCCCCGCGGTCCTTGACGCAACATATCGTTTCCACTGCCAAAGGAGAACACCATGCGTATGAAATATTTGATTGCCATGCTGAGTCTCGTCACGTTGATGCTGATGTTCCAGGGAGGGAGCGAGGTAAGCGCCCAGGCCATCAAGATCAGTCCAAAAGATGCGGCCTATGCGAAGTATCAGGCGCTTTCGACGGCGAAGAAGTTGCATTCGAATCTTCCCTGCACGGTTTCTCCTACCCCGAAGGAAGCCGCTGCGTACCGCGCGCCAAAGGCGAAGCGCAGGTACACGATCGGCTTCATGGAGCCCACGCTGGCGGGACACTATTACCAGGCAGGCTCGAGCGGCGCGGTCAAGGCCGCCAAAGAGGCGGGCGTGAAGCTCGAGTTCGTTTCGGCGGGCACCGGATACGCGTCGCCCGAGCAGCAGTTCAAACAGGCCGAGCGTCTCCTGCTGAAAGGCGTGGACGCAGTCGCCGTCATCCCGACCGATATCCAAGGTGGGGTCGCAATCACCAACCTTTTCCTCCGCGAGAAAATTCCGGTCGTGATCGTAGCCACGGAGTCCAGCTCGCCGGACGCATACATGGTGATGCAGGACGACTACCAGATGGGTCGTGATTCGGCTGACCTGCTGGTGAAAGAGACCGGCCCGAATGCCGGGAAGGGCATCGTGATCGCCGGGCCGGCCAACGCCACCTGGTCGGCCAAGCGGGCGGCCGGTTTCGCGGATCGTGTGAAAGAAAAATACCCGGGCGTCAAGATCGCCGTCTCGGCGACGCAGAATGTCGATCCCGCCCAGGGGCTGAAATCTTTCGAGAACGCGGTTCAGGCCCATCCTGACATCAAATGGGTGTATTCGGTCTTTAACCTGCTGCTCGATCCCGACTCGCTGCCGGCGCGGTACAAGAAAGTGGCTTTCGTCACGAACGGCCTGGACCCTGCCTCCATTCAGGATTTGAAAGAGGGTCAATACTCGACGATCATCGGCATCACACCGACTCCGATGGGGTACCAGGGGGTCGGTCACGCCGTGTCGATCCTGAATGGCGATCAGAACGTGCCCGCCCTGGTGTGCATCCCGCTGACGCGGTACACCGCAAAAGACATGCCGCCTGACAAAACGGCGGTGACGCTGGAGCTTATCCAGAAAGGGTTTGAGGTCTCGGCTAAATAATGACCAACCAGCAGCGCTTCGCTCGCGAGCCTGGTGGTCGCAGAGGATGGAATTGCTGAATTCCCCGGTCGAAGAACGTCGCGTTCCCGCCATCGGGATGCAGAACGTCACCAAAACGTTCCCCGGCGTAAGGGCTCTGGATCGCGTCAGTTTTGACGTCGACCACGGTGAGATACACGCGCTGGTCGGGGAGAACGGGTCGGGAAAGTCCACACTCTTGAAGCTGATGGGGGGCGCTTTCCAGATGGACTCCGGGCAGATCCGCATCAACGGGGATGAGGTGCGGCTGCGCTCACCGCGTGAAGCCAGGAAGCGATATGGCATCAAGTTGATGCCGCAGGATGTCGAACTGTGCGGGCAACTGATTACCGGCCGCAACATCATGCTGGGCCTCGAGGGGGCGCTGGTCGACCGGAACAGGCTGTCACGCCGCGAGCGATCCATGACGACGGAAGTCCTCCGCCTGATCGGCGCTCACGTGGATCCCCTGGTCCTGGGGGAGGATTTAAGCACACCGGAGGCTCGGTTTATCCAGATCGCCCACGCGCTCTTGCCTCCGGTGAACGTGGTCCTTTGCGACGAGCCGACGGCGGTGCTCTCCGCAGTGGATGCCGAGGCGCTACTGGCCACCCTGACCCGGATTCGGAGCGAGGCGGGTACGGCCATCGTGTATGTCAGCCACCGGATCGGTGAGGTCCTCCAGATAGCCGACCGCATCACGATCCTGCGCGACGGCCTCAGCGTCGGTACGTTTCGACGCGACGAGATCGACCGGCAACAAATCATTGAACTGATGACCAAGTCTGCGCGCGCCGGCAAGCAAGGGGCGCCGGCTCAAGACGCTGCCCGGAGCGCAGCGAAAGGAGGCAAGCTGGCGGTTAAGTCGCTCAGGCTCGGTCGAAGCTTTTCAGACGTTTCGTTCGAAGTAGAGGCGGGACAAATTGTGGGAATCGCCGGCGCCCAGGGTGCGGGATTCGGCCCGCTGCTCGCTACTATCGCAGGCCGTACTAAATACGACGCCGGCTCAATCGAACTGGATGGGGTCTCCATTCCGCCCGGATCGACCACGAGTGCGTACAGACATGGGGTCGCGCTGGTCCCTGCCGATAGGCGGAAAGCGGGCATCGTCCCATCACTCACGGTTCGGGAGAACATCGCCTTGCCCGTTTCAGGCTCGCTGGGGCGATACGGTTTCCGGCTTCGCCGGACCGAGCGGGAGACGAGCCGAAAGAGCGCTGAGATATTCGATATCAGGGGAGCCGGGTTGAACACCCTGGCCGGGAACCTGAGCGGCGGCAACCAGCAGAAACTGGCGATTGCCCGATCCCTTCAGGGGGATCCCAAGTTTCTTCTCCTCGAAGAGCCCACGCAAGGCATCGATATCGGCGCCAAGTCCGAGATCCGCCATTACATCAGCAGGCTCGTCCGTGACGAAGGAATGGGCGCGCTGGTTGCAAGCTCCGAGTTTGAAGATCTCATCGGCTTTTCGGACGTCCTCCATGTGATGCGCTTGGGCCGGGTCGTCGCAACGTTCGACGGGAAGACGGCGACCTACTCGGATATCCTTCACGCGGCGCTCCCGTAGACGTCGTCGCTGAAGCTGCGGCGAACGGCGCCGGATTGACGCGCAACCTCGCCGGGGCATCCTGTTCATGGAGCGACCGCAATCCCTCGTGTCTGATCTTCATCGTGCGATTGCAACGCGCAGCGCCTTGCGCCACATGCGGCCTGTTTTTATGTAGCTCAGTCTTCTTCATCGAAAGACGGCATCCGCATTTCCCCGCATTTGCCGTCATAGCGTTTTTGTCGGAATGAGCGAGAATCCCGCGCGGGAAAGAAAGCGTTCCCGGCGACTCAAGGAGGGGAGATAATGGAAACGGCGACTCGGCATCCCTCGGGATTGTTCTTCTCCCCGGTCGGAATCGACCCGTCCGCTTCGCCTGAATTGACAATAAGGAATAAGCGAAAAAAGCAGAAAACAATTCAATAAATATAGATAAATTCACGTGGTTTTTCGATAAATTTCCGAGATAAAAAAAGCGGCGGTATGCCATAATTGCGCCTGGAAAAACCGGCAGAAATGAGGGGGGCGTGCGCCCCCGAACCGATGGCGCAAGAGGAGGCGCGAGATGGGTCTGGTGAGCATCAACCATACGAGTTTCACGGTGTCGGACGCCCGGGCGATAGCCGAATGGTACTGCGAAATGCTTGATTTTACTGTCGTTTCGGTCGACACCCGGCCCCAGGACTACAGCGAGAAGGTGACGGGCATCATAGGCGCGGACCTGCGAATCGTCTACATCAAAGGCGGGGGCTACCACATCGAGCTGGTCGAATACGTGGGCGCGCCCGGCGTGAAGATTGACACCGCCACGAACAACGTGGGCAGCGCGCACATCGCCTATAACGTCAATGATCTCAAAGGGATGTACGAGGCGCTCAAGCCTAAGGGGGTGAGGTTCGTCTCGCCGCCCGTGCCCGTCACCCAGGGGCCCAACACGGGGGGCTTCGTCGTCTATCTCGAGGATCCGGACGGCAACACGCTCGAACTCATCGAGAGGCCGGGCGCGTAATCAGATAAGAATCAGAGCATTACGCTCTCCCCCGGCGCCAGCACGATGACTTCCGTATCCAGGCCGCGTTTTCTCACCTCTTGGGTGAACGCCTCTGGCGTTCCCGTCAAGTGGGGCAGGCTCGAGTGGTGGATGGGCACGACGCGCTTCGCCTCCAAGAGCTCGCACGCCAGCGCCGCCTGGCGCGCGCCCATGGTGGCCCTGTCCCCGATGGGCAGGCAGCACAGATCAGGCGCATAGAGGTCGGCGATGATGCGCATGTCGCCGAAAACGGCCGTATCTCCCGCATGATACAGGCGTTTGCCGTCCTCGAAGGTGAGAATCAGGCCGCAGGGCTCGCCCGTATACTTGAGTTCCGGCCCGTAGGCGCCCCCGTGAAAGGCGTGGGTGAGGGTGAGCTGGACGCCGCCGAAATCGACCGTGCCGTCCTTGCCCATGGGGGTGGCGTGGGAGCCCAGGTCGTGTTCGGCGGCTATGGTGCGGATGAGGTCCATGTGACCCGCCACCGGGCATGGATTCGCCTCGAAAACGGGGATGACGTCGCCCGTATGGTCGAAATGGCCGTGGGTGAGACAGATGAGGTCGGCTTTTTGCGGTGTCTTGAGTTCAGGCGGGCATACGGGGTTTTTCTCGAGCCAGGGGTCGATATAGATGCGCTTGCCCCCGTCCGTTTCAACCAGAAACGTCGATTGCCCATGAAATATCAGCGTTGCGCCCATGTTTCGCATCACCTCCTAAGTGTTTGAATTACCAATGAAACCTATAAGTATTCGCGGAACCAGGCCGTCGTTTCCGTGAGAGCCATCTCGAAGAGTTCCGGGTTGTTCACCTGGTAGACGTCGTTGTGGCGTCCCCTGGGAAGCATGACGATTTTCTTTGGCTCGCCGCAAGCCGCGTAGCAGGCGTGCGCTTCTGAGGGAGGAACCATGACGTCTTCTTCCCCGTAGATGAACAGGACGGGCCGGGGCGAGATTTTGCCGACCACCCATTCGGGGCGATAGCGAAAACAAGCCTCCACGCTTTCGAGGTCGAGTTCGAGCACCTCCTCGGAGCCGTGTTCCTCCAGCGTCATCGGGGGTTTGGGGTTGTCCGGGTCGTCGCTGTAGATATCGTGGCGGATGATGGTTTCCCGCTCGTTGGTGGTGACGCGCTTGCGGGCGGCTTCCCGTACCCGGGACTGGAAGGCGAGCCATTCATAGGGCCTCCTCAATGTCTTCAGCCAACGCTCGCCGTCATGCACCCCCACGGCGGAGACGGTCGCCTTCACGCGCTCATCGAACGCCGCGGCCCAGATGGCGTGAGCACCCCCAAAACTCGTGCCGTACAGGCCGATTCGCTCGGGGTCCACGCCTTCTACGGTTTGCAGACAGGTGATTCCGTCGTAGGTGTCCTGGGCCTGCTCAAGCGGGCGGTGGCGTCCGCGAGCGCCCTCGCTCACACCGTAGCCGCGATAATCGGGCGCCAGGGTGAAAAACCCCGCATTGCTCAAGTGGATGGGCATGTCGATTGTGGCCAGGTTCTTTCGCCCGCTGTATCCTGTCACGCAGACGATTCCCGGCCGGGGCGGGTCACCGGGTTTCCAGTTGTCCGGGCGGTACAGATGCGCGGCGATTTTGAGGCCGTCGCTGAAATAAGTGATGTCTTCGCGCATTTTAGTTTCCTTTTTAATGTATTAAATTACAATTGATTAGAGAATACCGGGTTTTTGACACACAGGGCTACTGCTGATAGGAGTAAGAAGGCATACAATACACGGTTTTTCTCGAATTTCCGAGAAACTGGCGTTCCTGGATAAGCCGCATGGGAAGTATGTCACGGAAAGTTTGGCGCCGCCGCTTGTAGAGGAGATACTGATTAAATCATGTCTCGTCAA
This sequence comes from Nitrospinae bacterium bin107, assembly GCA_002238965.1. Taxonomy (GTDB): domain Bacteria; phylum UBA8248; class UBA8248; order UBA8248; family UBA8248; genus Bin107. The sequence continues at coordinate 35,402 of MPNJ01000001.1, read as the reverse complement.
AAAATCTTCCTCATTCTTGCCGTTCTGGTTCTTGTAGTAGGCGTAGCGATCACGAAGTTGCTGATCGAGAATCGACCAGAACCCGAGACAGTGACTCCCACCGCACCACGCAGATTCGTCAGGACCATGCTCTTGAAAAAACAGGACAAAACCTTTTGGGTCAAGGGGTTCGGAACCGTTCGGCCCAAAACGGAGCTTTCCATCGTGCCTGAAGTATCCGGGAAAGTGGTCATGCGATCATCTGGGTTCAGGACCGGCGGCTTCATCAAGAAAGGGGATGTGCTTTTCCGAATCGACCCTGCGGATTACAAACTCGCCATCGAGCGGCGAAAAGCGGAAATCGCGCAACTCAGAGCCGATATCGCTCGATTGAGGCAGGAGGAGAAGAATCACCAGGCCGATCTGGACATCACCGAACGCCATATGGAGTTAGTTGCTCAGGAAATGGAACGCAACGAAAGATTGCGAAGACAAGGCGTTATTTCTTCTGGTCAATACGATCAGTCTCAACAGAATTTTCTCAGGCAGGAGAGAACGGTTCAGTCTATCAGGAACATGCTGGCGCTGCTGCCCGTTCAGTTGAGACAGAAACGCGCGGCGTTGAGAGCGAACCAATCGGAACTCAAAAGAGCGACTCTGCAATTGTCTCGGACCAAAATCGTGGCTCCTTTTGATGCTCGGGTGCGAGAGACGAGTTTGGATGTAGGAGATTTCGCCAGTGCGGGTAAATCCGTGGGAAAAATTTATGATGTTTCAGCACTGGAAGTCCCTGTTTCATTGCCGGTTGAGGATGCGCGCTGGGCGTTTCGCCGTATTCGGGAAGTATCTTTTCCTCGTAGCCAAGAAGAGGTAAAGCCTTTTTTCCCCGCTGCCAGAGTATCCTGGAGTCAGTTCGGCAAAAAGTTTGAATGGACTGGGCGGGTGTCTCTCGTGGATTCCGGGCTGGATGAGTCCACGCGCGCGCTCACACTCGTAGTTGAAATTTCTGAACCCATGAAAAATTGGATATCTGGAGAGCACCCTCCCCTTTTTGTGGGGATGTTCGTTGAAGTGAAAATCGAAGGCATCACGATGCCAGGCGTTTTCGTCATTCCGCACACCGCATTGCGTGAACGGGATCACGTTTATTTGTTGGACGAAGGGAAATTAAGGATTCAAAAAGTGGAAGTGATTCGAAAAGCTCAGGATGGCGTCGTGATCAGAAATGGAGTGAGTGAAAACGCCCGTATCATTCTTTCCGCTGTCCCCGAGCCCGTCTCCGGCATGATACTCAACGAACAAAACGGGATTCCTGGCGGGGCATCCACGCAATGAAGCAAATTCTGGCTTGGTCTGCACGCCATACCGTTTTCGCCAACCTTTTGATGGTGATAATGATAATCATCGGCGTTTTCGCCGTTTTTCAAATTCGTAGCGAATTGATCCCTCAATTCGCCCTAGATCGGGTTAGCGTCAAAGTAACGTGGGAGGGCGCGAGTCCTATGGAGGTGGAAGAGGGAGTTTGCATCAAAATCGAAGAAGCCTTGACCGGTGTCGAGGGGGTAAAAAAAATCACTTCGGTTGCCTATGAAGGGCGATGTGAAATTGCAGCGGAACTGCATGCTTGGATCAAGAGTTCCCGGGATTTGATGGAAGATATCAGAAGCGAAATCGACCGCATCAAAACATTGCCCGAGGATATAGAAAGGCCCATCGTTTCGGAAGTGAAGCGGATACTTCAGGTAATTGACATCTCATTGTTTGGCAATGTTTCGGAAGAAGTCCTGAAACGAAAAGCCACGGAGATCAAAGATGAATTGCTGGAAATGCCCAACATTTCCAAAGTGGTTTTGAGCGGCTTGAGAGATTGGGAAATATCAATCCAAGTTTCAGAGGAGATGTTGCGCCGCTTTGGGCTCACTTTTGAGCGAGTTGGAAATATCATTCGCAAAAACGTGCTTGAACTCTCAGGTGGGGATATCCGCTCAGCGGAGCGAAGAATCAGAATCAGGACATTGGGGAAGCGTTACACGGGTCTGGAATTCGAGCGCCTGGAAATACTCACCCGACAAGACGGTACCATCTTGAGACTCGGTGATATTGCTCGAGTGGTCGATGCTTTTGAAGAAAGCGATAAAACGGGTCGGTTCGATGGGAAACCGGCTGCGCTCATCACGGTGTATAGAACCGATGAGGAAGATGCGCTTTCGATTTCTAAAGCAGCAGTTGGATACGTTAAGAAAAAGCGCGAGGAATTACCTGAAGGGTTGGATTTGGTCCATTGGGCGGATACATCGCGTTTGATACAGGACCGGCTCGATCTTTTAATGAGAAACGGGCGCGTCGGACTCGTTTTGGTTTTCTTCTCCATGTGGTTGTTTTTAAACATTCGTCTTTCATTTTGGGTGGCCATGGGAATTCCCGTCTCCCTGTTGACGGCGCTCGGTTTTTTGAATTTCACCGGCGGTACTCTCAATATGCTCTCGATGTTCGCCTTCATCATGGTTTTAGGGATACTGGTGGACGACGCCATTGTAGTGGCTGAAAATATCTATTCCCATATGGAAAGAGGGAAGAATCGCGTTCAGGCCGCTATCGACGGCTGTTATGAAGTTGTCCTGCCGGTTATCGCCACTGTCGTGACATCTATTGTGGCTTTCGCTCCCTTGCTTATGGTGGAAGGAACTGTCGGGAAATTCATGGCGGTGCTTCCGGCGGCTATCATCGCCGCGTTAATCGCTTCTCTTATCGAGTCATTATTTATTCTGCCGGCTCATTTGGGTCATTGGGTGAGGTCGCCCAGGTCGGGTGGAATATCAGCGCGCGTGAGGAAAGCCATCGATAGTGCAATCAACTGGCTTATCTATCGGTTTTATGCGCCGATTCTGAAATTTTGTCTCAACGCCAGATATCTGGTCATCTCTCTGGCTTTGGTGGTTTTTATGGTGACAGTAGGATTGGCCGTGGGTGGGCATGTGAGATTTTTGTTTTTCCCTAAGCTCGATTCCGATTGGGTGGAAGCCAGAATTCTGTTCCCTCCGGGAACCCCGATTCGGCAAACGCGAAACGCGGCGCAAAGGATTGAGCAGGCAGCCGTTGCCCTTGATGAGGTTTTTCGTTCGAAAACGGGTGAGCCGATCGTGAAACATATATTCACGACGCTGGGCGAGCAATTTGGCCAAAACCGTGAGCGTGTCGCGGGGGGCAGCCATATGGCGCATTTGATTGTGGAGTTGCTGCCCTCGGAGGCCAGAGGAATTAGTGGGGAGGAAATTACAAATCGCTGGCGCGAAAATACAGGAAAAATTCCGGATGTATTGAGCCTAACTTTCGGTTCCGGGAGAGCCGGCCCGCCTGGCGGTAAACCTATCGATGTGCAGTTCTATGGTGATGACATCGAGACATTGAGAAGTGTATCCACGGAATTCAAGCGGGAGTTAACAAAATATCCTGGTATATATGACATTCAAGATGACTTCAGGCCCGGAAAGCTTGAATTCAGAACATCATTGAAGCCACAGGCGCGGGTGCTTGGCGTGAGCCTCGATGACTTGGGGCGTCAGTTGCGCGCGCGCTTTTTCGGGCTGCAGGTCCTGCGTCTACAACGCGGCCGGGATGACGTGAAGGTCAAACTTCGCTATCCGCCCGAGGAGAGGCGCTCTATCGAAGACATCAGGAAAATGAGAGTCAGGACGTCCTCAGGGGCCGAAATCCCTTTCCATGAGGTGGCGGAAGTCGAGATGGTTCAAGGGCTTGATGAAATCAGGCGTGTGTCCAGAGCAAGGGCGATCAACGTAACAGCTGAAATCAACCAGGGCCGGGCCAATCCCACCGAGGTTCTGAACGACTTGAAGGCGAATTTCTTCCCGAAGTTCCTGAACCGCCAACACGGAGTAGGAGTTAGATTCGAAGGTCAGGCAAAAGAGACGCAGGAGTCATTCAACAGTCTGTTTCGCGCCTTTGCGCTAGCGATTGCCGTCATTTTTGCGATTTTGGCCACTCTGTTCAGAAGCTATTTCCAGCCCATAGTCGTCATGAGCGCGATTCCGTTTGGGATTGTTGGCGCCATTTGGGGGCATATCATCCTAGGGTACGATATCTCCATATTGAGTATGTTTGGCATCTTGGCGCTTACCGGGGTTGTGGTGAATGACTCTTTGGTGCTTTTGGATTTCGCAAATCGGAGTATCAAAGACGGAATGCCGATAGTAGATGCGCTACAGCAGGCCGGTATCGCAAGATGGAGAGCGATTGTTCTAACGACAATGACGACCGCCGCAGGATTGGGGCCGATGTTGTTCGAGAAAAGTTTTCAGGCGCAATTCTTGATTCCCATGGCGATTAGTCTGTGTTTCGGGCTGCTTTTCGCCACGGTGATAACGCTTGTTCTGGTTCCTGTAATCTCTTTAATTGGAAACGACTTCGGCCGGTTTTGGTGGCGTATATGGACGGGCAAATGGCTTACGAGAGAAGAAGTGGATGTACATTCTCCGCAGAAAGAAGGAGAAATCCACGCCTGATATTATGCTTCATAGTTTTATCGAATTGAACTACTTGCGGGAATGTATTTATTCAATTCCCCAAAAAGTTTGCTTTCATTATTGATTGTAATCTCGAATACGAATGAGTTTAGGAGAACAAGATTTTATGTCCTCAGAATTTGATGTGCGCTACGGTGAAGAGGTAGGAGACAAGATGGAAGCGGTCGTGATGACCGCACCTGAAAATTTGGAAATACAGTCCGTTCCCGTTCCGGAACCGGGCATCGGGGAAGTGCTCGTGAAAGTGGAATGCACCACGATTTGTGGTACAGACATAGAGATCATCAAAGGCGGTCACCTCCCCAACTGGCCGCCCCGGCTTCCGGCCATCCTGGGGCATGAATGGTCGGGCAGAATTGTGGCTATGGGCCCGATGACTGAGGGTTTCGGTCTCGGTATGGGTGATGCCGTGGCTGGGACGAGCCATGCTGGATGCGGCGCCTGTCGCATGTGCCTCATAGGCCGTTATAATCTCTGTTATAATTACGGGAATACAGTCACTGGTCATAGGCAGTACGGGCATATCACGCAAGGCTCGTATGCGGAGTATGTCGTCAACAACATACGTGCGTTGCACAAAATGCCCGAGGGAATGTCGCTTGAGTATGGGTCGGCCGTGGACCCTGCTGCTTGCGGGCTCTGGACGGCGAAGCGTGCTGGGATCAATCCTGGCGATACGGTCGTGATATTGGGTTCCGGACCCATCGGTGTTTTTGCATATGAATCCGTCAAGGCGATGGGCGCAGGACGCATAATCGTTGTGGGCGGTGGCAGGAGGCTCGAGATTCTAGAGGAACAAGGCGCCGAAGTTGTCAGTTACCGAGATGGCGGTGTGCCGGAACGGATAGAAGAGATGACCCGCGGGAAAAAAGCCAACGTCGTGCTGGAGACGGCTGGAACCACGGATAGCTTCAAATGGAGTGTGGACTGTGGCGGCAAAGGCGCGCGAGTCGCCATTACCGGCATACCGGACAACATTCCTGATATGGCATGGAAGCGCGTCGTGCTGGAGGAAATGGATATTTTTGGTGTTCGGGCGAATCCCAACTGTGGAGATGAAGTATTATCACTCATTCAAGCTGGCAGGATGAGTGTGGACCCATACATTACCCATCGGTTCCCCCTCAGAGAATACCAAGAAGCGCACGATACGTTTGTGGCTCGAAAAGATGGCGCTTTGTTGGTGAACCTGACTCCTGGAGCATAACGACAATGTCTCAAGGCGAGATGAAATATGGCGCGAAGTTGATTGCGGAGGCGAAGCTCGAAGCCGTTCCGAATCCATCAATGCAGCGCGATTACGTTGTAGATTTCACCATTCCCGAATTCACTTGTCTTTGCCCGCTCAGTAATTTTCCCGACTTCGCCACAATTCGTATCAAATACGTTCCTAGTGAAATGATAGTGGAGTTGAAATCCTTAAAACTCTACATCAATAATTACAGGGACCGGGAAATATTTCATGAACAGGTGGTCAGCACCATCCTTGACGACTTGGTTGAGGTTTGCGCGCCGAAATGGGTGTGGATTGAAGGGGATTTTAACGTTAGAGGAAATATCAAAACGAAAATTCGAGCCACGCATGGTGTGAGACCACCAGATATTCCGGAATAGACGAATCGCTGATCAAATTGTAACGTTGCTCGGTGCAAAACAACTAACTTATAGTACTTAACATTAAACCCGATGAATTAAGCCATATTTCTCAATGAGGTGGAAATGACAGACTATAAAGTCGCGGGCATGGGCCTTACACGAATCGATGCACCTGACAAAGTAGCTGGCAGTGCAAAATATGCGGCTGACGTTCCATCGAGCCGTTCACTCATCGGTCTAGTCTTGGGTAGTCCGCATCCGTATGCGAAAGTACTGAGCGTAGATGCGAACGCAGCGCGCAAGATACCTGGAGTCCGTGCGGTCGTGACGCGAGATGACGCCCCCCGCATTCGATTCGGCGCCAACATCAAAGATCAGAGTTGGTTTGCGCAGGATGGCTTTGTTCGATATGGCGGAGAACCTGTGGCTGCTGTGGCCGCCGAAGATATGGATGCCGCTCAAGCGGCCATTGAATCGATTCAGGTGGACTATGAAGTTTTAGAGCCAGTGGTAAACGGCTTGGACAGCCGGGCAGGCGAGGGTCTTGCCGTCCACGAAGATTGGCAAGATTTGGGACTTGGCCCGAATGCAGACAAAAACATTATCGCCCGATTTGAAAAAGAAATTGGAAATGTCGACGCCGGATACAAAGAGGCGGATCGCATTTTTGAGCACACATTTTCTACACCATTCGTACATGCCGGCTATATTGAGCCTCACGCTTGCGTTGCCGAGGCAGGTGCAGACGGAAAAGTCACAATCTGGACAACCACGCAGGATGCATGGTCCATCCGGGCGGATGTGGCTGAGGCGCTTGGCCTCCCGGCGACACACGTTCGTGTCATTCCTACTGAAATCGGCGGTGGGTTTGGCGCTAAGCTAAAGAGTACTTATGAGCACCTAGCCGCTCTTTTGGCTTTGAAAACTGACCAGTCCGTGCGCATGGAGATGACGCGCGAGGAAGATCATATCGGGGTGAATCCGAGACACCCGCATTTCATCACGATACGCACAGCGGTTAAGAATGATGGTACATTTGTCGCTCGGGAGCTTGATGTCACGATGGATCATGGCGCCTATGGCCGAGGTGCACCGTTTCAATGCAGTAGCAAGATGCTGATGGGTTCATGCTCGTATCGTATCCCCAACGTAAGAATCAGTGCTTGTACGGTATATACCAATGGCCCTGTTTGTGGTCCCGTGCGTGCTCCCAGCGGTCCCCAGTACCACTTTGCCACTGAAGTGCAGATGGACATCATCGCGCGCGAGATGGGGATTGACCCACTCGAGATAAGGAGAATAAATTCCCTTCGGCCCGGAGATGAGACGCTGGCTGGGAAGGAGCCGGCTCCATCCATGCGTAGTGTGCTTGACTCAACAGCCGTGGAAGGCATGTGGGGAAAGAAAATTGAGGCTAACGGAGAGCTTGAGGGAGATGGCTGGAAGCTCGGCCGCGGCATTGCTTGCGGATATTGGCCCGGGCCCGGGGAGGCGTCTAGTTGCACTGTCCGCCTGAATCAAGACGGCACCGTACAAGTGGTAGCGGGAACGGTGAATCTCACAGGCATGAGCACTTCCATATGCCAACTTGCCGCAGAGGAATTGGGCGTTGGTTTGGATGAAGTGCGGTACACGAACGGAGATACGGATTCGGTTCCCGAATCATCGGCGGCGTCGGGCAGTAAGGCGACGCGCGCGGTTGGAATGGCAACTTTGAGTGCCGCCCGTGATTTGCGGAACAAAATCTTGAATGTGGCGAGTATAAAACTCGAAGCCGCTGCGGATGATCTGGTTTTGGAAGATGGACAAGTCAAAGTGGCTTCAGCGCCCGACCGAGCTATGTCTCTTGCACAGGTGGCCAAGGCGGCGCCTGAAATTCAGGGATTTTTAATCGGACAAGGTGAAAGTGCAAAGCCTCCCCCATGTCCGATACATACCGGACAGGTGGCGGATGTAGCCGTGAATCCGGAGCTTGGTGAGGTCAGGGTTTTGCGCCTTACATGCGTGCAGGACGTGGGATTTGCCATAAACCCATTGTCCGTGGTGGGACAAATTGAAGGCGCCATGCTCCAGGGACTCGGATTGGCCCTCATGGAAGAGCAACCCAGGCGCCCGGATGGTAATTTGCACGGCGATACCTTCCATGAATATCTGATACCTACCAGCATGGATATGCCTGAATTGAATGCCGTTTTGTATGATAACCCGGCCGAGGGTACGCCCTATGGGATGCGAGGAGTGGGTGAACCGCCCATTGTGGCGACTGCGGCGGCGATTGTGAATGCCATTCAAGACGCTGTTGGTACACCAGTTTTCTCATTACCTGTTGGCCCGCATCATATTCGAGAGGCTCTGGCTACGAACAGCGTATAAATCACACCCGACACTTTTCAAGGAGAATCCAATGCCTGTAGACGAAGGAACAAGTTTGCCGGATAGTTTGGGCGTGACCGATGAGATGATGGCATGTCCTTTACCAAGGTTGCCTTTCGTCGATCCTGACAATGTTCCCGACGAACTCAAGGAAGAACTCGCTCCGCTCTACGATTGGTCGAAACGGATGTGGGGCACTGTCCCACGCTTTTTACAGCTTTTGGGAAATTCACCCCCTACTGTGGAAGGATGGATGTTGCTCGACCAGAAGCTCCGTACGAATCGATTGAAAACGGAGTCCGATTACATTCGACTCATGGAACTGGTCATAGTCAAAACGGCCATTTTGACAGAGTGCAACAACTGAATCGGGCACAATGTGGAGCTCGGTCGAGCTCTGGGTCTTACGCAGGATCAAATCAACATGTTGGAAGGCGATGATTGGAATGAAAGTGATTTGTTCGATGACAAGGAGAAAGCCGTTATCCGTTGGGCGGATGAAGTATCGAAGTTCAGGGCGAAGAACAATGACTTCGCATTCAATGAGATGAAAAAATATTTCTCCAATCGGCAGATCGTGGAACTCACTTTTATTTGTGGGATGTGGCATCTTTCGGGAAGACTGGCCGAGGCGCTCCACCTGGTTGTGGAACCACCGGGAGGGCGCATCGAATTTCAGGCAGAAGACATGGCGTAAACACAAGCTTCATCGTCAAATACATTTGTTGAGCGATCCTTGCGTTGTGTCGTTTTGGCTTGATGTACGCGTGCGCATACAATTCATCTCCAACATTTGCTCATCTGAAATTCATCTTTCCGGCTTCCATTTTCGTTTTTTCGACTAACTATTTCATCCGCCCATGATATGAAACATGTTTTGAACAATGCATTTTTATCGGTTGAAAAATAAGGATATATACATAAAAAAAGAATTGCTTTTTTTGAAGATTTTTGTATACTCACGCGCTTTGTGATGTCGCCTGTGAATAATCCGGGTAAATTCGAATTGAGCCGCCCAATGAATGAGGAAGAAATGCTCGAGTTCAATGAAAGTGTTGCTGTCTTGGATCAAGAGTTTTTCGCTGAGTCTGGCGATGTTTTGCCAACGGATGTGGACTATGATGTGTCTGATGACGGTGCAAGTAACGATTTCTCCTTCTTAAGTGACGGCGAAGGAGGCAATGCTCCTGCTGCTTATTAGCATCCAACAGGAGAAAATGATTCAGCGCCCGGTTGAGATTTCAGCCGGGCGTTTTTTATCCTGAAATATCTGTAATATGGAATTTACTTCATAACTATTGGAAGAAATTGTGATGGCGACAGACGAACTGACGATTCATCATGAAGACTTGCGTGGCCGCATTCTCTCAGCGGATTCGATGACCTATTTTGACGAAAGGGTTGAAGAACGGGACGTTCTCATTGGAGGCTCTTACGCCGCACGCATGACAATGGCGTGGGCAATGCGCCTGGGTGCGAGGGCAATCGTTGCCCATGCGGCAGGAGTAGGAAAAGATGACGCGGGTATAAGCGGTCTCCGGTTGGCCCAGGAATATAATGTGCCTGCATTGGCATGTGAGACAATGTCCGCAAGACTCGCCGTTGGAGTATCCGTTTATGAAGGCGAAGTCGGCCATGCGAATCAAGTGGCCCAAAGTCTCGGTGTTGAAATCGGTCAATCCATTGCTGAAGCTTCGAAAATTTTGCTCGATGCCGATGTGGGCCGGGAAGTGATTGTGGAGGAAAGCCTGGATGATAGAATTTATGAGCTAGAGCATTTGCCTGATGGTAACATACGCGCTTCATGGGGAATTCCCGTCCTGCGTTCTATCCAGGAACCAAGGCCTCAAGATGTTTTTATCCAAGCCTCGCATTGCGGACTCACTCTCGTACCGCATGTCATGAAGCTTAATTTAAAGGGTGTTATTGCCAATGATGCAGGACGGGGGAAAGATGACTCCGGCATCGCATCTTTCCCCTACCTGGCGCGGGAGGGGATTGCGGTGGCGGCGGTCGGCGCCATGAGTGCGCGAATTGGTGATGTGATGAGCACCTGGCAGGAAGGCGTTATTTCATGCATGAACGAAGTGGCGGAGAAGCGTGGGGTGCGAGAAGGCATGATGACGCGAGAGGCGGCTATCGCAATGCTCAATGCGTAGGATTTACCAGAAATTATCTGGTGGAGGTGAGGGGATTCGAACCCCTGACCTCGTGGGTGCGATCCACGCGCTCTCCCATCTGAGCTACACCCCCACAAAAGGAACTTGAAGGTAGGCGAAGGAGCTACGGGTGTCAAGTGAAATAGGGAGAGCCGATGAAGAACTCCCCCTAGGAGACTTCACCGGCTCTCGACCTGCCACAGAGTCCGCCCGTTTCCCCCGCAGCAGGGAGTTGCTTTTGACTAAAGTGGGAGCCAAGGACTCAACCCCTGAGGTATATTATCCTTGGCTCCCGATCCTGCTGCAGAGTCCGCCCGTTTCCCCCGCAGCAAGAAAATTCACTAAAACTCCATTTTGGTGAGAGTCGGGGGACAACCCTCCAAGGATTTTCCCCCGACTCTCGTCCCGTCGCAGAGTCCGCCCGTTTCCCCCACGACGGGTAAGCTATATCAAGAACATCCACTCGTCGCGCCACAAGTCATACATTTCAGGCACGTCCCGTTTCGCACTAAGGTGAATAAACCACAATCGCTGCAAGCTTCCCCCTCATACCCTTTGGCGCGGGCTTCCTCGATGCGTGAATCAATTGCGGAGCTTGCTTCCGTTATGGGTGTCATCGAAGTTTGGGTGGATTCTGTCTCATAATTCAGACTTATCCGGTCGCTGCGGGGTGCGCTTGCATCCGGTCCCGGGAATATGGTTTGAATCTCTTCTTCTTCCTCGGTATCGAATTCCGGAATCTCTTCCTGGGGGCGCCCGATGGTGTCGCTCCTCAAGTCCTCCGACACGACTTGCGCCAGGTCGTGGCGACCGAGATATGAAACCGCCAGTTCACGGAAGATGTAATCGATGATGGATGTGCTCATCTTGATGTGCGGGTTGCCCGAGACCATACCCCCCGGCTCGAATCGTGTGAATACGAAGGCATCCACGAATTCATCCAATGGGACGCCGTGCTGGAGTCCCAGCGAAATTGCGATGGCGAAACAATTCATGAGGCTTCTGAAGGCAGCGCCTTCTTTGTGCATATCTATGAAAATTTCGCCGATGGAGCCATCCTCGTACTCACCGGTTCTAAGATATACCTTGTGACCGCCGATGACGGCTTTTTGCGTGTATCCCCCGCGGCGGGTAGGCAACTTGCGCCTTCTGGACTGGTAAATAATCCGGCGCACAATCTGCTGGGCTACGTGCACGGGGGCACTATGTGTAGCTGGTTCTTCTTCGCCGATATCACTGAAGAGTTCTGCTTCGCTTTGTGCGGAAAGTGGTTGGCTTAGTTTCGAGCCATCGCGGTAAATCGCTATGGCTTTGGTCATCCGCTGCCACGATTCGTTGTAGATGTCTAAAATGTCTTGAATCGTGGATTCCGCGGGCATGTTGATGGTTTTGCTGATGGCGCCTGATATGAAAGGTTGCGCCGCCGCCATCATCCGGACATGCGCCATGGGACTGATGAAGCGCTTGCCTTCTCGTCCGCATTTGCTCGCGCAATCAAAAACGGCCAGATGCTCTTCTTTTAGGTGGGGCGCCCCCTCAAGCGTCATTTTCCCGCAAACGAAATCATTCGCTTCACTGATTTGTTCTGGAGTGAAACCAATGGCTTCGAGCAGATTCAGGTTCCAGTCGGCTATTTGCGCTTCGCTGAGCCCTAATTGCTCAATGCAGAAGTCATCACCGAGGGAATGTTTGTTGAAGGCGAACTGGATTTCAAACGCCCCTTCGAGAGCGGCTTCCACTTTTTCCAGAGCCTTGCTCGTAAACCCTTTCTCGTGCAAAGACTCTGGATTGATATGAGGAGCATTCGTGAGGGTTCCCCGCCCTCGGCAGTAGGCGACGATTTCGCGGATCTCTTCATCGTCATAGCCTAGATGCCGCAAGGCAGCGGGAACGGATTGGTTGATGATCTTGAAATAACCGCCTCCGGCCAGTTTTTTGAATTTCACCAAAGCAAAATCCGGCTCGATTCCCGTTGTGTCACAATCCATCACCAAACCAATTGTGCCTGTCGGCGCGATGACAGTGGCTTGTGCGTTCCGGTAGCCGTTTCGATAGCCGATGGCCAAAGCATCATCCCACGCCTCACGCGCCGCTTGGAGAAGATAATGGGGGCAGATTTCCGCAGCGATTCCTGCTGGCGCCTTCGAGAGCATTTCGTATTCCGCCTCGGGCACAGAGTAAGCTGCGCGGCGGTGGTTTCTCAGAACCCGCAACATGTGCTCTTGGTTGTCCTGATACCTTGAGAAAGCGCCCATTTCCCCTGCCATCTCGGCGCTGGTGGCATACGAGCAGCCGGTCATGATGGAGGTGAGAGCGCCGCACCATGCTTCCGCTTCAAGTGAGTCGTAAGGGATGCCAAGAACCATTAACAAGGTGCCCAGATTGGCGTACCCAAGTCCTAAAGTTCGATACTCGAATGAGCGTTTGGCTATTTCCGGACTGGGGAATTGCGCCATCAGTACTGAAATTTCGAGGACGACTGTCCATAGCCGAATAACATGACGATAGTCTTCTATCTGAAAGTGGTTTTTTTCAGTATCCAAGAATTTTATGAGATTCATCGACGCTAGATTGCATGCGGTATCATCCAAGAACATGTATTCTGAGCAGGGATTAGAGCCGTTGATGCGACCATCGGCGGTGCACGTGTGCCAGTCGTTGATGGTTGTGTCAAATTGAAGGCCAGGGTCTGCGCAACACCACGCTGCATATCCAATCTGATTCCAAAGTTCTTTCGAACTGACGGAGTCCGCGATTTCGCCGTCAGTGCGCCGTATCAGGTTCCAATCCGAGTTTTTCTCGGTAGCTTCCATAAAATCATCTGAAACGCGGATGGAATTGTTCGAGTTTTGTCCGGAAACCGAGATGTAGGCCTCGCCTTCCCAATTTGTATCGAGCTCTTCGAACTCGATTTCGGTGATGCCTTGACGTGCAAGTTGGAGGGTGCGATGGATATAATTATCCGGAACGCCGGCGAGTCTTGCGGCCCGAATTGCTTTGGTGAGTGATGGGTTTTTATCCGGCTGGTACAAGTTGCCATTCAAGCTCAGGTTCTTTCCTTCCAGGCAAGCCCCGAGAATGGCGTTCATGTGCCGGTTGCACATCTTGCTGCCCGAAACCAGGGCGGCCACTTTCTGTTCTTCGTGCACCTTCCAGTTGATGAATTCCTCGATGTCGGGGTGGTCGATGTCGAGTGTGACCATTTTCGCCGCGCGCCGAGTGGTGCCGCCCGACTTGATCGCGCCCGCTGCGCGATCCCCAATCTTGAGGAAACTCATGAGGCCGGAGCTTCTTCCACCTCCCGAGAGGGATTCCCCCTCCGCTCTCAAATTCGAGAAATTCGTGCCGGTGCCCGAGCCGTATTTGAAAATGCGCGCCTCGCGCGTCCATAAATCCATGATCCCGCCCTCGTTGACGAGATCATCTTTCACCGATTGGATGAAGCACGCATGCGGTTGAGGACGCTCATAGGCGTTGGTGGAGCGGAGTATTTCCCCGCTTTCGGGATCGCAATAAAAATGTCCCTGGGCGGGGCGCGTGATGCCGTAGGCCCAGTGCAGGCCCGTATTGAACCACTGTGGCGAGTTGGGGGCCGCCATCTGGCTCGCTAGTATGTATAAAAGCTCCTCATAGAACGCTTTGGCGTCTTTTTCCGCGTGAAAATAACCGTGTTTCCAGCCCCAATAGGTCCAGCATCCCGCCAGGCGATGGAAAACGTCCCGGGCGTCGCGCTCGCTTCCGAATCGCTCATCCTCGGGCAGGGACTCAAGTTTTTCCGTGTCCGGCTCCGAGCGCTGCAGCCATTCGGGCACCCCTTCTTCGGAAACTTTGTTTAAATGAGCGGGGACGCCGGCTTTTCGGAAGTATTTTTGCGCTAGAATGTCGACGGCCACCTGAGACCAGCTCTCAGGCGCCATGATGTCCTTCGCTTCGAAGACGACCGAGCCGTCCGGGTTGGCGATGCGCGAGGTGCGCGGCGTGAAACCGACCTCGCCGTACGCGTCATCTCCGGCCCGGGTGAATCGCCTCGTAAACTCCACGCCCATTCTCCTCCGCTGGGAACGCCCCGCTATGCCGGGGTCATATTTAGTATGTCGAAATCAAGCGGCAACACTAAATGTAGTATGCTTTGCCCCCGTCTGTCAATACCCTGAAAACGGATATACACAAAATATGTGCGATTACCCACACCTTATCCCCAAATATTGTGTTTTTCTGTGGATAACGGGCGCAAACAGGAAAACAAGGGCTGAAAACCGCTTCGCCGCCCCACGCAGCCTCGATTTCCGGAGCCTCGGCGCGCCTTGAATCGGGGGCGCAGGAGCGCGTGAACTCAGAGAGCGTGGCCGCCGGCCGGCGTGCTTTTGCCGCGCAGAACAAGCACCGGAAACGCCCGCAAACATGCCCCGGATGCGCCCGGAAGAGCGTCTGGAATTTACCGAAAAGCCCCGTGAATTTACCTATATTTATCGTATTTTTCGGAATTGTTCAGGGGTGATTGGCCTCGACTTCGCCGCCCCGGCCGCGTCCCGATGACTCCCTCTCCCGCATGGTCTGATACCTCGATAGGAGAGTCATCGAACGGGCCGACCTCCCGGCGGCGAGGCGCGGTTGCAAGAGCGAAGACAGCGCGTCGAGCAGGAGGATGGTACACCTTTCCGGAACGCGCACCTGCGCGGAAATGCGCGCTTCCCGGCGGCGGACCTCATCGGCGCGCGCGCCCTCATCACCCGGGCGCTCGATGAGCGGGCCGGAAGTTTCTGCGAACGCTTCGGTTTTCGCGCGTTCTCGGAGCGCGAGCCGCTCATGCTGCTGTTGAGGATATCGGACTTGAGAGATGTGCTGGAGGGGTAAGGTAGGCGTGGGGTATTTCAGGCGTTCAGTCGGAAAGCCCTTGTTTCTCGGAAATGCGGTCTCCGAAATCACTCCCCTTGAAAAGCATCGCCAACCAGAAAGTGGTTGCGGTTTTGATCGTCATTCCGGCGAAGAACCGCATCCGCCCCCGCTTCCTCACCCGACCTTGAAGCGCCAGCGCACGGCGAGAGCGCTCAGCAGCAGAAGGGCGAGGCTCAAGATCGATTGAAGTGTGGCCGTGATGATGATGGGCAGGGGCAAGAGGCTTGAGGCTGGGGTTTCCCCCACTAGCTGAAAAATCGATGAATGGCCGAATAAGCCGAACGGGCGGACGATTTGCTTGATGCTGAATTGAATTGCAAGCGATGGAATGCTGCCCGCATCCAGATTCGGCAGTCCTTTGAAGTTTGCTGCGTAGACGAGGGTGAACAGCAGGAATAAAAACACGAGCCACGCAAGCGGCAGGAAAATCCTCTGTCCGTAATCGGACATCGCCTCGTACATCCATGAAATGAACTTCATGAACTTTCTTTTTTCCGTATGACGCCTGCATTTCATCTCCAGGGCGTAAAACCTCAATTGCTCCTGTCGCGCCCTTTTTTCCTCCATGTCCAGTTTCAGGGTTCGATACGCCATCGCCGAACCGGCGGAGGTGGTGTCCATGAATTCGGCATCGGTGAAATTCGTGTTCTGGTGAAGACGGCAGTTATGAAAGCGGGGTGCCTTGTGAAAGGCGCAGCCCTTGAAACTCGTAGCTCGCTGAAATTCCCGGTTCTCGAAGTCCACTTCATCCAGAAATTTCGAGTCTTCAAAATCGACCATGCCCCCGAAGGCGGCCGCATCATCATCGTTACCGGTAGCCGTGAAATATGCGCGTCCCTTGAATTTTATATTTTGGAATCCGGCCTGGCTGTTGAATCGGGCATTTTGGAATATGGCCTCTTTGTTGAAACGGGCCTTTCCGAAGATTACATCCTCATCGAATCGGGCGTCCTGGAAGTCGGTGACTCCACCGAATCGGGTTTTCTGGAAGGTGGCGGACTTCTCGAACGCGGCGCCCTGGAAGTAAGTTCCGCCTGCGCCGGTGAATTTGGCGTTTTCGAAACGGGCGCTTGCGCCGAATCGGGCATCCTGGAAGCTGGCGGCTCCTTCGAAGAGGGCATTCCCGAAATCTGCATCCTCTCCGAATCGGGCATCGCGGAAGGTAGTCTTCACGCTGTGGAACCGGGCTCCTCGAAAGTCGGCCCTGAAGAGAAACCGGGCTTTGTAGAACCTGGTGGACTTCCCCCCGAATCGCGTATTCCGGAAGTCGACCCCCCCGTTGAATTCGGTGTGCGCAAAATCGACGTCGGGAAGTTCCATGCCTCGAAAATTCGCGCCGCTGGGGAAGATAACGCCGCTTAAATCCAGGTGTTCCTGATGCTCGGAAGCATTACGACAAAGGTTTTGGATGATTGCGTAGAAATTCTCTCTTTCATCATCTGTCCAGTTTTCTTTCTCGGCAGGGTTGCCGCTTTCATCTTTCAGCGGTGCATGAAAGGGACACAGCTTCTTGCCGTCCACCTCGATCAATTCGTCTTCATGGAACTCGTACAGAAACTGACAGCAGGCGGGCGTACGGCCGAACTCTTTGTCATGGGTATGCTCACACAGCATTCACCCACCCTCCCTGTACCTCGCAATCAGGATGGCTGATTTCACTCGTTGCGTAAAGTTTTTTCTTTTCTGGTGAAGATTCATTCCCTGAGCGGATCGGGGTGGGAACTGGCGCCTGCCCGGGTATCCTTCTCGGTCAGGTTTGATTTCTGGAGAATAAGGTCAAAACCATTCCCTCTTGAAAAGTATTGGCGACCAAAAGAGTTTGCGGTTTTTTGTCATTCCGGTGTCGGAACCGACTGGGGAGGGAGGGTTCGACGGAATCCAGGGATCTTTTTTTCGTTTTCTTGCGGCATTCCCAACCAGGCAGAGGGGAAATGAAACCCTTTTACATGCCCATTCTCATCGGTTCTGGATTCCGGCATGCGCTGGAATGACGGTGAAGAACCACCTCCGCCGTAGCGGACAGGCCCCTGAGCCTGTCCGAGGCCCCCGCGCCTGTCCTGCCGCGCCGCCCGGCGAAGGACGACCACGGATGGCGGGACAACCCCGAGGAGTGTCCCTACACGCCCCTCGCCGGGGGCCGTCGCCTTTACCCTCCTGTCAAGGGGGGTAGGGGGGGTGGTTTTGTAGCGGACAGGCCCCTGAGCCTGCCCGAGGCCTCCGTGCCTGTCCTGACGAAGGACAATCACAGAGGGCGGGACAACCCCGTGTAGGGTCAGGCATGTATGTGTGGGGCAATCCCGAGGAGGGGTTGTCACCTGCATAAAATGGGCGGATATTTCATGCCCGGTCGCGCAAATACACCTCGCGTCAGCTAGTCCCGTGTCGCTTCCCTCATCCTCACCCGATCCTGAAGCGCCGGCGCACCGCTCAGTCCTGCTCCAGGAGGACGGCCAGCTTTCCCAGCGCTTCGCCCACCACGCGCGGCGGAGCCTGGGATGCCAGGCGCGCCTTTCGCGCCCGCCAGTCGAGGCTCTTCACCTGATCGGCGAGCACCACGCCTGTTACGGGACCTCCGGCGGGGAGCGCCACCTCGAAGGGATAGCCCTTGGCTCTCGAAGTGACGGGGCAGAGGAGCGCCAGACTGCTTTTTTCGTTATAGCTTCGCGGGCTGACGACCAGCGCGGGGCGGCGGCCCGCCTGCTCATGCCCCGCCTGGGGGGTGAAGGAGAGCCAGACGACGTCGCCCCTGCCCGGAACGTAGTCCGCGCCGGAATCCACCGGTCCCGCTACCACGCCTCGATGCCCTGCGCCGGGCCTGCGTCCTGTTCGGCGTGGAGGTTGTCCGCGTTCATCTCGGCGAGCATGTCCGCCAGCCGGTAGCCTCTCTTTCGCATCACCACCCGGTCGCCGCGCGCGCTCATCTCGATGGCCGAACCCTCGCGCACGCCCCATTGCTCGGCGACGGGCTTCGGGATGCGGACGGCCAGGCTGTCGCCCCACTTTGCGATATGCGATTTCGCGCCCATGCGGTTCTCTTCCTCTTAAGAGTTATATCTATAATATATATCTTATTGAGGTGCTGTCGAGTGAGGATAATGCGAGTATGCTCTGTTGAGAGTCAGGAGTAATGTCGGCTTTGACAGAACGTATATACAAATGTTATACATAATGAGAGCGGAGCTGAACTTATGGCCAAGAGCCGAGGAGGATGACGAATGGCCCAGATGAATCTGAGGGTGAAGGATGAGCGGCTGGCGCTGATTGACAGGGCTGCGGAGATCCGGGGCGTAACACGCACCGAGTTCGTACTCAGGGCGAGCGAGGCGGCGGCGATAGATGCGTTGAACGAGCGTCCCGTCATCGCGCTTGACGATGAAGCGTACGATGCCTTTCTCGTAGCGCTCGATGCGCCCGCCGAATCGAACGTGCGCTTGAGAGAGCGCCTCGAGCGCAGGCCGCTTTGGGAGAGATAACCGGGCCGGAACCCTTAGTCGCGTATCACGACGTATCGCGCTTCGACTCAGGCGTAGAGAGCCTCGACGCCTGGCTCAAGAGCAAGGGTCGGCTAAACGAGGCGAAAGGCGGCGCGCGGACGTATGTCGTCTGCGAGGGTGAGCGCGTTATTGCTTTTTACAGCCTTGCGGCCGGTTCGGTGGAGAGGCGGCGGGTTTCTTCTCGCATCGGAAGAAGTATGCCCGAACCGATTCCGGTGATACTTCTGGGACAACTCGCGGTGGATTCGGAATACCAGGGCAGGGGCTTGGGCGGCGATCTGGTCGTGGACGCATGCCGGAAATCCCTGGCGGCGGCGGGCCTCATCGGCGCGCGCGCCCTCATCACCCAGGCGCTCGATGAGGAAGCCAGGAATTTCTACGAGCGCTTCGGCTTTCGTGCGTTCTCTCAGCGCGAGCCGCTCATGCTGTCGTTGAGGATATCGGAGTTGAGGGCCGTGCTTGGGGAATAGGGCGACCCCTACCAATGCGATGTTCTCATGCTCAAATAGGTTGCCCTGGCCCGTTTGAACCGGGGAACTGGATTCTTTTCAGAGTTACTGTGCTTATACACACGCAGATGGTTTGAGTGACGAAAAGTCGAATTTGTTGAAAGTCGCCTACGTCATACTCACTATCAAACATCTCATCCTTTTTATTCACAAAGAAAGGTTTTGCTTTCCCGCTACTACTCCCAGGTCTCCACGAGCCATGACATAGTACGTCTCTGTGTACTTTCGCTTCTCGCAAATCTTTTATTAACTTACGCAGATCAATTTGTTTGGATATCTCCGACTCTCTTTCTATCTCCTCATCCAACTCACTCTCATATAATCCAATTAGGCTACCGAGAGGTTCTTTTAATGCTTTTTTGAGTTTGATGAGCCAACGCTCATACATTTCATCCGTTATCTGTTTGTGCCCTCTTGTTGCAGACAATGCAAAAATTGCTTTTCCTAGGATTTCTTCGAGAAAACCAAAGGTAGCAACAGTCCTTCCGAGTTCTTCCCAAAACTCACGACTCATCCGGTGTGTTGGCCAATGTTCAGGTAGCTTCGTAAAATCAGCCATGTAAGACTTATTTTTCATTTAATCGAAATTCCTCCATATTTCCAGCCCGTGTGTGTGAGTTTCGGGGCGTGGTGATCCGTCCCGCATCAGTATATTTCCCTCACCCGATCTTGAAGCGCCAGCGTATGGCGAGAGCGCCCAAGCCCAAGGTGACGAAACTTAAGACCGATTGAAGAGTGGTCGTGAAACCGAGGCACAAGTGCCAAAGATTTGAGGGAGAGGCTTTTTCAATAAATCCAGAAAGGGACGGGGAGTTTTCCAATGCGCGAAACGGGCGGATGATTTGTTCCAGACTGAAACGGAAAGTTAAAACCACAATGTCAGTATTTTCAAATTTTGCTATCGGAGTTGCGAGGATAAAAATTGAATAAGCAATCATGAACAGCACGAATACCATGATGGCAGATGCGAATGGTGAAATAATGCTTTGTCCGTAGTCGGCTATAATTCCATACAACCAGGAGATGAATTTCAAGAGTTTCCTCTTTGTGGTGCGTTGTCTGCTTTCCATCTCCAGGGCGTAAAACGTCAACTGCTCT
Source organism: Nitrospinae bacterium bin107 (assembly GCA_002238965.1). Classification (GTDB taxonomy): domain Bacteria; phylum UBA8248; class UBA8248; order UBA8248; family UBA8248; genus Bin107. The sequence goes on along the minus strand of MPNJ01000001.1, from coordinate 14,757 downwards.
TCTCGCGCTCTTTTTGCCTCCATGTCCAGCTTCAGAGTTCGATATGCTTTTACAGCTTCATCTCCTTGTCTGTCCCAAAACCTGGCGTCCGTAAAGTCTGTATCCTGGTGAAGGCTGCAGCCATGGAAGCGGGGCGCTTTTTCAAAAGTGCAGTTCCAAAAACTTGTTTTTTGCTGAAATGTCCGATTCTCAAAGGTCACTTCAAAAATCGGTTCACCTAGAAATTCCGCTCCTGAAAAATCAACCGCGCATTGGAATGATTCTAGATCACCGTTGTTTCTTGAAGACTTAAAATCGGCCTTCCCTTTGAACTGAGCTTTTTTGAAATTAACTTCTCCAATACCACTGCTGAATACTGTATTGCGAAAATAAGTATCCCTTCCGAAAATAACCTCTTCGAAGTGAGCACTTTTTTTGAATTCGGCTTCAGAGAAGATAGCGTTCCATCTGAATTTCGTATTTTCGAAAGAAGCATTCCATTTGAATTCAGCATTTTTGAAATCGGCGTCTCCACCGATGAATTTCGCATTAGAGAAGAAAGTATCCCAGTTATTGAATTTAGTGGTATCGAAATTAGCCTTTCCTTTGAATTCTGCTTCACGGAAATCAGCACCCTCATTGAATTGAGCACCAGAAAAAACAGCATTTTTATTGAATTTGACCTTTTTGAAAAAAACGCAACCGTTACAGAATTTTGTATCCTGAAAGTCAGCTTTCTCAATGAAATTGGTTTTCTTGAAGCTTGTACGACGGCTATTGAATTGAGCATTTTGGAAGATGACAGATTCATGGAATTTTGCATCTTTGAAGTCGGTATCTCCACCATTAAATTGGGTTTTTTTGAAGTGAACTTTCTTGCTGAAGTTGGTGCCTCGGAAGTTAGTATTTTCACTTTGGAATTTGGTGGAGGAGAAGCTGGTAAAATCATTATCATTATCGCCACAGAAACGGGCATTCTCAAAGCTGGTGAGCTCGTGGCTAAAGTTGGCACGTTGAAAGTGAGCGCCTACTTTGAATTTTGCATCTTGGAAATCCGCATTCCCGCCGTTGATCTTGACTTGGGAGAAAGTAGCCCTACTACTGAACTCGGCATCTCGAAAGTCAACTTCTCCACCGTTGAACATAGCACCAGAGAAGTTTGTTTCCCCGCAGAATTTCACACTAGAGAAATGTGCGTTTCCGCCTGAGAATTGAGCATTTTGAAAGTCAGCGTTCCCTTCGAATCGGGCATGAGAAAAGTCAACTTCAGGAAATTGCACACCTTCAAATTTCGCATTGCCCGGAAAAACAACTCTACTTAAATCTAGTTTTTCCTGCTTCGCTAGTGCGTTTTCACGAAGTTCTGATATGCCCTTATAAAACCCCTTAATTTCATCTGGCGACCACTTACTTTTATAGGTAGGATTCCCGTTTTTATCTTCAAGCGGTGCATGAAATTGACACCAATGTTCACCGTCAATAATTACCGGTCTATAGTATTGATGCCCAAATTTATGCTCGAACTGGCATTCGAAATTACCGCTTTGACTATATGCACACGTCATCTAATTTCTCCTACTCCTTATTACGGCGAACCGCCCGAAGAATGACGCATCCCGCTACAATACGTAAAGCCCCTACCCAAGGCGCCCCCGCTTCTTCACCCCCAACCCCCACTCCGTTTGGCATCGGCGCGGAACCTTGGTCTAATGGGCGCGGTTTTTTTCGTTGAGCGCCTTACCCGAAGGAGGAAGCATGGCGGCGTATGACGTGGCGGTTATCGGAGGGGGACCTGCGGGCTATGTGGCGGGCGTGCGCGTGGCCCAGAGCGGGGGAAGCTGCGTGGTCATCGAGCGCGACGAACTGGGCGGCACCTGCCTGAACTGGGGCTGCATCCCCAGCAAGAGCCTCATCGCCGCCGCGGAAGTTTTGAGGAACATCAGGAACGCCGACGCCTACGGGATCGAGGTCACGGGCGAGGTGCGCGCCGACCTCGCCGCCATGGTCGAGCGCAAGGACAAGATAGTCGCAGGCCTGGTGAAGGGCATCGGCGGTCTCTTCAAGGCCCACGGGGTGGACCACATGGCGGGCGACGCCGAGATTCTGGAGATGGGCAAGATTTCCGTGCGCGGAAAAGAAGGGGAACACGAGATAGTCGAGGCCGACAAGATCATCATCTGCACCGGTTCCCGGCCCGCGCAGATTCCCGCCTTTCCCATCGACGGCTATAAGATCATTTCTTCCGAGCAGGCCGTGCACCTGAAATATCTGCCCGAGCGGTTGCTCATCGTCGGCGCGGGGGTCATCGGCTGTGAGTTCGCTTGTCTCTATAGAGAGCTTGGCGCCGAGGTCGTCATGGTGGAGTTGCTCGACCGGGTCCTGCCGCTGGGGGATGAGGATGTCTCGAAACTCATGGCGCGCGAATTAAGAAAACAGAAGATCAAGGTGCGCCTGAATGAGAAGTTAACGGGCGTCTCGCGTAAGGATGATGAGATGGTCGCGCAATTCGAGGGTTCGGACGAAGGAGAGCGCGCGGACCTCGTGCTCGTCTCCGTGGGCCGGACGATGAACACCGACGGGTTGGGTCTCGAGCGAATCGGCGTCGAACTCGGGCCGCACGGCGAGATCAAGGTGAACGAGATGATGGAGACGAACGTGGCGGGCGTCTACGCGGCGGGCGACGTGGTGGGCGAGCCCATGCTCGCGCACGTGGCCTCGGCGGAAGGGGTCGCCGCAGCGGAAAACGCCATGGGCGCGGAGATACGGATGGATTACCGCGCGATTCCGGCGGGCATCTTCACGCACCCCGAGATCGGCGTCGTCGGCATGGCCGAGCACGAGGCGGAGAAGGCGGGCCACGCGGTGCGCGTGGGCAAGTTCTCCGTTCGCGCTCTCGGCAAGGCGCAGGCCGAGCGCGCGCTGGAGGGGGAGGTGAAGGTCATCGCCGATGCGGGAGACGACGCCATTCTGGGCGTTCACATCGTGGGCGCCCACGCCGCCGACATCGTGCACGAGGCCGCCGTCGCCATGCAGCACCGCGTCACCGCCTCCGACCTGGCCGGCACCATCCACTCCCACCCCACGCTCTCGGAAGCCGTCATGGAGGCGGCATTGGACGTCCACGGCGAGGCCATCCACGCGCCACCGAAGAAACGCTCATGAGGGGGTTGTTGACCCTCCCCCGAATCGGAAGTGTTCACCGTCATTCCGGTGGCGGTCCCGACTGAAGAAGGGGGGCTGCGGAATCTTGTAGGGACAGGTCGCGACCTGTCCCTACGGGTAATAAAGTGACTCGGCGTATGCAGTTGACCGGGGAAAGAGGAGATAACATTCCTCCCTTGTAGAGCACTCAACAACCACTCCCCCCTTGAGGGGGTCGGGCTTCCCGAGGGGAAAGCCCGACAGAGGCCGAGTCCTTTGGACGAAGGTCGATGTGGTGGGGGGTGAATCGCGTTAATTGTGCATTCCGAATCATACCCCCCACCGACTCGCTTTCGGGCTTGCGCCCTCAGCTCTTCGTCGGTCTACCCGAGGAGGATAGACCGACCCTCAAGGGGGGAGTGAAATTTAGCGCGCTCCTTTTGTGGACTTTTTCAACAACCCCCATAGAGGCCCTCGAAACAGCTTGGCGCATTCCGTGTTGCCTAATACGGCACGTCGATGAGCATTCCCTCGCCCGAGCGCATGTCTTCTTCCAATAGCTCGCGCATCGCCCTGGTCACCGGGCCGGGCTTTCCGTCCCCGATGACCTGATCATCCCACTGCACGACGGGGGCGACGTATATCGAGCTTCCGATGAGCATCATCTCGGCGGACGCCTTGGCCTCGGCCACGGGAATGTCGTCCACCACTACGTCTTTGATGACGCCCTGCTCCACGAGGCGGCTTGCGAGTTCTAAAAGCCGCTTCACCGTGCAGCCCGAGAGGATGTTCTCGAACCTGGGATGCCGCAGCGCACCGTCATTCGTCACGAAGGCGCAGTTCATGTTCGAGCCCTCGCCCACGTTCCCCGCCTCGTCCACGAAGATGCCGTTGTCGAGACCGTGTTCCTTCGCCTCCATCTGCATGAGGGTGTTGGGCAGGTAGTTCGTGCTCTTGGTGACCGCGTAGAGCGGCGGCTTGATGGGGTAGGTGGTCGTCATCACGCGCATCCCCTCGGCGTAGTAGCGCTCGGGGTAGTCGAGGCCGCCGAAGATCATCACGAAAAAGGCGGGCTTGGCGTCGCCTGCGGGGATGAGCCCCAGGTTGCCGGTCCCCGAGGAAGCCCAGTAGCGGATCGAGCCCTCGCGGCGGCCCGAGAGCGCGCTCGTGCGGATGACGATCTCGCGCATCTCCTCGCGGCTCGGGAGTTCGAGCTTGGAAGCCTCCGCTGAGCGGATGAAGCGGTCCAGGTGGTTCTCCAGGTCATAGATCTTCCCCTCGATGATGGCCGCCGTGTCGAAGATGCCGTGGCCCCGGTGGACCATGTGGTCGTCGAAGGGGATGACCATCAGGTCGGGGTCCGTCACCACGCCGCCCAGGTGGCTCGAGTAAAACGCCGAATAATCGACCTCCTGCGCCGCGCGCAGGTTCTTGAGACTATCGAGAACGTCCTCTCTCGTGAGGGCGTTAATACTTTCCGCCATGGTCTTCTCCTTATGCCTTACAGCTTTACCCCGGAAATTCGGGAACCATTCTTTTGGATGAAACCTCATATCATTCGAATTTGTCCGCATGATGCCGTGCGGGTGATTTTCGGGCAAGGGCCTGCTACATTATCGCCCGGTTGGTTCGGGCAGATAGGGTGTGCTGGAGGCATGGTCGATGCAGGACGATCTATATTTGAACGACGAGCAGAAGATGGTGCGTCAGATGACGCGGGATTTCTGCGAGCGCGAGATCGCTCCCCGGGCGTCGGAGATAGACGAGGGCCGCTTCCCGGCGGAGATAGTCAAGAGCATGGGCGAACTCGGGCTGATGGGCCTCACCGTGCCGGATTCCTACGGCGGAGGGGGCGCGGACCCCGTCTCGATGGCGCTGGCGACCGAAGAAGTCGCGGCCGCGTGTCCATCGACGAGCGCGATTTTCGCCGCGCACAACTCGCTGGTCTGCGAGCCTGTCCATCGCTTCGGCAGCGAGGTGCAAAAAGAGAAGTACCTGCGCGGCCTGGCGAGCGGCGCGTGCATCGGCGCATTCGCCCTGACGGAGCCGGGCGCGGGTTCGGACGCCGCCTCGCTCACCACCAGCGCGGTGCGCGAAGGGGACGCCTACCGCATCAACGGCGTCAAGCGCTTCATCACCAGCGGCAAGCAGTCGGGCCTGTGCCTTCTCTTCGCGGTGACCGATCGCGCCATGCGCCACAAGGGCTTGAGCGCCTTCCTGGTTCCGCGCGAATCCCGAGGCTTCGAGGTCGTGCGCAGCGAGGACAAGATGGGGATGCACGGGTGTTCGATATCAGAGCTTCGCTTCGACGCCGTGGAACTGCCCGAGGCGAACCGCATGGGGGAGGAGGGGCAGGGCTTCGAACTCGCGATGCGGATCCTGGATTCGGGGCGCATCATCGTCGCCGCCCAGGGATTGGGCTTCGCGCGGGCGTGTCTCGACGCCTCGGTGGCCTATGCGCGCGAGCGCGAGACGTTCGGCGTCCCGATCAAGGATCACCAGCCTGTTGCATGGAAACTCGCCGACATGGCCACGCGCGTCCACGGCGCGCGGCTCTTGACCCTCAAGGCCGCGCGGCTCAAGGCGGCGGGCGAGCCTTATTCCGCCGAAGCCTCCATCGCCAAGGTGTTCGCCACCGACGCCGCCCAGCGTAACGCGGAGGAGGGCGTTCAACTCCACGGGGGCAACGGCTACATGCGCGAGTATCCCGTGGAGCGCTTCTACCGGGCTTCGAAGGTGACGCAGATCTACGAGGGGACGAACGAGATCCTCCGCCAGGTCATCGCCAAGCACCTGCTCAACTGAAAAAAAACCGCCCGCCGCCCATAATCGAGTAACATTCAAGTAAGAAACTGTTTTGTCGCTCACGTATGAACGACAAAGCGGTTTGTCGCTCACTTTTGGGCTAAAGTGAGTGACAAGAGCATCGTCGATTTCATTTTCAAGAGAGAAATTGTAACATCAAGGGCTGGTTCCGGGGTGACTGAGTGCTTTTTTTGGCGTTGACAGTCATCATCATTCACCAATGGATAAAGAGTTTTGGAGAGGACTGATGCCTCCGGTTCATTACCACGAAGGGCGTTTTCCCCCGGAGAAAAGCCTCGATTGGGGAGCGCTGGCACCGTTACTCGGCCCGGCGGCTGCGGCTCTGGCGCGCTACGACGAGATACTCAACGTCGTTCGTAACCCCGAATTATTGCTTGCGCCCTTGACTACCCAGGAGGCGGTGCTCTCCTCGCGCATCGAGGGCACCCAGGCCACCATGGGTGAGGTATTGGAGTTCGAAGCGGGGCAAGAAGCGGACTCTCCCGACCGCCGTGACGACATTGAAGAAGTACGCAACTACCGCACCTCGATGAGAGAGGCGGAGGAGATGCTCACCACACTCCCGCTGTCCTTAAGAGTCGTCCGCGAGGCACATCGCGTATTGCTTTCCGGGGTGCGCGGGAGGAACAAATCTCCTGGTGAGTATCGGCGCATCCCGAATTGGATCGGGCCGCCGGGGTGTTCCATCGATACCGCCAAGTTCGTGCCCATCGGGGCGGAGAAGCTCGACGAGGCCATGAGCGCGTGGGAGCGCTATATCCACCAGGAAACGCCCGATCTGCTGGTGCAGGCGGCCGTCCTGCACGCTGAGTTCGAAGCCCTGCACCCTTTCCTGGACGGTAACGGTCGCCTGGGCCGGATGCTGGTTCCTTTGTTTCTATGGCAGCGCGGTCTCATCAGCCGTCCCATGTTCTACATCAGCGCCTATTTCGAGGCGCATCGCGATGCGTATTACGATGGGTTGCTCGCCGTCTCGCGCGACGACGATTGGACGGGTTGGTGCAAGTTTTTTCTCGAAGGAGTGCGAGTGCAGGCGGAGGACAATCTCGCCAAAGCCCGGGCCATTCTCGAGCTTTACGAGGACATGAAAATACGTGTAACGGAATTGACCCGCTCCCACTACGCCGTCCACGCCCTGGACTGGATTTTCGAGCGTCCGATTTTCCGCAGCATTCATTTTGTGAACACGGCGGACATCCCTGAGCCGACGGCGCGCAGGGTGTTGCGAGTGCTTCGGGAAAATGAAATCCTGAATGTTGTCAGAACCGGGAAAGGCCGCCGCTCGACGATTCTGTCGTTTCCTGACTTGCTAAACATTGCGGAGGAAAGAAAGCTGTTTTAATGATCACGTATGAACGACAAAGCCGTTTGTCGCTCATTTATGGACGAAAATGATTGACAAAAACCTTTGCTGTGCATTTATTAACGACATACGCATCTCCGCCCAGTCATGGAGATGAATAAGCCGATGTCAGCCTCACGTTTTCGTTCGAAAGGTTTCTGGAAGAAGCGGACGCCTCACGCGCGCTTGCGCCGCCATGTGGCGCTCGCCATCGTCCTCGCATTCCTCGTCAGCGGCTGCGTCACGCCAACGCCGAGGCGGCAGGGGAACATCTGCTCGATTTTCGATCAGCAGCCCGACTGGTACGACTACGCCCGCGCGTCCGAGAAGAGTTGGGGCACGCCGGTGCACGTGCTCATGGCGTTCGTGAAGAAAGAATCGAGCTTCCAGAGCCACGCGAGGCCGCCCATGCGGTGGTTCCTGTTCATCCCGCTCGGCCGCCCCTCCACGGCGCTTGGCTATGCGCAGCCCCTGAACCAGACCTGGGGGGACTACAAGGCGGAGCGCGGCAGCTGGCTGAGCAGCCGCACGCGCATGAAGGATGCGCTCGACTTCGTCGGCTGGTACAACGCCAAGTCACGGCGCGAACTGGGCATTTCCCTGAACGACGCGCACAGGCTCTACCTCGCCTATCACGAGGGAAGGGGCGGGTACCGGCGCGGCACGTGGAAGAAAAAGCCGAAAATCCGCCGCGCCGCGCGTCGAGTGGCCGAGACCGCCCGGCTCTACAAGGCCCAGCTCGCGCGCTGCGAATCGAGGTTCCGGTGCGATTCGTGGTATCAGGTCTGGCCCTTTTGCCGCTGAGGTTTTCTGAATGATTCCGTACCGTATTCTTAAATGCCCTGCGATTGTCCTCTGCGTTCTGACCGCCTTTCTCATCCTTACTCCCGGCGTTCTCCTGGCGCAGGAGATCGTGCTCGGCCGCTTCTCGGCTGGCGACCTCTCCGGCTGGGAGCCCAAGAGTTTCGAAGGCGAGACCAGGTATCGACTCGTCAAGTTGCGAGGCGGCGAAACCGTCCTCGAAGCGGTGAGCAACGCGGCTGCGTCCGGCCTTGTGCTCAAGCGCAAGATCGACCTCACGAAAACGCCGATTCTCATCTGGCGCTGGCGGATCGAGCGCCCCGTCGACCCGCCGGATGAGTTGTCCAAAGAAGGAGACGACTTCGCCGCCCGCGTCTATTTCCTAGCGCCCGGCGCCGGCTGGCTCTCTTTTCCGGATTCGGTCGTCTACGTCTGGGCCAGCGGGCAGCCTGTAGGCTCCGCCTGGCCGAACCCCTACACCAAGAAGGCCCACATGGTCGCCGTCGATTCAGGCGCGGGCCTCGCCGGGCAGTGGCGCACCCATCGCCGGAACATGCGCGAGGATTTCAGGCGCTACTTCGGCCGCGACATCACCGGTATCACCCACATCGCCATAATGACCGACACCGACAACAGCAAGCTCTCGGCCCGCGGCTGGTACGGCGACATCCGCGTCGCCCCCGCCGGACCCGAAGACAAGACACGCTGACGGACGAATTTTTTCCGGCTCGCCGACACCGCGCAAGGACTCTCTCGCGATTGCGCCGGAGCGCATGGAAACTCGTGGCGAGATTCTGGCGGTGGGATTTCATTGACAGACGTTTGGATTCTGAATGCGCTCCCATGTTCATGGGAGCTACCCGCTATTCGCCGGGCTGCTCCTTGTTTTTTTCGATGGCGGCCATCGCCAGTGCGCGGTCTTCGGGGTCTTCCACCCGGCCCGCAGTATCGAGAGCGGTGTCGATTTGCCCCTCTTGCGCCTGCGCCAAGGCGATATCCCGGTAAGCCCAGGAGCGATATGGAGCTTTACCGATGCCGCTTGCGGAGTTGAGAGCGGCGGGGAAATCTCCCGCGTTCGCCTGGACCGTCGCGATTTCCTGCAAGGCCCAGGAGCGCCAGGCAGGGTCGCCGATTTCACGGGCGTTCTGAACGGCGGCGGTGAAATCCCCCGCCTCGGCCATGCCCATGACGCTTCGCCACGCATTTTCGGAAAGGCTTTTCTCGTCGCGGATCTCCTCGATCGCCTCCAGGGCGGCGTTCAGCGTGTGGGAGGCGATGGCGGCGGCGGGACCACTCTGGATGGCGGAGAAGTGCTTGAGCGCCTGCATTTGATCGTCGGGGTCGTCGATGCGGCGTATCGTCTCGATGGCTTCGCTGATTTGTCCCGCCCTCGTCTGCGCAATGGCGATTTCACGCAAGGCGGAGGCGTAAAAAAGAGCGCTGCCGATGCCTCGCGCGGTCTCGATAGCGGCGTCGATATCCCCCGCCTGCGCCTGTGAGCCGGCGAGCTCGCTCAGATGAATGGAGCGGTTGGTGATTTCGCTCAGGAATCGCGAGATTTCGGCCCCGGGCGTGAGCTCCCGGCCGTCGAGCGTCTCCTCCCGGATTTCCGCGCTTTCCGGCAAGAATGAAGCTGGAGCCTGCTCCTCGGCTTCGCTCGAATTCCCCATAAATCGCATCAAACTCCGGAAAATGTTTCTCATCTGGGTCCTCGTCTATCCGTATGAGAGATTTCATATTGAACGCGATGTTTTTCCACAGGATTGATATCGTTAGCCTTGTTCAAAGCAGTCATTATCATCTCGTTTGTTTTGATTTGCAAAAGAAAAAAGCACTCAAGAAGCCGGGATTACGGATTAACGCTATAATTATTATGTATATGATACCAAATTTTATCCGAATTATACGAATAGATGCTGATGACGAACAGGCAGGGTCGGTGAGAATGCGCGCTTGTCTTTGCTCCTCGATCACCTCGGCGAAGCGCTCGGCGATGTCGGCGGCGCGGCTTGGCGCGCTATTTGCTGGGTTGTTCCTTGTGTTTTTCGATGGCGGCCATCGCCTGCTCGCGGTCTTCGGGGTCTTCCACGCGGCGCGCGGTGTCGAGAGCGGCCTCGATTTGCCCCTCTTGCGCCTGCGCGACGGCGATATCCCGGTAAGCCCAGGAGCGGTACAGCGCCTTGCTGATGCCGCTTGCGGAGTTGAGAGCGGCGGGGAAATCTCCCGCCTGCGCCTGGCCCGTCGCGATTTCCTGCAAGGCCCAGGAGCGCCAGGCAGGGTCGCCGATTTCGCGGGCGCACTGAACGGCGGCGGTGAAATCCCCCGCCTCGGCCAGGTCCATGACGCTTCGCCACGCATTTTCGGAAAGGCTTTTCTCGTCGCGGATCTCCTCGACCGCCTCCAGGGCGGCGTTGATCGCTTGGGAGGCGATGGCAGAGCCGGGACCACTCTGGATGGCGGAGAAGTGCTTGAGCGCCTGCATCTGATCGTCGGGATCGTCGATTCGGCGTATCGTCTCGATGGCTTCGCTGATTTGTCCCGCCCTCGCCTGAGCAATGGCGATTTCCCGCAAGGCGGAGGCGTAAAAAAGAGCGCTTCCGATGCCTCGCGCGGTCTCAATGGCGGCGTCGATATCCCCCGCCTGCGCCTGTGAATGGGCGAGCTCGCTCAGATGAATGGAGCGGTTGGTGATTTCGCTCAGGAATCGCGTGGTTTCGGCCACGGGCGTGAGCTCCCGACCGTCGAGCGTCTCCTCCCGGATTTCCGCGCTTTCCGGCAAGAATGAAGCCGGAGGCTTCTCCTCGGCTTCAGGAGAAACCCCCATGAATCTCATCAAACTCCGGAGTATGTTTCTCATCCGGGTCCTCAATTATCCCTTACGGGATTATTCACCTTGATTCAAAGTGATCGTCCAAACAAGGTTGCTATGATTGTGTCGCATTATGAAAATATTATCTTCGCATTCGCTACATTTTGCAAAAAAAAGCACTCGAACAACTGGAATTATTGATTGTTGCCACGAAAATGTCGGGGAATGTAAAAAATGAAAGGAAAAACAGGTCCGATGCCTCGTTCGGCAGGACGGGAAACTTGCGCGGCTCCTACTCCTCTATCGCCTCGGCGACGAGTTCGGCGATGTCGGCGGCGCGGATGTTCTTTTCCGGGTCGAGCGTCTTGAGAGCGTCATCGAACATCTGCATGCAGAAAGGACACGAGACGGCGGCGGTTTCGGCCCCGCATGCCTTCACGTCCTCGAGCCGCTCGTGGTTGATGCGCTTTTTGGGGTCATCGTCCATCCAGGCGTAGCCGCCGCCCGCGCCGCAGCAAAGCGAGCGCGAGCGGTTGCGCGCGAGCTCGGTGAAGCCGCCGTCGGATATCTGGTGCAGCACATCGCGCGGGGCGTCGTACACGCCGTTGTGGCGGCCCAGGTAGCAGGGGTCGTGGTAGGTGATGGAGCCGAGCGATTTCTTGAGCTTGAGTTTTCCTGATTTGATGAGTTCCGCGATGAGCTGCGTGTGGTGCACCACCTCGTAGTTTCCCCCGAAGTCGGGGTATTCGTTCTTGTACGTGTTGAAGCAATGCGGGCAGGTGGTGATGATTTTCTTCACCTCATAGCCGTTCAGCGTTTCGATGTTCTGCTTTGCGCACATCTGGAAGGTGAATTCGCCCCCGGCCCGACGGGCGGGGTCGCCTGTGCAGACCTCCTCCGCGCCCAGGATGGCGAAGTCCACGCCCGCGGCTGAGAGTATCTTCACCATCGCCCGCGACACCTCGATGTTGCGGTCGATCATCGAACCCGTACAGCCCACCCAGTAGAGATATTCCGCCTTCTCTCCGCTTGCGAGGACTTTCACGTCGAGCCCCTCGTACCATTCCTCGCGGTTGTGCTGCGCGCCCACCCAGGGGTGTTGCCGCTCGTCCATCGACTTCAGGAACTGGCGCGCGTCCTCGCTCGTCTTTGATTCCATCATCACCAGGTAGCGCCGCATGTCCACCATCTTGGGGATGTGCTCGATGAATACCGGGCACTCCTGCTGGCAGGCCCCGCAGGTGCGGCAGCCCCAGAGTTCTTCTTCCAGGACGGCGGGTTCGTCCCCGGGCTCGCCGAACAGGGGCGTCCTCTCGCCGGCTTCACCGTTTTCCGCGAGCGCCGCCGGGCCCGTCTCGCTCAGGTGCGTCTTCATGTCCTGGATCAGCTTTTTGGGGCTGAGCGGCACCCCGCTCATGTAGGCGGGGCAGACGTCCTGGCAGCGGCCGCAGTTCGTACACGCGTCCAGATCGAGCAGGTTCTTCCAGGTGTACCCCTCGATCTTCTCCACCCCCAGGGTTTCGATGGCCTCGGGGTCCGCTTCCATCGTCGCCTCGATGTCGATGAAGCTCAGCTTGCCGCTCGACTCCAGATTTCTGCAGAACATGTTCAACAGGCCGTACCAGATGTGGTTGAACTTCCCGAAGCCCATGTAGCCGAGCAGGACGAACGCGGTAATGGCGTGGAACCACCAGTTGATGCGGTGGAGGAACCGGAGTGTCTCGAGGCTCAGCCCCTGGAGAGTCAGGGCGACCGCGTAGCCGCCCGGCGACCACGGGGCCAGGGCCGGGTTGTGTCTGAGTTCGGTTGCCGCGATGCGCAGCCCTTCCACGACGAAGCCCTGCACGAAAACGAGCAGGAGCAGCCAAAGCGCGAGGTAGTCGTCGAGCACGGAATTCATGCGCTCGGGCTTCATCACCAGGCGCCGCCATAGGGCCATTAGTATTCCGACGATCCCCAACAGCCCGAAGCCGTCGCTGAGCAGCGAGTAGCCCAGGTAGAGGTTTCCCTTGAGATAGTGGATTCCCGTCCATTCCTGAACGGCGATCATCGAAGTGGCGATGAGTTCGACGAAAAAGCCGTAGAAGATGAACAGGTGCATGAGGCCGGGGTAAGTGTCCCGCAGCATCCGTCGGTGGAGCACCAGCTCATCCACAACCCCCCAGAGGCGTTTCACCGGTTTGTCGGTTCTCATTTCGCCGCCACCCAGGCGCCACAACCTCACGCGCTGGTAGATACCGTATGACATCACGCCGATCGCCATCGCGGCGAAGAGGTAGATCAACGGGCCGAAGACGATGTTCCAGTAAATTTCCCGCGTGGGTGTCATGTGAGAATCCTGTGGGGCGATTCGGTGCGTTGTCTTTCATTTCTGATGTACCGAGGTTACGAAAACTCAGCCGAAAAGTCGACACTCTTCCGGGTTCATTTGTAACGCGGCTTTCTTTGCTGGATAATCAGAGCTTCAACTCTCAGGAGTGCACCAAAGCGCGGAGGCGGCCGATGAGCGAGAGAAAGATACGGGTGCTGGTGGGCAAGCCCGGCCTCGACGGACATGACAGGGGAGCCAAGGTGGTCGCGCGCGCGCTCAGGGACGCCGGCATGGAGGTGATTTACTCTGGCATCCGCCAGACGCCCGAGCAAATCGCCTCGACCGCCATGCAGGAAGACGTCGACTGCGTGGGCCTCTCGATACTTTCGGGCGCGCACAACCACCTGTTTCCCAGAATCCGTGAATTGCTCGATGCGCACGGCATGGACGACGTTCTTCTCTTCGGGGGCGGCATCGTGCCGGATGATGACATTCCCTTTCTCAAGGAAAAGGGGGTGGATGAGATTTTCACCCCGGGCGCGACGATGGAGGACATCGTCTCCTATGTGCGTGAAACGGTAGCCGAGCGCAGGGAGAGCGCCTGAGGACACGGCTTCGTTGCGGCGCGAAGGCTCAGTTCGTATACTGCGCGCTCCTGAGCGGGACGGGGCGCTTTTTTCTGGATGGACATTTCTTGGAGCGGCTGGATGAAGAATTCATGGCTCATGTTGCTGGCGGCCTGCTTGCTGCTCGTATCCGCCTGCCAGCAAAAGCCCATCGAAAGGGCGGCGCGCGGTTCTCTTGCTCCTGCGGAAGAGAACGTGGTCGTCACGTCTTACTGTCAAAGCTGCCATCTCCACGCGAGTTTCGAGGAAGCCCCGCACGTCGAGAAGCAACAGCTTCGCTATGACGAGAAAAGCCCGCTGCGCACCGCCAGCCAGTGCCTCGCATGTCACGTCGTTCGTCCCGAGACGTTTTTCAAAAAAGAGCTGCGCAGCACCAGGTTTCCGCACGGTGTATTGGTTGACATCGCCAAGATACCGAAGCCGAAACCCACGCCTCGCCTGAAAAGAGAAAAAGGCGAGGAACCTGCGCCCAGGCAAGAAACTCCACCTCCTGCCGTGAAAAAAGAGAAGAAGCAAAAAAAGCGCTGGTATTTCCTCTATCTCTTCTGAGTCGGGTCGAGCAGGTCTCTCAGCCCGTCGCCCAGGATGTTCAGGCCCATGACGGTGAGGGCGATGGCGATTCCCGGATAAATCGTCAGGTGCGGGGCGACGAGCAGGAAATCGCGCCCCTCGGCCAGCATCGCTCCCCAGCTCGGCTCGGGCGGCTGTATCCCCAGTCCCAGGAAGGAGAGACCCGATTTGGCGAGAATCGCCCCCGCCATTCCGATGCTCGCCACCCCGAGCACAGAGGAGGAGGAGCCCCGACGCGGCAACCCCCCCCCCCGCCATTCCGATGCTCGCCTCCACGATGACCGGCGAGATGATGTTCGCGAACAGGTGGAGGGTGAGGATTCTTCCGGGCGTGGCGCCCGCGGCCAGGGCG
>MPNJ01000054.1 GCA_002238965.1 Nitrospinae bacterium bin107 | reverse complement strand
ATGTAATGGGACACGATTCCTGATTCTAAAAAAGTTGCTCAGCGCATCAAGCTTCTTGTTGCGTTGAACCCGTCTCCTCTTCCGGGCGACGACAACTCCGTTCGAGAACCCTTCCATCGGGCCGATGCAACCTCGAAACCTGCATGTGTTCCGGGTCGGCTGCAACGTCTGTCCCGAGGCAACAACTCCCGATGTGGTCCCCTTCAGTTCCGAGTCTCATAAGAGGCTCATATCTTACTCGGCGACCAACGCAGAGTCAATTACGCCTCTTGAATTCTTTTGCTACACTGATATTGCTACAGCTTTTTTCGTTTTGTCAAGGTGATTTTCTCGCTTAATTCGGCCTTGGGTGAGAAGGCCGCAATCGACGGGCGTACAAAACATAAAACCATCACCTCATCAACTATCGGTTATATACATATGAAGTGAATTCCGGTAGATTGTCAAGCGATTCCTTTTGCCTGGCGGACTATTGCCGACCCCGGCGTGCCGACCCTGTCTCATCAAACGCCCCTTGTTTTCTTCAGGCCTGCCGTCGCTCCTGTATCATTCGCTCTACGGTCGCTCGGGCGATCCGAGATACCCTCGTGTTTCTCCCCGCCCCGGAACGCAACCCTCAGAGTCCACAGGCGTATGCCCGATGAGCACAGCGCCGGAATAGCGGCGAATCAAGCGTTCCGAGCGGCATTTTCCCCGCGAGTTACGTCGCCGCGAATACGGAATGATAACGGAAAAACCCTCGGGGAGGCGAGCCGGCGATGGTGGACCGCACCGGCCCGGACGCGTGGACCTCGAAGCGCCGAACCACAAAACCAGGAGGTTCCGGCAGCCCCGTTGACAACATGCCGATGAAGGCCGTTTTCCGGATCAAGTCCTCGACTCATCCACGGGATCGTGGTTTCTCTCTTATCGGCGAGCGGGACGGGGAGAGAATGTCGCAGGCCGGACCCGTAGCGCGGTCGAGCTTCCGGTCAAGCGTAATCAGCGGACAACCCAGCGTCTCGGCCAGCGCCACGTACCAGGCGTCGTAGCTGGTCAGGTTACTCCGCAATGCCCATATCCGTTCGGCAAACTGTGTGAAAGGAAGCAACTCCAAGTCCATTCGCAGCAGATTCTCTTGTGCGCCATTTGCCTCGGGACGCGGGATTTCACCGGATTGCTCCAGGCGGCGCAGTATGTTGCACGCCTCGGCCAACACCAATTCAGGGGCGGCAAGGAAATCCTCGGCGAGCGTTGATTCCGCCCATTTCCCCTCACGTCCCGAGTCCACCAGAGCCGAGACTGGTACGTACGCGTCGACGACGAGCGTCACGTCCGGCCCGCATCACGCTCACGCAAGATGGTGGAAGGCCGAGCGCGGGCGCCTGACGTCTCCTTGGGTCGTGAACGCCTTGCAGCTATATCTTGACAGATGGCCGCGCAGCGATTCGCTCCAACTCGCAACGCAGGGATTCCTGCATGGATTGACGTTGCGACGCCACGCGCGCGGCAAGCTCGTCTCACACTTCCTCGGGAACGCCTCTGATGGTGATTTGCACAGACATGAGATTATTATGCCATCATAAGATAATGCCCGGTAACGGCGGCAGATAGCCGGATACGATGGGAAACCCGCGGAAAAGACATTTTCCTTGAATAACGATTTCGTCCGGGGAGAGCAACTCCCGTTGCGAGTTCCGCCATATCAGGCGCATGGGGGTTGAGTCGTTGCGATCTCGGCGTCGAGTCCAGACGTATGATATATAAGAGGAGACGAACCCGATCACGCCAGGGTCTCCCCAGGAGTCTGGTTGAAATCATAAATTTTGCAGATTTCTAGGAAGACAGGCAAGGAACTTCATCACGGATATGGGTATGATGCGCATCTTATTTGCCATGGTGCCGGACAATGTCCAGCTCTCCAAAGACTCCCTATTATGTAGAGCTCTAATAGCAGGGAGTCTTTGGAGAGCTGGAAGGCGGTTCTGTTGAGCCTGCGGGATCGTGGGGTGAAGGCGCCGAAGCTGGCGGTGGGCGACGGGAGTCTGGGGTTCTGGTCGGCCCTGGCCGAATTTTATCCCGAGACCCGTGCATAGCGCTGCTGGGTGCACAAGACGGCGAACGTTCTCGACAAGATGCCCAAAAGCGTTCAGGGCGAAGCGAAGTCGATGCTCCATGAGATGTGGGGGCCGCTACACGGCTTGCGTCATCTGGCGGACGTGATTACCGACGTGAGGTTCATCAATGGGGTGAACGAAAAAGAAACCGGCAGGGAGGCCGCTGAACTCATGACGGCCATACACAACATTTCAGAAACTCATGATTAAGCCTCGCACAATAGTTGCCCAATATACAGATGAACGATGTTGTGGTTGGTACATGGCTATGGATGGACGGAAGATAGCTCACAAGACATTGTGCGAATTGCGCAAGCTTGTAGTCGGAACTTGCCCCAACCGATATTGAAAACTATTTTGGTGAGGATAGATTTCAATAGCGCTACGCTCATTTGGCACAGACACGAACAACCCCGCATGTGTTTTCGGCATATCTAGTGGGGACCAAACAGCCTGTCGGGCCTAGGGCCCTCCCAAGAAGGTTTAAGCGCTGTCGTGGGAGCGGTACTCGGGACTCACGGTAAATGGATTCGAGTTGACTGGCGATTCGGTGTCTGGAGTTAAGCTCGGCCCTCACTGGCTTGGTGGCGGTCGTAGTGGCCGCAGGTAGGCCACGGGATGAAGTCGTTTATCACACGAGAGCACCAATGTCAGGTTGCAAGAGGTTCCCATGGCGCAGACCGTACACCGTGCCCGTTATCGCCTACGCCGACAGACGGTGGTGCCGGATTTGTCGCACATATTTCAAATCTTCGAATCCACAGATAGGCATATTGAATTCCCATCCGTTAGTTCCTTTTGCCGAGCACGGCGATGAACGCTTTGAGCTCCGCACCCTCTTCGTGAGTCAGATCCGCCGTCGGCGTCGAACGCGCGGCAAAGCGGACGTCCTCATCGAATAACCTCGTATCCCTCGGCGCGGTCCGGCCACCTGCATGAGACCGGACTGTGGCACATTGAAATAGTCGGCTAGCCGGCAAGTCGTGCGCACCCAGACGGGGCCGCCCAGTTGTTTTCGGAACCATCCAAGCCGACAGAAGTTTCGGGTGCTTCGGGCGCATAAACGACACTGCCAGTTCGATTTTTTCTCGTAAAAATCATCCGTGTCCGGTTGGCCGTGAGGCACGCTTCGTCGCGACCGTCGGCCGACACCGGCGCGACGGTGCGCGCAGAAGTTGGAACTCATCCGCTTTCGTTTTGATTACGGACATTGGAGTACGGAGTCAATGCGAAATAAATAATAATAATTAGTTATATATCAA
>MPNJ01000053.1 GCA_002238965.1 Nitrospinae bacterium bin107 | reverse complement strand
GCGCTCGGGCCAGGGGACGCCCGCGACGCGGGGCCGCGACTTGAGCGCAGAGGGGAAGAAGGGCCCTGCGATTCCGGCGTAAAGCGGAAGCACGCGCCTTGCGAGCGCCTTGGCCGAAGTCATCTCGGCGCCCCGGATCCGTCTCGCGCGGGCCATCCGCCTGCCCAGCAGCCAGAAGACGATGATGAAGACGGCCACGCACATTAGCCCCAGCCAGAGGCCCCGCCATGCGCCCGCGTGGATGGTGGCGAGCAGGCGGCGCCTGATCCGCTCGATCCTGGGGTCGGAGGCGATCAGGGAGATGGACTCGGTGACGCGTACGCCTTCCATCCACTCGTAGACCTGGCCCGAGTCGTGTGAATACCCGATGGCGAGCTTGGCCTCGGCCAGCGTG
Source organism: Nitrospinae bacterium bin107 (assembly GCA_002238965.1). Classification (GTDB taxonomy): domain Bacteria; phylum UBA8248; class UBA8248; order UBA8248; family UBA8248; genus Bin107. Next base: position 3,410 of record MPNJ01000053.1, on the reverse strand, counting down.
CCCAGGCCAATGACGCGCCATTCATGCGCGCTCGTCGACTTGAGGACGCTCACCGCGGGCGTCAGGACGATGGCGAGTACGAGACCCACGACACCCCAGCGGGCGAGCTGGCCCCACATGCGGGCGTCGTGCAGAAGCGTCTGGCCGCCCCGCAGGGTGGCGTTTCCGAAACTCATTCGATTCTCCTTTTCATACTGTCTGCATGGTGGTGCTGCCGGCGTCCTGGCCTCGCGAAGCGCCGGAAGTTCTCCGTTCCGGAGAGCAGGTCCGCGCGCGCGGCGGGAAAGAGCACGGCCGTTATCGCGATGCCCGTGATGTTTCCTCCGGGAGTAAATTCCCGGCCTTCCTTGCGGTGAGGCGAAGATGTGTTCGGTCAACCGAGCCCTGGCAATGACACCGAATGAGACCGGAAGCGTCCGCCTGGCCTGATTTCGCGTAAGACCACGACAGGGACCGAAACCTCGATGCCGGACGGCGTGGGAGCCGGGTCTCGATGCTTCGTCTCAGTTGACAGGCCGGGATCTTCCCGATGCGGGAGTCGATCGGATTCATGTATACGTAGATAATACGAAAATGCGTCGCTGACAACAGGTTTTAATAGCTCATATATTACACATTTGTTCCAAATACGCTCACACTTGCGCTCCGGCGCGCAGGGACATGACAAAAAAACGTGAGAAAACGCGATGGAAGAAGACGAGAGAAGCGCTCCGGCTCGAACCGCCGGTCGCCGACACGTTCCCTTCATCAGTCCGTCGATGCGGTCGGTGATGCATTGTGCGGATTCGTGCAGCAGCACGACGTTCCGGTCGGCGGCGTAGCCCTCGGTCACGTCGCCGGGACGGACGTGGTTCACCAGCCGCTTCGTGAGCGAGCGCGGCAGTATGAGTTCGCGCTCGGCCACCGTGATGAAGGCGTTGCGCAGTCCGTGGAACCAGAACCGGGCGCCGCCTTTTTCTGTGAATTCGCTATTGAGCCGTACAATGTCAGCCACGTGTCCGGCCCCGTTCCTGGGGGAGGAAAACTCGCAGCCATCGTGTTGCGCCGCAGATTCAGCGCCATCCGCGAGGCACCGCTCGAGGATGGCGGCGAACAGTTGGATGATCGGAAGCTCCAAAGGCTCTCCACTCTTGATCTCCTAGACTCTGAGGATGCGCCGCTCCATGTCCACCTGCTCCCGGCGTAGCGAAACGATCTCGCCCCGGCGCATGCCGGTGTAGATGCCGATCAGGAGAATGTCGCGAATCGCCAGGCAATTTAATGGAAAGTGTATATCAATTTGAGAATGAATCTTCTGAACGGGAATAAAATCCCTCTGATCCTAACCATCCATGAGAGCGGGGCGAGTTACTGTCAGATGTTGTGTATGAGTTGAATTGAAGAAGGCGGCGCACCCTGCTGAAATAGGTTTGTCAACAAAGCCCGGTCATTCAGCACAAGGAGATGCGCCACCATGAGAGAAGATACGACGATACCCTTCAGGAGTCCAGCGTTCCGCGACGAGTTGAGCGACCTGGTGCGCGAGGGCGCGCAACGAATCATCTGCCAGGCGGTGGAAGCGGAGTTGGGGGCCTTTCTGGAAGAACATGCGGGCGAGCATGACGCGCAGGGTCGCCGCGCGGTGGTTCGCAACGGCTATCTGCCGTCTCGGGAGGTATTGACGGGGGTGGGCCCGGTCGAGGTCCAGGTGCCGCGGACGCGGGACCGGTCGGGCTCGGGCCGGCGCTTCCGCTCGGAGTTGTTGCCTCCGTATCTGAAGAAGACGAATCGTGTGGAAGCGGTGATCCCGTGGCTTTACCTCAAGGGGGTCTCGACGAACGACTTCGGCGAGGCGTTGCGGGCGCTGTTCGGCGAATCGGTGGGGGGATTGTCCCCGGCGAGCATCGCGCGTCTCAAGGAGGGCTGGGATTGCGAGTACGCCGAGTGGCGCAAGCGGGCGTGGCATGGCGAGGAGTTCGTATATCTATGGGTGGACGGTATCTACTTGAACGTCCGCAGCGGGGAGCGGCGCTGTCTATTGGTGGTTGTGGGCTGCGACGCGCGTGGCCGCAAGCGCTTCCTGGCCCTGGAACCAGGCTTTAGGGAATCGAAGGAGAGCTGGAAGGCGGTTCTGTTGAGCCTGCGGGATCGTGGGGTGAAGGCGGCGAAGCTGGCGGTGGGCGACGGGAGTCTGGGGTTCTGGTCGGCCCTGGCCGAAGTTTATCCCGAGACCCGCGCGCAGCGCTGCTGGGTGCACAAGACGGCGAACGTTCTCGACAAGATGCCCAAAAGCGTTCAGGGCGAAGCGAAGTCGATGCTCCATGAGATGTGGGGAGCCGACACCCGCGCGCATGCGCAGGGCGCGTTCGAACGCTTCTGCGCCACCTGGGAGGCGAAGTACCCCAAAGCCGTCGAGTGCCTGGCGAAGGACCAGGATGAGTTGTTCGCCTTCTACGACTTCCCGGCGGGGCACTGGCGGAGTATCCGGACGACGAACCCCATCGAGTCGACCTTCGCCACCATCCGGCTGCGAACGGCGAAGACGAGGAACTGCCTGAGCGAGAAGTCGGCGCTGAGCCTCGTTCATCAACTCGCCATGAGCGCCGAGAAGCGATGGGGGCCGCTACGCGGCCTGCGTCATCTGGCGGACGTGATCACCGACGTTAGATTCATCAATGGGGTGAACGAAAACGAAACCGGCAGGGAGGCCGCTGAACTCAAGACGGCCATACACAACATTTGACAGTAACTCGAGCGGGGCAACTCCAATCTTTGGCGGGACTAATCCGAATAGGGTGCGAGTTGCGCTACACCCGCGACAACCAAGACATCGACCACTTGCTGCCAACTGGCCAAGAGCCCGGCATCGACAGCGACAGATCGCATCTCGATCAGCCAAGTTGGAAGCATGTACGTGCCGAGGGCGATGCGATCGGGGTCGGCTACCACGAGTTTTGCCACCCATTGCAGCCCCACACGAGCTTGGTCGTCAGGCCCAAGTGAGCGGACAAACCTTATCAGTTGATCGATACATGTCGCTTTGCCCGCTGCGGGTGCCTGCCACGCTTCGACCTCGGATACCAGTTCCAAAGGATCCCACCATGCGATCTGGCTGTCATCGAGTTCGCGGTAGAGGTAGGGGAACTCGCCGATGGTATTGGGGATGAGTTCGGCAAGTGCCATGTCACCGTAGTTTGCTTCGGCAAACGGCTTGTGTCCCGACTGATTGAGTTGAAGCACGTGGCGAACTACGTTCGGCCAGATTCGTCTCGCCGTAGCAGCGCGGTCTGGTGTTTCTTCCGCCGCTGCAGACAAAGCACGGAGCAAGTTGGCGAGCAACGCCGAGTTGTCGGCGTAGGCATCGATGTGTTCGTAGATGGCTGCATCGTTGGCATCTCTGGCCAGCGTCAATAGGGCTCGTGCGCTCACGA
>MPNJ01000026.1 GCA_002238965.1 Nitrospinae bacterium bin107 | reverse complement strand
CTCAGCCTCATCATCGGGTCCTTGAACCTCGTCGCCTCCTACGGCGGCCTCGCGCTCATCTACCACGGCATCCGCGTCATGTCGAAGAACGCCGACATGCGCTCCGCCGATTCCGAGCGCAAGCACGACGAGGCGATGGCCGAATCCCGCCGCAGGGAAGAGGAAGGCATCCGCAGGCACGAGGAGTCGATGGCCGCCCTGCGCGAACTCATCGCCGAACAGGCCGAGGGCCGCATGGCCCTGCGTGAACTCATCGCCGAGGGGGCGGAGGGGCGAATGGCCCTGCGCACGCTCATCGAGCGAACCGGTTAATCCAGGCCGACCCAAGCCAAAACAGTAAAGGCGGCGCCCCCCGGCGAGGGAGGGGGTAGCAGGACAAACCTCCGTGGTTGTCCTTCGCCATGCGGGCGGCGGCGTCCCGTCGAGAGAGGGGTGATGGAGCGATATCCGGATGAAAAGGTCCGCCGGGTGGTGGCCGGCATCATACCGACCCTCGATTCGAAACACACGAACGAAGCCTTCTTCCAGGCGGCGGCGATGATGGTGTTGAAACGGCTCGAGAAGAAGATCGGCATCGTCGTCCTGGACACGTCCACCCTTTCGGCGACGCGGCAGTACGGCGCGCCGGACATCATCATCTGCCGGGCCGGGGGGGAGTATGTCGCCATCGACCTCAAGGCGGGGAAGAACGACCTTTCCACGAGTCAGCAGCGGTTCCGGGAGCGTGTGATCAGAGCCGGCGGCAAGTACTTCGTGTGCCGGACGCTCCGCCACGTGATTGACGCCGCGGTGAGCGGCGACCTGGAGCCGGACGGGTAGGGACAGGCTCCCGTGCCCGTCCGTGGCCCACGCGCCCCTCCTGTATCGGGGTGAATACCACCGACGGGCGGCCACGTTCGAACTCCCCTCTTCGGGAAGTTCGACGCCCCTACGGCCTCCATTCGAGGGGGCGCGCAGGGGTTTTTGAACAACCCCTTGTCAGGTGGGTAAAGGCAACACCCTCCGGCGAGGAGGTGCAAGAAAAGCTTCCCGAGGGGAAAGCCCGATGAAACAGTCCAATGCGGGAGGATTTGCGTTTGTGCAGGGTCAGGCCCCCGTGCCTGTCCCGACGACTCAGGGTGAGGTGAAACCCGGCCGGGGCGGGTGGGTTTGCGAGCCCCCCGGTTGCGATTGACCTTCGAAACGCTTCTCTGCCTCATCGGCGGACAGCCCGCTGCGCCGCGCGGAGCGCCCCTCACGCGGCGGCGTCCCCCACCCTGCAGGCAACCAGACCTTCCCTCTCCGGGGGCGGTTTCAAGGCGCGCGCATTTTCTCGCATTTGCAGTGGCGCGAGAGGAGACCTTCGGGGGTATCCTGAGAGGTTGGCCTGACGTGCGGCTTCCCCTTCCCGGGAAGGGCCGGTTTCGTTTTCCGGCGGGAACCGCCCGCGCATCTGCCCGCATTTGCGGCGGCGCGCGGAGCGGCGCGCGCAGGTATGATGGCGGAGCGGCTCGGCGCGTTCAAAATTATGGAATTTCCGTAAATATAGATAAATTCACGGGGTAATTCAGTAAATTACTGAAAATTTTCGAGGGGAAATGCGGGCAGATGCGCCCGCGAAAACCGGTTCCGACGGCCGGATCCGTCCGCCGCACACCCAGGCGCGGGGGAATTCTGCCACGGCCCGCCAGGCCCGCGACATCGGCAAATGCGGGGATTTGCAGGGGCTTGCATATTTTCTCGTCCGGACCCCCGGGTCGTCTTGACACCCACCGGCTGTGTTGGTAGGTTCCCGCCCGTCAAATTCGTTGCCGCACTTCTCGTCTGGGGAGAATGCAGGGCATGGCCTCCGATCCTCCTCCAGAGCCGGGCCGCGGACCACAAGCGAAGAAACCGGCCAGGGCGCGCGACAGGAAAATCCGCAAGGGCGTGCGAAACGTGCACCTCGCGGCACTGGGCTGGAACTTCGTGACGGCGCCGCTCGTAGGCGGCGGCATCGGGTATGTCATTGATCATTATGCCGGCACATATCCGTGGGCGATGGTAATCGGGTTGTTTCTGGGTTTTGTTTCCGCTTTTATCGATCTCATCAGAGGCGTCCGCTGAATGCGAAACCAACCATCATTCGCCCTCAGAAGCATCGAAAACTCCGGCTGGCTGATTCTGGCCCTCATGAGTCTGGCGGGACTGATTCTGAGGGACGTTCCGACGGCCCTGGGCGTGGCGACAGGCGGAGCGTGCGCGCTTGGAAGTTTCCGGATGATGGATGTATACTTCGCCCGCATTTTTCAAAAAAACGTCAGCCGCCCGAAATGGTGGCATCACGTTTTATACATATTGCGCTTTTTCGCCCTCATGGGCGTCGTAGCGCTCGCGATAGGCTGGGCAGGGCTTCCCGTCGTGAGCGTGGTGATAGGGTTGACCATTCCGCCGTTGGCCATATTCATTCACGGGGCTCGATACGCCCTGCGAATACAAGGATCTACAAGAGCATAACACATGGAAAAATTTCACCCGTTCCTGTATTTCGACATCTACCCGGGGCTCTCCGCCTATCCCAACATCGTGTACAGCTGGCTGGTGATGGTGTTCCTCATCGTGACCTCACTGCTCGTCACCAAAGCGCTGCAAAAGATACCCGTTGGCGGACAAAACCTCTTCGAGGCGATTTTCGACGGGTTTTCCGCCTTCATGGAAGGCCCCCTCGGCAATGAGGGGCGTCCCTTCTTCCCCCTCGTATTCACGCTGGGCACCTACATTTTCCTGTGCAACGTCATTGGAATCCTGCCCGGCTTCATGGCGCCGACGAGCAACCTGAACACCAACGTGGGTTGTGCGCTCACCGTGTTTTTCGCCACCCATTACGTGGGACTCAAGAGAAGCGGCATGGCGTATCTCAAGCATTTCACGGGCCCCATCATGTGGCTGGCGCCGCTCATGATACCCATCGAGATTATCTCTCATCTGAGCCGTCCCCTTTCACTCACTTTGCGCCTTTTCGGGAACATCACGGGCGAGGAACTCGTACTCGGCGTTCTGATGCTGCTCTGCCTGCAGATTTTCCTGCCCGTTCCCTGGGCGATGCAGATGTTCGTCATTTTCGGAAGTTTCATTCAGGCCTTTGTTTTCACCCTCTTGACCATGATATATATCGCCGGGTCGCTTGAAGGACACGACCACGACGAGGAGCATGGCCATGAGGCCGCCCACGCTCATTAACGATAACGGTTCATGTAGGAATCACTTCAACAAGGAGAAGCAAGGGATGAAACGCTTGGGGATAATCGGATTCACGTTAGCCAGCTTCGCAGCCATGGCCACCAATGCCTTCGCCGCCGCAGCCGGCGATGCCGGAAGCGGTGAGGTTATGAAATGGAGAATGATCTCCTCGTCGTTCGCTCTGGCCATCGCCGCCGCAGCGGGCGCCTTCGCCCAGAGCAGGAGCATCGCCAGCGCCTTGGACGGCACGGCGCGCAACCCGGGAGCCGGCGGAGATCTTCGCGTGTCGATGATCATCGGTCTCGCCTTAATCGAGTCCCTTGTCATTTATACGTTCGTAATCTGCCTCATCATCATCCTTGGCTAGATAAACCAGCGCTCGCAAGACTCAAGGGGGGGCCGGACGGCTCCCCCTTTTCGCGTTGGCCGACGACGATTGTCTTGATACGCGTTCCCAGGATGTCCTGTTTCCTGAAGCATTGAAAATATCTGCTTTTTCGATGCCGGCTGAGCCCCACTTGCCCTTCTCATCAAAACGCATAGAATCTACTCTCGCCTTGGAGAGCCATACGCTGCGAGACTCTCTTCTGGCCTTTAAATCGCGGGTGTTTATAAAGCCGATGTGGGAAAACACAAAAACAAGAATCCCCGAGGCTACCGTCAACCGGTTGTCCACCTACGCCCGCATTCTGGATCAGATAAAAAGCGAGGAGACCGAACTCATCGCGTCCGCCGATCTGGCACGGCAGTGCGGGTTCAAACCTGCGCAAATCAGGAAAGACCTTGCCTATTTCGGAGATTTCGGCGTCCGAGGGAAGGGCTATTACATCAAGGAGTTGAGGGACAATCTAAAAAAAATCCTGGGCGTAACGCAGACATGGAAAGTCGTACTCGTCGGGGCGGGCAATCTCGGTTCGGCCCTATTGGCGTATAAAGGATTTCTCGCTCATGGCTTTGAAATCGACGCTGTTTTCGACAAATTCCCTGAAAAAATACCCCCTCACCGGACCGGCTCTCACCCTGTTTTGGCGATGTCGGATTTGCATGAGGTCGTGAAAGAAAAACAAATCAAGATCGGCATCATTGCGGTGCCGAGTGAAAGCGCGCAAAATGTAGGGACGGCTCTCGTGAATGCCGGCATAACCGGCATATTGAATTTCGCTCCCACCCAAATTCAAACGCCGCTCCACATAAAGGTGAAAAACGTGGATCTAGGCAGTGAACTGGAACATCTCTCGTTTTATCTCTCAAAAAACCCTTGAGGGGCCGCACCTGCATGGATGACCCCCGCTATATCCTGGCCCTTGATACATCGACACCGAGAGGAAGGTGCTCTCTTTTATGCTCAACAGGATCCACCGAAGAAGAGGCGCTTCTCTCGGGAGAGGTTCGGATTTCCAGGACGCTATTGCCCCATGTGGAGCAACTTCTGAATTCAAGAAACATACCCGCCGATATGATTCAGGCCGTCGGGGTGAGCATCGGCCCGGGGACGTTCACCGGACTGCGGGTGGGACTCTCTTGCGCAAAAGGGCTTTCTTTGGGCTGGGGCTGTCCGTTGTATGGATTTTCATCCTTGGAGATCATGGCTATGGCCGCGCTTTTGAATGAAATGCGCACGGGCCGCAACCTGCCCGATTACATTCTTCCCTATCGAGACGCCAGATACGGGGAGTTGTTCACCGCGTTGTTTCAAGTTTCCGGAAACCCAGAGTCATCACGGGGAAATCCCCTTTCCCGCGTCCGGGAGGATGAAATCATCGCACCCGTGGAGTTCCGCCTCCCGGAGGATGGAGACACGCTTCTCGCTGGGCAAAAAGAAGAATTGCCCGAAAGCCTTGCCATTGGCGCTTCACAAGGAGCGCTCAGGCACCATGATATTGATTCATCGGCCGTTGCGACCGCATGGTTGACCCACAAGGCGCTAGAGAGCCGAACACCCCCGCATAGCGCCAACATATCTCTGAATTATTGCCGGAAATCACAGGCGCAAACCAAATGGGCCGACCCGAAGGGTTGATCCAAACATCAACATTTCGTAGATTAAACGATTATTCACAGACACGTATTCAACCAAAATGAGAGCCTGAAATTTTCACCATGGATACCCGGAAGGAGACTTTTCATTGGAAGCAACTGAAAAAATGGAAGAAACTCTGAATGAAGACGATGAACTCACACTATTGAAGAAAGAGCATTCCGTTTTGGATGAAAAGATTTTATCGCTTGAAGAAATTCGGTTTCCATCACCGGAAGAACAACAGCAGATAAAACGACTCAAAAAAGAAAAACTCGCTATCAAGACACAATTGGAAAAGATGGAGAAATCTTAAAATTTCGGTGTTTCGCTCTCTGAAGTATGCTAGAGCCTTGAAACAAAAGATTTTACGTTTTCATCCTTGACCAGAAGGAAAAACATGCAGTAATATCACGCGTCGTGTACTTGAGGTATCGGGATGAATCACTCACCCGATCTTTTCTGAGACGTATTCAGCGTTTTAGCACACGAATTATTATGGAAAACGGCCAAATGGGTCCGAAAAAGATGTTGTGGAATAAGGAGTCTGGCGTAAGAAGGGGGCGGTGTGCCCTCGTGCGCCGTCCCCTGATTTCTTCTTAACGACCCGCCGGCATCATCGGCGTTTTTCGGATCAACTTCATTGTCAGCGTGAGAACAAGCTCAACTGGCAGAGAGGAAATGGCCGTGGCGACCAAGGCGAAAAGCCAAACTACAAAACAACCTGCAAAACTGAAACCGAAGAAAATCTCGGGGGCCGAGATTATCTACCGCAGCCTTGAGCGCGAGGGCGTAAAGTACGTTTTCGGACATCCGGGCGCTATACTTCTTACGCTCCTGGACCTGTTTCTCGAGAGAAGCAAAATCAAGCATCTGCTGATCCGGCATGAGCAATGCGCCGCTCATATGGCCGAGGGTTATGCTCGCGCAAGTGGGACGGTAGGCGTATGCCTTACTACATCCGGTCCGGGCGCTACGAATCTCATCACAGGCATCACAGATGCCTACATGGATTCCATTCCTATCGTATGCCTCACGGGGCAAGTTGCCACTACGATGGTGGGCAACGACGCCTTTCAGGAAGCCGACATCGTCGGCATGACCAGAACCATCACCAAGCACAGCTATTTGGTTCAGAGCACGGATGATCTTGCGGAAACAATCCAGGAGGCTTTCTACATCGCACGCACGGGAAGGCCCGGCCCGGTCCTCGTTGATTTGCCCAAAGACGTCCTCCTCGGTGATGGGCTCTACCAGATTCCAGAGAAAGTGGATCTTCGCGGCTACAAGCCCACGACCAAAGGCCATCCCAGGCAAATCCAGCGCGTAGCCGAAGCCATAAAAGAATCCAAACAGCCCCTTCTCTACGTGGGCGGTGGCGCCATTCACTCGGAAGCGCACAAGGAGATACTGAAACTCGCGGAAACGGCGGAGATTCCAGTCACATACACTCTTCTGGGAGCAGGTGCTTTCCCAAGCGCACATGAACTCTCTTTGGGAATGCTCGGCATGCACGGGACGGCATACGCCAACTACGCGACCATGGAGTGCGATTTGCTCATCGCCGTCGGCGCGCGGTTCGACGACCGTGTCACCGGCAAGGTCTCGGAATTCGCGACCCGGGCGAAAATCATCCATATCGACATTGACCCCACGGCCATCGGAAAGAACAAGGCAGCGGATATCCCGGTCGTCGGTGACGCACGCCAAGTGCTCGCCGAGGTCAACAAACTCGTCAAGCCTCAAAAGCGCGCCTTGTGGAAAAAGCGGTTCCAGAATCTGAGAGCGGAATATCCGCTTTCGTTCGACTCCCCCGAGGGTGCGCCGATCAAGCCGCAAGAGGCTATCGTCGCCTTGAGTGAGGAAGTGGGCGATAAAGCAGTCATCACCACCGAGGTTGGACAACACCAGATGTGGGCCGCCCAATTTTACAATTTCACCTTCCCTCGCCAGTTCATCTCGTCCGGCGGCCTTGGAACCATGGGCTTCGGCTTTCCCGCGGCCATCGGCGCGGCGCTGGCAAGACCGGATAAGTTGGCCATCGACATTGCGGGAGACGGAAGTTTTCAGATGGTGATGCAGGAAATCGCCACGGCCGTTCAATACGACATTCCCGTAAAAGTATTTTTGCTCAACAACGCCACGCTGGGCATGGTTCGTCAATGGCAGGACCTGTTTATGGATCGACGATTCAGCGAAGTGGATTTCGATTCCTCGCCTGATTACGTCAAACTAGCGGAAGCATTCGGCGCCAGTGGTCGCCGGATCGTAGACAAAGAAGAAATCAGACCCGCCATTCAGGAAATGATCAATACGCCGGGACCCTACATCCTGGACGTGATCGTCGACCCTGACGAATTGGTGTTCCCGATGGTGCCCGCAGGCGGCGCGACAAAAGACATGATCGTGCGCGACAGCCGAAAAAAAGTACTTCAAGGCAAGCTCAGCGCCTTGCCTGATAACTAGGAGGTTTCATTCGTGGAGCTCAATGGCTCGCAAATCCTTATCGAAGAGTTGAAAGCGGCAGGCATCGAGATGGCTTTCGGCATCCCGGGTGGCGCCATCATGCCTTTTTACGATGAGTTGATGAAGTCGGATTTCCCTCACATCCTCACACGGCACGAACAGGGAGCCGCGCACATGGCGGACGGGTACGCGCGCGTGAGCGGAAAAGTCGCCATCGTAGTCACTACGTCCGGCCCCGGGGCCACGAACCTCATTACCGGCCTCGCAAACGCGCAGATGGATTCCGTACCGCTCATCGCCATTACAGGACAAGTCGCGACCAATATGATAGGGACCGACGCCTTTCAGGAAGCCGATATGTACGGCTGCTCCATTCCGGTCACTAAATTCAACTGGCTCATCAAGGATGTCAATGAAATTCAACACGTTACACGGGAAGCGATTCGCGTAGCGACGACGGGTCGACCCGGCCCCGTCCTGATCGATTTTCCTAAAGACATCCAAATCACCAAAACGGAATACACGCCGCGAGAATCCGCTGAATCCCCTCTTCCGGCTATCAGGGAATATCCCGAACTAGATACCGAAGGAATCGACAAACTACTTGAAGCCATTGAGCGGGCCAAGCGACCTGTCATCATTGGCGGCGCCGGAATTATCAAGTCCGGGGCATCCACAGAACTAGTGAAATTCGCAAAAGCAGCAGGCATCCCGGTCATCAACACATTGCTGGGGCTCGGGGGTTTCCCGGGAACGGACGATCTCTTCCTCGGTATGCCGGGTATGCACGGCACGGCCTACGCGAACTTTGCTCTTTGTGAGTGTGATTTGCTCATCAATCTCGGCGCCCGCTTCGACGACCGCGTGACTGGCAAGGTATCGAGTTTTTGCCCCAATGCGACCATCGCTCACGTCGACATCGACGACGCCGAGATCGACAAGCGAGTGCACACCCATATCCCGATACTCGGGAATGTACGGGACGTGCTTATCGCACTCAACGAGCGCCTGACACCCAGAGATTACGATGAATGGCGGCAGACCTGGACGGACTGGAAGGAGAACTATCCCCTTCAATACGACTGGGACGGCTCCATCAAACCTCAGTACGTGATCGATCAGATTCAGGAAATTACCGAGGGTAACGGCATATACGTGACCGGTGTGGGCCAGCACCAGATGTGGGCGGCGCAGTTCATCCGCTTCAACGAGCCGAAGACCTGGGTGACTTCCGGCGGTCTCGGCACGATGGGCTTCGGTCTTCCCGCCGCCATCGGCGCTAAATTCGCCCGCCCGGAGAAAGACGTTTGGCTCATCGACGGCGACGGCAGTTTTGCGATGACGCTCGTCGAACTCGCCACGGCAGCAACATATAACGTCCCTGTGAAGGTCGCCATCCTGAACAATGCGTATCTGGGAATGGTCCGCCAGTGGCAGGAACTGTTCTTTGAGAAACGCTATTCGCATTCGCATTACCCGGAAAATCCTGATTTCGCCGCCATCGCAGAAGGCTATGGCGTAAAGGGCATCAACGTTACCGACGTGAATGAAGTGCGAAATTCCCTTGAGACGGCGGCCGAGCACGACGGGCCAGTTGTGTTGAATTTCCTTGTCAACAAGGAAGAAAACGTCTGGCCTATGGTTCCAGCCGGAGCCGGAAACGATGAGATGCAACTTGCACCCCCCTCCAGGGAAGCCAAATCATGAGACAAGTCTATTCTATTCTCGTTAACAACCACGCTGGCGTGCTTTCCCACGTAGCAGGCCTTTTCACGCGCCGTGGATACAACATCGAAAGCATCGCCGCCGGACCGACGGAGGATGCCACGATAACGCGCATCGTCATCGTCGCCTTCGGCGAGGAAAACGAACTCGACCAGATCGCCAAACAACTCCGCAAGCTCTACGACGTGCGAGAGGTCGAGCAAATCTCATACAACCAAGCCGTCACGCGCGAACTCGTTCTCGCGACAATCAAAGCGCCCATTAGCCAAAGAAGTGAAGTCATCCAACTCGCCAACGCCTTCGGCGCTCAGGTGATCAACATGACCGACGATACCGTAACCCTCGAAGCGAGCGGCAACGATCACAAGGTCAGAACCCTCCTCAAGGCGTTCGAGGGCTACGGAATATCGCAAATGGCGCGCACGGGAATGATTTCGCTGCCCTACGACGGCATGCCCGAAGATTGGGAGCCCATCGCATAATGCCCAGAAATTCCAAGGACGATACACATACGATAGCGGTTTTGGTGGAGAACAAATTCGGCGTTCTCGCCAAGGTGGCGAGTCTTTTCAGCGCCCGCGGCTACAACATCGACAGCCTTTGCGTGGGGGTGACGCAGGACCCGAGCGTATCCCGAATCACTCTCGTCACGCGCGGAGACGAAAAAGTTCTCGAACAAATCAGAAAACACCTCAGCAAGCTCATCGACACCTTCAAGGTGATGGATATGGGCGAGTCGGACAGCGTCGAGCGTGAAATGATTCTCATCAAGATTTCTGCTCCGAAAGCCGCGCGGCCGGAGATCTTTCAAATCATCGACGTTTTCCGGGGCCGTGTCGTTGATGTGTCCACAGATACCATCACCGTCGAAGTCACAGGAGACGAGGGAAAGATTCACGCCATATTGAATTTGCTCCAACCATTCGGCATCAAAGAGATCGCCCGCACAGGCAAGGTTGCACTCACCCGAGGGGCCAAAACCCTCAAGGGCGCAAAAAATTGACCAATGAGTGAAAGAGACAACTCCAGCAGACCATTCGTTGCGAGAGAGGGTTGGGGCTATGTTTCGGGTTTAACGGCCATCGGCCTCATTTCGATCCTCTTGGGTGGATGGATGTGGGCGGTTCTTTTTTTTCTGCTGGCCGCGGCTGTAGCCGGTTTTTTCAGAGACCCCCACCGCACCCCGCCTGATGTGCCGGGCGTTGTCTTGTCCCCTGCGGATGGGCGGGTCGTGGAGGTCACCTCCACCGAAAATGGCGGAAGCGTGGTCCGGATTTTCCTCTCTCCTCTAGACGTTCATATCAACAGATCGCCCGTAGAGGGGAGAATATCGAACATCCACTATCAAAAAGGTCGTTTCCTGGCTGCCTACAAAGAAGCCGCATCGAGCAACAATGAGCAAAACATACTGGAAATCGAGACGAACACAGGCGATAATTTCAGAGTAATTCAAATCGCCGGTGTACTGGCACGGCGGATTGTCTGCTGGACAAAAGCGGGAGATACAATATATGCGGGCGAACGCTTTGGGCTGATTCAGTTCGGCTCGCGAACAGATCTATATTTTCCGAAAGGTTTTGATATATCCGTAGAACAGGGGCAGCGAGTTCGCGGAGGAGAGACTATCGTTGGACGAGCAAACCACCAGACAGCCACGGAATAAATTTGGTCGTCGTTCACGCAGAAGAAGACGCCGCTCAGGAAGGCGCTCTTTTCAGCGAGGGATATTCCTGGTTCCCAATCTGCTGACGACAGGCAGTCTTTTTGCCGGTTTCTATGCAATCGTCGCCTCTATACAGGGAAACTTCATCTGGGCCTCGCTGGCCATATTGTTGGCCATCGTCTTAGATGGGCTTGACGGTACTGTCGCCAGGTTGACGAAAAGCACGAGCGCTTTTGGGCTACAATACGATTCTTTGTGCGACCTGACGGCTTTCGGCATCGCACCTGCCGTTTTGATATATACCTGGCTCCTCGCCCCTTACGGGAGAATCGGCTGGCTGGCCACCTTCATATTCGCTGCTTGCGGCGCCTTGAGGCTGGCGCGCTTCAACGTGCTGGCGCAAGCGGGCAGCGGTTCCATGGATTTCCGTGGCCTGCCGATACCCGGGGCGGCGGGTGTCTTGGCATCCATCGTATACTTGGTTGAAGATTTTTCGATCAAGCCCCACGTCCCCCTCATCCTCATTGCGGCGCTCAGCTATGTTCTGGCATTCCTGATGGTGAGCACCATCCGCTACAAGAGTTTCAAGGATATAAGCGGACCGCTCAGAAGACCATTCCGCGTCCTCGTCGGCGCGGTGCTTGCTCTGTTCGTGGCGGCGGCGATTCCTCAGGTGGTCGCCTGTCTGGCTTTTGTCGGTTATGCTGCATCCGGCCCCTATGGAATGATAACGAGGTGGCAGAGAATAAAACGAGAGCGCGCCTCGGACAACCTCGAAGAAACACATCCGGAATCAACATAACCCTTCCCGAAGCGCATCTCATACCGCTATAAACGGCTCGTATGATGAGACGTATCTCATCTTGTTCCTTATGCCCCCTGGATTGCGATCTCATCAAATTGGATTCATAATCTATTCGACTCAAAACCGTTATAGAAAAGCTTAGCTCATCTGAAGTCAGAGACAGTTCCTAGCGATTCACGATGATGAGAGTCTCCGTGACGAAGAATAAATATGTAGCTTTTTTGAAAACAGATGGGCTTTATTTATCAATCGCAATTTTCTCCTTTGTAATTTTCTGGACGCCATCATCCCCGAGAGCACAGCAAAATAGCGTCGCGCAAGTCCAAGCGCCGCCCTCTTCGTCCACAAAAAGTGACGAGGACCCTCGATCCTCAAGAAAACGTGAAGAATCCATCGCCATCACGGCTGATGAGATACGAGAAGACCGGGAGCGGCAGCGGATTATCGGCCGCGGAGCTGCGGACATCCGGTATTTGGGCAAAAGGATCCGGGCGGACCATATCGAGGTGCAAACATCCACGCGAGATGGCGTCGCCACCGGTAACATTGTTTTTCAAACTGCGAACGACCGTATTTTAGCCAACCGCATTGAATTCAATCTCGATACCGAACGGTTGGTCGTGTTCAACGCGCGCGGCACCATCGGCACCACATATTATGTAACGGGACGAGTGATTCGGCGCCTGTCAGAAAATCGGTATGAAGTCCAGGGGGGCACTTTCACCACATGTGAAGGGGAGCTTCCAGACTGGGCTTTCGGTTTCGAGCGGGCGACCTTCGAGGTCGAGGGCTACGCTAAACTTGAAGCCCCCACCATGACGGTTAAGGGGGTGCCGGCAGCTTTTTTGCCCTGGGTTATGGTGCCGATAAAAACGAAAAGAGCCACCGGCTTCCTCCTGCCGGGCATCGGCTCGAGCAGTCGAAGCGGTTTCCAGTTTTCACCCTCATTTTTCTGGGCCATCAACGATTCTACGGACGCCACTCTCGGTGTCGATTATTTCACAAAGCGCGGTACTCGCTATAAAGGAGAGTACCGCTACGCACCGAATCAAAACACTTCGGGACAGATAGCGGGTCGCTACCTGAAAGACAAAATCGAGCGGTCAACCTTCTGGGACGTCAGAGGCTTCCATCGCACGAATTTCAAGGACAAGGGCGCAAATCTACACGCCGTGGTCGATTTCCAAAAACGACCGCAGAACGACCGCTCTCTCGAAGACGGTCTGCTGACTCGCACGCGCCAGGCTACCGACACACATGTCACCTTCACGCAAAATCTCCCCCAAATATCCGGACAACTCCAACTGGGAATGAGACGACGCGAGGGATTGGGCGAAAACGACGGGCAATTGTTTCAACGAGCTCCGGATATTGTCCTGGACATCCACAACAAACGTCTGGGTAAAAGCGATTTTTATTTCAACCTGGATTCCTCCTTCACAAATTTCAGAAAAACGGAGTACGAAAATACGCTCCGCTTGAGCCGGTTTCATGTCGAACCATCTTTGTCGCTTCGTTTGGAGACTGTTCCCTGGCTCGGCCTGACGCCCGAAATCGGATTCCGCAGAACCCACTGGACGCACCAAAGAACAGTACCTGGATTGGGCTCGGACTTCGATGACACGCAACATATAGAATCCGGCCTTTCACGTGAAATGTGGTTTACGAGGCTTCATGCGATTGGCCCGCGATACAGTAAAGTCTACCCAGGTGAACTAGGCCCCTTCCGTGATTTCAAGCATATCCTCTCGTTTGAAGCGAAATATCTATACAGCCCGAACAACGACTCGTACGACAGAAGCCTGATCATCCCCTTGGACCCGGTGGACACTCTGCAGCATGAACATGCCGTCGAATACGCCATCGTGAACCGTGTACTGACGAAACTACCCATAAAAGACGGGTTCCAGACAAGGCAGTTGTTTCGTTACCGAATCAGCCAGACTTATGATCTCGTCGAAGCGCGAAGGAATGAAGGACTGGACACGAAACCGAAACGTCCTTTGAGCGACATTACTTTCAGGCTCGAATCACAGCCCTTTTCCAAACTTCGTCTGCTGCAACAATTCAAATACAACCCCTACGACCTGGAAATCAGCGAACACTCCACAGGTGTCTTTCTCGACGGCGGGAAGGAGTGGTATCTCAACGTAGATAGAACCTGGACGCGTCAAAGTGTCAATTATCAGGAAAACGAAGAAGGTAGTTACCTGAATTTCGCCGGGGGGTTCTCTCTCAACGAGAATCTTTCCTTCGAATATTTTTCGCGTATTAACAAAACGGAAAAGACAACATTGGAGCAAAGCATAACGGCACGCTACCTCGATTGTTGCTGGGGCATGGAACTCACGATCACCGACACCAAGGATAAAAGCGACGTCTTCCTCGGCTTTAGCCTCATCGGTCTGCTCGAAAGCGAGAGGGGCCTGGGTTTCACGAGTAGACCAACTGTTTCACGAAGAAGCGGATTTGGGGCAATCAGCTCATGGGCGTCTTCATTTTTTGAGTAAAATCGCGCGGTTATTCTCTAATTTTAGGCACAACCTGCTTGTTTGATGAAGGGTGAGCAGTCCAGTGAACATTTGCGTTATCGGCTGTGGATATGTCGGGTTGGTCACAGGAGCCGTGTTTGCCGATTTGGGCAACGATGTCATCGGCGTGGATATCGACAAGAGCCGCGTGGATATCCTGAACACGGGCGACTGCCCCATTCATGAACCCAGACTGCCCGAACTGCTGAAGCGTAACTTGAGTGAGGGCAGGCTCACGTTCACCACCTCGATACCCGAAGCCGTTTCGGAGAGTGAGATCATTTTCATTTGCGTGGGCACCCCAACTGCAGAGGATGGCGGCACCGATCTCTCGCAAGTAGAAGCGGCTGCCGCGGATATCGCCCGCTCGGTGCATGATTACAAGATCATCGTCAACAAAAGCACCGTGCCCGTCGGCACTGGGGATTTCGTTCGTGAGGTCATCGAAAAAAATGGAGTCGCCCCGACAGATTTCGACGTAGTTTGCAATCCGGAATTCCTGCGCGAAGGGCAAGCAGTGCGGGATACGCTCCAACCGGAACGTATCGTCATCGGCTCATCATCTGAGAAAGCGGCGGAAATCGTCCAGCTTCTATATCAGGCCCTGAACGCGCCTTGCATCATCACGGACACGCAAAGCGCCGAGTTAATCAAATATGCTTCGAACGCGTTTTTGGCGACGAAAATTACTTTCATCAACGCGGTGGCAAACCTTTGCGAGAAGACACAGGCGGACATCCGCGAAGTGGCAAAAGGAGTTGGCGCGGACTCGCGGATTGGCCACGACTTTCTGGGTGCAGGACTGGGCTATGGCGGTTCCTGCTTTCCCAAAGACGTGGACGCCCTATTGCACGCCTCTAGAAGGCTTGGCGTTGAAATGTCGATTTTAGAAGCCGTACGAGCGGAAAACGACAGTCGGGTGCCCCGTTTCGTGCAAAGAATCATCGAGAGACTCGGTGAGAAACACTCCCTGCCGCTCGAGGGGCAAACCATCGGCCTTTTGGGGCTATCGTTCAAGCCTGACACGGATGACATGCGAGAGGCGAAAAGCATCGAGATTTGTTCCGCGCTCCGCAAAGCTGGCGCCAGGCTGCGCGCATACGACCCTATTGCCACCGCAAACGCCAGACGGATTGTTGGCAATGAGAGCATCGAATACTGCCAAAGCCCCTACGAGGCGGCGAAAGGAACAAGCGGAATTGTAATCGTCACCGAGTGGCGCGAATTTATTCAGTTGAATCTGAATCGCCTGAAATCAGAGATGGTGGAGCCAATTATATTCGACGGCCGAAACATATACTCTTCTGAGCAAGTAACAGATGCTGGCTTTGAATATTTCAGCATCGGGAAAACACCGGCTAATCCTCGAGAATGAAAAACTCTCGCGTTGTGGTAACAGGTGGAGCGGGCTTCATCGGATCCCATTTGTGCGACAAACTCATCGCTCTGGGCAACGATGTCGTTTGCGTCGACAATTTCCTTACCGGAAACCTCTCCAACATCGCACACCTCCTCGAAAACGAACATCCGAATTTTGCTCTCAATAAACACAACGTTAGCGAACATGTTTACGTCGAGGGAAACGTGGACGCGGTTTTTCATCTCGCAAGTCCGGCAAGCCCGAATGACTATTTGAAGTTTCCCATCCAAACACTAAAGGTCGGCTCCCTCGGCACACACAATGCCCTTGGGCTTGCAAAAGAGAAACAAGCGCGCTTTTTGCTGGCATCCACCTCGGAAGTATATGGCGACCCCCAGATTCATCCGCAGTACGAGGAATATTGGGGCCACGTAAACCCCATAGGTCCGCGCGGCGTATATGACGAAGCCAAGAGATTCTCAGAAGCCATGACCATGGCCTATCATCGAACGCATGGCCTCAACGCGCACATAGCTCGCATCTTCA
Source organism: Nitrospinae bacterium bin107 (assembly GCA_002238965.1). GTDB lineage: Bacteria > UBA8248 > UBA8248 > UBA8248 > UBA8248 > Bin107. The sequence continues at coordinate 34,270 of MPNJ01000026.1, read as the reverse complement.
ATACTTATGGTCCGAGAATGCGAATCGCAGACGGACGCGCCATACCCGCCTTCATCACGCAATCCATACGGAACGAACCCATCAGCGTTTTTGGCGATGGCAAGCAGACGCGAAGTTTTTGTTTCATCACCGATCTCATCAATGGACTAATCAAGCTGATGGACAGTGAAATTCATGAACCCATCAACCTCGGAAATCCTTCCGAGATGACGATTCTCGACCTCGCGGAGAAAATCATCGCACTCGCGGGCACAGACTCGAACATTCAACATGAACCACTGCCCGTAGATGATCCGAAGATTCGCCAACCTGACATCACGAAAGCGAAAAAACATCTTGCTTGGGAGCCAGCGATTTCCCTGGAGGAGGGTCTCCTAGTCACAATAGATGACTTCAGGGAACGATTAAACATCAACCCTTGAAATACAGCACGTGGATCGGCTAGATTGCAGGGCACTGGGTGGATTCCCTGTTCCACCCTCCTTACCGCCCCAATACTCAGAGGCATCCTTTGGGATCATCGGCAAAGGAATTCCTGGCCGAACGCGCCGTAAAATATGAATCGCTTGCCACGAGCGACTACCCCCGGGACGTGGACTATATCTGCAGCGTCATCGTCGAATGCCTGGAATCTGAAAGGAAAATTATCGCCTTCGGCAACGGAGGGAGCGCCGCGCTCGCCATGCACTTCACGGGCGAACTCGTAGGCCGCTTTCTGGCTGATCGCGCTCCCCTGCCCGCTATCTGCCTCAGCGCCGATACAAGCGCCCTCACCGCCATCGGGAACGACTACGCATATGAGGAAATTTTTGCGCGGCAAGTTCAGGCGCACGGACGAATGGGAGACGTCGCCCTGGGTCTGAGCACGAGCGGCAAGTCAGCCAATGTCGTCAACGCTATCAAACGAGCCGACGCCCTTGGATTAATTGGCATCGCGATGACCGGCGGGGGTGGTGGCCCAGCCTCCCAGGCTGCGAAACATTCAGTGAATGTGCCCTCGAATGACACCGGGTTCATACAGGAAGCCCATGAAGCCGCTCTTCATTATATCTGCCAACGCATTGATGAGGTTTTCACCAAGGACCCGTAATAACGAATAATCGCCCTCAATGGCTGAGTGTAAATTACGACGGGACGCGAAACATGGAAATTGGAATTTTAGGGAGCGGTAGTCGGGGAAACGCCGCTTTGGTTCGCTCAAACGGCGCGACGTTTCTCGTCGATGCGGGCCTCAGCGCACGGCAAATCACAAAACGACTCGAAACTTATGGCCTTAGCCCGCAGGACCTGATGGCAATCGTGCTAACGCATGAACACATTGATCACATCAGAAGCGCGGGCACTTTGGCGAGAAGGTGGAATCTGCCCCTTTGGACAAACAAAGCCACATACACGGCGAGCCTGAAAACTATAGGCGAAACCCCTGCGTGGACGGAAATTGAAGTGGGGCTCCCCTTTCAACTTGGTAGTATGAAAGTGGAGCCTTTCAGCACACCCCATGACGCAGCCGATCCCTTCGGGATGATATTGAACGCCGAAGACGGGCGACGAGTCGGCTTCGCCACCGACATGGGATTCGCCACGAATCTGGCGCGCCAGCGGCTTCAGGGGCTTCAAGGACTTGTCCTGGAATTCAATCATGACGTGGAAATGCTCATCAACGGCCCCTACCCCTGGCCGATCAAACAGAGGATTCGAGGAAAGCTCGGACACCTCAGCAACGAGGAAGCTGCGAAACTGCTCAAGAATATCGTTACCGCCGACTTCGAGTGGCTCATCTGCGCTCATATCTCACTAGAGAACAACGAGAACCAGCTTATTCTGGAGACGGCCCGAAAAGCGTTGAACGGCCACGGCCGGAGAAATCTCCTGAGCGCCTCCCAGGATGAACCGACACCCATTATGGGCGCCGGTGGAATAACGGAGGGTCTTCCTTGATTCCGAGATATACACGCCCCGAAATGGCGAAAATATGGGAAGAACGGGAAAAGCTGCAACGCATGCTCGACGTGGAGATAGCCGTATGCGAGGAAATGAGCGCTCGTGGCGAAATTCCTGAGGAGGCGCTTGAGGAAATCAAGTCGAAGGCAGCTTTCGAACCCGAGCGAATCAAAGAAATTGAGCGCGTCACCAAGCACGACGTCATTGCCTTTCTCACCAACGTGGCGGAGCATGTAGGGCCATCCTCGCGCTACATCCACCTCGGCATGACGAGCAGCGACGTCCTCGATACCGGCCTTGCGCTTCAGCTCATTTCTGCGGCCGACATCATTCTCGATGATATTCAGGAACTCAAAAAGACACTGAAAGAACGGGCTCTGGAGCAAAAACGCACCATCATATCGGGCAGAACCCACGGGATGCACGCCGAGCCGACCACCTTGGGCCTCAAAATTGCCACCTGGTACACCGAGTTCGAGCGCGCATACGAGCGAATGCAACGCGCGCGAGAAGCCGTTCGTGTCGGCCAGATATCAGGCGCCGTAGGCGCGTGTCCCCACATCCCGCCGGATGCCGAAAAGGCCATCTGCGAGCGCCTGGGACTCAAGGTGGACCGCGTGAGCAGCCAAATCATCCAGCGCGACCGCCATGCGGAGTACCACCTTGCTCTAGCTCTCGTGGCGGCGAGCATCTCCCGCGTGGCGACTGAGGTGCGCCACCTGCAAAGGAACGAAGTGGGCGAGGCGGAAGAGTTCTTCAGCAAGGGCCAGAAAGGAAGTTCCGCCATGCCCCACAAGAGAAACCCCGTAGTTTCGGAACAACTGTGCGGCCTTGCCCGCGTAGTGCAGGGGAACGCCACGGCGGCTCTGCAGAACGTCCCTCTATGGCACGAACGCGATATATCCCATTCATCCGTGGAACGCGTCATATTGCCGGACAGCACGATTCTCGTGGATTACATGCTGGTCAAACTCAACGATTTGATGAAGAACTGGGTCGTGTATCCCGACAAAATGTTGGAAAACCTCGCGCGCTCGAAAGGATTGCTCCTCAGTGAGCACGTCATGCTCGCCTTGATACGAAAAACGGGCATCACACGGGAAGAAGCCTACGCGCGAGTTCAGGCTCCCGCCATGGAAATTTGGGCAGAGGGAGGCGATTTTCAGGCGAAACTGGCGGCGAACCCGGAAGTGGGGGGCGTGTTGGGTAAAGAGGAACTCGCGCATTGCTTTGACATGGACGCCCACCTGAAAAATCTGGACCGGATTTTCGAGCGTGTCTTCGATTCCGAAGGAGACTGAAACTGAATACGCGGGGTGACAAACATCGGCTCGGTTATGTTAGGATAGCACCTCTTTACCGCCCGGAATGGTCGTTTTCAACCCATTCAAATGATGGAATAACCCCCTGAGACGAAGGCTCGAATTCAGCGACCCTCGTATGGAGAATTGTTCATGGAACGCGGCAGACATGTTTACGAAGGCAAGGCCAAAATCATCTACGAGACCGACAACCCGGACTATTATATCCAGTTCTTCAAAGACGATGCGTCCGCCTTTAATGCCAAGAAACTGGGCACCATCGAGGCGAAAGGGGTTTTCAACAACTCTATCTCCTCTCGCCTGCTGCAAGAGGTGGAGCGCCAGGGCATTCCCACGCATTTCGTGGAAAAACTCTCCGATCGGGAGATGCTGGTGAAGAAACTCGACATCATCCTGGTCGAGGTTGTGCTGAGAAATATCATCGCGGGAAGTCTGGCCAAAAGAATGGGCGTGGAAGAAGGTGCGCGTCTTCCTAACACAATCGTCGATCTACATCTGAAAAACGATGAGCTCGACGATCCGCTCATCAACGAAGACACCGCCGTGGCCTTCGGCCTGGCGACACGTGAAGAACTCGCCCAGATGCGTGAATACGCCTTCCAAGTGAACGACATCCTCACCGCGTTCTTCTCCGAGCGAAATATTGACCTCGTGGATTTCAAGCTCGAATTCGGACGCTGCGCGGCCGAGGGCGGCAAGCTGCTCCTGGGCGATGAAATCACCCCGGACGGTTGCCGATTCTGGGAAAAGGGTACGGGCCGAAAACTGGATAAGGACCGCTTCCGCAGGGATTTAGGACAGGTCGAAGACGCATACGCCGAAGTCGAAAAACTCGTTATAGAATAACTTTCGCCCTGAGGTGGTTATGCCGAAAGCCCTCGTCTACGTGACATACAAAGCGGGCGTACTCGACCCCCAGGGGGAAGCCGTCCGGGGAGCGCTCTCCTCTCTCGGATTCAAAGGCGTGAACGACGTGCGCGTAGGGAAATACATAGAGATCGAGATCGATGACACGGGCAACATTCATGACGATCTGGAGAGAATGTGCCACGACCTGCTCGCCAACCCCGTAATCGAAGACTACCGAATCGAAATGGCGGATGAATCCACGAACGGCGAGAGACAATAATGCAGTTCGCCGTCATCGTCTTTCCCGGGTCCAATTGCGATCACGACTGCTACCATGCCATCAAGGACGTTCTCAAGCAGCCGGTACGTTTCGTCTGGCACAAGGAAACCTCCCTGGGAGACACGGAGGTAGCTATACTCCCCGGAGGTTTCAGTTATGGGGATTATCTGAGAGCCGGCGCTATATCGCGTTTCTCACCTATCATGAATGCTGTCTCGGCGCATGCCCGGGAAGGGCGTCCCCTGCTCGGCATATGCAACGGCTTTCAGTGTCTGACTGAATCGGGCCTCCTGCCCGGCGCCTTGAGGCGAAACGAGTCGCTTCGCTTCGTCTGTGACGAGGTTTGGCTCAAATGCGAAACCCCGAGAACCCCCTTCACCTGCGGCATCGAGCCGGAAGAAATCCTCAAAATGACCATCGCACACGGCGAGGGAAACTACTATTGCGATTCTGAGACGCTCGCCGAACTCGAAGACAACGACCAAATCGTTTTTCGCTACACCGACGCGGAGGGTGACGTGAACCCCGAAGCGAATCCCAACGGATCGATGAATAATATCGCGGGTATATCCAATCTAGCGGGTAACGTAGTAGGCCTGATGCCACATCCCGAGCGCAGTTGTGATCCTCTGCTGGGCGGCGAGGACGGGCTCAAGATGTTCATGTCCGTTCTGCGGATGGTGGCCTCATCGTGATTACAACAGACACGCTCGCCACGAGAGAGATGGCCCTCGACCATGGCCTTTCCCCGGATGAGTGGGAAAAGATAACGGAAACCCTGGGGCGCAAACCCAACGTTACGGAACTCGGCGTATTCTCCGCCATGTGGAATGAGCACTGCTCGTATAAAAGCAGCCGCATCCACCTGAAAAAGTTTCCCACACAAGGCCCCCACGTCCTTCAAGGACCCGGAGAAAACGCGGGCGTCGTCGACTTAGGTGAAGGCCTGGCCGTCGCATTCAAGATGGAGAGCCACAATCACCCCTCTTTCATCGAGCCCTACCAGGGCGCAGCCACCGGAGTGGGCGGCATTTTGAGGGATATCTTCACGATGGGCGCGCGGCCCATCGCATTGCTCGACAGCCTGCGTTTCGGAGCGCCGGAACATCCCCGCACGCCCTATCTCGTCGGGGGTGTCGTGGGCGGCATCGCAGGTTACGGGAATTGCATCGGCGTTCCAACGGTGGGTGGAGAAACGAAATTTCATCCCTGCTACAACGGGAACATTCTGGTGAACGTCATGTGCGCGGGCATCATGCGCTCAGACGCCATATTCCGGGGGACGGCTTCGGGCATCGGAAACCCGGTCATCTACGTCGGCGCGCCCACCGGGCGAGACGGCATTCACGGCGCTTCCATGGCATCGGCGGGCTTTGATGATACCGCTCTGGAAAAGAGACCCACCGTTCAGGTGGGAGATCCGTTCCGGGAAAAACTCCTGCTCGAGGCGTGCCTGGAACTGATGAAGCGCGGCGCCGTAGTCGGAATCCAGGATATGGGCGCCGCCGGCCTCACCTCCTCTTCCGTCGAAATGGCGGGCCGCGCTGGCACCGGCCTCCTGCTTCGCCTGGATGCGGTTCCTTGCCGGGAAGAGGCAATGACGCCTTATGAGATGATGCTCTCGGAAAGCCAGGAGAGGATGCTGCTGGTCGCGGAAAAAGGCAGAGAATCCGAGGTACGGGAAATATTCGAACGGTGGGATTTACCGATGTCCGTCGTGGGGGAAGTGACCGGGGACGGGAGGCTTCGCGCAACTTTCTGTGGGGATGAAGTCGCCGATCTGCCCGTGTCTTCCCTGACGGATGATGCACCTACTTATGACCGCTCAAGAAAACCAGAACGCAGGCTCCCACTCGAAGAGCCCTTAAACAAACTGCCGGAGCCGAAAGATTTAGGGGCCACCCTGCTCAAGATGCTGGCTCACCCCAACCATGGGGACAAAAAGCCGATATGGCGTCAGTATGACTACAAGGTTCGCACGAACACGATGACACCTCCGGGCGGAGACGCCGCCGTCATTCGAATAAAGGGCACAAACAAGGCTCTGGCCCTCACGACGGATGGGAACGCACGATACGGCATGCTCGATCCCTACAAGGGGGGTATTCTCGCCGTGGCGGAAGCTGCGCGTAACATCTGCTGCGTGGGCGCAAGGCCGCTCGCGATTACGAATTGCCTCAACTTCGGCAATCCGGAGCGCCCCGCCGTCATGTCCCAATTCTCCTCCTCGATTGAGGGCATGGCGCAAGCGTGCCGTTCTCTGGGCTTGCCCGTGGTGAGCGGTAACGTGAGCTTCTACAACGAAACGCACCAAGTCGATATCTACCCCACCCCGATCATCGGCATGGTGGGTCTGCTCGAAGACACCCAAAAAAGAGCAGGCCATGGATTCGTCTCGGAGGATGACGTCATCGCTCTGATTCACCCCAAAGACGAAGCGCCATTGCCGCAAACTTGCGCCCATGAGTACGTGTGGGTCGAAACGGGTCAGGAAGGAGGCGACACACCGGCGATTTCGCTGGATGCGGAAAAGGCCGTGCAGGAGGCTTGCAGGCGCGGCATCGAGTCAGGTCTGCTTCGATCCGCACATGATCTTTCCGAAGGCGGATTGGGAATCGCTTTGGCCGAATCCGCGCTCGCATCGCCAAAAAGCAGCCTTGGAGCCGAGGTGTGGCTTCCCGAACAAGAGGGCAGGCTCGACGGCTTGTTATACGGCGAAGCCGCATCGCGTATTCTGGTGAGCGTATCTCCTCAGTCGGTGAGCGCTCTGCGAGAGACCGTACAAAGCTGCGGTGCGGAACTAACGCACATCGGTCGCGTGCAGGAGAGTGCTTTCGTCGTCAAAACAACCGATAATGCCCCCCTCATTAACCTGGCCATGCCCGAAATCGTGGCGGCATGGTCGAACGCCCTCTCCGAGGTGCTGTGAGATGTCTACCTGGATAGATGATCATCCAAAAGAAGAATGCGGCGTATTCGGGATCTACGGCCACCCCGAGGCGGCCAACATGGCCTACCTGGGTCTCTACGCACTTCAGCACAGAGGACAGGAGAGTGCGGGCATCGTGGCCTCCAACGGGGATAGGGTACACAGCGAAGTCGGTATGGGCCTCGTTGCTGATGTATTTACGGAAGAACGTATCGCCAAGCTTAAAGGCAGCATTGCCATCGGACACAATCGCTACTCCACTTCCGGGCAATCCGACATCAAAAACGCACAACCGTTTCTGGTGAACTACGCCAAGGGAACAATCGCTCTCGGCCACAACGGGAACCTCGTCAATGGCGGCACCTTGCGTCAGGAGCTCGAAGCGAACGGCTCGATTTTCCGCAGTACGACGGACAGTGAGGTTATCTTGCATCTCATCGCGCGCTCCGATGAGAAAACCACCGAGGGAGCCATCATCGAAGCCATCCAAAGATTAGAGGGAGCCTATACGCTCACGATGATGACCGAGGAGAAGTTGATCGGTATCCGTGATCCCCTTGGCTTCCGTCCTCTGGTTTTGGGCAAACTCCCCGCCGCACAAAGCGGGAGCGATTCCTGGGTTCTCGCGAGCGAATCTTGCGCGCTCGACCTGATTGACGCCGAATACGTACGGGAAGTGGAACCAGGCGAAATGGTCGTGATCGATAAAGACGGAGTAGCAAGCATCACTTATGCTCCGGCCGTTGAGCTACAGCAATGTATATTCGAGTTCATTTATTTCGCCCGCCCGGACAGTATCATTTTCGGAAAAAACGCCTATGCCGTCAGGAGAAAACTAGGCGCTCGACTCGCCGCGGAAGATAATGTGGAGGCGGATATCGTCACGCCTGTTCCAGACTCGGGCCTATCCGCCGCGCTCGGATACGCGAACGCATCGGGCTTGCCTCTTGAATGGGGCCTGATTCGTAACCACTATGTAGGCCGTACGTTTATCGAGCCGGAGCAGTCCATTCGAAATTTCGGCGTCAAACTCAAATTGAATCCTATGAAAGAGTTCCTGGCGGACAAGCGGGTCATCGTGGTCGATGATTCCCTCGTCAGGGGCACGACGAGCCAAAAAATTGTAGAACTCATCCGGAAAGCAGGCGCAAAAGAAGTTCATATGCGTATCAGTTCCCCTCCCATAACCCACCCATGTTTTTTCGGTATCGACATGCCTACCCTCTCGGAACTAAAGGCCTCTTCGAACAGTGTTGAGGAAATCCGGCAATTCCTCAGAGCGGACAGTCTTCGCTATTTATCACTGGAGGGCCTGCTCCACTGCGTTCACCCGGATGAAGAATCGTTTTGCACGGCTTGTTTCTCGGGAAAATATCCGATTTCCGTCGAAGACAATGACTACCAACTCTCTTTATTCCGGGATTCCCGCACTTCGGAGCACCGCGCATAACCAATTTGACCAAGCTTGCCGGTGGTTGTTATCCTATCGGGCGATTTTTGATCAGCCTGCTGGAACACTATAAGAGAACAGCCTGAAATTAGGGAGAAAGTGTCTTGCTCATGAATCGAAGATGTTTTCTCCTGATCTGCGCACTCGCAGCAGGCTGCAGCGCAGCGCCTGTCGCCCAGAATGAAATTCAGCATAAAATATTACCAAATGATATTTCTTTTGAGACGCGCACCCACACAGCTCCCCAAACAAGAGTTTTACTCCCATCCCCGGCTCCAACACCTGAAACGCGCGAACAACCTGAAATCACTCCGAAAGAATCGCCTATTGCCTCGGTATCCATACCATTAAATAATATCGAAGCGGAAAAAATCACAAAGCAGTCAGACCCTGTAGATTCCAGGGATGAAAAGGCGGACAAAGACTCTGAACCTTCCCCACATGACATCAGCCTGCCGGTGCCCGAAATCGAAGAAAGGCTCAAGTTCCGGCCAACACCGGAAGCCAAGAAGCCCAAGGCCTTTTTGTATGACGTCCCCGTTGTTCGAAACGCCATCGTGGATCGATGGGTGGAGTACTTTACAGGTCCCGGGCGCGCCAGTTTTTCCGTCTGGCTTAGCAGAGGGGGGCGCTATATCAATTTGTTCCGTGAAATCCTGAAGGAACACCAACTTCCGCAGGACCTGGCGTATCTCTCTTTGATCGAGAGCGGATTCAGCCCGAAGGCACGCTCCAGAGCCGGCGCGGTTGGTCCCTGGCAGTTCATGCCGGGCACCGCGAGGCGGATGGGCCTGAAGATAAATTATTATATAGATGAGCGACGCCACCCGATGAAATCCACGCGGGCGGCTTCGGCTTACCTATCGAAACTTTACAAGCAATTCGGCGACTGGCATCTGGCGCTCTCCGCATACAACGCGGGGGAGCACCGCATCGCCAGGGCCATTCGCAGATCGAAGCGAAAAGACTACTGGTCACTCGCCAGAACAAGATACATACCGAACGAAACTCGCAACTACGTCGCGAAGTACCTGGCAGGGATGATTATCGCGAAAAACCCGGAAGTTTTCGGATTCGTGGACATCGATTATGCAAAATCCTGGAATTACAAAACCGTCAAACTTTCTCATGGCGCCAGCTTAAGAGCAATTTCCCGTATTTCGAACGTCTCTTTGCGCACATTGAGGGAAATAAATGCAGAGCTGAGAACCTCCGTCACGCCGCCGGGCAATGGATACCATCTCTTTCTTCCGGGTGAAAAAGCGAAAAAATTTGCCGTGAAACTGGCGAAACTGACCGAGAAATATCTCGCTTCTCCCAACGGTTACCGCATACAGCCAGGTGATACTTTCGGCGCCATCGCGCAAAGATTCGGAGTCCCGTTAGACAGGCTCCTCGAACTAAACACCCATCTCCACCCCAGAAGACTTCGAGTGGGCGCTAAAATTCTTATGCCGAAAGCGCCAAAAAATCTGGCGTCGGCTGAATTAAATGCAACATCATTAAATGCAAAATCGGCAAACGGGACCGCACCAGTTCCGAAGCTGCACGTTGTACAAGAAGGCGAAAATTTTTCGCTCGTCGCTGAGAAATACAATATCTCCACCAAAGAATTGGTGCAGATCAATGCCGGAATCGATCCGAAGCGCTTGCGCATCGGCATGCAAATTCATCTCCCTTCCCCAAAACACCTTATAAAGGTCGAAAAGAAAGAGAAAGAAGCTCCAGCGAAACCATTGCACCATCTTGTAAACCCAGGAGAGAATATTTCGCTCATCGCTGAACGATATGGAGTTTCCACAGAATCTCTCCTCGCCTGGAATCGCCTGAGCGCCTCGGCCAAAATTTACCCCGGGGAAAAACTGATCGTTCGCCGCTAGAATCGAAGGTTTCTTGACACCTGCTTTACTGCTCTCCTAAGATTCAAAGTGAGTTGGAGTTGCCCGGCGATATTTCTCTTTTCGATAGAGAATACTATGTTCAAGCGAGCTACACTCGACCTCATGACAATTGTTTTCTCCTTAGTCTGTGTGCTCCTCATTCTGAGTGGATGCGTCTCCCGTCCCAAGCAGCAGGCATCGCCCGGAGAATTACTCGTCATCGGCGAAGAGGATATGCGCTCTGAGCGCTTCGAGGCGGCGCGCCTTGCGTTCAAACGCTTGCTGGAAGAATATCCCGACAGCAAACACCGCCGAAGCGCACTGTTGAGATTGGGAGATTCATACTACCACGCGGAAGAATACATCGAATCGAAGCTACAATACGCTGAATACGTGCGTCTCTATCCAGTTAGCGCTGGAACGCCGAAAGCATACTATTTTCTCGCGATGAGTGATTATCAAAGGAATCTCGACATTGACCAGGATGCAACTGTCGCTAGAGATGCGCTTGAAAACTTTCAGACTCTCGTGCGTCGCTTCCCCGGCTCGGAACACACGGCCGATGCAAAGCAGAAGATATTGGAGTTAAGAGAACATCTCGCCCAAAATGCACTGTTCATCGCGAATTTTTACTTCAGGACGAATCTACGAGTCTCCGCGATTCCGCGCTACAAAGAAATTATTCGAGACTTTGATGACATTCCCCACGTACGCGCTGAAGCCATGTTTAAGCTGGGGGAAAGCTACAGAATAGAAGAAAGCTTCAAAAAAGCAGGAGAATCCTATGGCTTACTTTTAGAGTCGTATCCCGATGACCAGTACGCTTCTCCTGCATATAACAGGCTTCTCGCGCTCACGAGTAAAAAATGACTATCCGACCTGTCTTGTCCAAACAACCCGGCTACACTCGAGTAATTCTCGATGACTGAACCAAACGAAGGCGAGTCCGAGGACAGAACTTTGCCTGCCGGACCCGACGAGGCCCCGGATACAAAAGAAACGGATTCCTACACGAATGCACCCACGTATTCCGACTCCCCCGGTGATTCGGACGAAGACGCGCCCGCTTCTCCCGCCGTGGATACACTGTCCCTCTATCTCAGAAACATCGGCGCCCACCCCATCCTCAAGCGCGATGAAGAGCACACGCTCGCCATTGCGGCTAGTGAAGGGGATGAAGAAGCTTTTAACATACTGGTTCGTTCGAATCTCAGATATGTCGTCACCGTGGCGAATCGCTACAAAGGCTTCGGGCTTTCACTCGAGGATTTGATAAATGAGGGGAACATCGGGTTGATCAATGCGATCAAACGCTTCGACCCGGAACGCGGAGTAAAACTCATTACCTACGCCGTATGGTGGATTCGTCAAAGCATCATGCACGCTCTGGCGAATCAGAGGAGCACCGTACGGCTGCCCGTCAAGCAGGCCGGTCTTCTGCATAAAATCTCCATCATGTTCGAGAAGCTCCGGCAGGAATTCAAGCGTGAACCAACAACATTTGAATTGTCCGAACGGTTGAACATAAAAGTGGCGGACATCGAGAAACTCATTCGCGCGAATCGGCAATATCTTTCCCTCGACGCCACTGTTTCTCCCGACGACGACACCAGCTACCTTGATTTACTCGAAGAGAAAAGCACCGCATCCGTGGAGGAAAATGTGGTGCAGCACTCTCTGGAAGAGGAGGTGGAGGACTTGCTTGCAGAACTCGACCCCAGAGAGCGTGACATCATTCGTATGCGCTACGGCTTCGACGGAGAGGCGATGACGCTCGAAGAAATTGGAGGCAAACTCGGACTATCGCGCGAAAGAATCAGACAGATAGAAAAAAAAGTGATAAATCGCTTTCGCGCGGAAAGCAGCCACCAGACACTGCATGATTTTCTGAGCTGACGATGTCCGAGGCGAAGCCACAAAAATCTGACGCTTCTCCCGCAGGCTGGCGAGAAGCGGCCTCGCGCCTCATCGCGAGTGGAACCGGAGAAAAATTCACGCTCGCGAACAGCCTCACTCTCGCTCGCATCCTGATGGTTCCAGTGCTCGTCATGTTCTTACTCCAAGGCTCGCCCCCCGCGCAATACTTCGCGGCCGGCCTATTCGTCATGGCGGCCTTCACGGACTGGCTCGATGGCCACTTGGCCAGAACGCGAGACCAGATTACCCCTCTGGGTGAAATTCTTGACCCCGTGGCCGACAAGCTGCTTATCGTCGCCGCCTTGATCCCCTTGGTATCGCTGGGCAAAGTGGACGCCTGGGTCGTGGGCATCCTGTTGGGTCGGGAGCTTCTGGTGACGGCTTTTCGAGCTGTGGCCTTGCGTCGTGGCCTGGTGATACCGGCGGGCTTTCTCGGCAAAATCAAGATGGGCCTGGAGGTGACAGCGATTTTTTTCCTGATTCTGAGTATATTCCCGCCCCTGGGCACCATTTTGATTTGGGCCGCCATGATAGCGGCAGTGGTTTCTGCGGTTGATTATTTTCGGCAAATCATTCGAGCCATCTCCTGATGGGCGCGTTTTCCCTCGTGCTCCTGGTCGGTGGATTCCTGGGAGCCATACCCTTCGGGGTGGTGGTCACCCGATTGTTCGGCGCCGAGGACCCGCGTAAATCCGGAAGCGGCAACATCGGCGCGACAAACGTCTTGAGAACAAGTGGCTGGAAAAGCGGTGTTCTCACTCTTCTGCTCGATGTGCTGAAAGGCGTTGCAGCCATCCTTTTCGCCCGTTATGTGGCCTCGCGCGTCTCCGCCCCCGCTCTGGAGCCCACTGCCGCTCTTGCGGCGGTGCTCGGACACATGTATTCGCCGTTCACGGGGTTTCGCGGGGGCAAGGGCGTGGCCACAGGGCTGGGCGTGTTCGCCCTCCTGACCCCGGGGCCAACGGCCCTCGCCGCGCTGGTATTCATCCTCGTGGTGGCCGTGACGCGCTACGTCTCTCTCGGCTCCATGTTCGCGGCGGCGACGGTGCCGCTCGCGAGCTTTTGGATGACCTACCCCACAGTGGTATGCGCCTCATCCGCCCTGATATCCCTGTCGGTGATTTGGAAACATCAAGACAACATCGGACGATTGATGCGAGGCGAGGAAAATCGCATCGGGCAGAAAAAGGGGTAATGCTGAACTTAGATTTCGGATAGCCGAAAATTATATTTATTAAGCAATTGGAGGAAACATGCTCACCGGTTGCTCCCCGGTTTTTCTTCTCGTCATTCTAGGCGTGGGAATCGGGAGTTGGTTGTTTGGAAATCACACTGCCGCCCGAATCACTGGGATATTGGCGATAACCGTCTTTCTCGCCTATTTCGCTCTTTTGAACTGGACGGCGCAAAACCGCCAGAAACAAGAATCAGGCACTCCGCGGGAAAAGGATTTATACCAGGAAATCACGGGCCCGCACGATGATGGGACGCGCAGGGAACCATTCACCGAAGACGACAGGGCGGAGTGGCGGAACTACCTCAAAACAGAAGGGAAGATCCTCTGGTTCGGGGTGGCGGGACTTCTTCTGGCCCTTCTCTATCTGACACTGAAAAACTGAATCACCGTATCCGCCACATAATCGAGGTCCTCACCCGTCAATTCCGGATAGACGGGAAGCGACAAGACCTGGGCCGCTGCGGCTTCGCTCTCAGGAAAATCCCCTTGTCGATAGCTATCGAAGCAAGGATGGAGATGCAAGGGAGAAGGATAATACACGGCGCTACCCACTTCGTTTCGCAACAAGTATTCCTGCAGCGCGTCGCGCTCGGGTGTGCGAACCGCGTATTGGTGAAACACATGGCCCTCATCCGGGAACGAGGGCGGAGTGAACCGCTCCCCGATAATCCCGCCCGCCTCGAACCTTTCATGATATTTTCGGGCATTTTCCCGCCTCTTTGCGCTCCACTCCTCCAGGCGATTTAGTTTGACGGACAAAAACGCCGCCTGCATCGTATCCATTCTGAAATTCCCGCCTACTTCCAGATACTCGGAATTATCAGGCGAACCGTGAATCCTGAGCTTGCGCATGCGCTCGGCCAGCGCGTCGCTTTTGGTTAATACCATACCGGCGTCGCCAAGCGCGCTCAGGTTTTTCGTGGGATAAAACGACAGACAGCCCGCATCCCCGATGGCGCCGGCCACGCCCAGACTCATCCGCGCGCCGACAGCCTGGGCGGCGTCCTCAACTACATAAAGCTGGTGACGCTCGGCGATTTCGAGAATCTCCGCCATCGGAGCGCAGCGACCGTACATGTGAACAGGTATGATCCCTTTGGTATTCGGCGTGATGGCCTCTTCAAGCCGCCCCGATGCGAGATTGAACGTGTCGGGGTCGATATCCACGAACACCGGCTTCGCGCCCAGGCGATGGATGACGCCAGCGGTGGCGAAAAACGTGAACGCCGATGTGATGATTTCATCGCCCGGGCGAACATCGTTCGCCATCAGCGCCAACAGCAGAGCGTCCGTGCCCGAGGAGACGGCGATGGCGTGCTCCGCCCCGCAATAGGACGCCATTTCGGACTCGAAAGCGCTAATCTCCTCACCCATGACGAACCTCTGGTGGGTCATCACGTTTTCGACAGCCGCCAAAAACTGCTCTTTCAGCGGCCCGTTTTGAACTTTCAAGTCATAAAGGGGTACGCGCATGGAGACTTTCTTGTCCTATCGAAAATCCTCTTGGACGAAACGCAAGTTGGTGCCGGAGGCCGGACTCGAACCGGCAAGGGGTTGCCCCCGGTGGATTTTGAGTCCACTGCGTCTACCAATTCCGCCACTCCGGCAGAAAGAAGATGTAACTTAGCCTCTCCTCATGCCTTCTGGCAAGATGTGTCTCGATTTTTCGCAGCGTGCGAGACTCATCCACCATATTCCGTCCAGGTCGACGCCGAAACCTCCTGCGCATCCACTCGCCAGGAAATGGAATCCTCACACTCGGGACACAAAACGATAAAGCGCCCCTCCGGGTCTTCTTCCATCTCGTCCCTGAACACTTTGAGGCAGTTGCGGCAATGCACCCGGCTGCAGGCGGTACACGCATTCGGGTGCGCATGCTGAAATCGCAAACCACATGCGGGGCATTCATGAGTTTCCACATCTTCCCTTTCATCGCCGCGCAAAACTCGTATTCATGGCGGCGTCTTCGAATCTTTGCTACATTTTCCTGAATCCAAAATCGTCAAATTACTCGCACTTCTACGGAAAGGATGAATATACCATGATAATCGACACGGACCGCCTGGATGATTACGACATCATCGACTTGAGCCACCCCTGGGGGCATGGCGCCCCGCTCTGGCCCTACTTTCCCGATGTCAAGATCGAAAGGTTTCACTATCACGCCAAAAGCCAGGTGCTGAGCCAGCAAATCACCACGTTCATGCACTGCACGACCCACACCGACGCGCCCGCACACGTCATCGAGGGCACGCCTTTCATGGATGAGGTGCCGCTGCAAAGCTATTTCGGCAACGCCGTGTGCGTCGATATTCCAAAAGAGGAGTGGGAAGTCATAACGCCCGAGGACCTCGAGAACGCAAGGCCGGAGATTCGCCCGGGCGACATCGTTATCGTTCATACCGGATGGCACCGATATTACGGCGACAACACCAAATACTTCATCTACTCCCCCGGTCTGTACAAGGAAGCCGGCGAGTGGTTCGTGGAGCGCGGCGTGAAGGGCGTGGGCGTGGACCAGCAGGCACTCGACCATCCGCTGGGGACGAAAATCGCCTGGGGGCCCCAGCCCATCTGTCCGTTTACTATCGAGGAATACGAGCAACGCTTCGACCGCCCCACGAGTGAGGCTTTCCCCGATTGGGAGCCTTGCCACCGCGCGCTTCTGGGGAATGGAATTGTCGGCTTCGAGAACGTGGGGGGAGACATCGACAAGGTCGTGGGCAAACGATTTGCGCTCGCGGCATTTCCCTGGCGGTGGACGGGCGGTGACGGCTGTATCGTAAGGATGGTGGCGTTTTTGCCGAAAAACTAACCGGCAGCTACCGGTTCTGGTTTTTTCTTGCTGGTCTGCTTCGGGGTTGAGCCGTTCGAGGCCGCCGTTTCTTTCTTCTCGGTGGATTTGTTCTCTGATTTCGAATCGGAAGCGGTGCTCTGAGACTCGGTCTCCGGCTTTTTACCGTTCGAGGCGTAATCCGTCACATACCAGCCATCGCCTTTGAGGTGGAAGGCGGAGCGGGAGATTTTGCGTCTGAGTCTGAGCGCACCGCAACTCGGGCATTTCCGGAGAGCGCCGGCTCCCATTTTCTGAATGACTTCGTGATCATCTCCACATGCGCTGCATTCATATTCGTAAATCGGCACTTCCCGTTTCTCCTCGTCGTTAAATGAAGGTAAGCCAGTCGAGCTTGCTCTCGTCTCGCCCGTTCACAATTTCGAAAAATGCGGATTGAATCCTCTTCGTCACCGGGCCGGGCTCTCCCGAGCCGATAATCCTGCCATCCACCTCCCGGATGGGAGTCACCTCGGCGGCCGTACCGGTGAAGAAAGCCTCATCCGCCACATAGACTTCATCGCGTGCGAAGGGAGCGACCTGCAGTTCCACGCCCTGCTCATCGGCGAGTTGAACGACTGTGTCGCGCGTAATCCCTCCCAGCACGCCATGCAGCGGCGGCGTCTTGAGCACGCCGTCCCGAACGATGAAGATGTTCTCGCCCGAACCCTGCGTCACCAGACCTTCGGGGTCCAGCATGAGGGCTTCATCGTAGCCCGCGCCAACGGCTTCCAGCTTCGCCATCTGGCTCACGGCGTAGTTGCCCGTGGTTTTCGCCTTTGTCATGTAACTGTTCGGATGATGGGACGTAAAGGATGAGACCTTGACCCGAATGCCTTTCGCCAAACCCTCCTCACCCAGATAGGCGCCCCAACTCCACACTGCCACCATCGCATGGGTGGGCGACCCCTTGGGGTTCACTCCCATGGACCCGTAACCGAGCCAGATGAGCGGGCGTATGTAGCAAGCCTTCATATCGTTGGTGCGAATCGTCTCCAGAACCGCCTCGGTGAAATCATCCTGCGTGACGGGCGCGTCAAGACCCACAATCTGCGCGGAATCATAGAGCCTCCGCATGTGTTCCTCGAAGCGGAAAATAGCGGAGCCGCGCTCGGTCTGATAGCAGCGAATCCCCTCGAATACCCCCAATCCGTAATGCAGCGAATGCGTGAGGACATGAATTTTGGCTTCATCCCAAGGGACGAATTCTCCGTCCATCCAAATTTTGTCTGTTGCGCCTTCCAAAAAAACATCCTCCAGCACTGTGGGATTGTGAGACCCGGAGTTTTGAACAACCGCGCAAGTATAGTGATTTGACACGGATCGGCGCAAGCCTCCGAGACAAATAAATCATGCGCCATTTCAGGTCATAATCAGTCTTCATAGACCTCGGGATTGAGCAACGTCACGGGATTCACCCGCTCCCCTCTCATGACAGCCAGCACATTCTCGCCGGCCAGCCGGTTCACCCGTTCGCGCGCCTCATGGCTCGCGCCGGCGAAGTGCGGCGTCACCACGGCGTTCGCTAAAGCGAAAAGCGGATTGTCCGGGTTCGGGGGTTCTTCCTCGAAGACATCAATGCCGGCCGAGCAGATTTCCCCTTCGATAAGCGCGTGCACCAGCGCCGCCTCGTCGATAATCGCGCCACGCGCGCAGTTCACGAGCACAGCCGATTTTTTCATCAACCGAAACCTTGGGGCATCGAACATGTGGCGCGTCTCAGGCGTCAGGCTGCAATGTATCGAAATGAAATCGGATTCGCTCGTCAACCTGTCCAGATCCACGGGTTCCACACCCGCATCGCGTATCGCCTCATCGCGCACAAACGCGTCATACGCCAGAATGCGGCCCTGAAAGCCGGACAGTAGCCGGGCCAGTTCCCGCCCGATGTTCCCGAAACCGACGATGCCGAACGTCGCCCCGCTCATTTCGTTGGAGATCCAGATTCCCTCGCGCCAGCCTCCTTCACGCAGCTTTTCCATCCCCTGGGGAATCCGTCGGCTCGCGGCCAGCATCAGGCCCAGAGCCGCTTCCGCCACGGCGACGGCATTCGCGCCGGGGCAGTTCGTGACAGGAATTTTTCGCTTTGTCGCCGCAGGGATATCGATGTTCTCCACGCCCACGCCGATCTTGGCGATGAGCTTCAGGCGCTCACCGGCTTCGATCACCCGCTCCGTGATTTGCTCTCTCGACGTTACCAGCAGGGCGTCCCATTCATGAGCATCGCGCACCAATTCGTCTTCCGTCCACTTCCGGTGGCCGCCGTCACGAAACTCGCCATGCGGCTCCAGCATGTTTCGCAGTGACTCGATGGGCGCGCGCGTCTCGGGAACGAAAAAAACGATGTTCTGGTTCAAATGCACACCTCCGTTCAGGCACCGCGCGTGAAACTGCTAGGTGCCGACAATCAATGTGGATGTTCGATCTCTGAGGAAGGAAAAAGTCGAGAGATACGTCAATATGCCCGTTCGATAATTTACAGACGGTACGTTTTCAATACGGATAAAAGAACGCCCGAATTCCCCCACCGCTTCGACCTCGTGGATGTTCCGATTGACAGTGGGGTCACACACAATCCGCAGTTTCGTCCTGCGCGGCCCGATTCCCGCGAAGCTTACGGCGGCGGATACGTTCACGTTGGCCGGAAACGCCTTGCACGCTTCCAGGGGGTTCCCCTCAAAAATCACCGTCGGTTCAACGATAGCGTCGAGGTCAATATCCTGGGCCTCGATATAGGGGGCGCCTTTGAGGCTCTCGGGCGGTTTTCTCGTCGTCATGGTGACGGATTCCATCCTGCCGGCGGAAGCCCCCTTGAGACCGTCCAAACCGATGATAGCGCCCGAGGGAACAAAAATACGGGAACCTCCCCGCTTCGCCTCTTCGATCAAATCATCGCGTTCGAGAAGCGCGCCCACGGAGTTGATGATTACGTCTTTCCCTCGCGTGAAACTCTCATGGCAAATCGCCTCTACGGTGTCTCCGCCCGAGGCTTCCATTACGACGTCCGCTTCTTGCGCCACGCCCGTGAGGTTCGTTATACGCGGCGGATTTTTAAGACTCGCCAGAAAATCTTCCACTTTTTCGAGCGTCCGAGTTGCGGCGACAGGTATATCGACGGGTATCATTCCTTCATCCACCGCCTTCACAACGGCCTGGCCTATGACGCCCAGACCCACGACCCCGAGTTTCATGACGTGCTCCATGAGGAAACAGTAGTTATTTCAATAACATTACACTACATACCTCAATCAATACCACAAGTGTTATCAACTCGTTTCATGACGTTATTGAATTCAAACAACTTACAAAATTTACGATGGTTTTCCAAAGGCGTTCAATCAGACTCGCCGATGCGGCTCCCCAAGCCGAGACGCCAATGATCCGCTAAAACGAGCGCCATCATCGCCTCGCCGATGGGCACCGCCCGTGTCGCTACGCAGGGGTCGTGCCTTCCCTCCACCTTCACGGTCGTTTTCTCACCCGACGCCGTCACCGTGTCCTGCTCAATCAATATGGAGGAGGTCGGCTTTACCGCGAAGCGAACCACCACGGGCGCGCCCGAGGAAATGCCGCCCAGAATTCCGCCCGCATTGTTCGTCCTTACACTCGTTTCACCGTTTTTCATCTCGAACGGATCGTTGTTCTCGGTGCCTCGCATCCCGGCGGCCCGGAAACCGGAGCCGATTTCCACTCCCTTCACCGCGTTGATGCTCATCATCGCCGCTGCCAGATCGGAATCGAGGCGCCCATAGAGCGGCTCGCCCCAGCCAGGAGGAACCCCATCGGCCTGAACCGTGATGGCCCCGCCTACCGAATCGCCCGCCTTTCGGGCCTCGAGGATGGCCGCCTCCATCCGGGACGCCGTTTCCGCGTCCGGGCAACGAACGATGTTCCGCTCTATCTCGTCTGCGTCGAAATGAGCACCATCCCAGCGAACTTCTCCCACCTGATCGACGTAACCCAAAATCGATACGCCGAGATGAGCGAGGAGTTTCTTGGCTATTGCTCCCGCGGCGACGCGAGCTGCCGTTTCCCGCGCGCTGGAACGCCCACCGCCTCGATGGTCACGAATTCCCCATTTCTTGATGTAGGTGAAATCCGCGTGTCCCGGGCGAAACAGGTTGCGCAAGGGTTCATATTTGCTCGAATCGGCGTCTTTGTTCCGGATGAGTATCGAGATGGGATGCCCGGTCGTCCGGCCCTCGAAGACGCCGGATAATATCTCCGCCCGGTCCTCTTCTTTCCGCTGGGTCGTCACCCGACTCTGGCCCGGCCGCCTGCGGTCCAAATCCCGCTGGAGGTCGGATTCATCCAGCGGCAGGCCCGCCGGACAGCCATCCACAACGACGCCCAAAGCAGGGCCGTGCGACTCTCCCCAGGTTGTAAAACGAAACAAACGGCCAAACGTGTTCGACACAATTTCCCTTTCTAAGTTTCAGTCATCGACAACATCACGCGTATTTCAGGCAGAACCGCCGCGACGACCTGTTCTGGCGCGCGCGTGTTCTCAACGCCTAACTTCGCGAGTTCTTCATAGCGCGGAACGCGCTTTTTGAAAAGCAGACGCAACGCTTCTTCCGGATCCGCTTCGTTTTCGAGATAGGCGGGCCAGCCATCGGCGCGCACCCTCTCGATGATTTCATTCTCCGGCACCTGGAGATAAACCACGCAATGGGGAGCAAGCAGAGAACTGACGCCCGGCGTCATCGGCGTTCCGCCGCCGAGAGCAAGAACGAGGTCTTCCCGGCCCAATTGCTCACGCAGCAAGTGATTTTCCAATGCGCGGAAGGATTCTTCGCCTCTTGATCTAAAAACCTCACGAAATCCCAGCCGTTCTCCCGTCTCCTCGAAATGTCTTTGTTCGATCAAATGGTCGAGATCGTGAAAAGAGAACCCCAATTTATCAGCCAGCAAAGGTCCGATGGTCGATTTACCGCATCCCTTGAAACCGATGAGCACGATGCTCAAGAGGAACCCTCCATACGCGATTCCAGCCCCAGATGCCGTGATACCTTATCATGCGCCTTTTCCAATATAACCCCGGGCTCCTGTTCCCCGGGATCATACCAGTTCACGCCCTTCAGCCTGCGAAACCAGGTGCGCTGCCGTTTCGCGTAGTTGCGGTGCAGCCTGGATATTGCATGAACCGCCTCATCCTCGGTCATCTGTCCCCTGCGCAACGCGAGGGCCTCCTGGAATCCAAGTCCCTCGAATACCCGGGCGTCAGTGAGATTCATCTCGGCCAGCATCGCCACCTCCTCCAGCATTCCACCCGTGAGCATCCGCCGCACCCTAAACTCTATCCGCTCAGCAAGCACGGACGACGGATACCTGAGACCAATATACAATGGAGAGGCGAACCTGGGCGCTTTTTGTTCGGCGCGCAACCGTGAAACCGGCCGCCCCGTCGCTTGATATACCTCCAAGGCGCGAACCACCCTCCGCAGGTCGTTGGGATGAAGTTTCGCGGCCGTCTCCGGGTCGACGGCGGCGAGGCGCTCGTGCATGGCCGCACAGCCCCGCCTTGAAGCCTCCGCCTCCAATCGTTCCCTGATTTCCGGCTGCGCTTCCGGTCCGTCGAAAAATCCCTCCACCAATGCACGAATATACAAACCGCTCCCCCCTACCACGAGCGGATATGCGCCTCTGCGGTAAATATCCTCGATGCAAACACTCGCCTCATCCGCATAGCGGGCAGCGCTAAAAGTCTCCCCAAGTTCCGCAACATCCAACATATGATGCGGCACACCGCCGCGCTCTTCCATGCCAGGCTTGGCGGTTCCCACGCCGATTCCCCGATAAATCTGCCTGGCGTCGGCGCCGACTATCTCCAGTGACACTCCCTCCTCCCGGAAGCGCCTGGCCAGCTCTACGCCGAAAGCTGTTTTGCCCGAACACGTGGTTCCCACGACGAGGATGATGGGGCGAGGATTTTCTGATGGATAGCGATTCATGGGTCTGGAGCTTCAGGCGAAGATGAGTTTCTTCGCCAAGAGATTATATAGCCTTGGCAGCATCTCATATCCACATCGGGCATGAGAGCGGGCAAATGGGTCGCCTCACTTCAATATCAAAGCGCTTCGAGCGCTTCCTGGAACGCGGCCAAGTCGGCATCCGAGAACAGTACGAACTCTATCCGGGTAAGCTTACTCGCCGAAGTCTGCAAGTGCGCCATGCAGGCCTCGAGCATACGGGAGGCGACCAACTTCACATCCAGGCCCCCGACGCCCGTGCCGATGGCGGGGAATGCGATGCTGCCCAGGGAATTCTCCTCGGCCACCTCAAGGCTCGCCCGGGTGCAGGCTTCCACGATTTCGGGCGATGTTTTAAGGTCCGTCCCCATGCCCGCCGCATGAATCACGTGCCGGGCGGGAAGTTCGCCGGCATCCGTGATTACAGCATCCCCGACCCGAATCGGCCCTTTGGACACGGCTTCAGCCTCAATCGCCTGCCCGCCCTTTCTCTTGATAGCGCCCGCAACGCCCGCGCCCATCCGGAGATGGTTGTTGGCCGCGTTCACGATGGCGTCCACATCGGATTCGGTGATGTCGCCCTGCCGAAGAACCACGCACCCACGACCGACACGCTTTTCATTCATGAGAGAAATTCCGGTTAGGCGGGATTGTCCTGTAAGACGTGCTGCCTGAAAATCGTTTGATCAGAAGAGGGAATCTTCCTCCGCCGAAGCACCACTACCTGAAGACTCGGGCGCTCCCCCTTCATCCCCGAAAGAATCGGGCTCTAAGTGATCGACCATCTGTCTCAATTCTTTTCCCGCCTTGAAGAACGGCACATTCTTGGGCGGAATCGCCACCGCCTCACCCGTTCTCGGGTTCCGGCCGTCGCGGCTGTTTCTCGAACGCACGCGGAAACTACCGAATCCACGCAACTCCACCTTGTCGCCTTGCGAGAGGGCGCCCATGATGCTCCCAAAAACGATGTTCACAACGCGCTCGGTGTCTTTTTTCGTGAGATTGATTTTCTCAGCTATCTGCTCAACCAACTCGGCCTTGGTCATGAGAATCATCATCCTCCCTGGGAGCGCGATGAATACGTCCGCATTTCGGGGAAACCACGTTTCAGTCTTCTATTTTCGGCTTTCCACCCGTGCAAGATCGCATGACCGGTGAATCGGCCAAATGCACTTAAACGACGAACCTCCTCAGGCGGCGAGGCGTCTCGCGATCCGATATTCCAAAATTTCATTGGATGGGATTCATGCCATCCACTCGATTATTCCGTTTGCTCACCCGCCTCGGTAGCAGCCTCCGCAACGGTTTCCACTTCGGGCTCCGTCTCCGCCGCTTCGGGCTCGGCTTCCGCAACGACTTCCGCCTCGGGCTCGCCCTCTACTTCCTCGGCTACTCCATCTACAGCTTCTTCTGCTACTTCACCCGAGGGTGCGCTTTCCTCTTCAGGCGGTTCCACGGGCTGTGGCGCCCGGCTGATCACCGGGTCCTCACCGGTGGACTCCACATAGGCGCGGATGCTCAAGCCCAGCCTTCTTTGCTCCCGATCGATCTTGATGACGCGCATTTTGAACACGTCGCCCACGTGCACCACGTCCTGTGGTTCTTTCACCTTATCCGAGTCGAGTTCGGAAATGTGGACCAGCCCCTCCAGGTCTTCCTCCGGAGCGGCAAATACGCCGAAGTTCGTAATTTTCGTGACTTTCGCCTCGATATCGTCATCCACCGCATAGCGGTCGTTGATGTCGTCCCAGGGGTCCGGGGTGATTTGCTTCATACCGAGGGAGAGGCGTTCTTTCTCGACGTCCACACTCAGAACAACCGCCTCGATATCCTGGCCCTTGCGCAGGATTTCAGATGGGTGTTTGAAGCGCTGGGTCCAGGAAATGTCCGAGATGTGGATGAGGCCGTCGATGCCCTCGTCCAAGGCGACGAAAGCGCCGAATTCCGTCAGATTGCGGATGCTGCCCGTCACGCGCATCCCCACGGGGTATTTCTCCTCCACCGTGGTCCACGGGTTGGCCTCGACCTGCTTCATGCCCAGCGAGATCCTGCGGCCTTCCTTGTCGAGGTTCAAAACGACGGCTTCCACTATATCGCCCACCGCCACGAATTTCGAAGGATGGCGAACGCGCCTCGTCCAGGACATCTCCGACACATGCACCAGGCCCTCGACGCCCTGTTCGAGTTCGACGAAAGCGCCGTAGTCGGTGATGGAGACGACGCGTCCGCGAACCTTGCCGGTCATGGGATATTTGATTTCCACGTGCTCCCAGGGGTCAGGCGTGATCTGCTTGTGACCCAGGGAGACGCGCTCGCGCTCCTTGTCGTATTTGAGCACGATGACCTTGACGCTGTCCCCGATGGAGAGGAGTTCACTCGGATGGCTCACCCGTCCCCAGGACATGTCCGTGATATGGAGCAGACCGTCTATACCGCCGAGGTCGATGAACGCCCCGTAGTCGGTAATGTTCTTGACGACGCCGACCTTTTCCATGCCCTCCGTGAGGTTTGCGAGCGTCTCGCGCTTGAGTTCCGCTCTCTCATCCTCTAGCAGCACGCGCCTGGAAAGTACGATGTTCCCACGCTTTCTGTTGAGCTTTATGATCTTCATGTCAAAGGATTTGCCAATAAACTGATCGAGGTTCCTCACCGGCCTCAGATCGACCTGGGAACCGGGCAAAAAGGCCTTGAGGCCGATGTCGACCGTAAGCCCACCCTTGATACGGGCGACCACCTCGCCCTGGATAATCTCGTCGTTGTCATGGGCTTTGCTGATCTCGTCCCAAATCTTGATGCGGTTGGCTTTCTCCTTCGAGAGCACGATGAGGCCATCGTCATCCTCACGCTCTTCGACAAAAACCTCTACACTGTCGCCAGGCTTGAGATCCCGCCCGCGGCTCGGAAATTCAAATCGAGGCACAAAACCCTCTGATTTATAACCCACATCAACCAGCACATAGTCGCCTTCCATCCCCACAACCGTTCCTTCGATGATTTCGCCATCCTTCACCTGCATCGTGGAGGCGTATAAATCATCCATCTGCTCAGGGGAAAGGGTGTCGGGATCTACTTCGTCGGGTAGTAATTCGGCCACCTTCGATGAGAAGGCGGGAAGAGCCTCTGTTTCGTTAGAGGGAGTTTCCGTCATCTGATTGCGTTACCCCGTTTTGAGAAAAAGAAAATTGCCGCCACCGCTAAAGCGACCACCGCTATTGCAGACATCGGCATGAAATTGGCACAAGTGAATATATTACACCTGAGAAAGGAGAGAATCAACCAATAACTCAAGCATCCTCAATGACTTCCCCGTACACCAGGCGGAGTTTCTCTAACATGACCTCAAGCACCTGGTCAACGCCCATGTTGTTCGTTTTAATCTCCACAGCGTCCTCGGCTTTTCTCAGCGGCGCGCTGGATCTGTGGCGATCTCTCTCGTCCCTGCGCTTCAAGTCTTCGCGCAGACGATCGGTGTCAAACGATACTCCCCTCGCCTTGAGTTCGGCGAAACGCCGCTGGATCCGCACTTCGATGTCCGCGTCGAGAAAAAATTTGAGTCTGGCTTCCGGGAAGACGACCGTGCCGATGTCGCGCCCATCGATGACGGCCCCGCGCTTTCGCCCGAAATTCCTTTGAAAATCGAGCAGCGCCGCCCTCACTCCCGGTATCGCCGACACGCGCGACGCCATATCGCTTATCTCTTCGTCTCGCAGCGCGTCCGTAACGTCTTCCCCGTCCAGAATATTCCTCCAGACGCTCCCCTCTTTGCGGCACTCAAAGCGCAAATCCCGCGCTGAGTCGACCGCCCGGTTCTCGAAATCACCCTCTTGATTCTTCCTCAAAACCCGGTAACCCACCGCCCGGTAAAGCGCGCCGCTTTCGAGATAGTCGAAATCCAACCTCTCAGCGATCCTTTTGGCCGCCGTGCTCTTGCCCGAACCTGCGGGACCATCGATGGGAATGACGATGCCGGCAGATTTGCGGCTTGATTTCTCCTTCAAGCCCAACCCTTTTTCCGCGCCCATTCGTCCCGGCCATTTTTGGCTCTCGAAAACGCGCGCTCGAGCCCCTCGGAATCCGCCTCCTCCAGCAAACTGCGGAGACCCGCCAGCTCGCTCTCGAACCTGTCCAGCGCGTCCAGAAGCGCCTCCTGGTTGTCCTCGCAGATTTCGCGCCACATTTCCGCCCCGGAGGAGGCGATTCGGGAAAAATCACGAAATCCGCTCGACGCATGCCGGAGCGCCCCGCCATCGAGGGCGGTGTTCATCATGGCGTAGGCCACCAGATGAGGAAGATGGCTGATGTCGGCCATCACGCGATCATGTGTCACGGGGTCGAGAATCTCGACGTTTGCGCCCACTCCCTCCCATAACGTGCGCAAACGCTCGATGGATTCGGGGTGTGTTCTCTCCGTAGGCGTCAGGATGGTCTGGTGCGCTTCAAAGAGAGTTGAGAAACTCGCCTCCACCCCGGTTTTCTCGCCTCCGGCGACGGGATGACTCGCCAGGAACTTCACATCGCCCAATTCCATCGCCTCCACCGCACGCACGTAGGGCGCCTTTACGCTGCCCACGTCGGTGAGCAAGGCTCCGGGAGCCATCACGGGTAAAATCGCCTCCGTCACCCGCACCGCCGCACGCACCGGGGTGCACACCACCACGAGGTCCGAATCGCGCACCGCCTCCACGTGATCCGTTTCGAAACGATCCACGACGCCCAACTCAAGCGCGCGCTCGAGGTTGCCCAGGCTCCGGCCTGCGCCGACGAACCTCGAAACGAGACCTCTCTCCCGGGCGGCTCGAGCCAGCGAGCCGCCGATGAGTCCCACGCCGATGATGGTCATCTGCTCGTAAAGCACTTTCCTATCCTTATAATTATCCTACAAACCACATTAAATTATATTTGTATCTATTTGTTATAACTACATATTCATCACTTTATAGATCGCCTTTATAACCTCTTCGTTCTCCTGCGGCGTACCGATGGAAATCCGCAGGTGGCGCGGGAAACCGTACCCCGCCACGGGCCTGACGATTACGCCTTCTCTCAGCAGCGCTTCGTAAACTTCCATCGCTTCGCCCACCTCGACCATCATGAAATTCCCCTGCGTAGGCACGAAGGGAAGGCCCATGGCCGACAACTCATACACGAAATACTCCCGGCCCTCGGCGTTCACCGCGACCGACCTTTCGACGTGCCCGGTGTCGCCCAATGCGGCTTGCGCGGCCACGAGCGCCAGAGAATTCACGTTGAACGGCTCGCGGACGCTCTCCATCGCCTGGGCGACTTCCTCATCCGCCACGCCGTAGCCGACACGCAGGCCGGCCAGGCCATAGGCCTTGGAGAAGGTGCGCATGGCGACCAGGTTCGGGAATTCGCCCAGCATCCGTGCGGCGTCGGGATAATCCTCCAGATGCGCGTAGTGGCAATAGGCCTCGTCCATGACGACGAGGGTGGTTTCTGGAATTTTCCCCAGAATTTCACGGAGTTTCCCCTCCCCCACCGCCGTTCCCGTGGGGTTGTTGGGATTCGCGAGGAACACGATTTTCGTCTTTTCGCAGACCAGGTCCGCCATGGCGTCCAGGTCCTGGTGATAATCGCGCATGGGGGCGCGCCTGATCTCACACGAGCAGAGCTGCGAGACGATGTGGTAGACGATGAAGGCCCCCTCTGAGAAAACCACGGGGTCTCCAGGGTCCAGATACGCATGCGCCAGAACCTCCAGGACCTCGTTCGTGCCGTTGCCGAGGACGAAATTCCCGGGCTCCAGTCCGTGATGTCCGGCCAGCGCGTTTTTGAGATAAAAACCCCCGCCGTCGGGGTAGCGGTGCAATTCCTTGATGGCGCTGTTCACGGCTTCCACGGCCTTGGGCGACGGCCCCAGAGGATTCTCGTTCGAGGCCACCTTGATGGAATCGGCGACCCCGAGCTCGCGCTCGAGTTCCTCCACCGGCTTTCCCGGCTGGTAGACGATGATGTCCGAAACGGGCCGCGCCCTTTGAAATCTCATTCCCTCTCCTCATGAGCCAGCGGCGCAAGACGCCTGCAAGTCTCAAAATCGCTCAAATCCGGCCATATCAGCTTATCGTGCGCTCTTTTTCCAACACGGGATACGAACCCAACACGCGAACAAAATCCGCCTGATTTCTCAGTTCCGATATTCCCTGCGTGATTGCGTCATCTTCCGCAAAACCATCGAATTCCATATAGAAAACATATTCCCACGCTGCTTTTCTCGATGGGCGGGATTCGAGTTTCGTCATGTTCAGTTTCTGCCGGGCAATCGGAGCAAGCGCCTGATGTAGAGCGCCCGATTCATTTTTCAAACCGAAGAGAATACTCGTTTTCGAATGCGACCCGGGTTCGGGCTTTTCGGTTCCGATGACGAAAAAGCGAGTCACGTTGATGAGTTCGGAGTCCAGCTTTTCCTCCAGAACCTTCAGGCCATAATGGTCGGCCGCCAGCCGGCTGCCCAAAGCCGCGAACCTCGCATCTTCAGCGGCCATCTTGGCGGCCAACGAGGTACTCAACACTTCTTCGATCTTGACGTCCGAGGCATATTCGCGGAGCCAGCGACGGCACTGGGCCACCGCATGGGGGTGGCTCAGGATTCGCTCCACCTCCTCGATGGATTTTGCGTTCGTGAGCAGGTGGATGTCGATGGGCAGCCTGATTTCACCCTCCACCAGCAAAGGCGATTCCAGCAACCTGTCGAGGGTGATGTTGACCGTGCCCTCGATCGCGTTCTCGATCGGCACCACGCCCCACCGGGAGCGGCGGCCTTCCACCTCATCGAACACGGCGTCGATGCTCTGTACGGGCGTGAGAGCAGCCTCCTCGCCAAAGCGCAGTATGGCGGCCTCGTGCGTAAAGGTGGCCTCGGGCCCCAGATAGCTCACTCTCGGCGAATCGTTCATATCGCAACACCTCGATCAAGAATAACGCCCCGAAAACCGCGCTATCCTACCCCAAGGCCCGGCGATTGTGAACGCCCCGAAGCTCTGGCAAACTAGCGCGGTCTACGGACGCCATCCGACATTTCATACGAATTCATGAGGAAAAGCATGAAGATAACAGACGTGGAAGCATACATGCTCACCGGCCCGCCGGAGGAGCGCGGCCACTGGGTCAGCCATTACCCCGTCCACCAGGCGAACGAGTTGCTGATACGGCTTAAAACCGACGAGGGGCTGGAGGGTTTCGGCCTGGGCAGCAGCCGTCTCCTTATAAAGGGCGCGGCCGAGATGTTCAACGAAGGGCTCAAGGAGCACATCATCGGGGAGGACGCCCTCGCTCCCGAAAGGCTGTACGAGAAGATTTTCTCCATCACCCATCAAAAGCTCGCCTTTGTGAAGGAATGGTCCCGGAACGGGCTGCTCATCACCAGTGCTGCCCTGGACCTCGCCATGTGGGATATTCTCGGGAAAGCCTCGGGTCAGCCCCTGTTCCGCCTCTTCGGCGGATACCGGGAGGAAGTGCCCTGCTACGTCACCTGCGCCTATTACCGCGACGGGAAGGATTTGGGTGAACTGCGCGAGGAGATGGAAATGCTCCACGAGCAGGGACACAAGGCGTTCAAGGCGAAAATCGGCGGCGCCTCGCTGGAAGAAGACATGGCGCGCCTGCGGGTTATCCGCGAGGTCATCGGCGATGAGGCCGAACTCATGCTCGACGTGAACAGCGCCTGGGACTTGCCCACCGCCATCGAGGGCGCGCGCCTGCTCACCGAAATCCGCCCCCGCTGGCTCGAAGAGCCCGTGCGCTGGTTCGACGACAGACGGGAACTCAAGATTCTCGCGCGAAAGACGGACATCCCCCTCTCCGCCGGGGAGAGCGAATCGACCGGACACGGCGTGCGCGCGCTGCTGGAGGAGCAGGCGATAGACATTGTGCAGTTCGACTGCACGCGCATGGGCGGATTCACCATGGGGAGAAAACTCGCGGCCCTTGCGGAACTCAACCACGTGGAAATCGCTCCGCACCACGACTGCTTCATCCACGCCCACATCGTGGCGGCTACGCCGGCGGGCTGCATCGTGGAGTCGTTCACGGACCCCGAGCGAGACCCGCTGCAGGCGGAACTCTTCGAGAACCCGCCCCGCATCGAGAACGGGACGCTATACCTGAACGATGCGCCGGGCCTCGGGCTTACGCTCTCGGAACGTGCGATTGAGAAGTTCGGGACGCGCATCGCGTGATGGGGGGGATGGAATGATGCGCTTGCCCAAGCAGCCCTACTGATATTTTGAGCTGCTGAATCTAGGTCAGGGCTTGCCTACGAGGCTATCCGGCAAGCGATAACTCGTACTCCGCCCACCACCGGGATTCCGGATGAAAATCCCGCGGGCTCTTAAATCCTGAATATCCCGAAGCGCCGTATCCGTAGAACACTTCGCCAGTCTGGCGTATTTCGAAGTATGCATATGTCCTTCGAAATCATCCTCGAGCATACGATTCACAACCAGGCGCTGGCGCTCGTTGACAGGCTGCCGGTTCATTTCCCCCCAAAGCTGCGCCTTGAACAGAACTTTGCGCAGCGTATCTTCCGCATTGCCGAATGCGCGGCCCAGGCAATCGAGGAACCATTCCAACCAGTCTGTAATATCCGGTGCGCCGCGTTGTTGTTTTTCCAGTTGAGCGTAATATTCCTTGCGCTCGGATTCCATTTGTGTCGATAAACTGTAGAAACGATCCGCCATGCCGTCAGAACGGGCCAAAGCCATATCGGCGATGGCTCTCGCAATGCGGCCGTTGCCGTCTTCGAATGGATGGATCGTGACGAACCAAAGATGGGCAACCCCGGCTCTCAAGACGGGATCCAGGTTGTTTTTGTCCTCGAACCATCCCAGAAACGACCCCATTTCGCCTTCGAGCCGACTCGCATCCGGCGCTTCGAAATGTACCTTTTCACGTCCAACGGGGCCTGAAATAATTTGCATGGGACCGGCTTCGGCAGTGCGCCAATCGCCTGTTGTAATACGACGCATCCCGCTCCGGCCTGCCGGAAACAACGCAGCATGCCAATCGAATAAACGCTCTCTGGTCAGGGGTTTGGAATATTGCCGTGTCGCATCAAGCATCACTTCAACGATGCCCTCGACGCCACGGCTTGCCGGCGCGAGCCCGGCAGCATCGATGCCCAGGCGCCGGGCGATGGATGAGCGCACCTCCTGGGGATTCAGGTTTTCTCCCTCGATGGCCGATGATTTGACCACATCACTCGTCAGCATACCGAGGCTCGCCTCAAGCCTGAGTTCAAAACCCAACCCTTCCATCCTGCCGAGAAGACGCCCCTGCCGATGCCGAACCTCCGCAAGTTTTGAGGCGAGTTTTCGGGCGTCCGAAGTGAAGTCCGGCCAGCTTTGATGTTCGTGTATCCACATATCAATCACCGCATTATTTGCAGTGATTATGCGCTGTATTCACTGCATAAGCAAGTATAATCGCCGCATGAAATACGGTGAATCATACTCCATTCACCGGATGGCATACGTACCTGGATATAAGCAATGAAGGGTTGACGACGCCTGAAAAATTCAGCGTCTTTTTATCTACCAAAACCGCCCGGCGGGCCGGTCGAGCCCATAGTGTTCCCGCAACGTCTTGCCTTCATATTCCGTCCGGAACAGCCCGCGGCGCTGAAGAACCGGAATCACCTCTTCAACAAAAGCATCCAGCATCGTGGGAAAAATGGGCGGCATGATATTGAAACCATCGGCGGCGCCATCGCGGAACCAGTCCTCAATCAAATCAGCGACCTGCCCGGGCGTGCCGGCAAAAGTAAAGTGTCCGCGAGCACCGGCGAAACGGGCCAGAAGCTGGCGCAAGGTAAGACCTTCGTTACGCACGAGATTGACGACCAACTCGGACCGGCTACGCATGGTTTCGACACCGGAGGGTGGAGGGAAATCGTCCGTCGTCAGCGGCCGGTCCAGCGGCAAATGCGAGAAATCATGTCCGTCGAACCGTGAAGAGAGCGTACGGCGACCGATCTCCGGATCATTGTTCTCATTGAGATCCAGTTCCATTCGTTTTGCTTCGGCCTCGGTCGACGCAATCATCGGGCTCAGGCCAGGCAGAATCAGGACCTGGCTTGCATCACGGCCCGCCGCTGCCGCTCGCTTCTTGATATCCGTGTAAAACTGCTGCGCCGTCGCCTTTTCGAGGTGGGCCGTGAATACCGCCTCGGCGTGACGCGAAGCAAAATCACGTCCGGCATCCGACGATCCCGCCTGCACCAGCACCGGCCGCCCCTGCGGACTGCGCGGCAGGGTCAGCGGTCCCGCGACGCTATAATACTTGCCGTTAAAGTCGATTGGACGAATTCGATCACTTTTGGCGTAGGCGCCGCCTTTGCGATCATCAACCACGGCGTCATCGGCCCAGCTGTCCCACAAATCTTTGACGACCTGGACAAATTCCTCGGCCATCAGGTAGCGGTCCGCATGACTATCCTGACCCGCATCACCGAAATTGCGCGAGACCTTCGCCATCCAGGTGGTGACAATATTCCAGCCGGCGCGGCCATTGCTGATGTGATCGATTGAGCTGAACTGCCGCGCCAGGTTGAAGGCCTCAAAATATGTGCTCGACCCCGTCGCGATCAGCCCGATCCGCTCGGTTGCGACGGCGAGCGCGGCCAATAAAGTGATTGGTTCCAGCCAGAGTCGCCCGGACCGCGGCGCATCCGGCGTCAGCATCAGGGAATCGGCGAAAAAGATCGAATCGAAAAGCGCCCTCTCCGCGCGTTGGGCCAAATCCACGTAGTAGTTTACATCGGTAAGAGAAGCCGTCGAAGAATCGGGATGGTTCCAGGCTGCTTCGTGGTGACCCCGGGCTTGAATGAACAGATTGAGGTGAAGTTGCCTGGTCATTGGAAATATCGGCTCTCATTGGGGGAAGGCAGGCTCGTTGCACATCATACTCAATTTACGAACAGGAGCACAAACCCGGCAAAACCCCATCAAGCCGGCTCTGAAAGGGGTTGTTGAAAAGCCTTTGTCCAGAGAGCCCCCCCCTTGTTGGGGATGTTGAAAAACCCCGTTTCGAGACCGGGCGTATATTACTTACCGGGGAGAGAGAAGAATCACTCCCCCCTTGAGGGGTCTGTTGAAAAACCCCGTTTTTGAAGCGGGTGGTATGGCGGTTCACGCGGCGGCGGGGAGGGAGCCCAATCGGCGCGCGAGGGCGCGATGTGCGCGCAGACGGCGTCTCCGGGCGGCGCAGGCCCTCCAGAGGGCGAATATACGCGCCGCAAAAGCGGCGGCCAGCCGCTTGAGGTTCACCGCAGTCGCCGTCAGGTAAGACTGGACCTTCATGTTCTCCAGACCCCGGCGCACCGCCCGCCCCAGTCCGTGCCAACTCTTCGCTTCCCCGTGATAACCCTCCGAGCGCCCCATGTGCCGGCGCCACAGCAGGCGCTCCTCCTCCCCCCACCGCGCATGCCGCCGGCGCGCGCGCAACAGCGCCAGATACGCGTTGGGAATCAAAACCTCCTTGCTCGACCGCGCCTGCGGCAGACAATCCGCCCGAAGCACGCAGCCCGCGCAATCCCGCGTCCTCGAACCATAGTAGCGCCCCAGCTCCGTCGCCTGCCGGGGACGCAGCGTCTTGCCCCCCGGACACTTCACCACCTCGTTGCGCGCGTCGTAGTGGAACAACTG
>MPNJ01000008.1 GCA_002238965.1 Nitrospinae bacterium bin107 | reverse complement strand
TCGCCGGGCCGATTCGGACCCGACCCGCGCATCTCCATACGGGCCCGCGGCCAGGATGAAGCGCCGCAACCAAGAGGCCGAATGTACGACTGAGCCGGACCGCTTTGCGCCGAACCACTCCAAAAAAACGCTTGCATTCTGAGGGGGCGTCCATGTACGCATATATGCGGCCCTTCCCCGTCCGTCATGCGGGTCGCATTTATGCGACCCCTACACCCCGAAAATGCAATGATGCAACACGTATGACATATGGGGCCGCCTATGCAACCCTTCCTCATGTCCGCGGACTCCGTCCACATGCCGTCATTCCGGCGAAAGCCGGAATACATTTTTCGTCTTTTGCCTTTCGTCAGGGTTCCCGCACATCGGCGGGGAATGAAATGCCGCCGTTCATTCACCCGCACCCGCAAATGGATTCTGTCGAACTCTCCCCCCTCGGTCGGTTCCGACACCGGAATGACGAATAATACCGCGAGGACTGTAGGGACAGGCCCCCGTGCCTGTCCAATGTCCTGTTCTGAAAGGGACAACCACAGAAGGCAGGGCGGGCACAGGGGCCCGCCCCTACGGACTTTTCTCCCGGGTTGGCTCCATACGCCGAAACGCACAATCAGGACTTATTCAACAGCCCAAATTGGTGAAGAAGCCTACGGGTAAACTTCCCCTCAATCCTCGAATGGCGCTGTGCGGTGGTGGACGTTTACCTCGCGCGTCTTGATATATTCGATGACGCCGACGAGACGTTCCACCACGGCCTCGTGGAAGGCGCGCCCTTTCTCCGGGGTGGCCTGCGTCGGGTCGCCGGATTGCCCCTGATCGCCGATCTCGGCCCGGTATTCGCTCACCGTCTTGGGGTAGAAAAAGCGCGGCGCGTCCACCGCCGGATCCGAAATATGGTGCCCCGTCATCCACTCGGGATTCGGGTTCGAGTTCTGCGGCGTGGCTTTTTCCATATCCACGAGGTGGGGATACATGTGGAGAGCGTGCGATGCTTCCAGTTCGCATGCGTGGCCCTGTCCGCCGGGGGGCGTGGTCCTGATATCCGCAATCCTGTCGAAGGCGATGATGCCGACGTCCACGATGGCGAGTGCAGCGCCTGTCTTCTGCCGCATCTGGTTGACGGCGATCTCGAGCGGCGCCAGGTTGGCCCGCCTGTGCCCGTTCACCAGGATCACCCGGTTGAAGCCGTGGTAGAGGAGGCTGCTCATGATGTCGGTCACGACTGCGGTCAAGGTCTCGGGTTTCAGCGTTACCGTGCCCGTAAGCGCCATGTGGTTGTTGGTCCAGCCGTACCAGAGGGTGGGGTAGACCAGAACGCCCGCCCGCTGCCCCGCGTCCTGTGCGACGTGGTGGGCGGCGAGCGCGTCGTGGCCCATGGGCATGTGCGGGCCGTGCTGCTCCACGCTTCCCACGGGCAGAATCGCCAGATCGTTTCCCGAATCCAGGTAATCGCGCACCTCGCGCCAGCTTTTCTCATGCGCCCAAGGGGTTTCGGCGGCCTCCATAGCTATTCTCCTCTCGTGTGGGTTCGACTAGAACAAAAGGCTCCGCAAGCCCGGAAACAGCATGAATGCGCACACGCCCGCGCCGAGGCCCGCGAGCAGGTTTTTTCCCGCAGCATAGAAGACGCCCACGCAGACCGCCAGCCCCGCGAGGCGGTCGATGAGGTGTGATTCCGCGAGCGCGCCGCCGGGCAGCAGGATGATCTTCATCATCAGGCCGGTGGCGATGGCGTAGGCCACGCAGGTCACCCACTCGAAGATGGGGCTGTCGTCCTCAATCCGGCCCGCGATGAGCACCCCCATCCACCGCCAGGAATACGTACAGACGATGGCGATTCCCAATAAAATCGCGGCGTCAGGCATCCTTCTTCCTCATTCTCCCGAACCCGAAGGCGAGTGTTCCGGCCAGGACGCCGCCCGTGAGGAGCCCCCAGTCGGTGGAGACCGTATACCCCAGCGGCACGAGAACGCAGCCGAGCACCACCGAGGTCAGAACCGAGCGCTGGCTGCTCCGGGCGGCCAGCAGCAGCATGAAGAGCGGCGTGATGAGCATGAGCGTCCGCGCGATGAGGCCGGGCATCCTGGAGGCCATCGTGTAGCCGAACGCGGTGCCCAGAAGCCCCATGGACATGCAGGCGGTCGTGAAGCCGAAGAAATAAGCCGTGCGCAGGTGCTTCTCCTGGACGTGGCGGCACATCTCGACGACCTGGACGAAGGAGGTGACCGAGTTGACGTGGGCCATCCAGAAATGCACGTTCTCAACGCCCGGCCGTTTCCGCAGCAAGGGCATGGTGGCGATGGTGAGCGGGAACATCCGCACGTTGGCGATGGTGACCGAGGCGATGAGCGCGACACCCCCGACGCCTGTGGCGAAAAGCTCCACGAAGGCCACCTGGCCCGGCGTGCTCCACATGCCGCCCGTCATGCCCAGCGCGATCAGGAGCGAGACGCCGCTGTCCCTGGCGAGCGCGCCGAAGCCCGACATGGCGGCGAAAAGCCCGATGCCGGGCGCCTGGGTGCAATGTTTCGCCCCCTGGCGGAAATACGCCCCCCAGGTTTTTTCGGTGCGTCGAAAATCCATCAGGCGCTCATGATCTTTTCGAGCTTGTCGGCGGCCTTCAAGCCGTGGCCCGTCACGGGAACGACCACGATGTCAGACTGCTTGACCTTCCCTTGCTCCTTCAAAAGAGCGAGTGCCGCGAACGCAACGGCGCTCGTCGGCTCCATCAGGATGCCTTTCGCGCCGAACTCCCGGAGGAGGGGAGGGATGGTTTCGTCCCGGGCGGCGATGAAGCATCCCCCGCTCTCGCGGACGGCGCCTCGCATCTGCTTCCAGCGGACGGGCGCGGCGATGGAGATGCCTTCCGCGAGCGTGTCATCAGGAGTGATTTCCGGCACGGCATCCAGGTTTTCCTCCCACATCCGCACCATCGGCGCGCAGTTTGCCGCCTGGGCCGCGAAGATTTTAGGGAGTTCGTCGATATAACCGGCGCGTAAGAGTTCCTTGAACCCCAGGTAAGCGCCGAGCAGGGCCGAGCCGTGCCCGGCGGGGGCGACCACGGCGTCCGGCGCACGGAAGCCGAGCTGCTCCCATACCTCGAACGCCCAGGTCTTGGTGCCGTGGTTGAACCAGGGGTTCCAGAAATGAGAGGCGTAGAAGCGCTCTTTCGCCGCTTCCATCGCGACGGCGGTGGATGCGGCCCGGGGGCCTGGGATTTTTTTGAGGTTCGCGCCATAGGCGGTGATTTGCGCGCACTTGGCCGCGGAGGTGGAGGCGGGCGCGTAGATGTCGCATTCGATTCCGGCGCGCGCCGCGTAGGCTGCGACGGCGGCGGCGGCGTTGCCCGAAGAATCCATGAGCACCTGCGCGAGGCCCCACTCCTTCATCTTGCTCATGAGCACGGTGGCGCCGCGATCCTTGAACGAGCCGGTGGGGAAGAGGAAATCGAGCTTACAATGTATCTCCATGCCCGAGAAAACGAGGGGAACGAGCGGCGTCATACCCTCGTTCATGCTGACGATGTTCTCATCCTTCTCGACAGGAATCGCTTCCCGGTAGCGCCAGAGGGTGGCGGGGCGCGATGCGAGAGACTCGCGCGAGAAGACGGCGTTCGGCGCCACCTCCAGCGGTCCGCCGCAATCGCACCGCCAGCGGGGTTCACTCGGGGGGTACTTCTCCCCGCAGTCGATACAGGCGAATTCCACGTCACTCATTTTCCGCCGCCGGTTCATCCGTTATAGTGAGGGTAAATGACGTTAAAGGCTAAATGATCCCGCGCGTCGGCGTCCAGTCGCGCGGGGGAGAATTGGGGGGGAGGGATTTCCTCAACGATCGGGAAGTGGAGGTTCTTGTGTAGGGGACGCATATATGCGTCCCGTTACAAGTTGCTATTTGATGATGCAAACGGTTGTGCCGCCGAACGAGTTGATGGGAAAGGATGATCCTTGAGAAATGAAATCCAGAAAGGAAAACAGACTTCAAGAACGTGATTATTCCCGACAAGGATACTATTTCGTGACAATCTGCACGCGGAATCACACCCGTTGCTTCGGCGAGGTCTTGGACGAGAAAATGCGGTTGAATGCAACCGGAATGATTGCGCAAGAATGTTGGCTGGCAATTCCCGGTCATTTTCCGAATACGGACATCGATGAATTCATCGTGATGCCGAACCATATACATGGGGTATTGATCATCGGTGGCGATAACAACTCCGAGCGGGACGCATATATGCGTCCCCTACAATCGAAGCGACAAAACATCGACCGCTCGAAAATGGTTTTGCCGAAAATCATTCAGGGGTTCAAATCATCCGTAACCCGAAACGTGCGAAAACACCGGGGCAAGAACGCTTTCGGGTGGCAACGCTCGTTTTACGACCACATTATCCGCAACGAAGAAAACCTGAACCGCATCCGGGAATACATCCGCAACAATCCCCTCAAATGGGCGTTCGACAGGTACAACACCGTACCCCGCCTTTGAGGACGCCCCTGCACTCAACAAAGGATCGTCATTCTTGTGTAATCCACTTCACTCATTTTCCAGCGTCAGTTCATCCGTTATAGTGAGGGGAAACGACGCTTGAGGCGAAATGTTCCGCGCGCCCCGTCCGGTCGCGCGGGGGAGATTCGCCTTAATAATTTCAGGAGATATTCATGGTAACAGACCCCAGGTTTTTCCCCAGAGACGGTCGCACGGGCGATGCGGCGGCTGCGTTTTCTCTTGATGAGCGCGACAGGCGGTGGAACGCGGTGCGCGCCGCCATGGATAAGCGCGGGCTCGATTGCCTCATCGTCATCGGGCGCGGCTCGAACGGCAACGGCGACACCCGCTGGCTCGACGGGGGCGATTACGGGGAGCGGAGCATGGTGTTTCCGAGAAAGGGCGCGCCGGTGACCTTCTGGCTCCTGCAGAACTGGGGCAAGTGGTACACCGAGTCGTGCTTCGAGGGGGTGCGCTACCGGGGGCACGAGGGGAAGGTGAGCATCGTGGCGGCCGACGCCATCAAGGAACTGGGGTATGAGAGCAGGCGAATCGGCGTCGTCGGCCTGATCGGCGGGGGGTACGGTTCCGAGGGCGCGATTCCCTACATGACGTACCAGAACCTGAAAAGGCTCCTGCCGGACGCAGCGTTCGCGGACGCTTCGGACATCCTCACGCGCCTTCGCATGATAAAGAGCGCTGAGGAGGTCGCGATGCTCGAAAAGGCCGCCGAGATGGTGAACATCGAGATAGACGCCGTGCTCGGCTGCTGCCGCCCGGGCGTGCGGGAGAGTGAGGTGTATGCGGCGCTGTTCGGCGCGAGCCTGCGCGCGGGTGCGGAGCCGGGACGCGACAGCTGGCTCATCATGTGTTCGGGGAAGGGCTATCCGGTGAACAGGAGGCCCACGGACAGGATTCTGCGCACGGGCGACATGATGTGCATCGGCTATTACGCGCGCTACGGGGGCTACTGGAGCCATCCGCACACCTCGATGTCGCTGGGCCCGATGGATGAGGAATACAAGCCGATTCGAGAAGCCGTGCGCGAGAGCTTGCACGCCGCGCTCGAAGCCTTGAAGCCGGGTACGCCGTGGAGCGAGGTGGACCGCGCATCGAACGAGGCGATCTTAAAAGCCGGGTACTACCACGAGATCCCCCAGGTGCACGGGGTGGGGATCGACGGCATCGAACCGCCCATGACGACGATTTGCGCGGGCGAAATTCCGAGAAAATTCGCATGGCGCGAGCCGTTCGTCGAGGGGAGTTTGTCTGAGAACCCCGAATGGCGCGAACTGGCGGGGGACCGCTACGGCTTTCTGGCGGATTTCGAGGTCGAGGCGGGGATGTGTCTGGCCGTCGAAATCAAGGCCGCGCACGAGGACAGGATATTCATGGTATTCGGTCCGCAGGTGATCGTCGAGGAGAGCGGCCCGCGGGTTCTGACTCCCGAAGCGATGGACGTGATCGAGTTGTAGATCGAACGCGACTGATGCGGGGCTGTTGAAAAAGGCCAATGCGTGAGGCTTTGCATTTATTGTAGGGTGACCCGTCACTACGGTAAGTGACGCTCCCTTCATGGGGCAATGACGAATTTGGTTTTGTTCGTCATCCCGGCGTATGCCGGGATCCATGTGTTTTGCCTTTGTTCTTTTTTCTGATTGGTTCCCACCGATGATGGGGAAATAAAAAGCCGGCGTATTGTCATTCTGCTCGGTTCTGGATTCCGGCATGCGCCGGAATGACGGCGGTGGATAATTTCGATAGAGAAGGGGATTTTCAACAACCCTCTTCGGTCGGGTTTGACCCGCAATTCCCCGCAATAGCGGTCGAGGGATGGGGGGAGAATCCCTGTATGATGGTGGTGCGGCCCGGCGCGTTCAAAATTAAGGAATTTCCGTAAATATCGATAAAATCAAATAAATTCACGGGGTTTTTCGATAAATTGCTGAGAGGAATTTCGGCGGAATCGACTTCACGCGCGGGACGCACCATAGCGGATCCCGCATATCTCACAAGCATCGCAATTGCGGGCAAATGCGTCCCGGTAAACGGAAGTAAATAATCAGGTTGTCGTTATTAACTTTTTGTATTCATGTCCATTAATCGTTTCTCAAGGGCGGGAAGAAAGCCGCCGAGTTCGACGATCTCACGCAGGGCATCCGGCAGCGGCTCGGAAGCGCAGCGCACGCCCCGGGTCAGATTCTCGACCTCTCCGGTTCCGAAGTTGACGCGCAGTTCATCCCCGTCCTCAATAAATGAGCCTATGTCATTGAAAAAAGGGAGCGTAGGCAATCCCGCCGCCACGATCATCCGGTAGGTGAAATGGGGGACGCTCTCCGCGATGAGGCCGACACCTAAGCCCGCCATGCCCAGAAGGCCGTATATGTGCGGGTTCCCCTGGCCGAACCGCTTGCCCGCCACCACGATGTCGCCCGGCTTCGCGCGTTCGGGAAAATCCGGGATAAGGTTCGTAAATACATGTTTTTTCAGGTATTCCGGGTCCGAGACGCGCACGCCCTCAACGAACACTTTGGCGAATTCGAGGATGTCGTCATCGAGGGAGAGGTTGTCGCCGAATTTCCAGCAGCGCCCCTGCATCGTCCAGTTCAAGATGCGCTCCTCATGCGAGAAAATCCCTGGGGTCCGCTATCTCGCCCCTCACGGCGGAGGCCGCCACCGTGGACGCGCCGGCGAGGTAGATTCGGGCCTCCCGGCTCCCCATCCTCCCCACGTCGTTGCGCGTCACCGTAGCGATGCACGTTTCCCCATCCGCCAGGGGGCCTCCCCTGCCGATGGCGCAGGGGCCGCACCCGGGCGGGCCCACCATGGCGCCCGCCTCGCAGAAGATGTCCATAAGGCCATCCTCGACGCAGCGGGTGAGAACCTCCTGGCTGCCGGGCGTCACAATCATCCTCACGCCCGGGGCGATTTTCTTGCCGCGCAGAATCCCGGCGGCCTCGGCCATGTCCTCATACTGATCCGCCGCGCATGACCCCAGATACGCCGCATGAATCGGTACGCCGATGGCCTCACCAAGCGGCACCACGTTCTCGGGTCTTGGCGGAATTGCGACGGTGGGCTCCATCTCGGAGAGGTTGAACTCGTACGTTTCGGCGAATGCGGCGTTCGGGTCGCTTCGTATTGCTTGAAAGCCGTCGATGTTTCTCTCGCGCATCCACCCCGCGACGACCTCATCGGCTGGCACGATGGCGCTTTTCGCCCCGATCTCTATCGGCAGGTTGCAGAGCTTGACCCGCGCGTCGACCCCCAGAAGGGCTAGAGCCTCCCCGGTGTACTCGAATACGCGGTAATCTGCGGCATCGGGGCCGATTTCGTGAATGATGTGGGCGGCGGCGTCGCGGATTCCCACACCCGGCGGGAGTTTTCCGCTCAGGTCGATTCGAATCGTCTCGGGCGCCTTGAGCCAATGGCTGCCGGTGGCGAGCACGGCGGGGAACTCGAAGACGAGCGCGAGGCCGAGGCAGCCTATGGCCCCGTAGTTTGTAACATGTATGTCATACGCCAAAACGCATTCACCGGGCTTTACGATGCCGATTTCCATCGGAAAAACATGACCCTGCCCGCGGCCTGGACCGAAGAAATACTTCACGCCCCAGCGTTTGACGATCTCTCTTATCTGTTTGGCGCGATTCGCGACGGCGACGGTTTGCGGGACCGTGTCGTGATCAAAGCATACGAACACGCGATCGGGGTCCCAGGGGCGTTCCACGCCGAGTTCGGTAAGTTGGCGGTCGGCTTCCACGACGTAGAGGTCGTGGATCGTCGCCAGATCGGCCTCCGGGTAGACGATCTCCCCTGCGCGCAAATCGTCCCGGCCCGAGGCCATGGCCATGATTTTCTCCGTCAGGGTCATACCCATGGCGAATCCTCTGCTTATGATGGAGGGAACCGAGCCTAGCATCCTGGCCGA
This sequence comes from Nitrospinae bacterium bin107, assembly GCA_002238965.1. Lineage (GTDB taxonomy): Bacteria > UBA8248 > UBA8248 > UBA8248 > UBA8248 > Bin107. The sequence continues at coordinate 157,355 of MPNJ01000008.1, read as the reverse complement.
GCAAAGAGAATAGGAATTTGATACACTAAACTTTTATGACCTCAGAAAAATACGCTGATACCGCTGAATAATACAGATTTTCGGCTTGGAGGAACAATCATGGGTTATGCAGAAGTTTACGGTCGTTCCCTCTCGGATGCGCAGGCGTTCTGGGCGGAGGTGGCGGAGGATATCCACTGGTACAAGAAGTGGGACAAGGTGCTTGACGACTCGAACCCGCCCTTTTACCGCTGGTTCACGGGAGGCGAGGTCAACACCTGTTATAACGCGGTCGACAGGCACGTAGAGGCGGGTCGAGGGGATCAACTTGCGCTGATATACGACACCCCGATCACGGGCGAATCCACCCAGAAGATTACCTACAGGGAATTGCAGCACAAGGTGGCGCATTTCGCGGGCGCTCTCAAGGCCCAGGGGGTGGAGAAAGGCGATCGAGTCATCATCTACATGCCGATGGTGCCCGAAGCCGCTATCGCCATGCTGGCCTGCGCGCGAATCGGCGCGGTGCACTCGGTCGTTTTCGGTGGTTTCGCCCCGAACGAACTGGCCACGCGCATCGAAGACGCGAAGCCAAAACTTATGATCTCAGCCTCGTGCGGCGTCGAACCATCTGGCGTTATCGCCTACAAGCCCCTGCTCGATGAGGCGATAAACCTATCCAGCGTGAAACCGGAAAAGTGCATCATCCTGCAGCGCCCCCAGGTCGAGGCGGAACTCATCGAAGGCCGCGACGTCGAATGGAGCGATTCGCTCGAAGGTGTAGAACCTGCGGACTGCGTGCCCGTCGCCGCCACGGACCCCCTGTATATCCTCTATACCTCGGGCACGACGGGCGAGCCCAAGGGTGTGGTGCGGGATAACGGCGGTCACATGGTGGCGCTCCAGTGGTCGATGAAAAACGTGTACGACGTGTCGCCGGGACAGGTGTTCTGGGCCGCGTCCGACGTCGGCTGGGTGGTGGGGCACTCCTATATCGTATACGCGCCGCTGGTTCACGGCTGCACCACCATCCTCTTCGAGGGCAAGCCCGTGGGTACACCCGACGCAGGCGTTTTCTGGCGCATTATCTCCGAGCACGGAGTAGAGGTATTCTTCACCGCGCCGACGGCGTTCCGCGCCATCAAGCGAGACGATCCAGACGCCGAACTCATGAAGAATTATGACCTCAGCCGTTTCCGCATTCTATTCCTGGCCGGGGAGCGCTCCGACCCGGATACCATCCAGTGGGCGGAGGAGCATCTCCAGGTGCCGGTCATCGACCATTACTGGCAGACGGAGACAGGCTGGCCGATGCTGGCGAATCCCATGGGCATCGAGCACATGCCCGTCAAGTACGGATCTCCCTCGAGGCCGGTGCCCGGTTTTGACTTCAAGGTCTTAGACAGCGAGTGCCGTGAACTGGGCGCGGGTGAGATGGGCGCTCTGTGTGTCAAGTTGCCCCTTCCGCCCGGTTGCCTGCCGACGCTGTGGAACGCGGACGACCGCTACGTCGACTCCTATCTGAGCGAATACCCGGGCTTCTACAAGACGGGCGATGCCGGATACATGGACGAGGAGGACTACGTCTACGTGATGTCGAGGACGGATGACATCATCAACGTGGCGGGCCACAGGCTCTCCACGGGCGGTATGGAAGAGGTTTTATCGGCCCATCCCGACGTGGCAGAGTGCGCGGTCATCGGCGTGAAGGATCAACTCAAGGGCCAGTTACCGCTCGGTTTCCTGGTGCTCAAGGCGGGCGTCGATAAACTAGACGAAGATGTCGTCAGCGAGGTAGTGCAGCTCGTTCGCCAGCAGATCGGCGCGGTCGCCTCCTTCCGCCAGGCGACGGTGGTGAAGCGCCTGCCCAAAACGCGCTCGGGCAAGATCCTGAGGGGAACGATGTCGAACATCGCAGATGGCGAAGAATACAAGATGCCGGCCACCATCGATGACCCGACCATCCTGCCCGAGATCACCGAAGCGCTCGCCGGGCTGGGCTATCCCTTCGACTAGGCGTTGTTGAGAATTATTGAGCGCACAGCCGTCCGGGTGACGTTCCCAAATCACTAGGCTTTTTACGCCGGATGCGTTTTCGTGCGCCTGCACCAGGATCAGTCGGACGCAAATCCCGGGTAATTCTCTGGTTTTCGGGAGCCGCGCGAGGGAGAGTGTGGAATTGATACTCGCCCCCGGCTGCCGAATCGCGTAGCGCTGCTCGCACCTTCCTTTTGTGGGGTGATTTTGCTCAAATCCTTAGACCCGAACCTCCTTTCGTTCATCGCGGCGTTTTTCGTCGCCATCTCCCAGGTTTTCTATCGAAAAGCGCTGATCCATATCGGACCGGGGATTGCGGCCATCGCGATGAACGTCCTCTCCGCGATGATGGCGACCGTGCTTTACCTGGTATGGGACGAGAGCGTTACATGGCACTTGAAGGGCGTCATGTGGTACATGCTCATCGGCCTGTTCGGGAGTTCGGTCGGGCGGTACATGATTTTCGGATCGATGCGCCTGATCGGCCTGGCGCGGACGCAGATTATGGTGCAGTCGGTCCTCGTGTGGTCGGCGCTCATGGGGGTGTTCATACTGGGTGAGCGGTTCTCGGCGGGCGTAGCCGTCGGTACGCTGGCGATCATGATCGGGGCCATTCTTCTCGTCTATAAGAGAGTGTCCTCCAATAGGGAATCGAGTGAGAAGGATGTTTCACTCCTTTACTTTCTCGTTCCCGTAATTGCCTCTTTCCTGTTTTCCCTTACGTTTGTTTTCAGAAAATACGCCCTCCTCCTCATACCTTCTGAATCTTTGGGGATTGCGATTTCCACCACCACTGCATCGGTCCTGCTCCTTCTCGCCATGCCGTTCACGAAGGAAGAAGGAGGGATGAAGGGCTGGAGCCTCAGAGGAATGGTGACTATAGCCTGCGGAGTCGTCGCGAATATAATAGCCGCCCTCTGCTTCTGGACGGCGTTCAGGGAGGGGGAAGTGGTGCAGGTAATACCCATCAACCGCCTCTCCGTCTTGTGGGTCATCGTCTTCTCCTGGTTTTTCCTGAAAAAACAGGAGAGTGTTACGCTGCGCATCGTGATAGGCGGCGTCTTGTCCGTTATAGGTGCTTTCGCGATAGCGTGGGGAAAATGAAGAAGAATACGCGCCGCGCGGGCGCGACCACCCCTATTCCTCCACCCATTTCGAGGCGAGGGGCGTTCCCCCGCCCAGGACGATGCCTGCGTCCGAATCCACCCAGTCGGCGTAGAAGAGAAGCGCGGCCTCATAGCTCTTGGAGCGTGTATTGCTCGCGCGCGTGTGGGTGATGACGAGGTGGGCGAGTTCCAGAGCCTTGGGAAGTCCTTTCTCCCAGATTTTGTGCGCCACGTAGACACCGTGCTGGATTTTCGCGCCGAACTCGGTGATTTTCGCGGGCGGCAAGCTGCTGCCCGTGGGAGGCCCGCCGGGGTTGGACTCGGATTCGAGCGGTTTCGAGATGTCGTGGAGGACGCAGGAGGCGATGAGCAGATCGCGATCGATTTCGACCCCGTGGAGTTTTTTGACGAGATCTGCCATGGCGACTGCGATGCTTGTAACGCCCTGAACGTGGCCGATGAGCGTCATGTGTTTTTCGTCTTTCAGGTTCTTGGGAATGTCCTCGAAGCGCTCCCAGGCTGTCTCCCGTGCCAGATCGAGCCAGATGTCGACCACACCGTCACGCAGTTCGGGGTCCTGGATTTGATTGAGTTCCGGGAAAAGAGCTCGTATCTCGTCTGCGTTCGTCTGAATCGCCATTTATCTTCTCCAGTTTTTTCTTACGGGTCCGGGACTTCGATGCCGACGAGGGGACCGAACTGCTGGCCGCCGTAGCAGTCGGCGTCTTCGAGGTCGCAGGAGAACACGGGGCGGGGGATGGATATCTTGATCGCGCGCGCGTCGTCGTGGTGGACGAGCAGCACCTTATCCTCCGCCAGATTGTACAGGCGGCAGAACACCTCCTTGGTGAGGACGTTCGATTCCACTACTCGCCGGTAGGTTTCCTCCTCGTCGAACATTACGTCGAACGTGAGGTTGAAGGGCCCAGCGTTTTTCGAGCGAATCAGTTTTGCGAGTTCGCCGAGCGTGGCCATCAGTTCGCCACCTCCATCATCTCGCTCGGGAACATCTCGTATGGGTCATCCGGATAGACGACGTGGTTCAGGTTGAAGCGGTATACAGGGCCTTTTTCGAGTTCCGCCGGCGTGAAGGGAAACGCGAGCGTCGAAATGAGGCCGCCCCACTCGGGGATGGGGTAGTGGAGCGCGAAATGGGCCAGCGTGGACGCCATCGTGTTGGCGGACACCTGATCCTCCGCAGTCACCTCGAAGAGAACGCCCACCTCGTGCGGAATCCGGCCCGCCTCGGGTTCGAGCGTCCCCATCACAGCGTCGCGCCCGAACACGCGGATGTGGAGTTGATAGGCGGGCGGCGTTTCGCGGTCGGGGAAGATTTCCTGAACGCGCGCCTCGAAGCCCTCCCGGATGCCGTCGAGCCAGGGGTCGAGTTGCTTGAGGATCATGGGGTCGCGCACCCCGCCGATGATCACCGACTGATAGCCGACGAGTTCAGCCCCCTCGAGCTTGATGGAATAACGCTCCGCCGTATGGAACTCGGAACCCGCCACGCGAACGGCGCGCTCACTCTCCGCCGAATAGGCCGATCGGCTCGTATCGAGGACGCCCGCAGGCTCGGTGATGAAAAAAGGATCGGTGTTTTCATACAGGGTGTGCGAGGCCACGCTCTGCGGTGTGCAGTACATCTGCGGGTTGAGCGGCTCGACCACGAAATGATCGTCGCGAATCCAGGCGAAACAGCCGTCCGGCCGCGCCCGGTGCACGGCGCAGGCCGCTCCGCATTCGAGTATTTTGGCCGCATGCCAGGAGAGGCCCCGGTCCGCGCCCATCCGTACGGGATGGCAGGCGAAAACCGAGGTGTCCGATGCCCTGCCGGTCAGCACCACGTCCGCCCCTTCATCGAGTGCCCGGGCGATGGGTTCATCCCCCATCATACCCACGATGTGCGTGCTGTTTTCGATAATTTCCTCATCGATCGGGGGAGCCGGGTCGAGCGCCAGGATGCGGCCCTCTTTGTATCTTTTCTTGAGATACGCCTTATCCTGTTCGCCGCGAACCAGGGCGAGTTTGAAGCTCAGTTCTTCTTCGCGGGCGATTTCGAGGCAAATGTCACGCATCCACTCCAGGCCCGCATCGCCGCCCCCCGTGCCGCATGAACCCACGATGACGGGAACGCCCAGGCTCTCACGCCCCTGGAGCATGAGCTTCAAGTCGCGTTTTGTCGCCGAGCGGGAGAAGTTCGGCATTCCCGCGCCGAGAAAGGCCGGCCCGTTGTCCGTCGAGCCCCCGTCGCAGGCGATGACGTGGGGTTTCATGGACAGCCCGCGCTCGAATGAGCTTTCGGGGAAACCCGAGCCGATGACGCCGCAAGGAGAAAGTACGCGCGCTTCCAAGGTGGGTTCACTCCATTTTGGTGAGATTCATACGCATCCTGCTCATGAAGACACGCCCCGAGGCGGTCCTGACGGATACTGTCATGTCGATGCAGCGAATGCGCATCCTACACCGATTATCTCGTGAGAGAAAGACAGAAGCGCATCCGGGTGGGAGCTATTCTCTGTTCAACTTTCTGCGCACCGCCAGAAGTGCGGCCAGGTTGCTCGTCATCACAGGGAGGTCGGGGTAGCGGGCCTGAATCTCGGGCAGGGCGTCGACGGCGGGCAGGTTCGTGCAGGAGATGAAAAGACAATCCGCTTTTATCAGGTTTTGTGAGGAAATCCTCTCGTCCGCGAATTTAAGAATCTTGTCCGCCCGCGTGTTGCCGATCTCGATGTTGTCCGTTATCCCCATGCCGTCTATCGAGAGCACCTCCATGCCGTCTTCTTCGAGCGAGGCGCGTATGGGCCCGTTGAGCTCATCGACGTAGGGCGTGAGCACCACGAGTTTCTTCGCGTTCATGTCGGCGAATTCGCGCGCGAGCGCCGAGAGAATGGTGGCCGTCTCTGCGCCGGTTTCTTCCTCGATTTGCGCTTTTATCTGTTGATCATGCGCCTGTCCGAAGAGTGCGCCGCCCGACGTGCAGCCGAAGACGCAAAATTGCGGCTCCACCGTCTTGAGCATCCGGTTCGCCTCGGGCAAGGATTCTTCGAGCATGCGGATTTCGGCCTGTTTGGTCGTCTCGTCCAGGAACATGCGTGAGGTGGCCACGTAGACATCCTCAGGCAGGTTCTTGTGGAAATCCCGCTCCATCGTGGCGTTCGAGGAGGGAACGAGAAGGCCGACGCGGAACTGGGCGTCAGTTGTCGCGGTCATCGCAGACTCCAGTGGAGCTAACAGGTTCAGGAATTGTAGAGCAATTCGAAGGGTGAGCAAAACGGTGTCGTCGGGGTTGTTGCCTTCGCGGTGCGGCATGGCTTCAAAGGTATACTTGTGGCCTCGCCTCGAAAACGAAGGTGTTGTAAAACTTGGGGTGCGATGCGCTTTTGGAAGTTACCGGCGGCATCGCTTGAATGCATTGAAAAGGAAATTTTGTGGACTTTCAACTCGAAGAATCGGATCGCTTGCTCCAGCAGACGGCGCGGGAGCTGGCTGTAAGGGAATTCGCAGGGGATTCCTTCTCCTATGCGCGAACGGGCGAGTACCCCCGGCGCTCCATGAAGGTGCTGGCCGAGCACGGCATGATGGGGATGACGGTGGCCGAACCCCACGGAGGAGGACAATCGATTTTCGAGGCCTGCCTGGTGATGGAGGCGGTCTCGCAGGTATGTCCCCACAGCGGCGACGTGGTGCAGATGGGGAACATGGGCCCCATCCGCGTGATAGACGAACTGGGTTCCGCCAAGCAGAAGGAGCGTTTTCTGCCCCCGATATGCCGGGGGGAGAAAATCATCTCCATCAGCATGACGGAGCCCGACGCCGGATCGGCGGCCACGGATTTACAGACCACGGCGGAATATGACGGCGAGAGCGTCCTCGTGAATGGCCAAAAGTGCTTCAGCTCCAACGCGCCGCACGCGGATTTGTTCGTCGTCTACGTCCGCTTCGGCCCCAAGACGCGCGATTGCGGGGCCGTCGTGGTGGAAACTGGAACACCAGGCTTCACCAAGGGAAAGACCGAGCACTACATGAGCGGGGAGGCGCACTGCGCGCTTCATTTCGAGAACGCCCGTATCCCCAGGGAGAACGTGCTGGTGGATAAGGAAGGTTTTCGGGTGCTCATGCCCGTGTTCAACGTGGAACGGTTAGGGAATGCCACGCGCTGTCTGGCTCTGGCGCAAGCGGCTTACGACATGACGGTCGCCCACACCAGCGAGAGGCGCCAGTTCGATCGCCCCTTGTGCGAGTTCCAGGGAGTGCAGTGGATGGTGGCGGATATGCGGGTGAAGCTCGAAGCGGCGCGCCTGCTCCTCTACCGAGCGCTATCGAACGCGCGTGCGGGCCTGCCCTCGGCAGTGGAGACGACGAGCGCGAAGATTTACTGCAACGAGATGGCGCGCCAGGTGGCGGACGACGCGATTCAGCTTCACGGCGGGTATGGCTTTTCCACCGAGATGCCGCTCGAGTTCCTCTACCGCAAGATTCGCGGATGGTCCATTGCGGGTGGTTCCACCGAAATGCTGAGAAACCGTCTGGCCTCCCTTATCTACGAGCGGCCCTTCAGCCAGCGCCCGCCAAGAGCGTAATTTTCACTCGCTATGAATTCCAGGGAATCCTCCTGATCATGGAGCGCAGCACCACGGAAAGCCTTGCGCGTTTGCTCTCGCCTGAATCTGTCGCCATCGTAGGAGCGTCGGCGAATCTGGAGCAATTCAATGGCCGCGTGGTGAAGAATCTACTGCGCCACGGCTATGGGGGCAGGGTCTATCCCGTAAACCCCAAATACGAAGAAGTGGCTGGTCTGCGCTGCCGGCCCCGGCTCGATGCGCTTCCCGAGACGCCGGACGTCGCTTTCATCACCGTGGGACGAGAGCGAGTGGCGGGCGTTTTGGCCGAATGCGCCGAGGCGGCGGTGGGTGCGGCCATCATCTACACCGGTGGGTTTTCCGAGGCGGATGAGGCAGGCGCGCATCTTGAGGCTGATATTCAGCGCATCGCCCGGGATGGAGGAGTCCGCGTCTGCGGGCCGAATACCGCGGGCGTCCACAACTTTCATCACAACTTTCACCTGGCGGGCCTGATAGCGCTCGATGTGGAGGAGATGCTGCCGGGGAGCATCGGGGTGGTCTGCCAGAGCGGAAGCATCGGCGGCGCTTTGCTCTCGCGGGCAACGCAGCGCGGCATCGGGTTCAGCCATCTCATCTCCTGCGGCAACGAGATGGACCTGGAACTCTCAGATTATCTCGACTATCTGATCGACGACCCCCAAACCCGCGCTATCGCGGTCTATCTCGAAGGTGTACGCGACGGGGAGAAGTTCAAAAAAGCGCTCGAAAAGGCCCTGCAGCAGGGGAAACCCCTGGTTGTCCTGAAAGTGGGCGAAGCTCGCGAGGGAGAGAGCGCGGCCCTGAGCCACACGGGCGCCATGGTGGGTGAAGACAGGGTGTACGAGGCGCTGTTCCGAAAATGGGGCGTTACGCGGGTGGACGACCTGGAAGCGCTTTTCGAGGTCGCCCACATGTTCTGCGTCTCTGCGCTCCCGGAAGGAGAAAGAGTGGGCGTCGTTACGACTACGGGCGGGGCGGGCGCCTTGATGGCCGATAAGTGCGGCGCCTTGGGCTTGGAAGTCGCCGATGTGGATGACGCCTCCAGAACCCGGATGGAGAAAAAACACCCCGACTTCGGGCGGATAGAGAATCCGCTCGACACCACCATCGCCGATATTCACCTGTATTCTGATTTTCTGGAATCTTTTCTCAAGAACGGCTGTTTCGACGTAGTGATACCCATTGTGGGCTCAAGTGCGCAGTTCAAGCCCGAGATGGGAGTAGAGCCCATCGTTCGGCTGAAGCGAACGAGCCCTGAAGTTCCCATGCTGGCTTATTTCAATCCCCATGCCGAGGATGCGCACAGGCTCCTGGCAAGTGAGGGGATCGCCTCTTTTCAGTCCATCTCGGGCTGCGCCCGATCGGCGGCGGCCCTGGTCCGGTATACAAAAGTATTGAATAGAGAGAAAAAAAGCGCATCGAGACCCGCAAATCAAGCGCCGTCCCCCACGCTTGGGGAACAGATGTCGGCCGCAGGAAACCTGAACGAAGCGCAATCTCTGGCTATCGTTCGTGAATTCGGCTTGCCCGTGGTGGCGTATCGATTATGCCGCTCGGAAGAAGAGGCGCGAAGCGCGGCGCGTAATTTGCGATTTCCGTTCGTTTTGAAGGGCGTGTCCTCGAAAATTCACCACAAGACGGAATGGGGACTGGTGAAAACGGACATCGGCGATGAGGCGGATCTTGAACGCGGTCTAGCTGAAATCACGAGCCTGTGGGAGGTGTGTGAACTGGAAGGCTATCTGCTTCAGGAGCATGTTGGAAATGGCGTCGAATTCATGCTCGGGATGAAGCGAGACCCTCAGTTCGGCCCGGTGGTGACGGTTGGCCTGGGCGGGGTGAATATCGAATTGTTCGATGACGTGAGCGCACGCGTAGCGCCGCTTACGCTCGATGACGCCTACGAGATGATGGATGAGCTCAAGTGCAAAAAGATTTTCGAAAGCCACCGAGGACGTGGGCCGCTCGACACTGAAGCGCTTGCCGAGGCCATACGGCGACTGGGAGAAGTTGTATACGCCCACCGCGAGCAGATTGAAGAGATGGATTTGAACCCCGTTTTTTTGCGTGAGAAGAGCGGAGGATGCTTGGTGGCGGATGCGCTCATCATCACCTGAAACTCTGCGTAAAACTGCGCTTTTCCTCTAATTGAGGCCATGAAAAAGGCGCACCTCATGCGCCGAAAATTGCCGATTGACTTTGCGGTATACAACGATTAGTGTTTTCCATACCTTGGATTCGCAAAGAGCCAATAACATTTTTTGATTTTGTTTCTTCCTGGTTGCGTAAGGTTGAGGATAGATGAGTGCGCTTCTTGAAATCGAAGACTTGAGAACGCATTTCTTTACCACCGCCGGTGTCGTCAAGGCGGTCAACGGCATCTCATATGACGTTCAAAAAGGCGAAACGGTAGCGATTGTCGGCGAGTCGGGCTGCGGAAAGTCCGTCAGCGCGCTCTCTGTTCTCGGTCTCATCCCGAATCCGCCCGGCCGCATCGTCGGGGGAGCGATACGCTTCCTGGGTGACGATCTGATCAAGCTCGACGATCTCCAGATCCGTAACATCCGCGGCCGCCAGATCGGCATGATCTTCCAGGAGCCCATGACGTCCCTGAACCCCGTCTTGACCATCGGGTTGCAGCTCACCGAGACGATGGAGCACCACCTCGGCATGGACAGGGCCGACGCGGAGAAAAAAGCGGTCGAATATCTCCGCCTCGTGGGCATCTCCGAGCCCGAGCGGCGAATCCGGCAATACCCCCACCACCTGAGCGGCGGGATGCGGCAAAGGGTGATGATCGCGATGGCGCTTTGCTGCGAGCCGAAGCTCATCATCGCCGATGAGCCGACGACGGCGCTCGACGTCACCATCCAGGCCCAGATACTGGAGTTGATGAAAAACCTCACCAAGCGCATGGGTGTTGCGCTCATCATCATCACACACAACCTCGGCGTTGTGGCCCGGTATGCGGACCGCGTGAACGTCATGTACGCCGGAAAGATAATCGAGCGCGGCCTAGCGGCGGACATCTACCGCGAACCCAGGCATCCATACACCCTGGGGCTGCTGAGTTCCGTGCCGAGGCTCGACCAGCCGAGACAAAAGCGCCTCGACCCCATCGACGGACAACCGCCCGACCTCACACGCCTGGGCGCGGGTTGTTCTTTTCTGCCCCGGTGCAAGTTCGCCGTGGATAAGTGCGCGAGCGAGATACCGCCGCTGGAAACTGTCGGAAATGGCCATCTCTCCGCTTGCTGGGAAAAAGAAAACCTGGAAATGGTGAAAGGATGAGCGAATGATTCCTGATGCGTCCGCCCTCGAAAGTGACGCTCAATACTCCCGAAACAGTGAGCTTGGCGACGTGCTCGTGGACGTCAAGGGCCTCAAGATGCACTTCCCGATCACCGAGGGCATCATTTTCAACAAACTGGTCGGGCTCGTGAAGGCGGTGGATGGGGTAGATTTCCACATCAGGCGCGGCGAGACGCTCGGCCTCGTGGGAGAGAGCGGCTGCGGCAAGACGACGACGGGCAGGTGCATCCTCCAGCTCGAACGCCCCACGGAAGGAGAGATCTTTTTCGAGGGTGCGGATCTGACGAAACTCGATCAGGTGGCGCTTCGCGAATACAGGCAGAAAATCCAGGTCATCTTCCAGGACCCCTACAGTTCGCTGAATCCGCGCATGAAGATCGGAGAGATGATAGACGAGCCTATGTACGTCCACGGCATCGAACCAGATGCCCGCAAGAGAAAGCAGAGAATCAACGAACTTCTCAGCGTCTGTGGACTCAACCCCAAGATGGCGGACAGATATCCCCACGAGATGAGCGGCGGGCAGCGCCAGCGCGTGGGAATCGCCCGGGCCTTGAGCCTGAGACCTGAGTTCATCATCTGCGATGAACCCGTCTCGGCGCTCGACGTGTCCATCCAGGCGCAAATCATCAATTTGCTCGAAGATTTGAGAGAGGAATATAATCTCACCTATCTGTTTATCGCGCACGATCTGAGCGTGGTGCGCCACCTTTGCCACCGCGTGGCGGTCATGTATCTGGGCCGGATCGTGGAGTTGGCGGATTGCGACGAGTTGTACGAGAATCCCATGCACCCTTATACGAGGGCGCTGCTTTCGGCGGTTCCCGTGCCGGACCCGGAGGTAGAGCAGGGACGCGATGTCAGTTTCGTCGCGGGAGAAGTGCCCAGCCCGATAAATCCGCCGCCGGGCTGTGTGTTCCATCCCCGGTGTCCCATCGCCGTGGAGAGTTGTTCGCAAGAAGTTCCCGAGTTGCGGGAGTTGAAACCAGGCCATTGGGTGGCCTGTTCGGAAGTTTAATTTTTCCGCATTTGTTGTTTTGTTCGTGACTCACCTGACTTGTGATGTATCGATTTTACCCTGGGAACATGAAAGGAGATTCCTTATGAGAAACACTCGAATGAAAACCCTACTGATCGCGGCGGCGGTGCTCGCCCTGGGGCTGTGGAGTTTTGCTCCCGTCGAGGCGGCGCCCAAGAAGGGCGGCGTTCTCAAGTTCGTCGTCGGCAGCAAGATTCCCTCCTACGACGGTCACATCGAATCCACCTTCGGGATGATTCATCCGCTTCGTCCCTTCTACAGCCTTTTGATTCGCGTGAATCCCGACAACCCGGCATCGCCGACCGATTTCGTCTGCGACGTGTGTGAGGGCGGGATTCCGAAGCCGACCGAAGGGCACACGAAGTACGCCTTCAAAATCCGCAGCGACATCACGTTCCATAACGGCCAGAAACTCACCTCGGCGGACGTGAAGGCGACGTATGACAAGATTATCAGCCCGCCGAAGGGCATCGAGAGCAACCGCAAGGCGTTTTTCAGCATGGTGAAATCCGTCTCCGCACCGGACCCAAAAACGCTGGTGTTCAAGCTGAAATACCCCACGGGCGCCTTTGTGCCTGCGCTTGCGCTACCCTACAACTTCATCTACTCGAAGGCCGACCTCGACAAGCATGGCTACAAGTGGCACCAGAAAAACGTGAACGGCACGGGCGCATTCCGCTTCGTGCAGCACCAGCCGGGCGCTTTCGTCGAGGGCAAGCGGTATGAGAAATACCACCACAAGGGCAAACCATATCTCGACGGCTACCGGGCGATATCCGCACCGAAAATGGCGATTCGTCTCCAGGCCATTCGCGGCGACCGCGCGGCCATCGAATTCCGCGGATTCCCGCCCAAGGCGCGCGACGACTTGAAGAAGGCGCTGGGCGACAAGCTTACCGTCCAGGAGAGCGACTGGAACTGCAACCTCATGGTGACGCCCAACCACAAGCGCAAGCCCTTCGACGACGCGCGCGTGCGCCGGGCGCTGACGCTGGCGATCGACCGCTGGGGCGGATCCAAGTACCTCTCGCGCATCGCCATCGTGAAGACCGTGGGCGGCGTCGTTTTCCCGAAACACCCCCTCGCGGCCACGAAAGAGGAGTTGACGAAGATCGCGGGCTACTGGCCGGACATCAACAAATCCCGCGCCGAAGCCAAGAGGCTCCTCAAAGAAGCCGGTTATCCGAGCGGCTTCGAGTTCACCCTGCACAACCGGGGCGTGGACCAGCCATACAAGGTCGTGGGCACCTGGGTCATCGACCAGTGGCGGAAAATCGGACTCAAGGTCAAGCAGTGGGTGCAGCCCTCCGGGCCTTTCTACGCCACGCTGCGCAAGAAGAAGAACTTCGACGTATCCATCGACTTTAACTGCCAGTCGGTCATCAACCCGCTGGTGGACGTCTCGAAATTCATCTCCGACGACAGGGCGGGCAACCAGTACGCGGAGTATCAGGACCGCCAGCTCGACAAGTGGTTCGACGAGATGAACCGCGAGCCCGACGTGAAGAAGCAGCGCGCCATCATGCGCAAGTATGAAAAGCGCGCACTCGATGAGATGGCGCATCAGTTCGTGACGCTATGGTGGTACAAGATCAACCCCCACCGCAGCTACGTGAAGGGGTGGAAGATAGCGCCGAGCCACTATCTGAACCAGCATCTGGACAACGTCTGGATTGACAAATAGCTCGTATCGTCCCCCTTCGCCTCCCGGATCGCCGGGTGGCGGGGGAGGGCGGTCTGGAGCCTCGTCTGGCGTAAAACGCAAGGGCGCACGAAGTGTATAGATACACGATCAAGAGAATCCTGCTGATGTTCCCGACGCTGCTGGGTGCAGCGGTGCTGGTGTTCTTCATGCTTCGCCTCATACCGGGTGACGTGTGCGAACTCCGCATGGCCGGCACGGGTATGTTTGTTGACAAGGAAGCGATAGCGACATGCCAGCAGAACCTGGGCATCGATGCGCCCATCTACGTGCAGTTCATCGACTTCATCACGGGATTCTTCACCTTCGACCTGGGGAAATCCATGTGGACGGGCAAGCCAATCCTGCATGAGATCGGCCTGCGCTTCGAACTCTCGCTGCAAGTAGCCATCATGGCGACGCTCACGGCCATTCTCATCGCTATTCCGCTCGGCACAATCTCGGCCATCAAGCAGGATACCTGGATCGACTACGTCGTGCGCACGTTCAGCATCGCAGGCATCGCCATGCCTTCCTTCTGGCTGGGCATCCTGATTATTCTCGGCCTCTTGATCATGACGCAGAAAGTCTTCGGAGACCCCTGGATGCCGCCGATTCATTACACCCCGATATGGGAAGACCCGGTGGCCAACATCTCGCAGCTTATCTGGCCGGCCGTTGCGACGGGCTATCGGTATTCGGCCGTCGCAACGCGCATGACGCGATCGGCCCTTTTAGAGGTTTTGCGCGAGGATTACGTGCGTACCGCCCGAGCGAAAGGGCTGCTCGAGAAACTCATCATCAACCGCCATGCGCTCAAGAATTCGCTCCTGCCCGTGGCGACCGTCATCGGCCTGGAGTTCGCCTTCCTGATGGGCGGGCTTGTGGTGACGGAGCAGGTCTTCAACCTGAACGGTTTGGGGAAACTCTTCGTCGAGTCGGTGACGAACCACGACTACACGATGACGCAGTCCCTCGTCATGCTCGTGGCCGTCGTATTCATTTTTACGAACCTGTTCATCGATATCCTCTATGCGTGGCTCGACCCGCGCATACGCTACAGCTAGGAGTTGCGCCATGGCGTCACCGAGCGACCTCGCCGTTTCCGAGATGGATTTCGATACCGTTCCCGAACGCTCATGGGTCGACAAGATAAAGGATACGGCGCGGAAAAAGCCCCTGGGCGCGGTGAGCGCATGCGCCGTCCTCGTGATGATCCTCCTGGCAGCTTTTGCGAACGTGATCACCTTCTACGACCCGGTGCAGAACGCCTTTGACAGCATGCACGTCGCCCCGAGCGTCACGCACTGGTTCGGAACGGATCAGTTCGGGCGCGATATTTTTACGCGCATCGTCTTCGGCGCCAGAACGGCGCTGTTCGTGGGGTTCTCGGCCTCGATTCTCGGCTCCACCGCAGGCCTCATCCTCGGCGTGGGCAGCGCATATTTCGGTGGGCGCTTCGACCTCATCTTCCAACGCTTCATGGATATCTTCATCTCGTTTCCGCTCATCATCATGGCGCTCTCGGTGGTCTCGATCTTCGGAACGGGGACGCAAAACGTGATTTTCGCCATCACGATTCCTTTAATACCCAGATGCGCCCGCGTGGTGCGCTCGAGCGCGCTTTCGATACGGGAAATTCCCTACGTGGACGCCGCGCGAGCGCTCGGCTTCGCGCACGTGCGCATCATCTCCCGGCACATGATTCCCAACGTCATGGCACCTTATCTCATCATGCTCACTTCTTTCCTGGGGCAGGCGATTCTACTCGAAGCCTCGCTCTCCTACCTGGGTCTGGGCGTACAGGAACCCACCGCCGCCTGGGGACTGATGCTTCAGGGAGGTGCTGAGGAATACGCCGAAAGCGCGCCCTGGATTCCCGTTTTCCCGGGATTGGCCATCACCGCCGCCGTCTTCGCCTTTAACCTCTTTGGCGACGCCGTGCGCGACACGCTCGACCCCAGACTGCGCTCCGAATAAATTCATACTGGCCGCATCTTGTTCTAAACGGCAGGAGGCGTATGCCTTATGCGATTTCGTGAATCGCTCTTGCGGAACAGGTGATGGATTAGGGGTGGAGCGCCCCGCGCGTGAGAGTACGCCTCAGAGGTTCTTGAGCTGCCGGTTGCGCCTGCGCTCTTTCCTGGGGGCGCGCCTGGGGTTTCCCTTCTTCTTCGTGTCGCGTCTCGGTGTTCTGGACGGCTTCTCCTCGGGAGAATCCTCCTCCATGAAGGCCGCCTGGTGGAGGCGATCCCGAAACTCGCCCGTGCGCACGATTGCCGAGGCAAAGGGCGCGGCCGCCTCGCCGAGGGCCCTGTCCGAGGTGACAAGAACGGCGCCCCTGTAGCGGTCCTTCAGGAGGCGCAGGATAAGCGCGTCGGCGATTTCGTGCCTGGAGAATAGCACCTCGATGCCGCCCGCGTTTTTTCCACCCCCGTGATCATGATGGGATTTGCCGTCGAAAACGACGGTGATTCTGGGATTTACGCCGGAATTTCTGCGGTAGCTCTGGAGCATCTCGATGAGGCCGTCGCGCCCGGCTTCGAGGTCCTGATGGAGCACGCGCCTCAGTTCAGCGATGGCGGGAATGAGGTTGTATCCGTCGATGACGATGCGCATGTCTATCCAGCAACTCCCTTAAAAGGGCTGGAAGAGGACGTCCATGAGCGCAGCCGCTTTTCGTGCGTCTCCCTCGATGAGGAGAGAGCTATCCGCGATTTTCTGCACTCGATCCGCCCGGCCCGCGCACAGGAGCACCATATCGCTTCCTGATGCGGAAAGGACGGCGTCGGGGGAGGAGGACAGGTCCTCCAGTGGCGATGCCTCACCACCGGCTATCGACATCACCCATGCCGCATCCGGCTCGCTCGTCACGAAGCGGAACACGCCCGCAGGCCCGGTTGCGTCCGAGCGATTGAAGTACAGGGGCAGTCTCGATTCGAGAATCTCGACGAGCGCGCCCAGCGAGTCGGTCCTCAGTGGCGCATCCGGATCATTCTCCAAGTCCCAGCCGTGGAGCGCTACTTCATACAGCCTTTGAGCGGGGAAGGTGCGCACTTTCGTGTTCCCCTTCCGGTGCCAGAGACCGCGGTCCAGATCGCCGGGTTCAAGGCGCTCGATCTCAGCCTGGAGGTCGTCCTGGCTATTCTCTATCCAATTGATGCGCTCCTTAGAGGCCATGGCGATGGATTTTCGGGTGATTTCTTCGCGCGCCGCCTGGAATTCCTCGGGTGTCCCTGCGTCGAGCGAGATGACGACCTCGCCGCGGCGCGCCGCCCGGATGCGCTCGGCATAGGAGATGGCTCCTCCCGTCATGTGGCCGACGAGTTGCGCCGCGTTCCACTCGGTGCAGAAGGTGGGTTTCATCCAATCGGCTTCCGAGAGCACACGGAGCCTCTCGATGAAGCGCGCGTTCTCGTGCGCGAGCCAAGGTGTTGAGGGGAGAAGAGGGGTGTCGTTCAATTCGAATTCGCCAGGGCCAAGAAAATCGCCCCCAACGAGTGGGGGCGACGAAAGAAAATCACGTTTTCCTGGAAATCGTGCACGCCTGAAGATTAGGCGTTATTTGCCTGTAGCACGAATCCAGGCCTTGCCGATGGCGCGTGCGGTGTATACGCCTGCCAGATGGCGTCTGAAGTCCGCTCCGGCGTAAAAATCATCGAGCGCGTCTACGCCTTCACCGGCCCCCGCAGCCGCCTTGCGGATCGATTCCGCACTCGGCGCGCTGCCCATGAGGGCGTTTTCGACGCTCGTGGCTCGATATGCTGTTGCGGCTACGCCCGTTACGCCGACGCGGATGGAGGCGACCACCCCGTTTCCGTCCAGCGCGAGTCGGGCCGCCACGCCGCACACCGCAAAGCCGCTGGCTTGCTGCGCCGCCTTGAGATACGCGCTTGAGCCCCGTACGGCCGAAGCCCGTATGCGGACGGAGGTGATAATCTCGCCCGCGCGCAGGGCCGTCTCGTATGCTCCGGTGAAGAAGTCATCGGCGCCAATGACGCGCTCGCCGTCCGCGCCAACGACGGTGATTTCCGCTCCCGCTGCCAGAACGACCGCCGGGTAGTCCGCGGCGGGGTCGGCATGAGCGAGAGAGCCGCCCAGCGTCCCCCGGTTTCTCACCTGTACGTCGCCGATGGCGCCGGCCGCCTCGACGAGGGAGTAGCATTTCCCCCGAACCAGGGATGACGCCTCGATTTCGGCGTGGGTCGTCATCGCGCCGATGCGAACTCCGCCCTCTGAGCCCTCTGATTCGGAGATGCCCGAGAGGTCCTCGAGGCCCGCGACGTCGATGAGGACGCCCGGATCGGCGAGCCTCGCCTTCATCACGGGCAATAGGCTATGGCCCCCAGCGAGGACCCGCGCGTCTTCTCCATGCTCCCTGAGTTGCGCGAGAGCGTCTTCTAGCGATTGTGGTCGAACGTAGTCGAAAGAAGCTGGAATCATACTTAAGCCCTCTTCTCGGCGATGGCGCGCCACAGTCTCTCGGGGCGCAGCGGCATGTCGATGTGCGTGATACCGAATGGCGAAAGCGCGTCGAGCACGGCGTTCACCACGGCGGGTGTGGAGCCGATGGTGCCGGCCTCGCCCACGCCTTTCGCGCCCAGCGGGTTCACGTCCGTCGGCGTTGTGGTGTGCAGTAGCTCGAAGCGTGGCAGCCTGCTCGCCTTGGGTAAGGCGTAGTGCATGAACGATGCGTTGAGCGGCTGCCCGCCCTCGCCGTAAATCATCTCTTCTTCCAGCGCCTGTCCCAACCCCTGGGCGATGCCGCCGTGGATCTGCCCGTGCACGAGCAGCGGGTTGATCATGTTGCCCACGTCGTCCACCGCCACGTAGCGGAGAATTTCCACATCGCCCGTCTCCGGGTCGACCTCGGCCAGTACGATATGCGTCCCGAAGGGGAAGGTGAAGTTGCTCGGCTCGAAGAAGTGGGTTTCCTCGAGGCCCGGATCGGTGTCTTCGGGAAGTGCGATGGCGCTGTAGGCCATCATCGCGACCTCGGCGAAGCCAGCCGATTTCTCTGGCGCGCTCCTGACGAATACCTTGCCGTCCTCGAATTCGATGTCGTTCTCGTCCGCCTCGAATTCCATCGCCGCGAATTTGGCCATCTTGGCCCGCACCTTGTCACGCGCGTAGACGACCGCCGAGCCGCCGACCACGGTGCCCCGGCTGCCGAAAGTGCCCACGCCGTAGGGAACGACGTCGGTGTCTCCATGGATGACGGTCACGTCGTTCACGTCGATGCCCAGCCCATCCGCCACGATCTGGGCGAATGACGTCTGCTGGCCCTGACCGTGGGGCGATGCGCCCGAGAATACGGTAGCCTTGCCCGTGGGCTCCACGCGTACCCGCGCGCTCTCCCATCCCTGACCGCCCAGTGCGGCGGAAGGACCCATGCCGCAAATCTCGACGTAGGTCGAAAAGCCGATTCCCAGATATCTGCCGTCTTTTCTGGCTTCTTCCTGCTGCGCGCGCATACCGGAGTAATCCGCCGCTTCGAGCGCGAGGTCGAGCGCCTGATGGTAATCCCCGCTGTCGTAGCTGAGGCCTGCGGAGGTGTTGAATGGGAACTCGGATTTGTCCGGGAAATTCTTGCGCCTGATTTCCACGGGGTCCATGCCCAGCTCTATCGCGGCAATGTCCATCATGCGTTCCAGGATATATGTCGCCTCGGGACGGCCAGCACCCCGGTAGGCGTCAGTCGCCACCTTATTGGTGAACACGCCGGTGGCGTTCATCTCGATGTTCTCGATTTTGTAGGGGCCGGGCAGCATTAAACCCGTCAGCGTGAAGATGGCCACGGTGAGCAACTGGTAGTAAGCCCCGCAATCCGCCAGCACGTTGTAGCGGAACGCGGTGATGGTGCCGTCGTTCTTGAGTCCCATTTCCACATCGCCCACTTGGCCGCGCCCGTGGATGGTGGTCATGAAGTTCTCGGAGCGGCTTTCCACCCACTTGATCGGCACGCCGAGTTCGCGCGAGACGAAGGCGGCGAGCGCCTCTTCGCGGTAGATGTTGAGCTTGCTGCCGAAGCCGCCGCCCACCTCGGGGGCGATGACGCGCATGCGGTTTTCCGGCATCCCGATCTGGAGCGCCACCAGCGTGCGCACCTTGTGCGGCACCTGGGTGGAGGTCCAGATCGTCATCTTGTCCTCGCCGGGGAGGTAGTGCGCCAGAACGCCCCTGGGCTCGAGGGCCAGCGGGGCGACGCGGGCGTTGGTGATTTTCTCCTTGACGATGACGTCGGCCTCTTTCATGCCGGCTTCCACGTCGCCGCCTGCGATTCCCCACTTGAAAGCCTCGTTGCTCTCATACGCGTCGTGCACCTTGGGAGAGCCGGACTCCATAGCTGCTGCCAGGTCCACCACGGCGTCGAGCGGTTCGTAGTCGATATCGACCAGATCCGCCGCGTCGCGCGCGCCGTAGCGCGTCTCGGCGATCACCGCGACGACGGGCTCGCCCGCGAACAGCGTCTGTTTGTCCGCCAGAATCGGCTGTTCGGGAACCTTGGCGTCGGGTACGAGGCCGCCCACGGGAACGGGGCCGATGCCCTTCGTTTCCTCATGCGTGTAGACGGCGACGACGCCTTCCGCCGCGGCCGCCTTTGAGACGTCGACCGAGCGTATGTTGGCTTTGCCGTACGGGCTTCTCACCATCGCCATGTGCAGGGTGCCGTGTGGGTTGAAATCGTCCACGTAGTGGGCGAGGCCCTGAATGAGACGCGGATCGTCTCGTCTTTTGATTGGTGCGCCGATGAATTTGGGTGCCTGGGCCATCTCTTATTCCCTCATCTGAGCCGCCGCCGCGGATATGGCGTCGACGATGTTTTGATAACCCGTGCAGCGGCATATGTTTCCTTCGATGCCGTGCCTGATTTCCTCGTCTGTCGGATTGGAGTTGGACGCGATGAGCTGGTTCGCCGTCAGGATCATACCCGGCGTGCAGAAGCCGCATTGCAATCCGTGTTTTTCCCAGAACTGCTCTTGAAGCGGATGGAGCTGATCCCCATTGGCGAGTCCCTCGATGGTCGTGACCGCGCAGCCATCCGCCTGCGCGGCCAGGACGGTGCAGCTTTTCACCGCCTTGCCGTCCATCAGGACGGTGCAAGCTCCGCAAATCGAGGTTTCACACGCGATGTGCGTGCCTGTCAGGCCGGCGTCATCGCGCAGCAGGTGAACAAGAAGGGTTCTGGGCTCCACGTCGAACGTCCGGCTCTCGCCGTTGATGCTGATATTGATTTCCAAGGTCTTCGGGCCCCCCCACGCAAAAAAAAAGTTCGAAGCGAATCCCCGATATGGGAGTTTATCGCCTCACCGAAGAATTGCGTTCCTCCATGAAATGATCGAGTGAAAACATTATTGATGATGCGGCGAGGCCCTGTCAAGACGAAACTTTTTGAGGGCAGGAGCCGGGGTGTTTCGAGCCTCTCATCGTCTTTCGGGGAAAATGCGTGTAGGATACCTCCATCTTGCCGCCTGAACAGGATATGAAAATGGCCCACGCAGGTTTCGCCACGACAGAGGGCACGCAAAGCTACGCGCAGGCCCATTCGTCGGTCTGTCATCCCGATCATTACAGGCAGCTGAACGGCCTTTGGCTCTCCTCCATCGGGGTCGGCACCTATCTCGGAGAAGCGGACGAGGCGACCGACGCTGCTTATCGCGAATCCGTGGCCGCCGCCGTCCGCGGTGGTTGCAACGTCATCGACACGGCGGTGAACTATCGCTTTCAGCGCAGCGAGAGGAACATCCGCGCCGCGCTGGACGATCTGTTTGCGGCAGGCGAGGTGAGCAGGGATGCGCTGGTCATATCCACCAAGGGAGGGTTCATACCCTTCGACACCCATCCACCGACCGGGCAGGCGGATTTTATGGATTACATGAGGAAAACCTATTTCGAGCCGGGAGTCTGCACGCCCGAGGATATCGTTGCGAACTGCCACTGCATGACGCCCGCGTATATCAGACATGAACTCGACGCGAGCCTTGAGAACCTGGGGCTTGATACCATTGACGTCTACTACGTCCACAATCCCGAAACGCAACTTCAGGAAGTCTCGCGCGAGATTTTCCTGAGCAGGCTCAAGGACGCCTTCGAGACACTCGAGGGAGCGGTGGCGGAGGGGAAGATCAAAAGCTACGGCACGGCCACCTGGAACGGGTATCGTATGGAGCCGGGTGAGGGGGAGTATCTCTCGCTGGCTGAGGTGCTCGGAGCGGCGCAAGCCGCGGGCGGTGAGAATCATCACTTCAGGGTCGTTCAGCTGCCGCTGAATCTGGGCATGCCCGAGGCTTTCTCCAAGCCAAACCAGAGCCTAAACGGCGAGACGACGTGCTTTCTCGCCGCCGCCGCCCAAAGAGGCGTCACCGTCATGACGAGCGGCTCCATCCTCCAGGGACGCGCCGCCGAGGGGCTTCCTCCCATAATAGGGGAGGTGTTTCCGGGGTTTTCCACCGACGGGCAGCGCGCCATACAGTTTACCCGCAGCGCGCCCGGCGTGGCCGTCGCCCTGGTGGGTATGCGGCAGATGGACCACGTCGTCGAGAACATGGAAGTGGCCCAATCTCCACCCGCTTCATTCGATGATTTCATCCGCCTGTTCCGCGAAGAATAATTTCTGAAAAAAAACTCTGCTCGGCGCTTTTCCCCGCCCACCCTCATCCCATAGAATGCGCGGCGAATCTCGACAGACCGCTTCTCGACATCATTCATTCCAGATGGAGGAAACATGCGCAGACCCTCATATCACCCAAACCCCATTCGCGGCGGCGGCAACGACGCCTACACCGGCGTGGACCACGTGCTCACCGAACCCTGGAAAGAAGAGGCGCACAACGTCCGCCTCGTCGCCCACTCGGACTTGAACGGCTGGGGCGACGCATTTCAGATTCAGGTGGGCGGCGGCATCTGCTACGTCGCGGCCTCGGGCGTGAACGGCCACGACGGCATGACGATTCTCGACGTCAAGGACCCGGCGAATCCCAAGATCATCAACCAGATCGTCGACAGCCCGGCGGCGCGCACGCACAAGGTGCTCCGGATCAACGACGAGGTTCTGCTCACGAACTCCGAACTCAGGCCCGCCCTGCGTGAGCAGTACCCCGACGCCATCGGCGGCCTGCGCATTTTCGACAACCGCGACCCGTTCCACCCCAAATTCGTGAACTATGTGGAGGTGGACGGCTTCGGCATCCACCGTCCGATTTATGACCGAAAGCGACAGCTCCTCTACAGCTCGGGCTTCAAAGACGGCTACGCGGGGAAGGTGTTACTCGTCCATGACATGAAGGACCCCTGGGCGCCCGAGTTCATCGGCATGGGCCACGTTCCCGGTCAGAAAGACGGCGAAGAACCCTCCTGGGACCCCGAAATCGTGGGCGACGGCGGGTGGATTCACGAGGGAAATCCCTGGGGGAACTACGTCACGGCGGGCTATTGGGACGCCGGCATCGCGCTCTTCGACCTGACCGACCCGACGAAGCCCGAACTCATGTGGCGCCACAACCCGCACGAGACGCACGGCTGGGCGGGCTGCTACCACAGTTTCATCGTCCCGGAGGGGTCCGAGTTCGGTATCGTGACGCAGGAGACCACCACGGTGAACTGCGACGATCCGCCCGCGTTCGTGACTTTCTATGACTTGAGGAACATCCACGAGCCGCTGCCGGTGAGCACGTTCATGCCCTATGAGATCGACCCGATCGAGATGCGCCCCCTCGATGATAAATGGAACAAGACGGGCTCGCGCCACGGCGCGCACAACATCTGGCTCGACATGACGAAGGACGACCTCATGTATATTACCTGGTTCAACGCGGGCCTCCGCGTGGTGGACTGGTCGAACCCGTTCCGTCCCAAGGAAGTGGGCTACTACATCCCCGCCGGCACGAAGGAGCGCTGCTGTCCTCAGAGCAACGACGTGCAGGTGGACAAGGACACGGGCCTCATCTACATGGCCGACCGCTGGGGGCTGGGCCTGCACATCATGGAGTACACGGGCTGAGTTTCATGTGGGCCTGCCCGGCGGTAATCCGGATGTCCGGCCTCGTCCTCACATCAAAGAGGACGCGGGACAGACCTTGATATTAGTTGGACGAAGGGCCGCGGCGCGCGGGATTCGAGTCTCACGCCCGCGGCCCTTTTTCTCTTGAAGAAGATGGGCGCGGGCTCTTCTCGCACCTTTTTCGAATTCACGCCTCACTCGAAGTATGAATGTGGCGGAAACGGCGCCGGGTGGGGTATTCTCCCCGCACCTGCCCGGGTGGTGGAATGGTAGACACTAGGGACTTAAAATCCCTTGGCCGAGAGGCCGTGCCGGTTCGAGTCCGGCCCCGGGTACCAGGTATGAGCGCTAAGTATTTGAAAGCACTTCTGTTGCTATAGCCTGCCTTTGAAAAAGCCTGTGCGATGAGGTTTTCCGTCATCCATCGCGCCGGTTCCATCCGTTGAGGGAAGGCGCGAAAACCTGAAGCAGGCGAACAAGCCCTCCCGAACGGGCGTGGCCGGGCCAGGACCGGACCGTTCGAGTAGAGCGGGGGATGCCACTGGCACGCGCTCTTCGGGATGCGCGCGGCGCGCCGTCGTCTTCCCGTCCTCCGAAGTTCTGCCTGCAATGTCTTGTTCACCGTTATGATCCGGCGCCACGCAACGTCCTCTCGATAACCACCGGCCAGCGCTCCATGACCCGGCCCGAATCGCGGCATCCAGGTTTCGGTGCTTGAGTGGAACGCGAGGCAGCAATGAAACAAGCGTGAGAGACGAAGATACGGATTCGATATGAATAATACGAAAAATAGGGTAAAAATATAATACAATAAATATATAAATACTATATAATGAAATATGTTCGGCGGTGGAGGTCACAGGCGTTGACGGCAAGGTGTGGACTTTGCCGGATTGTTTGTTCGATGTCATCGAGGATCTCCAGAAAAAGGGGGACTTGTAAATTTATTTCCCATTGGTGGTGGTTGCGCCGGCGTATCACTTGAAGCGCAACCATGAACCTCGCCGCCATCGGAAGATGTGGAGGCTCTTCGAAGGCGAAGACGTGACCAGGAACACTCAAGAGGATGTAGGGATTCAAAAACACGGGGGAATTCAAAAAGGGGGACTTGTTATGTCTATCACGAAACTCATCGCAATGGCCTTGGCAATATTGGTTTCAACATTCTTTGCGCTCGCGCATCCGGTGGTCGCGGCCGATCGCACCGTCAAGATCGCAGCCTGGGGCGCGAAGTCGGGACCCTTGCGCTCGTTCGGCGTCAACTCCGAGGCCGTGCTCAAAGGGGCGGTGAAGTCCATTAACGATTCGGGCGGCGTGAAACTGGGCGACGGGACCATGGCCAAGATGGAATTCACCTACTACGATTCCGCCTGCAACGCCGATCAGGCCATCTCGGTCGCGCGCAAGGTCGAATCGCAAACCGGAGCGCTGATCGGCATCGGTCCGACGTGTTCCGGCGCCGCGGCGGCCATGTACGGCATCTTCCAGAAAAAGGTGGGCGACAAGTCCGACACCGGGCTTCAGTTCCCCATTCTCACCGACACCGCGATTCGCCCCGGCCTTGCCAAGAAGTCCCAGTGGACTTTCCGCAACGTGCCCAACGAGATCACCATGTATGACGCGTTGTTCAAATGGCTGCGCTCCAAGTATCCCAACGCCAAGACGATCTACGGTGGAACCGAGACGGACCAAGCCCACTCCAGGATCACCTTCGCCGCTGTCATCGTCCAAAAGGCCAAGAAATACGGCTTCGAGTGGGTCGGCGGCGGCATCGAAGGGGTGACCGGCAAGATCATAGCGGGCATGAAGAATGTGCTCAATGTCTCGAAATCGTCCAACTGGCTGCTTGCCGATACGAACTTCTCGGTCCAGGCCCGCGCCTTCAAGAGATCGGGCGCCGACATGATGATCATCTCCTCGCACCCCTTCACCACCTGCGGCATGCTCAAGGAGATGAGACGCCAGCGCATCAAACCGAAGGTGCTCGTGGGGCTCACCAGCTCGTCGAGCGCGGAAACCCTCAAGGGTTGCTCCGCGGCTGCGGAAGGCATCTACATCCCGACCGGCTTCGCTCCGATCACGAAAGCCGCTGCGAAAGTCGCCGCCGCCGCCGAAGCCAACGGCGGGGCCGCCGATCTGCACAGCGCGGCCGCCTGGGAGAACGCGCACATCATCAAGCAGGTGGTCGAGGCGACCGGCGTCATGGCCAAACCCGAGACACTGAAGGCCGACAGACGCAAAGTACGCGACGGCCTTGAGAAGCTGGTCAAGGTCGATGGGCTGATGGGCGAGATCGGTCGGGTCCAGGACGAGGGCGAATCCATCAAACCCTACGTCTTCGTGCAAGCCCAAAAGGGTGCGTGGAAGGTCGTCCACGATCCGCGCTAACGCAGTCTCCGACCAGAATCGTGACTGGTGGATTGTTGATGCGGCGGCATGGTGAACGGGAGTTCGAATAGATTTTGTTCACCATGTCGCCGGGCCGGGACTGGCGTCTTTCCAATGGAAGTGCGAGAAAACATGACTAGGCTGGTCCGATCACGTATCCGGTATTAGTCTCGCGCGACGCTGATTGTCCCTGGTCGCTGAGGGTACAAATGAGATCAGACCATGAGTGATTTTTTGCTCGAATTCGTAGAGGTCACCCAGACCATCGGCGACGGCCTGTTCTTCGGCACGACCTATGCGCTGATCGGTATCGGCTTTTCTTTGATTTTCGGCGCCATGCGGAAACTCAACATGACCTACGCCGCGGCGGCTCTGGCCGGGGCGTACGTCGGCCTGGCCGCGTTTACTTTCGTCAACGCCCCGGCCCCGGTGGTGTTCCTGATCTCTGCGCTCGCCTCGGGGCTGATAGGCGGCGCCGTGTATATCACCTGCTTCAGGTTCATACCAATCCACAACCACCTGGCCGCCTTGATGGCTTCTATCGGGGCGCTGTTCTTCATCGACGAGATCGTCGTACATACGACCGATGGTTCGCCGCTCACTTTTCCGGCAATGTTCGAGTATGTGATGTTCGAACTAGGCCCTTATGGAATTCGCGGCGATTTGCTGTTCGTGTTGGCGGTGAACATCGTCAGCACAATCGGTCTTCTTTACGTGCTCTACCGAACGCGGCTGGGTCTGGCGACGCGAGCGGTGTCTCAACAGGATGTGGCGGCTCAGCTTTGCGGCATAGACGTACACCGAACCAATGCCGTCACCTTCGTGCTCGCGGGCTTGCTCGGCGGCATTGCCGGTTCGATGACGGCGTCCGCGGTCGGCGTGCTGTCGCCGCTGATCACCGTGCCGCTCACGGTCAAGGGCCTCATCATCGCGGTGATCGGAGGACTCGGCTCGATTCCCGGAGCCATTGCGGCCGGGCTGCTGGTCGGCGGGATGGAAAATGCGTTCCTGTATTTCCGGGGCGTCAACGAACGCGATATGTACGTGCTTCTGTTGTTGTTCATCTTCCTGGTATTCAGGCCCGACGGTCTCTTCGGATCGACGGTAGACCGGGACTAGCCGCCGATGTCGTACTACCTCGGACTCGCCCAACTCATCGGGATTCACACTCTTCTCGGCCTGTCCGCGTATGTCCTGATGCTGACCGGACAGCTCTCATTGGGCCAGGCCGGTTTCTTTGCGATCGGAGCCTACTCCGCAGGCATTCTCACCGTCATCTTCGAGTTGCCCATTCTTCCCGCACTGCTCGCGGCCGCGGTCATCGCCGCCTTCTTCGCGTTCATCGTCGGCTTTCCCGCCCTGAGGGTGAAGGGTCTGATGCTGGTGGTCGCGACCATCGCGTTCGGCGAGTTCGTTCGTCTGTTCTTCTTCAACCTGAGCTGGCGCGTGCCGCGCGGCGACATTGAAGTCGGGCCGGACAGCACCAACGGCTTCCGCGAGATCCGGTATTTCGTGGCGAACGGATGGTCGCCGTGGGAGATCACGACCTTCGTCTGGACGTTCGTTATCCTGGTCATGATTGCACTATGGTGGATGGACCGTTCGCGCGCCGGCGCGGTGTTGCGGGCGGTCGGCGAAGATGAACTCGCGACCCAAAGCGTCGGCGTCAACCTCACCGCGGTAAAGGTGACGGCCATGACAGCCGGAGGCTTCATCGCCGGAATTGGCGGAGCCCTCTACGCACACACGGCGACCTACGTCGATCACCTTACCTTCACCGTGCTGCTCGCGACCTTCGCGGTCTCCTATCCTATCCTCGGTGGCCTCTCGAGCGTGTTCGGCACCCTAGTGGCGGTCATATTCATTCAGGGTGTACTCGTGGAAGGACTCAGATTTCTGGGGGATTGGCGCAACATCGTGTTCGGGTTGCTGATAATCATAGCGATGAACCTGAAACCCGATGGTCTGTTCGACGCCCGCACGACCCGTATCCTGAGGCGCGCCATCGGTCTCGGCGGGCGGGAGAAGTCCGATGCTTGAGCTACGCGGACTCTCCAAGCACTTCGGTGGTGTCAAAGCCGTCGATGAGCTGGACATCACCGTGAACGAGGGCGAAATCTTCGGGCTGATCGGCCCCAACGGCTCGGGCAAGAGCACGACCATCAACCTGATCTGCGGCGTGTATCAGGAAACGGCCGGTACGGTACGGTTCCACGAGGAACTGATGAACGGCAAGCCGCCGCACCAACGCCTGCGAGCGGGAATCGCCCGAACGTTCCAGAATATCCGCCTGTTTCCGAACCTCACCGTATGGCAAAACTTGTGGGTGGCGCAGAACTCGCCCCAGGATATCGCCACGCAAGGCTTTCTGTCTCGCTGGTTCGGCGCTACCCGCCGAACCCGGAAGGAGATCGCCACCCTGCTCGAACTCGCCGATTTGGAGCACAAAAGCGATGAACTCGCCTCCAACCTCGCATTCGGGGAGCAACGGCGGCTGGAGTTCGCTCGCGCCGCCGCCGCCCGTCCAAAGTTGTTGCTGCTGGACGAGCCCGCCGCCGGCATGAACCGCCAGGAGATCCAGGATCTGAGCCGGCGCATTCGTCGCATGCGCGATTCCGGCGTAACGATCCTGCTCGTCGAGCACGTGATGGAACTCGTCATGGGCGTGGCGGAGCAAATCGCCGTTCTCAATTTCGGGCAGAAGATCGCATCCGGGACTCCGGGCGACGTTCAGCGCAACAAGGCCGTACAGGAAGCTTACCTGGGGACGTCCGACTCGGATGCCCCCTCTCTCGATACGGGCGCTTGAGAACATGCTGAGCGTTCGGGATCTCGTCACTTCCTACGGAAAAGTTCAGGCGCTGCGAGGCATCAGCCTGGATGCGGCCGAGGGAGAAATCACCTGCCTGCTCGGCCCCAACGGCGCAGGCAAAACGACGACCATGTTCACCATTGCAGGCATCCTTTCCCCCGCATCCGGCTCTGTCGTTTTGGGCGGCGATGACATAACGCGACTGCCGGCCAGCAAGGTGGTCTCAAGAGGCCTCGCTTTGGTGCCCGAGAACCGTCTTGTCTTTCCGTACATGAACGTCGAGGAGAACCTCCATGCCGGCGCCTATGCCCGGCGGGCTTCCGCGGAGGAGGTCGCGGCTGATGTCGCGGACATGTACCGGCGGTTTCCCCGCCTGGAAGAACGCAAGGGTCAGCTTGCCGGCACCCTGTCGGGAGGCGAGCAGCAGATGCTGGCCATCGCCAGGGGCCTGATGAATCGCCCCAAGATTCTGCTTATGGACGAGCCATCCATTGGGCTGGCGCCGCTGATCGTCAGGGAGATATTCAACATTATCCGCGAGTTGAATGCGGAAGGCGTCACGATTTTTCTGGTCGAGCAAAACGCCCACATGGCGCTGACTGTGGCCCACAAGTTCTACCTCATCGAAAACGGAGAAATCACATTTTCAGGATCGCCCGGTGAACTCGAAGAGGACGAGGTGATTCACCGGGCCTATCTCGGGTCGCAGAAAGAATAAAAAATACCGGATTCGTGGGAGCCGCGTCATGATCGATTTTGTCCAGAACACGGTCGACGGCATGATGTTCGGTTCGTCCTACGCGCTTCTGGCGATTGGCTTCACGATCATCTTCGGCGTAATGCGCCGGATCAATCTCTCCTTCGGCGCCACCATCATGCTCGGCGCCTACATCGGCACGTGGCTGCATGTGCATCATCAGGTCAGTGTGTGGATCGTCGCCTTGACGACGCTGGCGAGCACCGTCCTCGTCGGCATCTATGTCGAGCGCTTGTGCTTTCACGCCATCCGCCGCAGCGCCGTACTCGCGTCGATGGTGTCGAGTTTCGTGATCTGGATGCAGTTGGAGGAAGCCGCCATTCATCTGCTGCCCGAGCGCACCTATGCCTTCCCCGCTTTGTTCGCAGCAGTTTCCTTCGAACTCGGACCCTTTCTGTTCCGCGCGGAACAGACCTCGATGCTGGTGCTGGCGATGATCATGGTAGGCGCTTTGCACGTCCTGTTGTATCGCACCCGTTTCGGCCTGGCGTTGCGAGCGGTTTCGGAAAACCCGCTGGCCGCCGCCTATATGGGCATCAATGCGGCATGGGTCACGCTGTGCGCATTCGCTCTGGTGTCCCTGATGGGCGGGGTGGCAGGCTACGCCATATTATCCACGGATGCGCAGATAACCCCCTTCTTCGGCTTGTGGGCCACTTTCAAAGGTCTCATTGCGATGATGCTGGGCGGAATGGGTTCGCTGCCGGGCGCGATTCTGGGCGGCTTGCTGCTGGGCGTCGTCGAAGCCCACGCGCTGTGGTATCTGGGCAACGAATACAAAGATCTCAGCGCATATCTGCTGCTGTTCGGGATGCTTGTGCTGCGGCCCGGCGGCCTCATGGGTCAACGTATTCTGAGCCGCGAGGCTCTCGCCTTTCGGCGGGTTTGAGCGATGGACGATTACGTCGTCACGGTGCTGTCGAACATCGGCATGATCTCGTTCATCGCGCTGTCGGCCTATCTGCTGTTGCTGACCGGGGAGATCTCCTTTGGCCAGCAGGCCTACTTCGGGCTGAGCGCGTACGCGGCCGGCGCTGCGACCGCCATGTACCAGATGCCGATCTGGGCGGGCATTGTCGTCGGCGCGTGCGCGGCCGGACTCGTGGCGATGGTCGTGGGGGCTCTGACGCTGCAGCTCAGCGGTCTCTACTTTTCGATCGCGACCCTGGCCTTTGCGGAGATGGCGCGCCTGATCCTGCTGATCGTCGAAATTCAGGTCGATGTCGATGGAGAGATGGTGGGTCCGGAGGGCGCAAATGGATTCCACGGCATCCGCTGGATGTTCGAGCGCGACATCAGCCTGACCGAGTTCATGCTCCTTATCTACGGGTTGCTGGCGCTGACGTTGATCTGCTTGCTGCTGGTCGAGCGCTCCCGCCTGGGTTCCATCCTCAGAATGCTCGGTTCGGATGACCTGCTGGCCGAGATGCAGGGCCTGAACACCGTGCGCTATCGTATTCTGGCGGTGGGCATGGCCGGTGTGATCGCGGGGGTCGGCGGGGCTCTTTACGCCCACTTCACCACCTATGTGGAGCCGCAGTTCTTCAACGTCATGCTGGGCGTGCATGCCCTCGCCTACGGCCTGATCGGAGGCCTCGGCACGGCGTTCGGGCCGCTCATCGGCGTCGCCATCGATATCGGTTTCCTGGAAGCGATTCGCTTCATCCAGGGCTACAGGATGATCGTGTTTGGCGGCCTGGTGGCGATACTGTTGATTTTCATGCCGCGCGGCATCCTCGACGAGGAGCGGGTGCATCGATTGAAGGCCGTGTTCTCGAGGCGGAATCATGCTCGCGCTTAGGAAGGTCGAAAAACGTTTCGGCGCTCTGGCCGCGCTCGACAACATCGACCTCGAGGTCGCGGCCGGAGAGGTTCTGGGCGTCATCGGGCCCAATGGATCGGGCAAGACGACGCTTCTGAACACCGTGACCGGCGTGTACCCGCCGAGCGGCGGGCGCATTTCCTTTCAGGGCGCGGACATCACCGGTTGGAAAGGACACCGGATTGCGCGCCTGGGAATCGCGCGCACTTTTCAGAACATCCGCTTGTTTCCGAGCATGACCGTCTTCGAAAACGTGTGGGCCTCGCAGCACAGCCGGGTTTCAGGTGGACTCCTCGCCCTGTTGCGAAGCTGCCCGGCGCGCAGTTGCGGCGATACCAGAAGAGTCGAGGAAATGCTGGAGCTGGTTGGACTTCTAGAAGATCGGGAAGTACTGGCGAAGCACCTCCCCCTGCCGGCGCGTCGTCGCCTGGAGGTCGCCCGTGCGCTGACGAGCGATCCGCCGCTGGTGTTCCTCGATGAACCGGCGGGCGGCATGACTCCGGCCGAGACCGCAGACATGGCCCGACTCATCCGCGAAGTCGTCGCTCCGAACCGCACCTGCGTGGTGATCGAGCATAAGATGGCGCTGATCGCGGGCGTTTGCACCCGTCTCTGCGTGCTCGATTTCGGCCGCAAGATAGCGGAAGGACTCCCGGGCGAGGTGCTCGCCGACGCGAACGTAAGGCAAGCCTATCTGGGCAGCGACGGTGCGCTCGATGCTTGAATTGCGCCGGTTGAGCGTTTCTTACGGCGGCATCCTCGCGGTCGATGAAGCGTCATTGGAAGTCCGGCCCGGAGAGATCGTTTCCATCATCGGCGCAAACGGCGCCGGCAAGACTTCGATCCTCAATGCGATCTCGGGCATCGTGTCGCCGGAGAAGGGCGAAATCATCTTCGAGGGTGAGTCGATTGGCGGCCTTCCGGCGCACACCGTCGTCGCTCGCGGCATCGTTCAGGTTCCCGAGGGGCGGATGATCTTCGGAACCCTGAGCGTGGAGGAGAATCTCCAGGTCGCCGCCCATCAAAGAGGCCGGTTCATATTGCGGCGCCGCAGCCGCTCGAGCCTGCGGCGCTTGTTCCCCGCCCTTGCGGACAAACTGGATAATCCGGCCGCCGGCCTGAGCGGCGGCGAAGCGCAGATGCTGGCGCTTGCCCGCGGACTCGAATCCAGGCCCCGGATGCTGCTGCTGGACGAACCCTCGCTCGGCTTGTCGCCCAAGTTGGCGGAGGAGGTATTCGGGCTGATCCGCAGGCTGCGCGAGCAGGGGATCACCATCCTCCTCGTTGAACAGAACGTCAGGCGGACTCTGGCGCTCGCCGACCGGGCCTACGTTCTCGAAAGCGGACGGATTACTCTCCATGGATCTGCGGCGGAACTGATGGCGGACGAGCGGCTCGTTTCGAATTACCTGGGCATCTCCGCTCCTGAACCATCCAACCCGGACCGATAGGAGGCGCAGCGATGTTGAAGACTCGTTTGTTCATAGTTTTCGTTGTCGGTGGACTGGGACTGTGGCCGATGCAGACTGCGGCGGGCGAGCGTAAAGCGGCCGAGGTGGAATGCAAACCGGCGGAGCAGAAATTGGTCTACGACTGCATGATCACCCTCAAGGGCAAGAAGAGCGGCATGCCGGTCGCCGGCGCCGAGTTCACGGTCGGCGCCGATATGCCGTCCATGCCCGGCGCCCACAACGTGCGCCCGACACCCGCCGAACCGCACGGAACCCCAGGAACCTATCGGGCGCGGGTGCACCTTGAAATGACAGGAGAGTGGGTGTTGAAGCTTGATTTCACCAAGCCGGCTCGGGACCGTCTGATCAAGAAACTCCATTTCGGTGTAATGAAAGGGCGCGACGGGCGCAAATCCGGTATGTCCCATCACGGTAAAGGCAAGGAAATGAAGCACGGAGGTCACGGAATGAAACCGAATAAGTGACCGGCAAAATCGGCGCGAACGGACCTGGCGGCTCGCCTGCGATTTAGTCAGGCTTCCAGCTTGTTGACCATCAATTTGTGGCGCACACGACAGTAATTTGATGCTGATGCGACGCTTCGGTGGACGTGAATTCGGGAAGTTGTCAGAAATTACAGAGACTCAAGAACAACCTGAATATCATTCCTGGAGATATTGCCCGCCGCCTGGAAATTTCCTTTTCTTCCTGACATTACCGGCTCATCTCGATGATTGCCGCCGGCATCCTGGCGAGCGAAGATTCCCATGACTTCCCGCTAAAAGGCGGGAAAACGTGAATCGACGAATATGAATTGCAGATAAATACAGTAGTTAATGGAGATGGTTCCATACCGGCCCCGGGGCGCCATGCCGCCGTTTTCCGCGTTTCCGTGAATGCCCGAATATCCATCCAAAACATTTGAAAACAATAGATTAGCCGGGTCTTGATTTTCGGTTTTATCCGCTAGCGATAAGAAAAACTTGACGAAAAACAGAATATGTACTATGTTCTATATATGACACAATTTGGAAGCACTATCCGAACCCAACGTGAAAGTCTGAGACAGGAGGACCGGCGCTATTCGCTGAGGCAGGTGGCGCAGCGGATAGGAGTCGAACCGGCCTATTTGAGCAAGATCGAGCGCGGCGACGTGTCGCCGCCTTCTGAGGCAACGACTCTGAAGCTGGCGCGGGAACTGGGCGAGGACCCGGATGTGTTGCTGGCCCTGGCGGGGAAGGTCTCGAGCGACCTGCAGGAGATCATCCGCAAAAGGCCAAAACTGTTCGCGGAGCTGATCCGCCAGATGAGAGAGGCGCCCGATGACGCCATCCTCCGGGTGGTGCGCGAGGTGCGGGACGGAGACTGGTAAAGGAGGATTCTGATGATCATTCTTGAAAACGATTGCCTGGATATCCGGTGCCCCGAGGTTCACGACCACGCCCGGAGCACGATCGAGTTCCAGCGCACCCTTCGAATCCCGGACGACGGGGAAGATTACTTCCTGCCCCCGGGTCTGGGTTGTTTCCCGTTGCGGCACCTGGACGACTACGCAGAGCGCCTGCCAGGGGAGTGGCTCGGCCGAGGCGGCGTGATTATGCCGATGTTCCAGGCCGAGGCCCTGTGGATCAACTTCGATTCGGGATTCAGCGGTTCTCTTCCCTATCCATTCGCGGTGAAGATTGCGACCGGAAAAATCTGCGCGCTCACCGGCGATAACTGGGTGGACCACCTGAACACCGACCCGCAGGATTACCTCGTTTTGCCCGAGCAGCCCTGGCTCGACGGCTACTGCGTCGAAAAAGGGATAGTCCGCCAGTTCGTGGCCATGCCCCTGGGGGAGGGCTACACGGCCGAGGAGCAGTTGCAGGGCGCCGCGCGCCTTGGCGGCCTGCAGATCGTGGCCTATCCCATGAAGCGTGAGCGCTATGAAGAGATGTGCAGAAACGTGGCGGGACAGGGTTTTATTCTGGAGAGTCCCTCGGAGATGGGCATGGGACTGGCGCCCGGCGGCCGGATGCAGCAGGAAATCTATGAGGACCCCTATGGCCTGGATGCCTGGGACCAGCGGCATCCCAGCCGGTGTTTCGTCACCATCGCTAATTCCGTCCAGTGGATGGCGATCACGGGCGAGCGGCCGCCGGTTGAGCCGCCCACGGCCAGGGACTACACTGAGGCCGGTCTGCCCTGGTTCGATTACTACAACGCAGACGCGGAGGCCGTTTCGGGGAGCAATGTTCTAAAGTCCCTGAAGAGTGTAGAGCAGACCGGTAAGGCGAAAGGGGAGGCGCCGCTGCCGGAGAACGAATCGATCGGCGCGTGCCGCGTCGTCAGTCTGCGGGATGTCAGAGGGCGCAAGGTACGGGAGTATCCCACCGGTGAAGTCGTTGATTCGTGAAGCGAACGAATAGAATTCGATTCATGCCGCAGCCTGTGCGATGAGGTGTTCCGCTCTTCATCGCGCCGGTTCCATCCGTTGAGGGAAAGATGTCCGAATCGCAAGCCGCAGCGCCTTTGAGCGGGTTCCGGGTGCTGGATTTCACCCAGGTCGTCGCGGGCCCTTTCTGCGCCACGATGCTGGCCGACATGGGGGCCGTGGTGGTGAAGATTGAGCGCCCAGGCCACGGGGACGATACGCGCCGCATCACCCGCTACAAGGACCGCGAGGAGCACGAAGATTATTTCTATGCGAACAACCGCTCGAAAAAGAGCATCGCCATCAACATGAAGACCGAAGCGGGCAAGGGCGCGGTGCGCGCTCTGGCGGGCGAGGCCGATGCGATCATCGAGAACATGGCGCCCGGAAAGCTGGTCGAACTCGGCCTCGGCTGGGAGGATGCCCGCGCGGCGAATCCCAGAATCGTCTACTGCTCGCTCTCGGGCTTCGGGCAGAACGGCCCCTACCGCGACCGGGTGGGGCTCGACCCGATACTGCAGGCCGTCTCGGGCGTCATGAGCGTAACGGGCAACGAGGACCCCACCCAGATAGGCGCGCCGCTCGCCGACGTGCTGGCGGGCATGTTTTCCGCCTACGCCATCGTGAGCGCGCTCCACGCGGTCAAGCGCGAGGGGGAGGGCCGCTACATCGACGTGAGCATGCAGGACGCCATGGTGGCCGCGCTGGGGCCGCGCATGGGCGAGACGCTCCAGGCGGGCGTCTCCCCCGGCCGGCACGGCAACGAGAACCCCATGCGGGTGCCCGCGAACACCTACCGCACGAGCGACGGAGAGTACGTGACCGTCATCGTGCAGCACGACGGCTTCTGGCCGGGCTTTTGCCGCGCGCTGGAGGTGGAGGATTGGCTGGAGGATGAGCGATTTTCGACGGCGCGGGCGCGCGTGGCGAACCGCGACGCCATCAATGAGCGGGTGTCCAACATTTTCGCATCGCGCACAATGGCCGAGTGGGAACAGCGCCTGGAAGCCGAGCGCGTGGGCTTCTCCGCCGTGAACGACTACGAGCGCGCGCTCGCAGACCCCCAGGTCGAGCACCGGGGCCTCATCAGGCGCGTCGAGCATCCCGTATCGGGAGAGATTCGCGTGGTGGGCGCGCCGTGGATCATGAGCGGGGCGCAAGCCGAAGTGAAGCCGCCGCCCCTGCTCGGCCAGCATACCGCCGAGGTGCTTCAGCAATGGCTCGGCTGGCCGGAAGAGGAAATCGCGCGTTTCATGGAAGGGGAGGGGGTAAGGTAAGGGGGAGATAAAAAAACCTTGGATTTGATAGCATAATATGCTAGCATTTTCTTGGTAGATGTAACAGTTGCATGTAGAAGAGAAGGAGGCTATGCGATGAGCGCTACGATTACCGTTCGAAATATGGATGATGGGGACAAGGCCTGGGTCAGGCGTGAGGCGCAGCGTATAGGGGTCTCGATGGAGGAGTTCGTTCGCCGTCTCATCCACGAAAAGCGGGAAAAGGATGAAAGCCGCTCCAAGCCCTCCGAGATATTCAAGCGATATTTTGGCCCTGAATATGGCGTTGAACTGCCGCCGCGTGCCCGCTACGGCTATCGCCCGCTCGACCTGAGCGATGGAGAGGAGGCGTGAGCGGCCCTTTTGCCTATTTGCTTGACACCAACGTCGTTTCGGAAATGATGCGCCCGAACCCGGAGCCTCGCGTTGTGACGTGTATCGACGCAATTGCCGAAGAGGGAATAGCTCTCGCTTCCATCACCGTGTGGGAAATACTCGACAGCATCGGTCGTCTCCCTCCGGGCCGACGCCGCGAGGAGCTTGCCGAGCGTTTTCAAGGGGTTCTCGAAGACCTCTTCGAGGATAGCGTGCTCGATTGGGCTTTCAGCGACGCTAAGGTCTGCGCCCGGGTGATGGAGGAAAAACGCAGGCGGGGCGAATCGCTGGACGACCACTTGCCGGATGCCATGCTCGCCGGAATGGCCCTTGCCCGAGGGCTTTCACTCATCACGCGAAATGAGAGAGATTTCCGCAATACCGGCGTCGCCCTCATCGACCCGTGGGTTCGCTCGCAGACTTGATAGTTCGCGCAATGTGACGAGTGAAAACGTGCGGCTGAGGGGAAAGAGATTAGTACATCTCTGCATGGCTGAATCTTAAAACGCCGCGGTTACGCCGACCATGAAAACTTCCGAGCGGGCGGTGGCGTCGCTGTGGGTGCGATCGGGCAGCACTTCTCCGTTTTCATCCTTGATGTTTCCACCGCTGATGAAATTCAGCGGCGTATAGCCGTCAATTTTGATGTATTCGGCAAAAACTTTCACGCTGGGCCGCAAGAACCATCCCAGACCCAGGACGAGTTGATCCTGGCGCTCCCAGGGCGCACCCTCCGCTCCAGCGCTGAATCGGCTGAATTCGGCGGAGAAATCCACCGGGCCGAAACCGGAGTCGTAACGGTATCTTGTCCCGACCCCGAAACTCGTTACTTTGCCGGCCGGGAATTGGGGAATGGCGGGGTTCAAGGTCGCGGGCCACTCGTCCGTCGTCCGGGCGAACTCCCCCTGCAGAGTGAAGTCGCCGTAAATGAATTTCCCGTAAACGCCGAAAGCCGGGTTGTTGTCCTTACAGGGTGCGAAGTGGACGACCGGAAAATCCTGGCAATAGGCCGTCCCGCGCAGATATGAGCCTCCCATGAGAAACGAGCCGACCGAGCCCAGCCCGAGCGTGTAGTTCGCATCCACGGCGAAGTTGTTCAGCCTGCTCGGGACGGCGGTGCCGTGCACCGGGGTGTTCGCGGCCCGAAACTGCGCCCCTCCCTGTACGCCCATGACGGAGAGGTTCAGGCCGTCGCCCGCGTAGCCCGCTCTCACACCGTTGGCCAGTCCCCCGAAGGCGTGCCAGACGCTAGACGTGGAGAACGGGCTTAAGCTGTCGGTGAGGCCGAATGGCACCGCCATTTTGCCGAGGCCGGCGTAGAGAGGCGACCTGTCGAGGTCCCCGAGGAGGACATAGGCGCGCCGCACCTGAAGCTGGTTGCGTTCCAGGTACGTATTGGTGCCCTTGCCGAAGCTCTGTTCCGGATCGTAGAGGATCTCTGCGTTCGTGGTAATCCAGTCGCCGAGCGCGCCCGTGAATCCCAGTTGCACCGAATGGATCGCCGACTCCGAGACCGTGCGCCCCACCTGGTTGGAAGCGGTCGGGTGGCGCATCAGGTATCCGAACTTATCGTCCCTGTTGCTCGACTGGTAGTTGGCGATCGCACTGACGGCGCCATGTAAATGCAAGCTGTCCGGGGCGAGGACGCCCATTTTCTTTCTGTCGAGTAAGAGGCGTTGCTTGCGATTGACGTTCGTCGTGGGGTCTAGGATTTCGTAGCCGAATTTCGGGTCGAATTTCACGAATTCCGCCTTGGCGCCTTTCGGCGCAGGTGCTGCGGCCCGAGGGGCACTTATCTTGCGTTCGGCCTTGAGCAGTTCGATTTCCCCGCGGAGTTTCCGGTTTTCCGCTTCGAGTTTTTCGAGGCGCTTCATCACACTATCGATGGGATCTGCGAGAGCCACGCCCGTCGTCAGGCACAGCGCCATCGCCATGACGACGCTCAGGAGAAGAGCAGGTGTCCTGATACGCGAGCCGTGGAAAGCGGCGCTGTTGAGTCCGGTAGGCTGCGTGGAGGTGGCGCCCGAACCGCCAGGCAACTCGTGATGGAAGCAGCCGCGCCGCTGAAGCGACGAAAAGCGTTGTATAGAAAAGAACATCGCCTCGATCCTGTCCTTGCCTGGCGGCGTGTCGGGACCAATAGAATGTTATTTTTCCCGTTGAGCGAGGTCAATAATATTTGCGTAAAGAAATGGTAAAGAAGAAGGTGCGCGGGCGAGTTGCGCCGGGAGGTCGGCAAGTTGCGGCGCGGACCGGAATTCCCGACAATGACTGAAAGCACGAAAAATGAAGGAGGCGGAAATTCTTTCCAAGTAACGCTCATTGAGCCGTTTCGGCCCCACTCAACCCGAAGGAGGGAGCCATGATCTTTCAGAAGTGGGACGACATTCCCAGGATGCGCATCATCCACGAGAACATCCCGCCCGAGAGCGTCATCGAACTCCAGATGATCGTGGGCGAGAACCAGACGCTCGCGCTCTGGACGTTTTCGGAGGGTTCGGAAGTCGCTTCTCACAAACATCCCCACGAGCAGATGTCCTTCATCCAGCGCGGGCGCTTTCTGTTCCGCGTCGAGGGCGAGGAGGAGCGCGAGGTGGGCGCGGGCGAGGTGGTTGTCTGTAAATCGAACGTCGAGCACTGGCTGAAAGCGCTCGAGGACGGCTCCCAGGACCTTCAGATCTTCAGCCCCCGGCGGGATGACCTGCTGGAGTTCCGGGGGGCGTACATTCCGGTGTGAGGGAAGGATGGCATTCGGCGAAAGAAAGTGGTGGACCTGAATCATGTATGAGCTCTTCCTTGCTTCCTCAGGGGACGCGATTCTGTCGGCCGCGAGAATTGAAAGCAATGCCCTTCAGGTCGAGACGGCGTGCGCCATTCGCCTGGGCAGGCGTCCATCGATGAACAACAGTCCCAGCCCGATTGTTGCGGCGCCGATGAGCTCGTGCATGAAGATCGGCTCGCCCAGGAACAGGTTCCCGAGAAGAAGCGCCGTCACCGGAATCAGCAGTGTCACCAGCATTACGTTGCTTGCGCCTGCGCGCGATAGAATCTCGAAGAACACGATGTAGGCGATAGCCGTTCCGAAGAGGGCGAGACCACCGAGCGCCAGCCAGATCTTTGCGCCGGGCAGCGGCAGCGTCCAGGGGCGATCGACGACCGCGACCACTGCAACCATGATCAGGGTCGAAGAGAGAAGCTGGCAGGTCGCCGACTTGAGCGGCGGCATGTTTCTCAGATGTCGACGCCCCCAGAGCGCGGCGAACGCGTAGCTCAATGCCCCGGCGAGGCATAGCCCGATCCCCAGGAGATGAGTGTCTGCTGCTGCGTCGCCCGACCAGCTGATGATCGCCACTCCCGCTACGCCCAGGAGCACACCGATTACGCTGTTCCACGTCAAACGCTCCTCGCGGAACGACGCCATCACAATTGCCGTGAACAGCGGCGTCATGCCAGTCATGATCGACGTAAGACCGGAGCTGATCATGGTCTGTCCGGTGTTCAACAGACTGAACGGCAGAACGTTGATGAGCAGGCCCATCACGATAAACGGCGTCCAGTCGCGCAGGCCGCGCGGCAGGGAATAACCCAGAAAACGGAATGGAAAGAGGAGAATCAATCCCGACATGCCGACACGGGCCAGAACGATGGTCAATGGCGGCAGTT
Organism: Nitrospinae bacterium bin107; assembly: GCA_002238965.1. Classification (GTDB taxonomy): domain Bacteria; phylum UBA8248; class UBA8248; order UBA8248; family UBA8248; genus Bin107. The sequence goes on along the minus strand of MPNJ01000008.1, from coordinate 116,639 downwards.
CGGTCACCGCGACGCCTACGAAGAAGAATGCGCCGCCCCAAAGAACCGACAGAAGCACCAGCAGGCTCCATTCCGCGCTGTTCATCGCCTTGGGTTCTGACGCCATCTGTTTCGTTCCCATTTCCTTGTGTCCGTCATCGAGCAGCATGGACGGGCATGGCGTACTCATCGAGCCGATTGTGATGCAGGCGGGCACGCCGAGTCCGCAAGCTCGATGACATCTTCGCGGCTACAGATATCAGGGTCGTCGGACATTATCACATCGAGACCGCGTGTATATATTCCGCCGCAGCCAGCAGCACAGACGAAACCATTCGCCATGCAGCATGGCTTCATTTTCATCGACCATATCAACGCGTGGCCTTGCGTACCCGCATCATTGTCGGGTGGTAAGCGCAACGAAGCGCCGGGAAAACGAATCGTGTAAAATAACTGTTTCTACTCAACACAGACGATTACAGGAAAAGGGGAGATAACAGATGCTCCGCCGAATGATCTTCATGGCTCTTGCGATCTGGCTGTTCGCTTCCTCCGCACTCGCCGCTCAGCTGCACGATGCGGCGCTGAAGGGCGATGCGGCGCAGATCAAATCCCTGCTCGCAGGCGGTGCGGACGCCGACGAGCGGGACCGTCTGGGAATGACGCCGATATTCTATGCGGCCATCAAGGGGAGCGCTTCAGGGATAGAAGCCCTGGCCGGGGGCGGCGCGGACGTGAACGCGCGGGACAAGATCGGCAAGGCGCCGCTTGACTGGGCGGCGTTCCGGGGGCACGGGGCGGCGGTGGCGGCGCTGATTCGCGCGGGGGCGAAGCCCGACGACAAGGCGGGTCTGACCGCGCTTCACGGCGCAGCGATGAAAGGAAGCGCGGCGGGGGCCCGCGCCCTGCTCGCCGGCGGGGCGGACGTGAACGCGATAGCGCCGAACGGATTGACGCCGCTTCACGTGGCGGCCGGAAACGGGCGCGCGAAGGCGGTGGAGATTCTCCTCAAGGGCGGCGCGCAACTTGAGGCAAAAGACAGGAAACACGGAAAGACGCCGCTGCACTGGGCGGTATTCGGCGGAGGGGTGGACGCCGCCCGGGTCCTGCTCGATGCGGGCGCAGACGTGAACGCGAAAGATGGCCGAACGCAGACGCCCCTGGCGGCGGCCCGGCTTCGGCTCAAAGCGCCAGGCCCGAACAAGGAGCCGTTCCAGAAGGTGATCGAGGTCTTGAAAGCCCGCGGCGCCAAGGAGTGAGGGGTGAATTCTTCATACCTCGATTGGAATTGACTTGCAGGTTGGACATATATGTCCGCCACACATATGGGGTTGTTGAAAAAGTCCCCTTTTTAGAGAGTAGAGGGGACACCTCTCTCGACTGATAAAAGCAACCCCCCTGTATCCCCCCTTGACAGGGGGGTAAAAGCGATGTCCCGACGAGGGGGGATGGAAGAAAAGCCCCTCTACAGACGTGATTGCCCTCAGCCAACGGTTAAAATGCCACCTGTAGGGGGACAGGTCGCGACCTGTCCCTACGGAGAGGATTCCCCCTGCGGGAGTTGTTGGTTTTGCTCGTCAATCCCGCTCGATACAGGTGGCGTTTCCGCCCGCCGGTGGAAAATTTCGCCCCAGGGGCTGATTTTTCTTTGGGGTGCGCATCGAGTTTTGATAGGCTTTCCTTAAGGCACACTATTTTGAAATTGCTCTTGTCACTTCCGGGCATCGCGCCCTTCACGTATCGCTTGCAGGCTCTCCGGACGGGGGCCGGAAAGGAGTCGAAAATGAGCAGAAGAGGCGTTTTCGGGTTGTTCGCATTGGGATTCGCGGCGTTTCTGGCGTTTGCGGGGTATGCGCAAGGGGCCGAGAAGAAAGAGATGAAAAAGGGCGTCTGGTTCATCGAGCCCAAGGACGGCGCGCAGGTGAAAAGCCCCGTCAAGGTCGTGATGGGGATGAAGGGCATGACCATCAAGGCTTCGGGCAAGGTGGTGAAGGGCACCGGGCATCACCACGTCCTCCTGAACCAGGGTCCCATGCGAAAAGGCAAGGTGATCCCCACCGACAAAATTCACTTACACTACGGCAAGGGGCAGACGGAGGCCTCCATCAAGCTGGCGCCGGGGGACTACAAGCTCACGATGCAGTTCGCCGACGGCCTGCACCGCTCCTTCGGGAAGAGGTGGGCGGCGACCATTTCCATCAAGGTGCTGCCCTAGGGTATCGCCCCGCCAAGAAACTGCCGGAACGCGCGAAGGCCTCGCATTCGCCTGCATTGGCGATGTGAGGTTTTTGCGTCGATGGAGCATATGAAGGAGGTTCGTCATGACCGCGCAGACCATCGCCATCATCAGTCCGGGAGAGTTGGGGAGCGCCGTAGGCGGCGTTTTGAAGGAAAACGGACTCGCCGCCGTCGCCTGCCTCTCGGGACGCAGCGCGCTCACGCGCGAGCGGGCCCTGGCGGCGGGGTTCCAGGAGGTTCCGACCATGGAAGCGCTATTGGAAGAGGCGGACCTGGTGCTCTCCATCATGCCGCCCGCCTGCGCGGTGGACGCGGCCAGAGAGATAGCAGCAGCCATGAAAGCCACCGGCCATCGTCCGGTTTATGTCGATTGCAACGCCATATCGCCCGATTCCACCCGCCAGGCCGGGAAAATCATCACGGATGCGGGAGGGGTTTATATCGACGGCGGGATCATCGTCGGTCCGCCGCCCTGGGAGGAGAGGGTCCCTGTTTTCTACGTGAGCGGCGAATGCACCGACCCGATGACCGCACTGGACGGCAAAGGCATCAGCGTGCGCGTAATTGGGAGCGAGATTGGCAGCGCATCGGGCCTCAAGATGTGCTCCGCAGCGCTCAGAAAGGGGACGCTCGCGCTGCAGACCGCCGTTCTCATCGCCGCCGAGGCGATGGGGCTGGGCGAGGAATTCGAAAAAGAGATGCTCGGCAGCCGCGAGGCCCTCTACCGACAGATGGAATCGGGAACGCGTCGCCTCCCCTCCGTGGCCGCGAGGTATATCGGCGAGATGGAGGAGATAGCCGCGGCGTTCTCTTCCGTCGGCGTCACGCCGAAGTTTCATCAGGGCGCCCATGACGTCTACAGGCTCCTCGCCGGGACGCCGTACGCCACCGAGACCCCGGACACGATAGACGGCGGACGCTCGCTGAAAGAAGCGGCGCGCACCTATGCGAATCACCTGCCGATGGAATGATAGAGCTGAGTTCGGCGCATGAGGATCATCCCTGTCGGCGCTCCTCGTAGCGGATGAGTAATCCCTTCGTTCGTTGCTCGCGTCAAACCCTCTCTCCCTGCGGGTCAATTCCTGCCGGACTGGGGATGTTGAAAAAGCCCTTGAGTGGGTAAAGGCAACCCCTTGAGAGGGAAACCCCATTAAGGCACCCCCCCCTCTACCCCCCTTGTCAGGGGGGTAGAAAAAGGCGATGCATTCCCGCCGGGCAGGGGCTGTTGAAAAACCCCGTTTCGAGACCGGGCGTATATATTTCCTACCGGGGAGTGAACTTCAAGACCCTCGAGGGATCAAACCCTACCTTTCAGGGGTTTTTCAACAACCCCGGATGGGTCGGAATCGATTCGCGCATTTGCCCGCATTTGCGAGGAAGGGGATTTACGGACGTGCGCGTATCGTACGGCTCCCTCTCCTCGTGCGGGAGGGAGCGCGCCGTGAGCGTGCCCGGTTATCCGGCGCGCGGAGGACGCGAATCGCAGGCGCCTGGTTTCGAGAGGGCTTTTGGACGGTGTGGCTGCCGCCCCGGGATTCGCGTCCGGCCCGACGGTTGCTCGGGTGGCGTCCGGTGAGCCGGGCGGGCGATGGCCGTGCGCGCGAAGACCTCGAATACCTGAATAATTCAATAAAATAAGATAAATTCACGGGGTTTTTAGATAAATTCACGGGGTATTTCCGAAAATTAATGCGTCCCCGTCAGTCCTCGAAACGAAATCATCTATCCGGCGCAAGTCGTTGTTATGTATAGGTAAAATAAATATTATCCTGGACCGTAAGCGCAGGGCTGGTCGGATGGGCCTCTCTCGCGTAGAATGCGGTGCACGGGGCCAGGGACGAGCCGTAACCTGTTGAATAATCACTCTTTGGAGGATCGCGCGCCATGCTCGAGGGCAAGAAGGTCATCGTCACGGGAGGGGGAAGCGGCATCGGCCGCGCCACGTGCGTTCTCGCCGCCAGCGAGGGGGCGGACGTCGCCGTGGCCGACATCAACCGCGAAACCGCCGCCGAGACAGTCTATATGGTGGAAAAACAAGGCGCTAAGGCTTTCCTCATCGAGATGGATACGGCGAAGAAAGCCGACGCCGAGCGCATGACGGCCGAGGCCGTAGACGCTTTCGGGACGATAGACGGCCTCGTCTGCTGCGCGATAAAGCTCGTGCCTGGAAAGCTGGAAGAATTGCCCGAAGCCGACTGGGACATGGTGATGGACATCGGGCTAAAGGGTTATTTCCTCTGCGCCCAGGCGGCGGGACGGGTGATGCTGGAGAAGGGAAGCGGCTCCCTCGTCTTCGTCTCCTCCATCGGCGGCATGCAGACCTACCCCCTCGCGGGCGCTTACAGCGTATGCAAGGCAGGGGCGATCATGCTCAGCAAGCTCTTCGGCGTGGAGTGGGGCGGACGCGGCGTTCGCGCGAACACCGTCTCGCCCGGCCAGGTGCGCACCCCGATGACCGAGGCCATGTTCCAGGACCCGGAAATCGCGGCGGGGCGCGCCTCCGTCGTGCCGATGGGCCGCGTCGCCACGCCTGAAGACATCGCTGAGGGATGCGTGTTCCTCCTCTCGGACCGGGCGAGATACATCACGGCGGCGAACCTGCCCATCGACGGCGGGCAGGTGGAGAGCAAGATGATTCATACGCCCGGGCGAAACTGGGGCGGCAGGAAAATCGAGTATAAATGACTTGAGAGAGGAGGTTCCGCATGGGCCGTTTCGATGGGGATGTCTGTATTGTCGCAGGTGGCGCCCGGGGCATCGGCGCCAAGACGTGTGAAATGTATGTGGAACAGGGCGGCCGGGTGCTCATCGGCGACGTGAACGAGGAGCTGGGCGTCGAGCTGGAAGCCAGTCTCGGCAAGGAGAAGGCGGTATTTCAATCGCTCGACGTGACGGATGAGGCGTCCTGCCAGGCGGCGGTGGAGCGCGCGGTGGGCGAGTTTGGCGGGCTGAACCACCTCGTGAACTGCGCCATCAAGATGGACCCCGCCCCGCTGGTCGATCTGCCTCTGGCGAGCTGGAAAATGGTGGTGGACATCGGCCTCACGGGCATGTTTCTGATGTGCCAGGCGGCGGGCCGCTGGCTGATTGAGAACGAGAGGCCGGGCGTCATGGTGAATTTATCCTCGAACGCAGGGGTCCAGCCTTACGGGATGTCGGGCGCGTACAGCACGGTGAAGGCGGGCATCATCATGCTTTCCAAGCAGCTGGGAATCGAATGGGCGCGCAAGGGTATTCGCGTGAACGCCGTATGCCCCGGCCACACGGAAACGCCGCTCACCGCCTATCTGCAAGACCCCGAGATCAAGAAAGGCAGAAGCGACGTGACGCCCCTCGGCCGCGTGGGCCAGCCGGTGGATATCGCGCACGGCATTTTATTCCTGCTTTCCGAGGAATCCGACTGGATCACATCTTCGCGTCTCGACATCGACGGTGGCATCCTGAACAGCGTCTACAATCACATGCCGGGCAGGAGATGGGACTGAAAACGGGTGATTGAGAAATTGGGCACGCCCTGCTAGGCTGTTGCCGTAGTTTCGACCGCCCCTGATGCGAGGCCGCATTGAAGACAACCCCATTCTTGTTTCGCCCCGCTTACTGTCTCTTGATCGTTGTTGCGGGCGCATTCTTTGCGCTTGCCTCCGTTTCGTCGACGCACATCGTGCGTGGCGCAGTGGGGGCCTCCGCTATCACCGCCGCCCTCGTTCTACAGCCATCCATTGCGGAAGCCAGGCGTTTCGGAGGGGGCCGTTCGTTCGGCGGGTTCGGACGCATGCGTTCCTTCGGCGCGCGTTCGTTTTCGAGACGAGGCTATGGACGGGGCTACAGCCGGGGGTTCGCGGGCCGGCGCGGACTCGGCGGTTTCGGCATGGGCATGGGTTTGGGAATGCTGGGAGGATGGGGATTCGGCGGGATGGGTCTTTTCGGTCTGGGCCGGATGCTGCTCTTTCCCCTCATCCTGATTTTCATTATGCGAATGATGTCACGACGTTAAAATTTTCCGTCACTGAACAAGGAGTTTCCAGATGAAGAAATTCGCGATAGCAACTACGATGAGTCTCTTGACGCCCGCCGTGGCCCTCGCCCAGGGCGCGCCCCGTATGGGAGTCGGGACGGGCCTCTTTCTATCGATCGTATATGGCCTGGTCGGCATCGCTTTGCTGATGATCGGGTACAAGATTTTCGAGTGGATCACGCCCTTCTCGGTGAACGATGCGCTGTCGAAAGATCAAAACAGGGCGGTGGGTATCGTCGTGGGCGCGATTTTTCTGGGCGTGGCGGTCATCGTTGCGGCGGCGTTGGGGTAATTGGGGATAAGTGTTATTGCCCTTTTGACCCTGGCGTTGAGAACCTCTGACCGAGAGTGAAGAAGCGGGCATGGCGTGATGACAAAACTCAAGGAAAAAGCGGATTTCAGGGTGTCACTTGCCGATCCGCTTTTTTTCTCTTTACAGGGTGAGGGCGCGACCATCGGTCGACCGTCCGTCTTCATTCGTCTCATGGGCTGCTCTGTGGGCTGCGTGTGGTGCGACACGAAGTATTCCTGGTCGGGACCTCCGGTGGAGGAGAGATCGATTGCGGAAATCCTGGGTTTTTGTGAGGAACACGAAGGCGCCCAGGTGGTGGTGACGGGGGGTGAACCTCTGGAATCCCCGCAGTTCCCAACGCTAATTAAGGCCCTCCATGCTGCGGGCTTAAGGGTGGAGGTGGAAACGGCGGGCCACGTACCGCCGTCTGAAGACCTCCTCGAACGGGTGGACCAGTGGAACGTCTCGCCCAAACTACAGTCGGCCCAAATCCCGGAGGAAAAACAGCCGACTACCCTCGACTGGCTGCGCCGAACCAAGGAACCCTATCTCAAATTCGTGGTTCATCGGGCGAATGAACTAGATGAAATCGAGTCTGTCCTCGAAAAGTACGGCCTTGGTGATTTCCCGCGAAGTCGCGTCATCGTTTCCCCGGGAGGCAAAACGCGAGAGCAGATGGAGCACAGGCTGTTCGCCCTGGCGGAGCTTTCGATGAATCGAGGATTTCGCTTCACTCCCAGGCTTCACGTTATGCTGTGGGGTGACAAGCGCGGGGTGTAGCTTCGGGCATCTGGGAAACAATAGGCCGATGAAAAGAAAACGCCCCCCGACAGTCGCCGGAGGGCGCTTTTGATCTAGCTCAGTTGCTCATGCGGGAAGGGCGATTCCCTCTTCCTCGGTGAGCCTGTCCCAATTCGCCTCGGTTCGTTTTTTGAGTTCATCCATGAATTCGCGCGTCATGAAGCTGGGCATTTTGACGTTTTCATTCGCCCCTTCATACACGCGGGAGGGCACGTCGTATTCCTCGTCGGTATAGCCCACTTTTTTCTCCAGCAGGCGTCCTCTCAGGTAGGAACGCCGAATCGCCTGGTTCACGTCTTCTTCCGTCAACGAGACGCCGAACATATCGTTCAGGCTGTCGACGATATTCTCGTTGGGCGCGCCCGCGAATTTGCAAGTGCCGATGAGGTCGTCCCTCGTATAGTAGATGCCGTTCTGGATGGCGTTTTCCCAGTAATCGATGTCCGTCTGCTGGCCGTCGAGGATGAGGAGCAGGAACGTGCGCATGCTCATGTGGCCGCCTGCCAGTGCCCAGGGGTAGCCGGGGTTTGTTTCGGGCAGATAGGCCGGGTATTCGAGGCCCTTGCCCTGCATAGCGAAGGATAGGTCGCCACACTGCTGGGCCAGACGCATGGTGCCCTGGGCCAGTTCTTCACACTCGCCCGCCGCCGCTTTGCGGATCAATTCATCCATCTTCCTGGCGTCGCCGAAGCGGATGTCGTCGAGCACGGGTTTGTCGGGGTTTTTCTCGTTCCACTCCATGGCGTAGCTTATGGTGGCGCCCAGGCTGATGGCGTCGTAACCCATCCGGTCACCCAGTTCGACGAGATCCAGGGATTCTTCCGCATCGTAGACGCCGCAGTTCGCCGTGATGAGATCGAGCGGTTCATAGTCGAACTTGACCCTGAATTTTCCTTTTTTCGCCCGCCTGCCTTCGGCCGTCTCGCCCTCGGGCCTGTCGTAGATGTTTTTATGGCACGCGATGCCGCACTTGAAGCAGGATTCATCCTTGATGACGTAGGGTTCTTCAAAGCTGCCCCGGTACAGTTGAACGGCGTCATCGTTTCCCGGCGCCCAGAAGTTCCTCTCGGGCAGACAGCCCATGGGGTGGAGACCCGCGATGTTTCGCCAGGTTCCACCGCCGCCGTCCGCCTTATGGGCGTCTCGGTAGTTTTTGGAACCTGCGCCCCGTGAGATGACTTTGTTGGCCTCTTTGACGACATTCGTGACGGCGGCTTTGTCGTCTGGCGCCTGCGCGACGATGGCGATGAGGTTTTTGGAACCCATCACGCCGCCGAAGCCGCCGCGTCCGCAGAACCTCGGCTTGCATTCCCTCGTTTTGAGCTGGTTTTCCGTGCTCAAGACAATGGACGCCATGCGGTTCGTCTCAAAATTCTCCCCCGGCGGGCCGATGACGGCGAAGTGCGCATCGTCGTATTCATCGGCGAGCGCCATCATTTTTTCATGCGAGTCTTGGCCCACGAGAGGAGAGGCGTCCACGAGTTCCAGGCTCGGCGGGCCGCCCAGGGTGTCGCTCTTGATAACCAGTGTGACGGGCTTCTCGCTCCTGCCGGTAAAGATGATTTCATCGATGCCCGCGCAGGCAACCTTGGTTCCGAATTTGCCGGAGCCTGCCGAGTACATAGCGGAAGGCGCGCCTGCGAGCGTGCTCTTGAGCGGACTGTAGCCGCCAAAGAACGTCCTCAGCCCCGTCATGAGGTTCGTACCAGAAAAACAGCCAAGTTCCATGACGAGCGGGGCGGAAGGGGCATAGGGGTCAGATACGTCGTGATGGGAGAGGATTTTGAAAATCCTGCCGATCCCGCCCAGAAAATCCTCCAAATCCTCACAGGATTTGTCTTCAATCGTGATATTTCCACTGTCCAGCTCAACGGTAGCGCTTCTATACTTGTAATCAGTTGCCGAGTTATTCCCGTTTTTGGCGTCTGTCCACATTTTTCTGCCTGCCTCCGATGAATTTGCCACATGGAATTCTAGAGTTATATTATTTGCGATTGATTGTTTTTCTCAGCCCGTGATTATTCCGTGTTTTGCCTTGTTGGGCAAGCCGACGGACGTGATAAGGATTTTAGAAAGCTACAGGCTCTTGAAATTCTCCAAAAACGCCACGGAGCACGTCCGTTATCTCCCCGATAGTGGCATATGCTTCCACCGCCTCGGAAATCGCCACCATGAGATTCTCATCGCCTCGAGCGGCGTCTTCCAGGCGTTTGAGACTTAGTTCTGCCTGTGAAGTGTCTCGCTCTTTCTTCAATTTATTCAGTTGTTTCTTCTGACGCTCTTCAAGCGCAGGATCAATCGTGAATATTTCTTGTGCGGAAGGCTCCTCCCGCATATATTTATTTACGCCGACGATAGTCTGCTCATGTGCATCCACCGCTTTTTGCCAGCGGAAAGCGCTCTCTGCTATCCATTTTTGCACTACGCCTCTTTGAATGCACTCAACCATACCGCCGCGTTCTTCCACGTCTTCAATAATTTGCGCCATTTCATTTTCCATGCTTGCAGTCAAATTCTCCAGATAATATGAACCACCAAATGGGTCCGCCACATCGGGCACGCCGCTTTCATGGGCAATGATCTGCTGGGTGCGCAGGGCGAGAAGGGCGCTATCTTCGGTCGGCAAGGCTAGTGCTTCGTCATATGCACAAGTAAAGATAGTTTGGGCGCCTCCGAGCACGGCGGAAAGTGTCTCGTAAGTGACTCTGACGATATTGTTCTCGGGTTCTTGTGCAGTTAGCGTACTCCCGCCACAAACGACGCCGAAGCGGAATAACCAGCTTCTCTCATTTTTAGCGCCAAAACGCTCACGCATGATTTTTGCCCAAAGCGTCCGCATGGCTCTGTATTTGGCGATTTCTTCGAAAAAATCCATGTGGGTGTAAAAATAAAAACTGAGCCTGGGGGCGAACTCGTCGATATCAAGTCCGCGGTCCAGACATCTCTCTACGTAAACGATGGCGTCCGCGAGCGTAAAACCGCCTTCCTGGACGGCAGTTGCGCCGGCATCCCTGAAATGAGCTCCTGCAGCGCTGATGGTATTGAACCTTGGAGTGTTTTTCACCCCGTATTCAACAGTATCGACGATCAGCCTTAAGGATGGCTCGGGCGGGAAAATCCATGTGCCGCGGGAAACATATTCCTTCAGAATGTCGTTCTGGATGGTGCCGGTTAGTTGAGCGGGCGAAACGCCTTGTTTCTTGCCGACTGCGACGTACATGGCATAAAGGATGGCGGCCGTTGAGTTGATGGTGAAGGACGTGCTGATCCTGTCGAGCGGAATATCTTGAAAAATGGTCTCCATATCCGCCAGTGAGTCGATGGCTACCCCGACTTTGCCGACTTCGCCGGATGATTTTTCATTGTCGCTGTCGAGTCCCAGTTGTGTCGGGAGGTCGAGGGCGACGGAAAGCCCGGTGTTCCCCTCGTCTAGTAGAAAGCGGTATCGCTGATTCGTATCTTCGGCGGTTCCGAAACCCGAATACTGGCGCATCGTCCACAAACGTTTTCTGTACATCTCGGGGTGAATGCCGCGCGTGAGAGGATATTCGCCTGGTTTGCCAGGGGAATAGCCCGGAGGCAAATCTCTCAGGCCGTACGTGTTTTCAACGGCGAGACCTGAACGAGTTTTTATCTGTGGGGGTTCTTTTCCCATCTTGCGATTATCTCCCCTTGAAAACGGGGTTTCGCTTTTCGAAAAATGCTTTTACCGCCTCATCATGATCTTCTGACACCCAAAGATCTGCAAATAGCGACGATTCCATACCCTTCGTTTCATTCAGTGTATTTTCTAATCCGAATAAGAGCAATTCCTTCAAAGAGCGGATAGCCGTCGGCGCGCTTTTGGTAATTTCATCCACCATCGCTTTCGCGACGCGAAGACCGTCTCCTTTGTGTACCACGGCGTTGGCAAGTCCCATCTTGAGCGCATCTTCGGGGCTCAGTTCTTTGCAGGTGGTCAACAATTCCATCGCGCGTCCATAGCCGATAGCGCGGAGAAGACGACCCCCGCCTCCCCAACCCGTCATGAGGCCGACGCGGGCTTGCTTGAAGCTCATGTAGGCGTGTTCTTCGATTATTCGCATGTCACAGGACATGGCGATTTCGGTCCCACCGCCCAGAGCGTATCCATTCAAAACGGCGATGACAGGCACTGGCAATTCGGACAGACGCCCCAGGATTCCCTGCATGCGTCTGCTCATCCCCAGACCCGCCTCGTGAGATTCAAATGACTGTAGCCACTTCAAGTCGCCGCCTGAGCAGAACGCCTCCTCGCCCGCACCCGTGAGGACGACGGCTCTCAGTTCTCGAGATGCTTCGAGGTTGACTAGGGCGTCTGAGAGCCCCTGCATGATTTCTTCGTTGATGGCGTTGCGAACGTTTTTTCTGTTGAACTTCAGGATGGAGAGTCCGCCCTCGGCTTCATGAATAAAATCGGGCATGAGACCTCCTGCTGATTTCGTCTACCAGAGCCGAGGTAAGGTGTAAAACTAAGGTCTTACCAGTATTTCTCGTAATGGATGTTTCCCTTTGTCTGGCCATAGTCCATCGTGAAGCCGCGATCTTCCATGATCTGAATGACGCCCGGCGCGCCTTCGGGCCATATTTTCTCGCCTTCCCGAACTTTCGGGATACCGATCATGTCTGGGTTTCCGCACAAGAACAGATGCGTGTTCGCAGGGTCCATCTTGCGGCCGATGTTTTCCTCGAACATGCCCGTGGCCAGATAATCCTGCACATATATCTTGTTGTTGATGGTATCCGCCTCGCGCGTGGTGAGCGCGTGATATGAGAGCGTGGGATATTTCTTCTCGAGTTCTCTATAGAGGGGTTCGTATGCAAGGTCGTTATTGTATCGAACGACGTTGATGCTGGCGATTTGCCCTTTGTAGCCCGTGCGAAGAAGCTCCCAAATCATGTGGTTATGCGGGCCTTCTCCCGTTCCCGTGCCTGCGAAGACGACGAGAGAATTGTCATCGTTACGAATATCGTTCATGCATTCGAGCGTGTATTCACCAGTAAATTTCTGGCCCATGTGAATACGATCGCCAGATTTCAGGAGGAAGAGCCTCGGGGTAAGAAGAGGCGCGGGCTCTCCTTCCGCACCGATGACCATGACGATGTAGAATTCCAGAAAATCCAAATCATCCGGCGGAAACAGTTCTCCCGCTCCGTTGACCACAGGGTGGGACACGGAATAGGCGCGTCTTCCCAATCGCCTGATTCTCTTCTCGTCGAGTTCTTTTTCCTTGACAGCGTCTTCGTGGCGAGGCTCCCAATTTCCTAAGCCCAGCGTCGTATATTGCCCTGATTTATATTCGGGAAAGTCGAAATCGGGTTTTACGCGAAAACATGCGAGCGTCTCATGCTGCCAGACGATATCCACGACTGTGGCGTTGTAGTGTTTTTCCCTTAACTCTAGTTTTGTTGCATCATCAAGCATTCATTCCCTCATCGGATGTATAAATCATTCTAAGATAGTGCATCACAGCCAAACTGCAGGCGAATACTACCCAATTCGCTTGAGAAGATATAGCCTTGAGCCACATTTTTTTTTCAGATAATTATATCGTGATCGCCTCGAACGATACCGCAAATTTGTATCCGGCATGCTTCCCTGTTTCGATGGCCGCCTGGGTGAGAAAAGCGACAGAGTCGAACCCTTGCGCGAGATTGTCGATGTAGAGCTTATGGGCTTGTAAGGATGCGATTCCTGTATCGAGGTGCTCAGTGACATCCACGGCAATTGTGGATTCAGGAGAGCCGCTGAGCAAAACCATTCGAACGCCCGTCCAGGGTTCCAGGCCTTCGTCCAGTAGTTCGGGAAAAATCCAGCGGTTTCCAGCATCGCGGCTCGCGTCCATCACGCCATAGGCGAGCCAGCGATGATCCGCCATGTTCAATGGGCCGCCCGGCCAGGTGAGGTGGTGGGAAAGTGTGATCACGATTTCAGGTCGGTAGGTTCTGATTTTCCGGGTGAGATCGCGTCTTAAATCCAGATTGTACTCGATGATCCCATCCGTATAGCCCAGGAATTCGACATTTCCCACACCGACGATGGCGGCGCTTTTTATTTCTTCCTCTTCTCTCGCGGGGCCGGCTTCTTCCGGCGACATCCCGTCGATGCCCGCCTCGCCACTCGTCATGAGAATGTATGAAACTTCCTTACCTTGGGCCGTCCACCTTGCGACCGCGCTCGAGGCGCCGAATTCCATGTCATCCGGATGAGCCACGATGGCCAACGCTCGCTGCCAATTTTCATCGAGAGTAAGTAGTTTGTTCGCCGTCATTTTTTCACCTTTTCACAAAAATGGGGCTGCTCCAGGCCAATGCTCCGTCTTCTTGCATCAACCTGATGAAGTAGGGGTTCCAGCCGTCATGAAAATCACTTTCATCAACGTCGAATATGACGTTCGTGTGAGGGTTCCCAAGCGTTGGGCTGATGCGCTGCACTTCCACTTGTTGGCGAACGCCGCCTGCATCCACTACATAGGGAATGGCCCCGATGGTATCGAGATTCACATCAAAGGAAACGACGTCGGTTTCAAAAAAAAGCGTTGCGCCTTCTCCGCCTGAAATGCGGAATTCGACGCCGTCCGCATCCCCGGTCGTGCGGCTCAACCACCGGATGCTCTGCTCATCGGCCGACTGTATGCCTTCCTCAAGATTATCCACTTGCCAGTCTCTGGGCTCTTCGATTCTCCCTTTATCGACCCGTAAACCGCCGTGCCAATGAGTTTGGCGGTTGCGCTGGTGTATGCGGGCGCCGCTCCAGGAGACTCGAAACCAGACAGAATTTTGGGCAGCCGTATCTTTAGGGCGATAAGAACAGATGGTTTGTGAGGCGCGCTTTAGCTCAATCGACTCAATCCCGCATTCGCCCGTTGCGCGGACTTTGAACACTGGTGGATCGGTGGATTCGAATTCCTCTCCCATAAAATGTTCGCCAGCCGAAAAGGAGAGATGAATTTTCTTGCCCGTCGTCGCATAGACGCGTCTGGCCTGGATCGCTTCCCAGAGGCTCGCGCGCGTGAGTTCTGTTGCATAAATGCAGGCGTAACCGCCATAGACCCCGAAAATAGCCGCTCCCGGGTAGCTCGCTCCCGGGCGGCCCTTGTGCCCATCGCTCCCTGCCGTGATGCCCACGCGCCAGCCCATTTCCAGGGCTTCCTCGACGAACCATTCGAATCGTCCCCAGGAAGAATATATTTCCATAACGCGCTCAAGTTCTGCGTGGTGATAGTCCAGGCTCGCCCGCCGGCCCCCGATATGGGGGACTAGGGTGACGTCCCGGCTGCCTTCCAAGGCGCCGTAGAGTGCATCTAGGGGATATCTGTCCTTTTCCTGATCTGTCCAGTCCTCCAGTTGCCAGTGGCTGGTACGGTGCAGAGGGCCATCGTCGCCTAGATACATGACGTTCCTGTCCCCGCCCATACCAGTCACGGCGGACCATTCAACGCCCAGGAACGTAACGAAGCGTCCAGGCTCGTTGTATTTCCTCGTGGCCGCTCGAATGGCGCTCCAGGTGTTTTTCGTGACTTGAAAATCATTCCCCTGATGGCAGGAAAATTGCGCTCCGGCCATGTTACGGGCAAATGCGAAGTAGTCATCGACGGTGTTCGTGCCTACCGTTTCCTCGCTTTGGCCGTGCAGATCGCCCCAGAATGGCCGCCACTGGTGGATTTTTTCCATGGCGTATATGTAATTGCTGTATGCAGGAGGGATGTCGCCCCCTGCGTCACCTCTTATGCGCCCCCATTCCCCGGATTCCCAGCACAGATTCTCCAGGCGGACAACTGCTGGTTCGCCACGCTTGAATTGAACGGTTCCTGGCAGCCCCTCGCAGATTCCGCCCTCGGCAGCGAGCGAAACTTGCGCATCTATGCCGCGGCATGGATTTCCCCAGATGTCCTCGAGTTTCACCTGCATCCAGGATGTCTCATCGGGTGCCTGTTCGGTCGGCCCGTGAATGACGAGGCGGGCGGGATTTCCCGGTACGATGGAAATAGCGGGCGTATCGGCGGCTTCGATGAATCGATTCGAGCCGAAGCAATCAACAAAAAGCCTGAGGCGGAAATTTTTTTCGCAAAAGGTTTGAGCGCGGGTTCCCGCTCCGCCCCCGCTACGGTCTCCCAGAACAATGGTTACCGTATCGCCTTCCGCCAGATAGCTGTCAAATACATCGATGGCCAGGCCTTGCTGCCAGGGCCTGATGTTCGATTTCGGGTCCCATCTACCCCTGAGCGAGGTGCTCCCGCTCGTACTTACACTCGCATAGTGAGGCTCACCGGGCGCGTCGGTTTGCGGCTTGGCCCAATCACTGGCGAAACGTCGCGAAAGGACGATAGTCCCGCCATCATCCACGCCGTATCTGCCAACGTGGTAAGTGAGCTCCCACGTGCCCCATGCGCCTACTTCCACGTCACCGGCGGGAGCGAGTTCGCACCATCCCACCCATTCGCGAACCCAGGATTCACTCTTACCGTGTCTGCCGTCAGGTGTCGTATCCATGATGTGTCAACTATCTTGTTTGTCGGTTTCAGAATGAAATTCGGCCCGTTTTTTTTTCAATTCTTTTGGTACGGGGGTTTCTCCGGTTCGGGGCAAGTGGTCTTTGAGGAAAAGCAACGCGAGCCGAATCGAGTCTTCTCTTTCCCGAGGAGTTCTCCTTCTGAGAACGAAATTGTGGCCGGTGCCCTCATAAAGTTTCAATTGGGCGTAACCTGATTTTCTCGCTAGCAGTTTTCTCATCATCGTGAATGATTGCTGCACGGGAATGAGCCCATCCGCCACGCCATGAAACATCAAGGTGGAAGCTTTCGTGTTCTGTATCTTGTTGGCGGGGCTGTGAAATTCCAGATAATCTTTCCAGCGCAGCAAATCCTCTGTTGCAAGTGCGAGCACAACGGAGTTGATGCGCTTTTTAATCAGAGCCGCATAATCATAGGGACCATAATAGGCTACCACGGCCTTCACGACCGGAAGCGACGCGGCCGCACGGAACGCCTTGTCTGCGCCTAGCGAGAATCCGATGAGACCAACCTTGTTTTGTATGCAATGCGCGCTTTTCGCAAAGGTGGAAACGGCTCGATTGATGTCTTCATTCTGGCGTTCAAAATTCGATTTTCGTTGGACGAAAGGTGTTCTGAGACCCTCGAGGTCCACCTGGTGCACCGAGTAATAATTGATGACCAAGGATGAGAATCCATGGCTCGCGAGTTTTCGGGCGTAGCGGATGTATGCCCGCCACCAACCGCCTTTCCCGTGCAGCAATACGACGCAAGGATATCTCCCGGCTCTCAAGGGACGCACCAGATATCCTGTCATCAAGGCGGTTTCGATGCTCGATGGCAGTTCGACGTAGCTTCCCTTGTGGTCGTAACTTCCAGCAGGAGCAGGCGCCAGGTTCAGCGTGCGGGGCCGGGCGCAGCTTGTCACCATCAACACGACGAAGATGAAAAGCAAGAGGGCTCTTATGCGGATGATCTTGAAGAAGCGATGAATTATGCTAAGTACAGATCGAGTCATGCGAAACCCAGTTTTTGCACGGCGGCAAAAGAGTTGGCAGGTTCATACCACTTCTGAGAATAGTCCGGGAGGACGATTTCGGCAACATCTCGGCGAATTTAGTTTATGTGAAGGAGGATTGAATGTCGGCGGTGATTGATTTTCTGCGATCCAGGAGAGAGCAGAGGCTGGCGGAACTCATCGAATACCTCAAGATACCCTCTATCAGCACGTTGGGTGTCGGTGTCGAGGAGGCGGCTGCGCACCTGGTGGCGTTGATGCGTAGCGCAGGCATCGAGGCGCAGATTCTGCCGACCGAGGGTATTTCTCTTGTATACGGAGAGGTGAAGGGGCCTCCGGATGCGCCCACGATGCTCATCTATGGCCACTATGACGTTCAGCCGGCCGATATTTCCGAGAGCTGGCGTTCTGAACCATTTGAACCACAGGTGCGAGATGGCCGCCTCTACGCAAGAGGGTCGGGAGACAACAAGGGCCAGCACTTCGCCCAGATCAAGGCGGTTGAAGCCTTCCACCAGACGAACACGAAAATGCCCATCACCCTCAAATTTTTGATTGAAGGGGAAGAAGAGATGGGTTCGCCTAATTTGAGAAAATTCATACAAGCGAACAAGGAGTTGTTGAAAGCCGATATCGCCTGCTCATCCGATGGCTCCGTACATCCATCGGGCAGGCCGACGCTCTCTTTGGGCTGCAGAGGATTGCTTTATATCGAACTAATCTCGCGCGGCGTCGGAAAAGACCTCCATTCCGGGTCTTATGGAGGGCCGGCGCCGAACCCGTTCTGGCGCCTCATGGAGGCTGTGCAATGCCTGCGAGATAATGAGGGAAGGGTGCGCGTGCCGGGGTTTTATGAGTCAGTGCTCCCGATAGGGGATGCGGATCAGGATGCGCTGGAAGGAATTCCTGATCCGGAGGCGGAGCTACGGGCCGTCATCGGAGAAGGCGCCTCCCGTATTCCGGATCTTTCCGCCTTTTATACGAAAGTATTAACCCAGCCGAACCTGAACATCTGTGGATTCCAAGGGGGATATTCCAACGATGGCATGAAAACGGTCCTGCCAGGTTCCGCGCGCGCCAAGCTGGATTTCCGCCTCGTCGTGGAGCAGGACCCGGACAAGCTGTTCGGGGATGTGTGTTCATTCTTGAATGCAGAGGGATTCGATGACATCGAAGTACGCAAGATGGCCACGTTCGATGCCAGCAAAACGCCTGCGGACAACCCCTATGTGCAAATGGTCATCAAGGCCGTTGGAGGCTACGGCGTCGAACCGGTCATCTACCCCAACTTCGGCGGCAGCGTACCCGACAGCATGTTTACGATAGACTTAGGGATTCCATCTGTCTGGTTCCCCCTCGCCAACGCGGATTCGAACGCTCACGCGCCTGATGAGAACATTGACGTAGAGATTTTTCATCGTGGATGCGAGATTGCGGCGACTCTCATGGGAGGATTCGCTTGAAGCACCCGCTCTGGACGATAGGCCACAGCAACCACTGCGCGGAGAAATTCCTTGACTTGCTAGCTCGTCATGAGATCGCATGCGTTGTGGATGTTCGCAGCATCCCCTACAGCAGGAGAAATCCACAGTTCAGTAGAGAGAAGATGAGACAAAGCCTCTCATCGCGAAATATCGCATACGTCTGGGAAGGAGAGGCGTTGGGCGGGAAACGCAACTTTAGTGAAAACCCAGAATTCTTTGGCTCTGATAGGCGCATCGACTGGAAGAAAGTGAGGCGTGATGAGAGTTTCATCCTTGCGATGGAGCGCTTGAGAACGCAAGTGGGAAAAGAACCCACGGCGGTTCTTTGTGCGGAGGAGAACCCGAGAAACTGTCATCGCCTGCATCTGGTATCGGCGGCCTGGGCGGAGAGTTGCGGCGAAAATATTTCGCACATTCGTGGGGACGGGCGTGTGGAGACACATGCGCAAATGGTTCCGCAGCCCGAATTGTTTTGTTGATCATTCTCCCATACCCTGTCGACAGGCGTCTTTTCGCGGCCAGTGATCTTTCATCCGTTCATATGAGGAATTCATGAATCAGCCCCTGCAAAAGAACCGCCTCGCACAGGAGACGAGCCCGTATCTCTTGCAGCATCAATACAATCCGGTGCAGTGGTATCCCTGGGGCGAGGATGCGCTCAGCAAATCAAGAGAAGAGAATAAACCCATTTTCTTGTCCGTCGGCTATTCCGCATGCCATTGGTGCCATGTGATGGAGCATGAGAGTTTCGAGGATGAGGGGATCGCTGAAATCCTGAACGAGCATTTCGTTTCCATCAAGGTGGATCGGGAAGAACGCCCCGATATCGACGGTATCTATATGGAAGCGGTGCAGATGATGACGGGCCAGGGCGGTTGGCCGATGAGCGTATTCCTGCTCCCGGATTTGAGGCCCTTCTTCGGGGGCACGTATTTTCCGCCGGATGACAAATGGGGGAGGCCCGGCTTCAAAAACGTGCTCTTGAGGCTGGCCGAAGTTTATCAAACGAGACAGGACGATTTGCATACGAACGCAGAAAGCATCACTGCGAATCTGCAGCAAATGGGGGTCGTAACGTCTGCGGAAGGTGATTTGAAAACGGAGTGGATCGACCAGGCCGCTCAGGAACTCAAAGATCGATTCGATTCCACCTGGGGCGGTTTCGGGAACGCTCCCAAATTCCCGCCCTCCATGGCGCTGATGCTACTTTTAAGAAAATGGAAGCGGTCCCCGGATCAGGAATTGCTGAAGATGGTCGAGATAACGCTTCAAAGAATGGCGCTGGGCGGGATGTATGATCAACTCGGCGGCGGTTTTCACCGCTACAGCGTGGATGCTTACTGGCTCATTCCGCACTTCGAGAAAATGCTTTATGACAACGGCCTTCTCGCCAGAGTCTACCTCGAGGCCTACCAGGCGACGGGAAGCGCGTTTTACCGCTCCGTGGTGGCGGATACCCTTGATTACGTTTTGCGCGAGATGACCAGCCCGGTCGGGGGATTCTACTCCGCGCAGGACGCCGACAGCGAGGGTGAGGAGGGCAAGTTCTTCGTATGGCGTCCTGAGGAAATAGAAGAGATTCTCGGCAAAGAAGAAGCTGACATATTCTGCCGGTTCTACAGCGTGACGGAAGAGGGGAACTTCGAGGGCACGACCTCCGCCTTGTTCATTCAGAAACCACCTCGCGTTTTCGCCGAGGAGTCGGGGATCACGGAGGAGAAGCTCTTTGAAGTCTTGCAAAGAGGGCGCGCAAAACTCTTCGCCGAGCGGGAAAAACGTGTGAAACCTGGTCTGGACGATAAAATTCTTACGAGTTGGAACGGGCTCATGATCGGCTCGATGGCTTTGGCGGGCAGGATTCTTGAACACCCCCCCTATGTGGAAGAAGCGGGCAAGGCGGCGGATTTTATTTTGAACAACATGCGCGATGAGCGCGGATTGCAGAGGAGCCACCGGGAGGGTGTGAGCAAGTTCAACGCGTATCTGGATGATTATGCTTTTCTGATCCTGGGCCTGGTGGATTTGTACGAGGCGAGCTTCGAGCCCCGGTGGATTCGAGCGGCCTCTGATTTGGCGCGGGAGATGATATCGCGCTATTGGGATGATGAAGGGGGCGCATTCTTCTTTACGGCTCACGATCATGAACAACTCATCGTGAGGAAGAAGATGACGCAAGACGGCGCCGTTCCGAGCGGGAACTCGATGGCGGCGCTGGGGTTATTGAAGCTGGCGAAACTCTCGGGCGAGACGGAATTCGCAAAACGCGGCGAGGAAGTTTTGCACTCGTTCGGCGATTATCTGGGCCGCGTTCCGGCCGCCTTCCACATGATGCTGGTGGCGCTTGATTTTCATCTGGATTCCCCGGTGGAGGTGGCGATTGTCGGTGAGAAAAACGCAGAAGATACAAATGCGGCTCTCAGGGCCGTCTGTTCCCGCTTCATTCCCAATAAAGTATTGGCTCTCAAGTCCGAATCATCAGGCGAAGAAGCAGATGCCACAGTGCCTCTGCTCGATGGAAAGGCCATGGTGGAGGGACGAGCCGCCGTCTACCTGTGTGAAAATTTCACGTGCAAGGAGCCTCTTACTGACCTAAGCGCAATTGAGAAAGCGCTCGAGAACGGTTGAATCGTTCATTTCGCCCGTACGATGAATGCCCCGTACCCGTTGCGCTGCAGCTTTTCCACCAATCGCTTCGCTTTACTCTCGCCGACAAGGCCTTTGATCTGCACGTGGTAGTGGGCGTAGTTTCCATGCCAGCCGGGCCGAATTTCCGACGTTGTGCCGTTTCTATGAAAGTAATCGGCGAATTCTTGCGCCTCCGGTTTTTCCATAAACCCGCCCACCAGGATCATCCACTTGGGGTTCGGCTCTCGGGGAATATAGAGGGGTTCAATGGAAACCTCGGTGGTGCCCCTGCGCAGCATCCCGATTCTACGGGCCGCCTCTCGAGAAAGGTCGATAACGCGGTTTATGAAAAAAGGCCCACGATCGTTAATTCGCACTTGCACTACCCGCCCATCGTCGCTTCTACGAACTCTGACGATGGAACCGAAGGGCAGGGTGCGGTGCGCGGCGGTGAGGGCGTGCATGTCGTAGGTTTCACCATTTGCCGTTTTGCGCCCGTGGTAGGGATTGCCATACCACGAGGCGATGCCGCGGGTACCGCCCCCTTCGATGTCATCACTCCTTTGAGTGGGCAGAAAGCCGCATCCACTCAGGAGAAAGGAAATTGCGAGGCTGACGATAAGAGCCCGCAAGGGGAGAGCATACGAAGGGTTGGTCATTAAATTCATCGGGATACGTCTGGGGCGGATTTCGAAAAAAGACGAAGTTATTATATCAGTTTCATCCGGCGTCGTCATAGAAGCGCGTTTTTCGGACGAATTTTGAAAATCGCGGTTATCGTGGCCTCGTGCTAGTTTCGGTGCCTGGAGAATGCCTCACCAATGCTCATGCCTTTATCGAGTTCCGCGATGATTTTTTCTTCGATTTCCGCCAGTTCATCCATCTTGTCGATGACTTCTTCGAGCCTTTCCCCGGGGATGACGACAACGCCGTTGACGTCGCCAAGAATGATGTCTCCCTGCCTCACCGCGACGCCCCCGCAATTGATCGGCTCTCCCACACTGATGGGAACCGTATACCCACCGCTGCCGTGAACCGATACCCCTCTGGCGAACACGGGAAAACCCGCCTGGCGGTGTTCTTCGATGTCCCTTGCCCTGCCGTCCAGGACGACGCCACCTAAATTCATCACCTTCGCGCGCGTGGTCATCATCCCGCCCCAGTTGGCCGTCGTGACTCCGGGCGGGATGCTGATGACGACGATGCTCCCCTCGGGCGCCGCGTCGATGTGGTGCACCTCTCGTTTGGGCAGCGGTCCGCCGCCGGCGGGAACCATTCGAACGGTATGGGCTTCCCCCACCATCCTGTAATCCGGGTCGGGCGACAACAGGATGATGTCGGGCATGTGGCCCCTGATTTTCAATTTGTCAAAAGCGTCCGCTACCTGACAGGCTGAATAGCCCCTTAAGCGATTTACCAAGTCATTGCTCATGAAATTCTCCTGAATCAGTCGTGCCGGAAGAAATTGGCGTCAAATAGTGAAGGGAATGATACTCGTTTCGTCGAAAGATTGGGGTCTAAAAACGGAATTCCGTAAAGCGTACGCCATCCGGGTCGAGTTCCTCCAGGGCACCCAGTTCTTCGGCGCTTGGCGCGTGGGTTTGCGCCACGACGCTCGGGCGTTCCAGTTCGAAGCCGGTATTCTCGATCACTTCATCCACCGAGTGTCCAGGGTGAACACTGGCAATCTCGAGCCCGGTAGATTTTTTCTCGAACAAGGCAATGGGTGTCACCAAGTGGCTCAGTCTGCCCGATTGGGTAGAGAAGTCGACCCGGGGTACGAGAAATCGCCTGTCGTGCACAGTTCGCCATATGACGGTGCGTTTCACCTGAGGCATGATGACGGCGCCTCCCCCTCCGCCGGGAAGCCTCACTTTCGGCTGGAACGGGTCGCCGATGTAGCTCATGTTGGCTCGCCCTTGTTTGTCGAGTTGGGCGGCTCCCAGGAAAGCCATGTCCACCCCGCCGCGCGCAAAAAGATCGTACATGTCCGGGTTGTAGAACATAGATGCCGCGCCGTGGCAGAGTTCAGGGTCGGCCGTGCTGTTCGGCATGAAGCGCGGTTTGGGGTCCACCGAACCCGCGACTTCTATGAGCGAGCAATTGGGGGCATGTCGTTTCTTGGCCAAAAAGATCGCGATCATGGGAAGCGGGGAGTTGACGCCGTGGAATACTTTCTCGCCGTCTTCGATGAGGCGCGAGAGCGTGACGGCCATCTGGTTTCCCGCGCGGATTACGTGCTCGGGCAACGAGGCCAGGCGGCTGCCCATCGCTATTTTGTCACCGCATCTTGTGCGTGTGATTCGTCGGTGCTTTCCAGATATTCCCGAAGCCCGTCCTGGCTTTGGGTCAAGGTCATGTAACGACTCATTTCAGTTTTGTCGACCCCATAGTATGGGTGGCAACTGCAGGGAGACGCCCCGCCCGGCTTTTCCACGACTGCTTTGACGAGGAAGCCTGGAATAGTGGTTCTCTCCGGCTCCGCTGCGATCTCTTCTGAGCCAACGATTTTCTCGGTCGTGAGAATGACCCCTTTTTGCGCCGCGCGCGTCATTTCAACGTCGAATTGCTGGTTGCCCAGGATTTGCGCGTTTCCCTGCGGGTCAGACTTCTGGACGTGTATCAATGCCCAGTCCGGCTTGAGAGCGGGAATCGCATAGAGTTCCTCTTTCGTGTAGGGGTCTTCCATCGTGAAGATGCCGCTTTGCTCCGGGATGTCGCTCCCGTCGAAACCGCGAATGGGCTGGAAGGGAACGCCGTAGGCTGCGGCCCGCAGCCCAGCAAGAACGCTGGCTCAGGCGTGCTCGGTCAGGCCGGCAAGTCCTTTCTCTATCGCCTTCCGGTAGTGAGGCGCCAATCCGAATTCCGCCTCGAAGGTGACGATGCCGCTGATGATTCTCTTCACGGCCCCTGCGGCGCAAAGGAGATCGGCGTCGTAACCGGGAGAGGGTTTGATGAGCGTGAGATCCCGAAGGCCCGCGCGCGCGATTTCACGGATGAGGGCGGCGGGCGTTCTGTGTAAGAGGGTGCCGCCGGGACTTATTGCGTCTCCTCCTTCAATGAGAGAAGCGGCTTCTCGTAAGGACATTTGCTTGCTCATGGCAGCTTCCATCCACTCGTTTTGGGCGCATGATGTGGGCAACAAAAATTATGGGGCATAGTTTAACAAATGTTGATGATTTGTGCTTGCTCTCATGCGCCTTCATGCCGTCAGAGAAGTGAATTTGACGCATTCATTGACCGAGAACCCGGTGTGGCGTAAATATCGATGAGATGAGAGTTGCTCTCATGCGCAAGTATACTTCCAGATGAATCAATCGAAGGAGCATGGAATGCCACGGATTTCCTTGTTAGAGCCCGAGCAGGCGGAAGCATCCGCGAAACGCATCATGGAGAATCTGCAAAAGCAATTCGGTGTCGTGATTCCGCCTGTGAAGGCACTGGCCCACAAACCGGATTTTTTGCGTTCTTTGCTGAGCTTGACCACGGTGGCGGACGGCCCGGGGGAGATCGACGTCGGCTTCAAGGAAATCTTGAACATTCGCGCATCGGTGCTCAACGGATGTCATTTTTGCACCAACATGCATTCCAACATGGCAAGGATGCACAAGGCAGGAGACGATAAGACGAAAGCCGCGCAAGAGGGTTCCTCGAGTGACGTCTTCGATGAGAAGGAGAAGGCGGCGCTTCGCCTTTGCGAGGAGAGCACGCAGGGGGTGAGCGTTTCGGACGGGACGTTTGAAGCGCTGAAGGCGCACTATTCTGAAGCGCAGATAGTGGAGCTTCTCGGCGCCATCGCCCTCATCAACACCTGGAATCGACTGATCGTGGGAATGGGCTTTTAATACGAAGACCTAAATAATTACCAACCATGTAGGCTGCGAACGAGATTTTAGAGGCTTAATGCGGCCCTGCTGACCGTGAGTTCGGTTTCTCCGAGAAGCTCCGATGTCGTGAGTTTACCGCTCATCACCGCTATCAGTTCTTTTTCGAGCAGATCTCTCGCCTCATCGATTCGCATCGTCCCCTCCATGACGCCGCTGATGTCCACGTCGATGTTCTCGGCCATCGACCGCGCGGTACGGGGATTGCCGGTCACCTTGATGGTGGGAGAGATGGGATGGCCGATGGGGTTGCCGATTCCGGTCGAGAAAACGATCGCCTGCGCTCCGCTGGCCGCCAAAGAGGAAATGTTCTCAACGCCCGCGCAGGGAGCGTCGGCGAAGATGGTGCCTTTCTTCGAAGGACGCTCTCCCACACCGACGACCTCGACGATGGGGTGGCTGCCCGCTTTCTTGATGGCTCCCAGGCTTTTTTCCTCGATGGACGATAGACCGCCCCGGATGTTATCCGGCGCCGGGTTCGAGCCGATGAAGTCGACGCCGATGCTTTCGGCGTAATCGACGGCGCTCTTTGCGGAATCGATGATTTTTCGCGCCGTTTTCCTGTCCGCGGCACGGCGGGCGAGAAGATGCTCGGCGCCCACGATTTCCAGCGTTTCGGAAAAGATAACCGAACCCCCCGCTTCCACGACCCTGTCGGCGACCATGCCCGTCACGGGGTTCGAGATGACGCCGCTGGTCGTATCCGAGCCTCCGCATTCCGCCCCGATGGTGAGTTCGCCCAACTCACAGCGGACTCGCTTGGCCGATGCGAGATGGGCGGAAAGTTTCGTGGCGAGCTCCACGACATGCGAGGTTGTGCTGAGCGTGCCTCCAATCTCCTGGATGTTCACGGCTTCTATGGGCATCCAGGGAGACGTTCTTGCGGCTACTTCCGCGATGGCGTTGGCGCTCTTGGGTTCGAGGCTCACGATGATGGCGGCCCCGACGTTCGGGTGGGCGGCGGTGTGTCCCATAACCCGCCAGTGTTGCGTCTCGTCCTCGCCCATCAGGGCGCGTCCGAACGAGGTGTTGACGGGGGTGGCGTCTCGCACCAGCGAACCGATTCTGCGGACGATGGGGTTGGAATTGTCCATTCCGCTGACGATGGCGAGATGATTCCGGCCACCCGGAGGACCTTCAAGTCTCCTGTAGCCCCAGAAAGTGGGAGTTGCTTTTTTCCGGGCCATGCCTAGCCTCTTGTGCTCTTGATGTTATGGACGTGAACGTGACAGCCTGCGGGTATTTCTTGTGTGGCGGTGCCGATGACTTCGCCGTATTTGAGCACTTTTGCGTTCGAGCGGATCTTACGCAGCGCAATTTTGTGTCCAAATGGAATGGATTCAGTTGCGGAGAGCGTGATTGTCTCAACCCCGCCTTCGATTTTCACGCTCTGCTCTGAGGAGACATCCTCAAGCACCGTGGCCACGTTGTCTTTCGGGTGCATCACCAGCGCTCGGCTCATCGGCTGTTCTCCATGGCGGGTCTAGTCGTCGCTTCCGACATTACCGGGGAGCCTCAACCGCAGCCGCTCGACGGGGCGGCCGTTTTTCAGGTGTTCCTCGATGACTTCGGGAACGTCCTCCACCTTTACGCCCGTGTACCAGACGCCCTCGGGGTAGACGACCAGGGTGGGGCCCATCGTGCACGGACCCAGACAAGTGGCGCCTGCCATGGCCGTATCCGCGGCGAGTTCGTCATCCGAGCCAATCGCCTCCGTGATCGCTTGCGCGACCTCAATGCTGCCCTTGCTCTGGCAACAGCCCATCGGGTGAGTCGGCGGGCGTTGATTGATGCAGACGAAAACGTGTCTTTTGATGTGTTCCACGATTATCCTCTTTTTGATTTATGGGTAGTCACTATTGGAATTGTTCAGAGCGAGGCTTCGAAATCTTCCAACATCATCCCTGAATGACTTTGCCAGGAGAGGATGATACGCTCCGCTCACTAGAAGTCAAGGGATTCGCCGCTTTCGGATTGAGGGCAAGTCGAGTTGGTCGTCTTGGCCTGGAGTGAGCCTGTTTCGATAATGTTCAAGGAATTTCCAAACGACGTTAGCGAAGTTTTCTCCGAAGATAGAAAACCTCTCACCTACCGGATGAAGAGCGGCCCCACCTGTCTTTTCCTGCCGGACTCCACCGCTCCCGCCGTGAGTGTTCAGGCATGGCTTCGTGTCGGCAGTCTTACGGAAACGGACCCGAACGAGGGCATCTCCCATTTCCTGGAGCACATGATATTCAAGGGTTCGGAGAATCTCGAAGTAGGGGAGCTCGCCTCTCTGGCCGAGTCTTCCGGCGGAGACATTAACGCCTTTACGACGAGCGAAACCACCCATTACGACCTGATATCGATGCCGGATGAATTCGAAGGGTGTCTCGAAGCATTACTCGATGCCCTTTGGTGGCCGCGATTCGAGGAGAGCGAAGTCCGCCAGGAACGACAGGTTATTCTCTCGGAATTCAATCGCACTTATGAGCAACCCGATCACTTGCTTCAGTATCACCTCTACCGTGAGGCATACGGCCCCCGGCATCCTTACGGCCGCGCCATTTTGGGCACGCGGCAGACGCTCAAGAACATAGGCGCGGCAGAGTTGAAGAAATATCACAAGCGATTCTATGCGCCCTCATCCGCCGTACTGGTGTTTGCCGGAGCATTTGACGTTACGCGGGTAAAATCCATTTTGAGAAGAAGGCAAAAGGGCTTTCTCGCCAAATGGCCAAGACCGCAGCGCAGGAAAATGCCGAAAGTTCCCCGACCGGCTCCCCTGAAAGCAGGTCCGCGGGTCGTCGTTCGGCGTGGCCGCTCGGGAACGGCGCACCTGGAACTCGCTTTCGAAATTCCTCCCGTGACGAACCGGGATGCTCCCGCGCTGGAAGTTCTCGGCATCGTTCTCGGAGCGGGCGAAAGCTCCCGCTTGTATGAACATCTTTGCATGGACACGTCGCTGATGTTTGATGTTTCTGCCGAAGTCTATCTTTCCGGCGGGCCGGGGCTGTTTTTCCTGGGTGGATATACGGCTCCGGAAAACGCCGAGAAGGCCATAGAGCAAATTCTTCAGGTAGCGAAACAAATCATTGAGGACAGGCCGCTCACCACGGATGAGTTGGATAAAGTGCGGATGAATTATCTGACGGGTCTGGAATTCAGGCGAGAGAGAATGACAGGCCGCGCTCATGTGGCGGGCTATTCCGAGTTGATCACTGGAGACCCGAATTATTACGTGAAGTACATGAAAAAGGTGATGGCCCTGGATGCAAATGATGTCTCTGACGTGGCGAGGCGGTATCTGTCATCATCAAGATTAACAGCGGGCGTATTCTTCCCCAAGGGAGAAGCGCCGCGAGTCGGGGTGCGAAGGATTCGAAATGCGATATGGAACGGATTCGAAAATCATTTTGAGCGAAACCGGGATAACACGAATGGAAACCAGAGTGTAACGGAAAAATCTGCCGCGTCTAGTCGTACCCGCACCGTTTCACGAAAGAGAAGCTCCCCCAAGTATGCGAGTCGCTCTAGTGACAAGAACAAGCCGATTGAGAAAAAGCTTCCGGGTGGCGGGCGGTTGGTCATGCTGCCAGATGGCGGCCCGCTGGTTTTCTCAATGCGAGCCGTATTCCTAGGAGGGCAAAGAAATGAATCCGCCCGCCAGGCCGGACTGCACGCCTTGATGACGTCCGCCGCTCCCATGGCGACGGAGAATTGTCCATCTTTTATCCATACCAAAGAGGTCGAGGGTTTGGGCGCCAGTATCAATGGGTTTTCGGGGAGAAATACGTTTGGGCTAACGGCTTCCGGTCTCAGCGCGGTTTTACCCGAGGTGATGGAAAGATTCGTTGAAGTAATTTCTGCGCCCGCTTTTGATGAGGGTGATGTCGAATTCACTCGCGCGGAATTAAGTGCGGAGCGCGACAGCGAACTTGATGATTTGGGGCAATGGTGCCGGTTCAAGGGCTATCAGCTATTGTATGGCAAACACCCGTTGGGCCGTCATCCACTCGGGACTAACAAAACGATGGCCGCATTCAACCGTAATGTTTTGAGGCGGGAATGGCGTAAAAGGGTAACGCCTGCGGAACTTGTCATCACGGCGGCCGGGAATTACGACACTTCGTATCTGGAAGAACATCTCTCTAAAATGCTAAAGCCCTGGGCCGCGAGCGCTCCGCTTAAAACACCTGTTCTTCAGCCCGCTACGCCCAGAAGCCTCTCAAGAAAGCGCTTTCGCTCATATCAGATTGATGGGGCCTCGCAAAGCCATATTCATATGTCGTTTTTGGGAACGACTTTTCATGATCCAGCCAGACATGCGCTTGCCGTTATAACAGCGGCCTTGGGGAGTCAGGGTGGAGGACTATTTCTGGAATTGAGAGAAAAGCGAGGCCTTGCCTACGATATAAGCATTTCCTCTTACGAGTCTCTGGACCCGGGGCCGATTTCGATTTATGCAGCCACGCCTGCGGGCAAGGAAAATTTCGTTATTGACCTCATATGGCAAGAAATTACCCGTGTAAGCACAGAGGGTCTTGGTGAAGAAGCGTTTCAGCGGGCGAAGGCTTATCTTGTCGGTGTGTTGTCTCGTAGTCATCAGCGGGCTTTTGCCCGAGCGGCCGACCTGGCGGGCCGATTCGTCCATGGATTGGGATGGGAGACGCTTGAAGAAACAAAGCGCCAGATTGAACGGGTGGAAATAAACACCGTCAGAGAAGCCGCACGTCATTTTATGAAGCCGAGCAAAGAATGCCTGGTGATCGTATCGGGCAATACTTTGAAATAGACTGACTTTCTAGCGATTGGTTTCTTGAATCTCGAGCAAATCTCCTTGTAGCTTTCTTAGCTGGCGGCGTAATTGAGCCATTTCCTCAATAATGTTTTCTTCTTTTTGATATGTGAGCAGCATTCGCTCCAGTTCCTTCAATTCAGCAGCCAGTCTGCGCCTTGCAGCGGGATTTTTCGAGCGAATCCGCACTTGTTCGATCTCTAGAATGCGTTGACGCAATTCTTCGAGAGTCATTGTCGTACGTGGTGGCAAAGGCATTTCTTTCGAGGTTTCATCTCGAGTAATTCCCCTGGTTGTTTGCCGGACTTGGCCGGGCCTCATGTTTTCCTCCATTGCTGCAGGAGTTCTGGAAGGAAAGCGATCATTCTTGCGGGGCGTTTCGGCGGGGCGGGCAACAGGGTTTCTATTGTTTTTTTCGTTCTTGGCTCGTGTTTCTCCGGTGTCTTCTCGTCCGTATGCGTGGTCTCGCTGGTATTTTCCGATGGAGATCAAGGTATTCGTAACGGCTCGCTGGGTCTTTACGTAAGCGGATCGAACGGTGGTTTTCGTCTTCTCCCACACATCTTGTGAAGAATAGTTGCTTCCAGCACAACCCCCAGCCAGGATACTCAGCAACATGACGGGTAAAAGAAGAAATTTCATTTCAGAATAGAAATTAGTTTGCGATCTGTTCGTATCCTTGCGTCTCATCTTGCTTGTCCATGCTCGATAGGCGGTGGGCTGCCTCGTCCACCAGTGGCACAAGGCTTTCGGGGGCTATGCCGCTCACGGCGATGCCGTCGAACCGACGGCACAGATTGGCCAGACGGATGTCATCCGTCTGGTCCATTTTGTTGAATACCCGAATGAGAGGCGTGTCTTTTAGGCCAATTTCATCAAGGATTTTCTCCACGGCATGAAGGTTGTCCTCACAATGCGGAGAAGAGGCGTCGATCACATGAAGGAGAAGGTCCGCCTCACTCAGTTCCTCCAATGTCGAGCGGAATGCCCCGATCAACTCCTGGGGGAGGTCGTGAATAAAACCGACGGTATCCGTGATGATGACTTCCTGATCGCGCGGGAGCCTGAGTCTACGGCTCGATGTGTCCAAGGTGGCGAATAGGCGATTCTCGGCAATTACCTCGCTATTCGTTAAGGCGTTCAGCAGTGTCGATTTACCCGCATTTGTATAACCCACCAGAGAGAGAACCGGTACTTCACGACGCTGGCGGAGTTGCCTGCCTTGAGAGCGTTTTTTCTGCAAGTTTTCGAGTTCTTTCTCCACCCTTCGAATTCGTTCGAACGCGCGGCGGCGGTGAATCTCCAGCTTCGTTTCGCCCGGTCCCCTGCCGCCAATGCCACCGGTGAGTCTACTCAAGGCTGTGTGTTGAGAGGAGATGCGGGGCAGGGTATATCGCAATAAAGCCAGTTCCACCTGAAGTTTTCCCACGCGGCTCTTCGCTCTTTGGGCGAAAATATCGAGAATGATTTGCGTCCGGTCGAGGATTTTCAGATCGGTGAATTCTGATAAGTTTTTGATTTGCGAGGGGGTCAACTCATTGGAGAAGAACAGCACCTCGGCCCCCACTTGCATCGAGTTCATAAGGACCTCCGCAAGCCGACCCTTACCGATGACGAAGCGAGGGTCCGGTTTTTTCCGGCGCTGGAGGATTTGTCCGCATGGGATGAAACCGGCCTCACGTGTGAGCAGGGACAATTCCTCGAACTCGGTCTCGGGAGAGCGGTTCGATTTCTGCCCTGTATCGAGATGCACAAGCAAGGCGCGCTCTCCATCTTCGAGATCAATTGATGATTTTTGCAGTCGTGCGAATTCATTCTCGAGAGAGTTAATGAGGGCCTCGATGTCGACCCGGGTCGATTCGAGGTTAGGGAACGACTGGATTTCCCAGGGAGCACGATTTTCCGCGAAGGTCGAGTGGCCGTTGGCTTGCGCACTATCATCGGGAGGCCGAGTTGTAAGGTGGGCGAAATGGAAGCGGCCTGCCTTCCCGTCTTCCACGACTTCTATAACTCCCATGGCGTCGAGTCGCAGGAGAGCCATGTCCGTCAGATCTTCCTGGGATAGCGGAGAGGCGTTCAAGTGGGTGTGTACGCACCGAAGCCCTCTGAGTCTGGCCATCCCGGCGCGTGCGCGGCCCAGTTCCGGTATTTCGATTCCACGCGCATCGCCGATAATCACGTAGCGCACTACACCGAGTCGATCGATGAGCAACCCAATCTGACGCGATATTTCATACGATAGATATGTTAATTCGCGGCCGAGTTCTAAATGAATGAATTGATCGGGTGGAATTTTGCGGCGGTATAGCCTTTCCAAAACTTTCATTTGCTTAGGCTTCAGCCCGGTGAGGCGACCATGAAGTCTAGCGATGGCAGGTTACTCCCCAAATCAATCGGGCAGAAAATTACGAAGCTGCGCCAGCGATTATCTCCATTGCGTAAACAACAATCTATCAACAAGATATGCTAAGTTTGCCCATAACACAATATGATTGACACTCCCAATGGTGTTCAATAGACTCTACGCCCTTTAGACACCGTGTTTGCTTGCTTGAAAATTTGGGGATCAGCCATGGTGAACGAGCGTGATCCGAGACTTCTTCGCGTAGAGGACATGGTGCGTCGGCTTTTAAGGCATAAGGCCGATGCCAACCTCTCCAATGCACTGGAAAAAATGCACGCGGCTGAAGTGGCGCAGATTTTTCAGCATTTTCTGCCCGAAGAACGCCAGGAAGCGTTTTCCCTCGTCCGAAACCGGGAACACCGCGCCTCCATTCTGACGGAATCGGATTCCCACATCGTACGGGAACTCCTCGAGCCGGTACCGAACGATGACGTCGTCCCACTGATCAAGGAATTGGACAGCGACGACGCGAGATATATTCTCGAAACCCTGCCCGAGGAGCGTTCCCAGGAAATAGTTGCGCTCTTAGATGCGCCGGAAACGGAAGCCATACAGGACATGATGGCGTATCTGCCGGAAACAGCAGGCGCCATCATGACGGATTCATATGTGGCTCTTCCAGAGGAACTCACGGTTGATGAAGCCATCGCCCGGGTGCGAAAAGCCAGTGAAGTTGACTACATTTTCTATGTGTACGTCATAGACTCCAATGGTTGCCTGAGAGGGGTGATTACCCTACGGCAACTTTTGCTGGCGGATCCTTCCAAACCCTTGTCTGAAATCATGATTACCAATGTTTGGAGCGAAAACGTACATGCCGACCAGGAGCACGTCGCACGCGTCGTCTCGCGCTACAATATTTTGGCTATTCCCGTCGTGGATGATGACAATGTACTGGTCGGGATCATCACGGTGGATGACGTGCTCGACGTCATCAGAGAGGAAGCGACCGAGGATATTTTGAAGATGGCGGGGACGCACTCCTATCAGGACGAGGTGACGTCGCTTTCCGCAAGGCGCCTTGCGTGGATCCGTTTGCCCTGGCTCTTTTTCAGTTGGCTGGGCGGCATACTCGCCGCTCAGTTGATTCATCAGTACTCAGACCAATTGAGTAAAATAGTGGCTCTCGCCGCATTCATGCCGGTGATCATCGGAATGGCGGGCAACGTGGGCACCCAAAGCGCCACAATCGTTGTCCGCGGTATAGCGACAGGACGAATCGATCCCAAATCATGGCTTCGCGTTATCTCGAAAGAGGTGACCGTCGGGTCGCTTCTGGGCGTTTGTTATGGCCTGTTATTGGGATTGTTGGCGACGTATCAGTTCTCCTCAGTCGCGTGGCTGGGTTTCGTCGTGGGGCTTGCGATTTGTGTGGTGATGATGTTTTCTGCTCTTCTCGCATCGGTTCTGCCGCTCGTGCTCCATCGGTTTCGCGTTGACCCCGCCGTGGCGACGGGGCCTTTTGTGACGACCGGAGTCGATGTTTTGGGGCTTTTGATTTACTTTAACATCGCTCGTTGGTTTCTTTTTTCATAACCGCTCATAGGTTTATCCGGCTTGGCTCTGTCTATCGATTTCCGTGTAAGGTATGCCGAAACCGACCAGATGGGAGTGGTGCATCACTCGGTCTATTATGTATGGTTCGAGCAGCTTCGAACAGAGTATTTTCGTAAAATCGGATTCCCCTACGGGCAGCTCGAAGAACAGGGCGTTTTCTTTCCCGTGGTGGAGAGCCGTTGTCAGTACAAGGAAGGTGCCCGGTATGACGGCGAGGTGAAAGTCACCGGCTGGTTCAGGGAGCCCGAGGGTATCCGCGTACGGATCGATTATCTTGTGGAACAGGAGGGGCGCGTACTTGTGAAGGGCTATACGCTACATGCGAGAACCGATGCGCTTGGAAAGCCAAGACGCATTCCGCCTGAAATCCTAGAGAAGATAAGAGGAGAGGCCGTACCCATCTCGGAGGGGCCGCATCTTTAGAGCAGCGCGAACATTTTGAAGCAGGCGGAGCGCCTGCATGGAGATTCAAGAGACATATACCGAATAATTGAGGAAATTCATGCTCGGCGAATATAGTCCATCGAAATACGAGGAAAAGTGGCAGAATCTGTGGGCGGAGGAGAAGATATTCGAGACCTCCGATCATCCCGGTGATAAGCCTACCTACTATTCCCTGATGATGTTTCCCTACCCATCGGGCGACCTGCACATGGGCCACGCCTGCAACTACACGATGGGTGACGCCATCAGCCGCTACCGGAAGATGCGCGGCTTCGAGGTCTTGCACCCGATGGGCTGGGATGCCCTGGGGCTGCCCGCGGAGAACGCCGCCATCAATGCCGGCGCGCATCCCGCCGCGTGGACGAAAAAAAATATCGACAACATGAGACGCCAGCTTCGAATGGCGGGTCTCGCTTATGACTGGCCGCGCGAGATTTCCACCGCGCATCCGGGTTATTACAAATGGACACAGTGGATTTTCCTCCAGATGCTCGAAAATGGCTTGGCGTATAAGCGCGAGGCCCTCGTCAACTGGGACCCGGTAGATGGCACGGTTCTGGCAAATGAGCAGATTCACGACGGCATCGCCTGGCGCAGCGGCGCCAAGGTGGAAAAACGCTGGCTCAGCCAGTGGTTCCTGAAGATTACCGATTATGCGCAGCGCCTGCTGGACGATCTCGATGGTCTCGTCGGCTGGCCCGAGCACGTAAAGCAGCAACAAAGAAACTGGCTGGGGCGCAGCGAAGGTGCTCGGATTGATTTCAGACTCGAAACGACCGGCGAGACGCTCTCGGTTTTCACCACCAGGCCGGATACGGTCTATGGCGTCACCTTCATGGTCTGCGCGCCGGAGCACCCTCTAATCGATCAGTTGCTGGAAGGGAATGTCCACGCGGATTCCATACGTGAGGCCGTGGAAGCCATGCAGACCCAAAGCGCCGCGGAACGCATGAGCGAAGACAGTGAAAAAACAGGTATCGATACGGGTCATTTCATTATCAACCCCGTCAATGGAGATCGCGTACCCTTGCTCGTGGCCGATTACGCTTTGATGGAATATGGCACGGGCATCGTGATGGGTGTGCCCGCGCACGACCAGCGCGATTTCGTTTTTGCGAGAAAATACGGGATCCCGGTCAAGGTGGTCATCCAGCATCCTGAAGGGGGACTCAATGGCGACACGATGGAGGAGGCATACATCGAAGACGGCGTCATGGAAAACTCCGGCCCATTCGACGGGCAGCCGAACCGCGAAGCGTATCCGAAGATGATCAATTATTTCGCGGAAAAGGGTTTCGGGGACAAGACAATCAACTGGCGCCTCAGAGACTGGCTCATTTCTCGCCAGCGTTATTGGGGGGTGCCGATACCCGTCATTTATGAAGAAGACGGCAGCATCACCCCTGTGCCGGACGATCATCTGCCCGTCATGCACCCGCGTGACGTCGAGTTCACGGGCCGAGGGGGGAATCCCCTGGCCCAGAGCGAGGATTTCGTGAACGTCATCAGCCCGAAAACAGGAAGGCCCGCCCGCCGGGAGACGGACACGATGGACACTTTTGTGGACTCATCCTGGTATTACCTGCGGTACGTCAGCCCGCGCGACGATAGCGCCGTGTTCCAGTCGGAAAACGTGAACCACTGGCTGCCGGTGACGCAGTACATCGGGGGCGCGGAACATGCCGTAATGCACCTGCTGTACTCGCGGTTTTTCACAAAAGTGCTCTACGATCTGGGGCTTGTTTCTTTCGAGGAGCCCTTTGAGAATCTGTTCACCCAGGGAATGGTTTGCAGGATGGCCTACTATGTGGCAGATGCGCGCGGCCGAGTTTGGGTACCCTATCAGGACGTGGACGAGGAATCTCTTGTCGTTACGGCAGACGGCCCGAGCGGCAGCGGCTACGAAGCCGGGAAGAAGGTGCTCCCCGAGATGGCCTCGATGAGCAAGTCGAAGATGAACGGAGTCTCGATTGAAGAATGCACGGGAAAATACGGGGCCGATGCGGGCCGCCTGTATACGCTGTTCATCGGTCCTCCCGAGCGCTCGAAGGAATGGCGCGATGATGGATTGATAGGCGTGCACAGGTTCCTGCAAAGGCTTTGGGTTACGTTCGCGGAGCGGCTCGAAGCCTGGAGGGAGACAGATGCCTATTCCGGAGACGGGAGCGGGTTGACCGCATCCGGGAGAAAGCTCAGGCGCGACGCCCACGCCACCTTGAAAGCGGTGACGGAAGTTTATGAGCACACCTTCTCCTTTAACACGGCGGTGGCGCGCATCATGGAACTGTCCACGTCGCTTCGCTCGGAGGCCGAGGCGGACAATGCGGTGCAGCGCGAGGCGGCCGAGATTCTGCTTCGCTGCATGGCGCCCATGGCGCCTCACGTGGCGGAGGAACTCTGGCAGGCTCTTGGCGGAAGTGGGGGAGAGGTCAGTATCTTCCGGGTGGCGTGGCCCCAAGTGGATGAATCGGCCATTGCCGCCGAGGAGAAAGAATTCGCCGTGCAAGTGAACGGAAAGACGAGGCGCACGTTCATGGCGCTGCCGGATGCGCCCGAGGAGGAACTGAAGGAAAAAGCGGAAGCCGTCACGGCTGGCTACATCGGTGATAAAGAGATCGTGAAGCACATTGTCGTGCCGGGACGCCTGGTGAATCTGATTGTGAAGTGAAGGATGACTCCGGTATCATTTTGGAGCGATAAATCGGGAATAATTCATAACGTCATGAATTTTCGAGAGGAGATGGAAAATGGCCGAGCGCCCGACAGAAATGGATGAATTTTTAGAAGAACCCCACATGGCGAGAATCGCCACCACGAATGCGGATGGTTCCCCGCACGTAATTCCGCTTTTGTATCTGTTCAATCCCGAGGATGCCAGTTTTTTCATCAGCACGGGTGAGGATTCCGTTTCGGCAAGGAATTTAAGGCGAAACCCGGCGTTTTCCATCTGCATCGACGATGATGAAGCTCCTTTCCGCGCTGTTGTCGTGGAGGGGGAGGCGCAGGTCTCCGAGGTGTTGGGTAAGGACCACGAGGGGCTGAAAAGCGTGGTGGATCACTTTTTTGGGCCGGATATGTGGGCGAATTACGTAAATACGCCCATCGCGCAGAAAATACGTGTGCGAATCACCATGGTCCCCAAGAAATGGAAATGGTGGGATTACCGCAGAATGTTGATGGGTTCGGTGACGGTAGACTGAGTTTGCCGATGGATGGAAAGCCCCGGAGAGGAATCTCCGGGGCTTTTTTCTTTTCTATTTCTTTCTCGCCATTTGAATCATACGGGCAAGCTGAGCCGAACTGAGCGCGCCCGGGAAGAGTTGTTCTCCCACTACGAAGGCTGGTGTGCCGCGTATGCCTAGCGAGCGCGCCAGGGCGCGGGTCTTGGCTATCTGGGCCTGGATGCCTGGCGCTTGCATGTCCTTTTTCAGGCGAGCCGTGTCGATGCCCACCGCTGTGGCGATTTTCATGATGCTCGCTTCATCATAAGAAATTTTGGCCTTCATGAGAGCCTTGTGAAAAACTATATATTTACCCTGTGCGCGTGAGGCGAGCGCCGCCCGGGCCGCCAATACGGAATTTGGACCCAGGACGGGAAATTCCTTGTAAACGAAGCGGATTTTCTTGTCTTTAGCGAGCGCATCGTCCACGACCGGAGCTACCCTCTTGCAAAAACCACATCGGTAATCGAAAAACTCCACAATCGTAACGTCCCCTTTGGGGTTCCCGCCCACGGTATCTGCGGGGTCCTCATAGATTTGTTTCCTGTATTTTCGGATAGAGGTCTGAGCCGCGGCCAGCCTCCTTGCTTGTCGTTTGACCTGCAAGGCTTGTAAGGCCTCCTCAAGCACTTCGGGGTTTTCGATTAGATATTCTCGGATAATTTTCTCGATTTGCTTCTTTTCGATGCTTTGCGCCACGAGGGTGGGGGCGGGCGCTGCTTTTGGTTTGGCTTCGTTCGATGCGAGTGCTATTGCGGAGAGTTTCTCTTTTTGGCTATTCGCGGATGAAAGCAGGAAAACGACAGAGAAGAGTATTCCGCCGGCAAGTACCAGGGCGGTAAAGCTCGTTTTTTTCGACATTCGAATGTCCTTTCATTCAGGTAAAGCGGCTGAAGTACAAACATGGACCCGCACGCGCGAACCGCGCCCGCGCATGTTATGATGCCGCACCATTTTAGGCAAACGAATTAATTCTGCTCTGCATACGTTCTTGGAGGGATAGGAATGGGTTGTAATGTCGCACGGCTTGGTCACATGGGAATCCACGTGAGTGATGTTGAACGCTCCATCAAGTTCTATCGTGAGGTGGTGGGGTTGAAGCTGACTGGCAAATGGGGTCCTCCGGATTTTTTTCGCCCGATCTGTTTCATGCGCTGCGCGGAGAAACACCACACCCTGGTTCTATTTGAGTTGCCAGAAGACGCCGTGAAAGCCGGGTTGACGAAGACCGACTCCGAGCATCGAACGGATGTCGGATTACACCATATCGCTTTTGAGGTTGATGACCGAGAAAATTGGCTTCTCGCCCAGGAACACGTGAAATCCTGTGGCGTGGAGTTCGTCTCGGGTCCCTATGTTCATGCGCATGAAGGGTTGGATGAGAACGGGTTTATCGGCGGTAGCGGGAGCCATGCTTTCTACTTTTTAGACCCTGACGGCAATCGGATAGAAATTTATTGCTGGATGATGCATGTCACCAAGCCGAGCGTTTCCGCTCCCAACCCCGATCTTTAGAAACGGAAAGGTTTTTTCGCACATGAGTCTAGATAAAGAGCGCATCGTCAACGCAGACGCTCTGCGCGATTTGATGGAGCGCATCCTGACGGCCGCGGGGTGTTCGTACGAACAATCGATGGCGACGGCCGACGTATTGATAGAAGCCGATCTCAGGGGGTATTCCACACACGGCCTCATTCGCCTGCCGAACATGATCCGGAGAATCCAGAGCGGGATGATTAACGCCAATGCCAGACCCCACGTCGTGCACGAGAGGGAGGGGTCCGCGCTGGTGGAAGGCGACCGCGCCATGGGGCCCGTGGGCGCGACCTATGGCGCGAGCATTGCTGCCAGAAAGGCGGAAAAGGCCGGTTCCTGCGCCGTGGGCGTCGTGAACAGCGACCATATCTGCATGACGGGCTATTACGCTGAACGCATCGCCCGGGCCGGCTGCGTGGGGATTGTCGCTGGCGTCACGCAGCCGCTCGTGCATCCATTCGGGGGCGTGGAGCGCCTTATGGGCACGAACCCATTTTCAATAGCCGTTCCAAAGGGCGGGGACGAACCCGTACTCCTCGACTTTGCGACGAGCGCCATTCCCTATGGGATGATCTTGAAGGCGAGCGTCACGGGAGACCCTATTCCGGAAGGCGTGGCGGTGGGGCCGGATGGCGAACCGACGACGGATGCCAAAACGGCGGCTGCGGGCGCGGTTGCCCCTTTCGGGGGGCACAAAGGCTATGGCCTTTGCCTGTTGATCGGTCTTCTGGCGGGGCCTTTGCTCGGAGCCAAGGTCGGCAAGCCTCTCAGCCAGTCGGTGCAAGAGGGACATTACGACAAGGGGGATTTGTTCATTGCCATCGACCCTTCCGCATTTGGGGATCCGAAAGTGTTCAGGGAGATGGTCGATTACCACGTCGCCGAGGTCAAGAACACGCGCAAGGCTCCCGGCGTGGAGGAGATTCGTGTGCCGGGGGAACGCAGCTTCAGGGAAAAGGAAAGAAGGCTGCGGGAAGGAATCCCGGTGGATGATGGCGTGTGGAAGCAGGTGGAGCAGATCTCTGACGAGCTCAAAGTGGCGATGCCCGTCTGATGCCGATGCGAATTACATGCTCCTGATGGCTCGCTTCAGGTGCACTTCGTTTTATTCCGAGGGCTGGTGTCTCCCGAAGAGATTTTTCATCGCCGCGCTTGTGAGCGGGGGGCTTGGTGTCTCACGTCTCCGAGTGTGAGGGCGGAATTTCGTGATGGCTGATTTTTTTGCTCGTGTCGTAACCTGGGTGGAACAAGAAAACCACAGGTTCATCGGGATATTGCGAGGCTTGAGCGAGCAAGGGTGGCGCGCGTCCATCTTTTGTCCGGGCTGGTCTGTGGCCGACGTGGTGGCGCACATGACGCTGGGCGCGCGTTTTTATGCGCACGTTATCCCCGCAGGCGCCGCCGGACGCCTGGAGATGCCATTCGGCGCGGCGGATATGGAATCGTTCTGGTCGTACCGAAAAAAAGTGGGGGATGAACTCGTTGCGCTCTCGGACGAAGAGCGCATAGACGCTTTTGGCGAAGCCGTCTGGGGGCTGCAGGAAGTCTTTGAGGGGGTTCAGCCTGATAATCTTGACAAACAAGCCTGGCACTGGCTCGCCCCATGCCCGATTCGTACGTTTCCCGGGCAAAGGCTCTATGAACTGATTCTCCACGACTGGGATATTCGGAATCAGCCCGATGGCGATTTGCATGCTCCGTCCCTGCCCGTTGCGGTGGATTGTCTCCTCGAGCGTTTCCCCATCTTCTTCGGTGCGCGGGGGGATAAGGATTTCAGCGGAATCATCTGCTTTGAAACAAACGAACCCGAACGCAAATGGGCGCTCCGCATCCAAGAGGGGAAATCAGAAATTTTGTTGTCCGATGATGGGTATTGCGACGCGCGCGTCGTATGCTGCGGGAGCGACCTGGTTCTGCTCACCACGGGCCGGGCGAGCCTGGAGCATAAGGAAAGAGCGGGTCGCCTCCGTATCGAGGGCGACAGGGCGAAGGCTACCAGAGTGCTCGAGGTTTTGAGCCGGCCCTTTTGACGCCCGCCGAGCTCAAGAGGTCCCTCGGGGCGTTTCATAGACGAACAAGCTCATGAAGATGCAGCACACCAGACCGATCGCTATCCCGACGAAGGGAATCATGTAGCTCCCCGTATAGTCGAACAAGTAACCCGCCAGCGGGGGGCCGATGAATCCGCCGAGACCAAAGAAAATTTCGAGCAATCCGATAGTGGCGCCGAACGAGGGACCCTTGAACGCATCCGCGGACATGGAGGAGTAGCATACGCTCATTCCCCCGAGGCCCATACCGTAGACGAAAATAAAGACCCAGCCCATCAAGATTTTCGACGACACATGGGGGATGGAGAGCAGTATCACTATTCCGCAGACCGTTATGAAAGAGGAGAGTCCCTGTGCGCGCTTCCTGCCGATGAAATCGCTGAGCCACCCCATGGAAAACGTGGCGAGCATCCGGATCGCGCCCAGCATTCCGAAGAAAAAAGCCGCCAGAGCCGTGCTGTATTCGGCGTCGACCAGATACAACTGGAGTTGGCTCAATATAGAGTTGTTGTTCAACCCCATGAAGAAGACGACGATGAGGAGCGTCCAGAAATTTTTCTGCTTGCAAACCTGGCGAAACACTTGAAATAAGGGAGGGCTGTGCGATTTTTCGCTTGATTTGGTTGCTGAATGGGCGGGAGGTTCGGATTCCCCGTCGATGTATTGGTCCACATCCTCGGGCCCTCTTCGAAGTAATAGCGCCGTAATGGGGACGACGATGAAAAGTACGGCCAAGCCGAAAATCAGATAGGTCAGGCGCCAGCCTTTCGTGGAGATCAACCATTCGATGAGCGGTATGAAAAGCAGTATTCCCGTCCCGCTGCCTGATAGGGCAAGCCCCGTGGCGAGACCCCGTTTTTTCTGAAACCACTGCGGCATGAGAGCACTGTGCATCGCAAAGCCGCTCAGCGCCATCCCGAGACCCACGAACAGGCAGGGAACGAGGTAGACGTGCCAGAGTTCGCTGATGAAATAGGCCAGCGTGAAGCCGACACCGACGAGAACAGACCCCCAAGGCATGACGGCGCGCGCGCCTTTTTTGTCGAACAAGTTACCCGTGAAGGGACTGACCAACGCGTAGCTGCCCAGCATCAGGGCGTATGCCCCGCCCAGGGCGCCGCGTCCCCAGCCGAACTCCTGAATCAGGGGAACTTGAAAAATGGAAAAAGAAAAACGCGCCGTTTGATGAAACGCCATGGCAGTGAAGGACGTGCCGACGATTACCCACCCGTAATAAATCCAGGGGCGGGTGGTTTTTCCTCCTCTCATAACGTTCTATTTCTCGGTGCTGAAGACGAAATGACAGACAAGGAGCGCAACCGCCTGGAAAATGACCACGATGCAGAAGGGCAGAACATAGCTTCCCGTGTAGTCGAACATGAAGCCCGCCATCGGGGGGCCGATGAATCCCCCGAGGCCGAAGAAGATTTCCAGCAACCCGATGATGACGCCGAACGAGCGTCCGCCGTAGGCGTCCGCGCACATGGCCGCATAGGACGTCGACATGCCGCCGACGCCGAACCCGTAGAAGGCGGCGAACAAAAAGGCGAAGACGACGCCGTTGCCCATATGCGGCACGGAAAGCAAGATGAGGACGCCAAGTCCAGACAGGAAAAGGGCGATGGCCTGGGCCCTTTTGTGCGATATGCGATCACCTGCCCAACCCATGACCACGCTCCCCAGAATCCGGATGGCGCCCGTGAACCCAAAAACGAAAGCGCCGAATGCGGTGCTGAATTTCGCGTCGACGAAGAATATCTGAAGCTGGCTCCAGATGGAGTTGTTGTTCAGGCCGATGACAAAAACAAGGATCAGCAATGCCCAGAAATTCTTCTCCCGCATTACCTGTCGGAATACTCCTCCTACTTTCTGGGAATGGGTGGCAAGTGGTTTTGGAAACCCGGCGGCTTCTTCGTCCGATGCGCCGTCGATGTTCTGCCCGACGTCTGAGGGATGATTTCTGAGCAGGAGCAATTTGAGCGGAAGGATGATGAGAAGTATCGAGGCGCCGAAAATCAGGTAGGCGTAGCGCCAGCCGAAGTAGGCGATGAGTCTTTCGATGGTGGGCATCAGAATGAATGAGCCGATGCCGATGCCCGAGAGGGCGATGCCCGCCGCCAGTCCACGATTTCTGAAGAACCACCGCGGCAGAAGCGCGCCGTGCGTTACGAAACCGCTCATCGCGATCCCCACGCCGATCATGACGCCGATGAACACATACACATGCCAAAGAGATGAGATGAAAAAGCCCAACATGAGTCCCAGGCCAATCGAGACCGAACCCCACGGGATCAGTGTCCTAGGGCCTTTTCTTTCCAGGATGGAGCCCGCCTTGGGGCTGCAGATGGCGTAGAGGCTCATGGTTGTGGCGAATGCGCCTCCCAGGGCACCTCTGCTCCAGCCGAATTCCTGAATGAGGGGAACCTGAAACAGGGAAAACGAGAAAGTGGCCGACATGTGGAAGGCCATACTAATGAAAGATACGCCGACGATCACCCATCCGTAGTATAAGCCGCCTGCTCGCCCGCGCCTTGTGGAACGGCCCGAAGCTGGGATGGAGCCGCCGGATTTGTCCAAGAAGTCACCTTTCTATTCGTTTTTTTCAGTAGCATGGGTATAATGGTGCTACTCTAATGTGTTTTTGTTCATTCAGGAAGCACCGCGAGGGTTTTGAGGTGGATAGCGCTGGATTCATTCAGAAATTAACCGATGTGGTGGGGGAGGAATTCATCCACACGGATCCGGTAGCGCTCAGGACGTATGATTGCGACGGCCTCACGATTTACAAAGGCATTCCGTCGGCAGTCGTATTGCCAGAGAGCACTGAGGAAGTCAGCCAGATCGTGGAAACCTGCCGCGATTACCGAGTGCCCCTGATCGCCAGAGGCGCCGGCACAGGCCTCTCTGGAGGAGCGACGCCCTTGCCGGGCGGCGTGCTCATTGTCTTCACACGGATGAACAAGATTCTGGAACTCGACTATGTGAACCGCCTGGCGCGCGTGCAACCGGGGGTGGTGAACCTCCATCTCTCCCGCGAAACGCTGCCGCATGGTTTTCATTACGCGCCCGATCCTTCCAGCCAGGCGGCCTGCACCATCGGCGGCAACGCAGCGGAGAACTCCGGCGGCGCGCATTGCCTGAAATACGGGATGACGACGAACCACATCATGGAGATGACCGTCGTCCTGCCCACGGGCGAGGTGGCGCATCTGGGCGCCGACGGGGAGGATACGCCGGGTCTGGACCTGCGCGGGTTCTTCATTGGTTCGGAGGGCACTTTCGCGGTCATCACGGAACTAACCGTACGACTCACGCCGAACCCAGAGAGCGTGCGCACGATGCTCGCCTGTTTCTCCCAGGTGGGGGATGCCTGCCGCACGGTGAGCGAGGTTATTGCCGCGGGAGCCGT
This sequence comes from Nitrospinae bacterium bin107, assembly GCA_002238965.1. Lineage (GTDB taxonomy): Bacteria > UBA8248 > UBA8248 > UBA8248 > UBA8248 > Bin107. The sequence continues at coordinate 72,394 of MPNJ01000008.1, read as the reverse complement.
GCCCGCCGCGATGGAGTTAATGGATCGCTACACTATCGAGGCGGTCGAGACCGTGGTACAGGCAGGCTATCCCAGGGACGCCGAGGCTGTCTTGCTAATCGAACTCGACGGACTGCCGTCTTCCATCGGACCGCTCGAAACCCTTATTCGCGATATCAGCGAGAAGAACAACTGCTCCTCGTTCCGGATCGCGCAGACAGAAGAAGAGCGAGAGGGGCTGTGGATGGGCCGGAAAAAGGCGTTCGGCGCCTTCGGGGTGATTGCGCCTACCTACTACTGCCTGGACGGCACTGTGCCCCGCTCGAAGCTGGCGCAGGTGCTCGAGGAGTTCGATGAGATCTCCGCGCGCTATAATTTGCGCATCACAAACGTGTTTCATGCCGGCGACGGGAGTCTGCATCCGAACGTCTTGTTCGACGATCGGGTGCCAGGAGAGACAGAGCGTGCGATAGAGTGCGGAGCAGAAGTGCTCCGCGCCTGCATTCGCGCCGGGGGCGTTCTCTCCGGCGAGCACGGCATCGGCATCGAGAAGATCAGGGAGATGAAGGACCAGTTCGATGAACCCACGCTCGAGATTATGGAACGCGTGCGCGACGCCATCGACGAGGATGGCCTGATGAACCCCGGTAAACTCATTCCTGATGAGGAAAACGTGTTCCCGGTTGCTCTCGGCGGCGCCGTCGCCCGGATGGGCGGCGGGATGACGAAGTAGGAAACCATGGCCCTGAAACTAGATTCGTTCGCTCAATCCATAGAAGCAGATTCAGGCGATTCCGTCTTGTTGTCGGATGAGAGGGCGGAGTCGTTCAAACTCGGAGGCCAGACACCCTCGGTGGTGGTGAGTCCTGCCGATCATGAAGCCTTATGCCGCGTTCTCGCGCGCGCGAATGAAGCGGGCCTGGCCGTATTCCCCTGGGGAGGAGGCACGAGTCGTGGAACGGGCTATGCGCCCGAGAAATACGACGTAGCCCTCTCTTTAGAGCGCATGTCGAAGGCGGTGGAGTTTTTGAAAGACGACCTCACCGCCGTTGTCGAAGCGGGAATGAGCGTCGAGGACCTCGATAAATTAACGAACGCAGAGGGCCAGACGGCGGGTCTCGACCCCCCAAATCCGGGAGCTTCCACGGTAGGGGGAACCATCATCGCGGATCGCTCGGGCCCCATGCGGGTGCGCTGGGGCAAGGCGCGAGACCGCGTGATGCGCATGAAGGTGGCCCTGGCCGACGGCGAGACACACACCTATGGCGCGCTGGTGGTGAAAAACGTTACCGGCTACGACATGAACCGCCTTTTGTCGGGCAGTTGGGGGACGCTGGCCGTCGTCACCGAGTTGGCGATTCGCCTGTATAAGGCCCCTGAGCACATTGGAGCGCTGGCGGCTTCTTTTCCATCCACAGACACTGCGTTCAAAGCCGCGAGGGCGCTGATGGCCTCACCTCTTATGCCCGTTTGGGCGGAAGTGTTGGATGATGCGCGCATCGCCTCGCTGGCGTCAGACGACGGCATCGCCTTGCCCGGCCCCGTGAGCCTTGTGGCTTCTTTCGGGGATTTTGAAGAAGGGCTCAACGATCAGTTGGCCCGCTTCGAGGAAATCCTTAAAACAGAGAGCGGAGACGATATCTTGCGCCTCGATGATGAGCAAACCGCTCGATTGGGCCCCGCCTTGGCCGATCCGCCGGGAGAGGATTTCTCCGGTCCCGAGACGCTCGCTTTCAGGGCCTCGGGTCGTCTCGATCAGCTGCCCCGCTTCGCGGAGGCGACGAGACGAGCCGCCGAGGCGGGGAGTTACGACTTCGCGATTTCGGCGCACGCGGGAAGCGGCGTGCTGCGCTGCTGGCTTGCGCCCGAGGATGAGGAGTCTTCTCCGTTCGAGGCGTGGCGTGTTTTCTCTTCACTTTGCAGGGAGGGGAGAGATGAGGCGCAAGCTCGTTCAATTCACCTGCGCCTGGATTCGGGGCCGAATTCACTTAAAGAACAGGTATCCGTGTGGGGTGAGGACGCGCTCGAATCCGCGGCGCTGCAGGTAATGCGCAACATCAAGAAAACTTATGACCCGGAGGGAACTTTGAGCCCCGGCCGCTTCGTGGGCCGGCTGTAGGAGGAAAGCCCTAAGTGGCTACGGATCAAAAAGTAGATTTCGCGCAGGTTTTTCCCGAATACGAAAACCCCTTCGTCGGACCGGACGCTCCCGACAGGGAGATGATTCAGCGTTGCATCCACTGTGGGTTCTGCGGCACGAGTTGCCCCACTTTCACGCTGCTCGGCAACGAGATGGACTCCCCGCGCGGGAGAATCTACCTCATGCGCATGGTGACGGACGGCGAGATGGCTCCCAACGAGACGGTGATAAAACACCTCGATCGCTGCCTGGACTGCCGCGCATGTGAGACGGCGTGCCCATCCGGCGTGCCTTATGGCTCATTGATAGAAGCGGCGCGCGAAGGACTCGAAAAGATAAGAAAACGTCCCTTGTCGGTGCGGATTTTCAGAAGATTCCTCTTTCGCTGGCTTTTGCCGAACAGGACGCTGCTCAACCTGGCGGGCGTGGCCACCCGGCTTTATCAGACCACGTTTTTGAAAAGCGTGGTGAGAGGCCTGGGTCTTTTGCCCAGAAAACTGGCCGAACTCGAACCCATGATGCCCCAAGCTCCGCCCGTATCCTCGATGAGGGCTCTCCCCCCCGAAGTTGCGCCCATCGGGGAGGAAAAATACCGCGTCGCCTTCTTCGGCGGTTGTATTCAATCCACCTTGTTCGGCGACGTGAACCGGGCCGCCATACGCGCGTTGGCGGCGAACGGAGTGCGCGTGGTGTTTCCCGCTTCGCAGACCTGCTGCGGCGCGCTGCAGGCTCATGCCGGGGACAGGGAGGCGGCGAGAATCCTGGCGCGCGAGAACATAGACGCCATCGACGCAGGTGCGTTCGACGCCGTCATCCTGGCCGTCTCCGGCTGCGGGGCCATGCTGCACGAATACAAGGATTTACTCGCTGAGGATCCCGTCTACGCAAGCCGCGCCGAGGCGTTCAGCGACAAGGCGATGGACGTCACCGTGTTTCTCTCCAGAATCGGGGTCCGGGAAGCGGCACACCCTTCGTCCCGGAAAATCGCGTATCACCACCCCTGTCATCTGTTTCACGCGCTCAAGGTCCGCAAGGAGCCGCTCGAGGTTCTTGCCGCGATCCGCAATGTCGAGACGGTGCCCCTCGAGGAGAGCGATTGGTGCTGCGGCTCCGCAGGCAGCTACAATCTCACCCAGACGGAGATTTCCATGCGCCTTCTCGAGAGGAAGATGGGGCACGTGAAAGATTCTGAAGCCCCCGTGGTCTGCACGGGGAACCCTGGTTGTCAGATTCAAATCGCGTTCGGCGCCCGCGAGCGGGACATGGACCTTCGGGTGGTGCATCCCGTCGTCCTGCTCGATGAGGCGTATGAGGCGGAAGGCGTGTATCGAAACGCGACGCTTCCATGACCTTATAACCGGCGAGGTGCTGAAGATGACGAAACATACTTCCAGAGCCGTCCCCACCACGATTGTCCGTTTCGCCGAGATCATGCCCGACTGGGATTCATCGCCCGACGCCCGCGAGGAGGGGCATCACCGGGCGGTTTATCGCTATATCGGGGGACCTCGCGATATAGAGCCGAGAGCGGCGCTCCCCGGCTGGGAATTCGCCAACGGAATCGTGATGGCGCCTCCCGGAAACGGCGCTCCACTACACAGCCACGGGTTCGAGGAGGTTTTCATGGTGTGGGAGGGTGCGTTCGAAGTCTTCTGGGTCGACGCGCGCGATGGGGAAATCAAGACAGTTGAACTCGAACGTCATGACGCCATCCGGATGCCGCCAGGTGTGATGCGCGGCTACAGGAACACAGGCGATGACGATGGATTCCTCTACTACATTCACGGGCGCGGCGCGTACGAGCCGCCCGTATTCCAGGGAGAAGTGGAGGCGGCGGAAGTCGAGGGCGCCCCTTACGTCGATCCCCTCTCCCAGGTGGTTCGTTATGATGAGTGTCCTAAGAATTTCCAGGTTTATCATGAATCCTCTCTTCCAGAAGGAGTGCGGGGGATTCGCCGCTATATAGGCCACGTGGGCGGTGAGCTCGAGGGCGTGGGTCCGCCTCCGTCTTTGTCTGAGGGAGAATTCTCCTTCGTCATCAACGAGAACCGGGTGGGTTCCGGCGCTCCGCTGCATGATCACCCCGATCTTGAAGAAGCCTTCATTCCTCTTGAGAGCGACTGGACGGTGTTCTGGACGGATGAGAGGGGAGATTCGCATCAAGAGGTCCTCGGGCCGTGGGACATGTGCTGGGCGCCGGCGGGCGTACAGCGCGGGTTTCGCAATTCAGGCCGGGGGTGGGGTAAGCTGCACGTCATTCAGGGGCAGGGAGGCGCGCTGCCGCCCGCGTATGACCAGGATTATTCACACTTGAAAAATTAGGGTAATCAGGATTTGAGCGCTTCACCGCGAAAGAATGTGGCTCTGAAGGGAATCGAGCGAATCGACCACTACATCGATTCGCTCGATCCCGGCATTACGCTGCACGTGAGAGAAAAACGCCCCAGGGGCAAGAAGAAATTCGAGGATCAGGCCACGCTCCTCATCGTGCACGGACGGATGGCGCCCGGTCCCGTAGCCTATGATCTCCCGGTCCCCGGCTATTCATGGATGGATTACATCGCCTCGCGCGGGTTCGACGTCTTCGCGCTTTCGATTCGGGGTTTTGGCGAATCGACCTGGCCGCAGGAGATGCTCACCAGCCCCAGGGGCAAGCCTCCCGCGGTACCGGGGAATGTGGCCGTAAGGGACATCAAGGCGGCGGTCGATTTCATCTGTGAGCAGCGAGGCGTGAATAAACTCAGCATTCTGGGCCGTTCCTGGGGAACGACGACGAGCCCGGCATATGCGGCCGACAATATGAAACGGGTGAATAAGCTCGTTCTGTATGCCCCTTATTACGCCTATGATAATCCCGCCCGCGCGAAGCAGATGGAAGACCCCAAAAAGCCCGGAGAATTCGACGCGAGAAGAGGCGCGTGGTCGTGGTGCACGGAAAAAGACGTGCACCATCGCTGGTGGGGCCACATACCGGGAGACGCCCACCATAAATGGCGAGAACCCAGGGTGTTCAAGACGTATTTTCGCGAACTGCTTCGCTACGACACGCAAGGCGCCAGGCGCAAGACGCCCGCGTTCCGGCTGGCGAACGGCTCTCTGGCGGATCTATACGATAGGGCGAGGAACATACCCCTCTATGACGCGGGCAAGATAACGTGTCCCGTGCTGCTCATCCGGGGTGATCAGGACGGCGCCTCGGCTGACCCTGAAGCCTGGGGGCTGTACAGAGCCCTCTGCAACAGCCGGGGCAAGCGCTACGTCATCATAAACGACGGTACGCATTTCATGGAACTGGAAAAGCGCAGGATGGAGCTGTTGAGCGAGGTTCAGTTGTTTCTGGAAGGGTGAAGACTCATCCTCATCCGCTGCGCCCTTGCGCTCTGTGAAGCGAACGACTAGATTAGGCCACCTTCGAGAGAACGGGAATTTCCATATCGTTTCCAATCAAAAGGAGCACCCATGTCAGCCATATCAGCACCTACCAAACAGCGCTGGTGTCTCATCGATTCCACGGCCATCGGCGTGGACAAGAAGTACGAGCCGCCCCTCATCATCGCATGGGGCGTGGACAGCAATGCCACCGGCACCCAGACCATAACGATGGGACGCACCATCATTCCTCCCAAGGGCCGCAACCAGAGGCACTACCACGTGTGCGACGCGACGTTCTACATCGTCAAAGGCCCGATCATCGTCTGGATGGGAGAGGACAGGGAAGAACATACGGTGCCCTCGGGCACTTTCGTCTATTGCGCAGCGGGCGAGATTCACGGCCTCTACAACCCGAGCGAGACAGAGGACGCCGAACTCGTCTTTACTTATGGCAATTGTCCCAACCGCGACGCCGCCAAGACGATTTACGTGGAAAACGAGTGGATGGAAGAGGATACGAGGGACAAGATTCCCGGCTAGGCCCTAAGCGAGAAAAAGAAAAAGCCGGCCCTTGCGGCCGGCTTTTTTCATAATGAATTGCTAGTTGAGCATCGACACCAACTCCAGAAAATTCTTTTTTAGACCCTCCACTTCGGGGGCGCGCCTGATGGCCTCGTAAATCTCGCCTTGCGCCTTGCCGTACTCTTTTTTCTGAAGGTAAATGCGCCCCAGGTTCATATAGGGGAAATGGCGCGGCTCGTATCTCGGCGCTGCCTTCGCTTTCTCGAGCCAATTAGCCGCTTCGTCGAGTTCGCCCAATTGCATGAGATAACAGCCGATATCGTTGTAGGGGTTACCGAACTCATCGTCGACCTCGATGGCCATGTGGCACTCCTCGATGGCTTCCTCGAGGCGGCCCTGCTTGCTGTACATCCAGCCCAGATAGGTATGTGCGTCCGCTGTGGGGTAGTAGGCGATGGAGTCCCTGTACAATTCGATGGCCTTGTCGAGGTTTCCTTTCGCATGGGCAGCACCACCCTGGCCCAAAAGATCCAGGGCGCGCTTGAGGTCGGAGTTGACCTTGGATTCTTCTTCATATTTTCCGTCGAAACTCAAGTCTTCGTTTTCATCCGTCATCACAATACTCTCCAAGATCGAACCCACGCGCCACATGAAATTATGCCACTTCACTTCGGTTGTTTGTCAAGGAAAAATCGGCTTTGGGCTATGGCGATCCCGCCGGATGATATGAAAGAATCAAGGGTGGTTGCGTTGAGGCGGGGGCGGCGGATAAGTTCTTTTATATCAAGGAGAAGATGCGGTTTGGCGAAAAGGTGACCTTCGCTTCAACCCATTGATTTTGCCGGGAAGGAAAGGCGCATGGCCGATTCGGTACGAAAAAAATTCAGAAAAATTCTTGAACGACCGGGGACGACGATCATCCCCGGAGCGCACGATGCGCTGACGGCCAGGCTCATTGCCTCCAGGGGATTCGAGGCCGTCTACATGTCTGGGGCGGGCGTGGTGAACGCTCTCGCGGGACTGCCCGATAACGGCCTGGCGTCTTTTAGCGAGGTGCTCATGAATGCGAGATATGTTGCGGACGCCGTGGAAATCCCGCTTGTGGTGGATGTGGATACCGGTTACGGCAACGCGGTAAACGTCGTGCGCACAGTGCGGGATTTCGAAAGGGCGGGCGTTGCATGCATTCAGATAGAAGATCAGGTGCTGCCGAAGCGATGTGGTCATCTGGACGGAAAACAAGTGGTGAGCCGCGATGAGTTTATCGGAAAAATCCGCGCCGCGGTGGCGCATCGTACAGACCCGGATTTCGCCATTATGGCGCGAATCGACGCCAAATACATCCACGGCATGGGTGAGGCCGTCGAACGCGGCAATGCGGCGCTCGACGCCGGGGCGGACGTTATCTTCATCGAAGCACTTGAGACGCGCGATGAGTTCATCGAGTACGCCGAGCGCTGTCCGGGGCCTCTGCTCGCCAACATGACGGAGTTCGGCAAGACGCCCCATATCTCCAAAACCGATTTCGAGGAGATGGGCTATAAACTCGTACTGTTTCCGGTGAGCATCTTGCGCGCGATGCTCAAAGCGGGTGAATTGCTGCTCGACGAACTCAAGACCAAGGGCACAATGGCGGATTATCTGGACAACATGATGACGCGCAAGGAACTCTACGAACTCCTGGATTACGACGCGTATCACGCCATAGAAGTAGAATATCTGCCCAGGCAGTGAGGTGACGATGAACGGCCACACGCGCGAACTCGCGCGATTTATCAGTGAAACTTCCTATAGCGATTTATCCGAGAACCTGCGCGCCTGTATCGCCAAGTATTTCCTGGACGCCCTCGGTTGCGGCCTATACGGTACGACCACTGAATCAGGGCGAATCCTGTCTCGCTTCGTCCAGGAACAAGGCGGAAGCGAGGAAGCCACCTTGTGGAGGAGCGCCTGGCGTGGACCGGTGGGACCTGTTGCGCTTTGTCTGGGCACCTGGATGCATGCGTTCGAACTCGATGATTACCACAGCGGCGCGAAGCTCCACCCGGGTGCAGTGGTCTTCGCCGCCGCGTATCCACTTGCCGAGAAGTTGGGCGCAAGTGGCAGAATGTTCATGACGGCCTGCGCCGTGGGCTATGAAACGATGATCCGCGCGAGCATCGCCGCAGACTGCCTGGAGGTGCGCAGGCGGGGGTTTCATCTCACGGGCTTGTGCGGACCCTTTGGAGCCGCCGCCGCCGCTGCGCATCTGATGGGCTTGAACCCCGAGCAAACGGCCAATGCCTTAGGCCTCGCGGGAACCCAGGGGGCGGGGACCTGGGCCTTTCAGTGCGATGGTTCCGAGACCAAGCGCTTTCACGCGGGACGTGCGGCCCAAAGCGGCCTCATGGCCGCTTCTCTGGCTCAGGGTGGCTATACGGGGCCCAAGGAGATTTTCGAGTACGAAGACGGCGGGTTCATTCGGGTGTTCAGCGGTTGCGGGGACCCTGAGCCGCTGACGAGGGATCTGGGCGCGCATTGGGAGGCGGAAGGTGTCTCGTTCAAGCCCTATTGCTGCTGCGGAAGCACCCACTCGACAATCGACGCCGTTCTCGCCCTGCGAAGGGAGCACGGCGTCGCTCCCGATGACGTGCAGGAAATGGAGATCATGAACCACAGCGTAGTGAAACAGCAGTGTTCCTGGCGTTATGAGCCGGTGAGTTCACTCCGCGCGCAGATGAACATCGAGTATTGCGCCGCGGTCGCGCTCACTGACGGGGAGGCGGGACCCGGCCAGTTCACGCCTGAGCGCATCGCCGACCCCGAGTTGGTAGGTCTCGCGCGGCGGGCGCGCTTCACTGTGGACCCTGAAATCGAGCAACTCTATCCAAAAACTTTTCCCGCCAAGGTGGCGATTCGCACTCGTGATGGCCGCGAACTCAAGAGCCATGTCGCCGGTCCCAAGGGTTCACCCCAGAACCCGATGGATTTCGACATGGTGGCCGGGAAATTCAGACAGATTACGGGCGGCGTAATTCCGCCTGATGAACAGGACATGTTGATAGAGGCCGCCTCAGGCCTCGATGATACGGAAACGATGGGTGCACTAGTGGCGCATCTTGCATAGAGCCGGGCCGAACATAAGCTCAGGAGACGAACATGGAAACGATGAGCGACAAGCTGGCGCGCTTCGCCGCCGGTTTATCTTACGAGGACATTCCAGGGCAGGTTGTCGAGAAGGCGAAACTACATCTATTAGACGCCCTGGGGATAGGACTCGCCGCAACGCGGGAGCCATACGCCGACGCGGTGACGAAAACGGCGCGCGATTGGGGCGGAACGCCTCAGGCCAGCGTCTGGCGCTACGGGGACAAGCTGCCCGTCGCGCACACCGCCATGGTCAACGGCAGTTACGTGCATGGTCTTGATTTCGACGACACGCATACGGATTCCATCACCCACATGAGCGCCTGCGTGGTGCCCACAGCGCTGGCTGCGGGCGAGGCGGTGGGCGCAAGCGGCCGGGAGATTCTGGCTGCCATGGTGGCGGGTTATGAAGTGATCGCCAGAATCGGAGGCGCAGTGCCGGGGAAGTTTCACGCCGAGGGCTATCACGCCACGCCGATATGCGGCGCCTTTGGCGCAGCGGCCATCATGGGGCGTCTGATGAACCACTCGCCGGAAACCATCGCCAACGCTTTCGGCGTGTGCGGGAGTCAGGCGGCGGGGATTCAGGAGTTTCTCGACGATGGAAGCTGGGTCAAGCGCTTTCACCCGGGCTGGGCTTCCCATGCGGGCGTCACCGCCGCGCAGATGGCGGGCCACGGGTTTATGGGCCCCCGGAAGGTCCTGGAAGGCAGGTTCGGCCTCTACGCCACGCACTTGAGTGATCCCTCTTACGACGCGGAAATCCTGTCGGGCGGACTCGGTGAGCGATGGGAGACGCTGCGGATTTCGTTCAAACCCTATCCTTGCTGCCATTTCAATCACGCGGCGATGGATGCGGCGAAGAATCTGGTGAGTGAGGCGGAAATTTCCCTAAATGAAATCGATGAAATCGAGACGATTACGCCGGAGCCTATCCTCCACATCGTGTGCGAGCCCATCGAGCATAAGCGAAAGCCCAACACGCAGTATGCGGCCCTTTTCAGCCTCCCCTTTTGCCTGGCGGTCAACGTGGTGAAGGGCCGCGCAACGCTCGATGATTTCGAGGAAGAACATCTGGGCGACGCGCAGGTGCTCGAACTGGCCGGGAAGGTGAGGTGCTCGGGTGTGGATTCGGATCGCTTTCCCCAATACCTGCACGGCGGCGTGAGGATGACGCTCAAAGACGGACGCGTCCTGGAGCGGGATGAACCCGTCAACTGGGGGAATCCCGAAAATCCGATGGAATGGACGGACGTGGAGGCCAAGTTCCGGGGGAACGCACGCCGCGTTCTGCCCGAGAGTAAAGTCGATTCCGGCGTGGAAGCCGTCCTGGGGTTCGAGGCGGCGCCCGATGCAGGCGCCTTGATGAGCGCGTGCAGGGCGGCTTGATGACGACAGACGCCTGGGGGGAGGGGAGTTTCGCCCAAAACTGGGATGCGGTGAACGCGGCGCGGGACAACCCCGACCGGGCGAATCAACTCGATTTGTTGATCACCCTTCTCGAAAGTGTGGGGCCGGATGATGGCTGGATGCTGGATATGGGTTCCGGTTCGGGGCAGGTGGAAGCGATTATTTTCGAGCGCATTCCCCATGCAAGTATAGTATGCCTCGATAGCTCGGAGGAGATGCTGAAACTCGCTTCAGAGCGCTTGCACGCTTATGGGGACAGATATCATCCGCTTCCGGGCGATATGAACCGTCTGGGGGCGGTCGAGTTTCCCCATGCGCCTTATGCGGCGGTATTCAGCAGCCAGGCCCTGCACGAGATCCCGCACGAGAGCAAACGCGCTGTCTATGAAAAAGTGTTCAAATTGCTTCGTCCGGGAGGCGCGTTTTACATCCTGGACCGGTTCCAGACGAACTTCGACGACCTGCCCGATGCGTATGAGCGCGTGTGGAATCGTCAGAACCGGGGTGTGGATGCGCCGATGAGCTTTCAGGAATATCGAGAGCGCTACGATTCGAAAGACGATTACCCCGCAAAACTGGATGATCAACTCGCGTGGCTTGCGGCCGCGGGCTTATTGGCCGCGCCGTTGTATTTGCACTACAACCGCGTGCTCATAGTGGCGCGAAAGCCTTAAACCCCCATTCTCCGCAGGAATTCTTCCAGGATACTTTTAAGCGTTTCTCCCGAGATGGTATCCAGGGCGTCCTCGGGGGAGAGCCAGACGCGCCTTCGCTCGTGGCTCTCGGGCCAGTCGTCCTCGACGACGTCGACCTCGATTTCGTAGATGTCGACCTTACACCTGCCCGCGCCGATGTCGTATTCGTAATGCGCAATGGGCTCCTCCGACGCCATGCCGCGGACACCGCCTTCCTCCCAGGTTTCGGCGATGGCGGCTTCCTGGGAGGTCTGCCCCGGCTCCACGCCGCCCTGGGGTACTATCCACCAGAAATTGTCGTCGTCCAGGGGTCTGTCGCGCGCCGTGATGAGGAGGATTTCCAACCCATCCTCGGTCTTTCGCCAGGGCACGGCCCCGGCCAGGTGAAATCTGTTTTGCTTCATGGTGGTGTCCTTATCTCGCTCAGGCTGCCTGGATGCGCGCCCAGGTTTTCTCGATCAGGCGTTCGTAGTCCTCGCCCAGATATACCGGAAACTCCGACGCTTTGGTGACTTCAGGAGGTGGAAAAATGGCCGTATTATTCCGGTAGTCAGCCGACGTTCTGGCCTTCGCCGCCGCGTTTGGAGTGGCGTACTGGATGAAGTCGGCAATCGAAGCGCCCACGTCGGCTCTCAAAAGAAAATTGATGAAATTGTGCGCGTTTTGCGGGTGTGGCGCACTTTTGGGAATGCACAGGCAATCCTGCCACAAGAGTCCCCCTTCCCTGGGTACGACGTATCCGATGTCGGCGTCTTTTTTCATGACCTGGAGTATGTCGCCGTTCCACTCCATGGCCAGATCGACCTCGCCTGCGAGCAGCAAGTCCTGGCCATCATCTTCGGCGAATAACTTGATGTGGGGCTTCTGGCGGATGAGCATATCCTCCACCTGCTTTACCAAGGAGCCGTCGGTTGTGTTCAGGGAGTGACCCAATAGTTTGAGCCCCATCTGAATTGCCGTGCTCTTATCACCCATAAGGGCGATGCGGCCCTTGTATTTATCCGAAGCAAGCAGCCACTTCCAACTGTCAGGAATGCCCTCGACGCGGGATTTCCGGTAGCCTATCCCGGCCGTGCCCCACATATAGGGCTGGGAATACTTGCGGCCTGGATCATAGGCGGCGTTCTGAAAAATCGGGTCGATGTTCGCTTTGTTGGGGATCAGGGAATGATCGAGCGGCATCAGAATACCGGCAGCGATTATGCGATCGACGTAGTTGTTTGTCGGCACGATGACGTCATAGCCGGGATTGCCTTGTTTAAGTTTAGCGAATAATTCATCGTTGTCGGCGAATATATCCATCTTCACTTCAACCCCGCTGGCGGCCTTGAAATCGGCCAGCGTGGTTTCGCCGATATAGGTGTCCCAGTTGTAGAAGTTCAGCTTTTTGTTTTCGGTGCTCCAGGCGTTCCGAGGTGAAAGACTCAGGCCAGCCGCCGCAGCGCCGAGACCCAGGAGAAAAGTGCGGCGGGTTAAGCCGGTCGAATAATTATTGGGTTTCGGCATCGGATAAGCTTCTTGCGATTTCCATCATGACTCTTCCAGCGTGCAGAACACCTCCACGAGGTTGTCCGAGGGGTCTCTGAAGAACAGTTGCCGCAATCCCAGTCCGGCGTTGACGCCGTCTTTGACGTCCACGCCGGCAATCTCGAGCCTTCGCTTCACGGGCTCCAAATCAGACGCCGCGAAGGCGAAGTGGGTTTCGCCGGCTCCGGTGCCCGGTATGCTCGTTTCGCTCGCGCGATTCTGGCGTCCCGTGAGATGAAGCTGACAGGCTCCCGCCTGGAACCAGTAGCCTGGATTCGGCAGGTCCGGGCGGTCAATTTCCGCAAGTTCCAGCAGCCCGGCGTAAAAATCGCGCGCTTCCTCCAGGTTATCGACGTTGATGGATATGTGGTGCATTCCCTCCAGCATGAATCCGCCTCCGCTTGTCAGCCGGTGGATGAGGTCACGAATTCCGGCTCAATTTTTTTCGGTATGATGCCCGCCTCCGCGGCGCGGTTCAACAGCGTGGAGACGGCCTTTCGCCCGGCGTCGCCGTATGAGCGCGTCCATTCGTTCACGTACATGCCGACGAAAACGTCCGCCTTATCGCGCGGCAGGTCCCTGGCGTAGGCCATGGCGTGGTCGAGCGCTTCGTCCCGGTTCTCGAGCGCGTAGACGATGCTCTGGTGAAGCAGGCGGCTCACCTCGCCCACGACCTCGGGCCCCAGGTCCTTTCGGATGACGTTGCAGCCCAGGGGCAGGGGACCTCCGGTTTCGCTCATCCACCATTTACCGAGGTCCTCCACGAGATGAAAACCCTCCTGCTCATAGGTGAGCTGGCCCTCGTGGATGAGAAGTCCCGCCGGGGAGGCTCCTTTTTTCACCTCGTCCATGATGTCGTCGAAATGCACCACGCGGTGTTTGGGCTCCTCGCCTCCCATATACAGGCGGAGAGTGAGGTATGCCGTCGTCAGCAGGCCAGGGATGGCGATTTCCACGTCCCGGAGCACCTCGGGCATCATCGGTTCACGCGAGATGATGACGGGGCCGTAATTCTCCCCGAAACTCGCCCCGTGCGGCAAAATGGCGTAGCGCTCCGCCAGGTGACAGTACGCATGGAAGCTGATGGCGCTCACCTCGTATTTGCCCTTGAATGCGGCCTGGTTCAGCGTTTCGATGTCGTGGAGTTCATGGATGAATTCATATTCTCCCTGCGCGATCTTCCCGTTCGCCAGCGCATGAAACATGAAGGCATCGTCCGAGTCAGGGCTATGGGCGACGCGAATCGTTCTGGACACTGGTTTTTCTTCTCCAAAAATGCGGTTTTTGTGAGATTTCAAGCATCAGAGGACGACAAATAATCCCGCCTCAGATCCGGCGCTCCCCCCTCGGCGGTGGAGCGCAAAAGTGCGCCGATGAGAGCCGCCATGGCTTCCAGGTCCGATTCCATGAACGTCTCCACCGGGCTGTGGGAATAGCGCCTGGGCATATTGATCGGCACAGTGGGAAGCCCGCCGGGCCGGGATTTGCTCAATGTGGCGGAATCGAGAAACGTGCCCACGAACACGTCTTCCTGTAAGGGCACGTGGGCGTCGCTCGCCACGTCCTTCACCCACTGGATAAGCTCTGGCGGGGTGATGTAGCCGTAAAGACTCGTGGGCTGGTGATCATACCTGCGCAATACAGGCCCTGCTCCGATCTTGGAGCCACGGGCGTCGGAGCGCCCCGGACCGTCCGAGGGCACGTTGTCGAGCACGATGGCGAGAATGGGCATGTCGGCTCCCGTTTCATCCACCGATAGCACCGATGCGCCGCGCCCGCCGATTTCCTCCTGCGCGCAGAAGGCGGCGCTCAGGCGGAGCCTGTCCGAGAGCGAGTTGGCCGTGTTGATGAACGCCTCCACGCACAGGGCGCACCCCGAGCGGTTGTCCACCGCCTTCGATTTCCAGGCTCCGCCGGGGAGTTGCACAAAGGGGCTGTGAAATACGCCCGGCGTGCCCGCCTCGATGCCGAGGGCGCGAATGGGCGCGTCGTCGGTAGCGCCTAAATCTATCCACATATTATCGACGCCGGGGTGCTCCTGGCCCTGTAAGGACTGGAGATGTCCGCTGCGCACGTTAACAACGCCGCTATGAAGTTGCCCGTCCAGCGTCAGGAGCGCGACTTCGCGGCCCGGGAAGATCGAATCCGCCACGAGCCCCACTTTTTCGAAGCGAATCGCGCCGCCCGCCTCCACGTTCGTGACGACGAAGCCGACTTCGTCCATGTGGCATTCCAGGAGGATGTGAGTGGCTGCCTCGTGCGCTTCGTGGCGTGCGATGAGGTTGCCGATGGGGTCGCGCCGCAACTCGCTCGCGCTGTCTTTCACCATCTCCGCAATGGCGTCGCGCACGGCGCCCTCATGCCCCGGCGGGCCGGGCAGGGAGCAGAGCGTCTTCATTCTCTCGAGCAGGGGCGACGGCATTTCATAATCCCGAAAATTTGGTTATTTGCGATGAATTCCTGGGCGCGGCAATACTCTCACGGAGGGCAACGCTTGCCAAGCCGGAGAGCCTTTGGAGTCAAGAATAAATTGACCGTGCGGGATTGAGGTTGTAGGCTTTGGCGCGATGCCCTCGTAAACGAATGACGTGCTCGTCCCATTGATGGAGAGAACTGCGGTGAGCGGCGGTGGTCAAATGACGGATTTATTGAGCGTGGTGATGCCGTGTTTCAACGAACGGGACACGATTCGCGAAATCGCCGCCAGAGTACAGGCGGTGCCGATGAACATCGAACTCATCATCGTGGACGACGGCAGCACGGACGGAACACGGGACATCCTGGCCGAGATCGAACAAAACGGCGCGCGCGTCATTTACCGGGAGAAAAACGAGGGTAAGGGAGCCGCCCTGTGCGACGGCTTCGCGGCGGCGAACGGGGACGTGATCGTCGTGCAGGATGCGGACCTGGAATACGACCCTGACGAATACGCCGATCTGTATGACCCCATCCGCCGGGGGGCGGCCGACGTGGTCTACGGCACGCGCTTCGGCGGAAAGCCCCAGCGCGTGCACATGTTCTGGCACAAGGTGGGAAACCACATGCTGACCACTCTCGCCAACATGTTGTTCAATTGTACGCTCACCGACATGGAAACCTGTTACAAGATGTTCCGCCGTGAGGTGGTGAAGGATATGACAATTCGCGCCAGGGGGTTCGACTTCGAGCCGGAATTCACCGCGAAAATCCTGAAACCCGCGAAGTGGCGCATCTACGAGGTGCCGATATCCTACTACGGCCGAACTTACGCAGAAGGCAAGAAGATAACCTGGCGAGACGGCTTTATCGCCGTGTGGACGCTCCTGCGCGAGCGGTTCTCCTGAATCATCCCCTGACGCGGGCGCACACCGCCTCGGTGATGGCTTTGGAGCCGTCAACAGAGCGCCCCTTGCTATCGAGGCGAATCTCCCCGGCCTCGAGCGCTCCCCACACGCTGGTTTCTATCTGGTTCGCGGCCTCGCTCTCCCCGATGTGGGCGAGCATGAGGGCGGCGGAGAGGATGAGGCTCAACGGATTGGCGATTCCCTGACCGGCGATGTCGGGGGCCGAGCCATGCACCGCCTCGAAAAAGGCGAATTTCTCCCCGATGTTCCCAGACGGACACATGCCGAGGCCGCCGGCCGTGGCGCCGCCCAAATCGCTCAACAAATCTCCCAGCATGTTCTCCATCACCAGCACGTCGTAGTGCGCCGGGCGAATCACCAGATGGTTGGCGCAGGCATCCGAATAGACCGCCTCGGCCTCGATGTCGGGGTAATCCGCCGCCACCTCGAAGAATACCTCGCGGAACAGGGCCATGGAGCGAAGCACGTTGCTCTTGTCCACGCAGGTGACGCGCCGCACGCCGTCTTCTGGCGCGCCGTTTCTTGTGCGCGAGAGTTCGAAGGCGAACCGCACGACGCGCTCCACGCCCGGGCGGGTGATGATCATGGTGTCGGCCACGGCGTTGGGGCCGCCCACGCCCTTGTCGCGCGAGGCGTAGAGGCCTTCGGTGTTCTCGCGGATCACGACGTAGTTGATGCCGCCGGGCGCATAGCCCGCCAGTGGACTCCGGATGCCCGGGTAGAGTTTGACGGGCCGCATGTTGGCGAACAGGTCGAGCCCCGTTCTGAGCACGCCGCCCAGAAGCCCCGCCTCGGTACCCTCCGGCGTGCGGACGGCCGGATTCCCGACCGGCGCCTTGAGGACGCCGTCCGCTTCGCGGCAGGCCTGCATGGTTTCATCGCTGATGCGCTTGCCGTACCTGGCGTAGCGGCCCGCTCCCGCTTCGTGTTCTTCCAGTCTCAGCGTTAAGGTCTCGTTTGTGCCCTGCACGGCTTCGAGAACGGCGATGGTGGATTCCATGAGTTCCGGGCCGATCCCGTCCCCCGGGATGGTGATGATTCGATATTCCTTCATTTTCTCTCCTGGAGTATTTTGTTTGGCGGATTACTGCCTCTACATCTGCGCGGAGAAGCGGGTATAATCACTCCTCCAAGGGAGCGGCGTTTCCATCAGTAAGGGAGTTTAACGAAAATTGATTCGGTTGGAGAACCCCCGGAGCGAATCTATCCAGAAATTCCTGCGTGCGCAGGGGCCGCTCGGGATGCGCATTACGGGAACAATCGCGGAAGGGGGAAGGGAGGTCCCCCTCTGGGTGGATGACCTCACTGCGCCCCAGATGGTGGTGAACACCGGTCGCGGCTGGCTCGCGCCGCTGGGGCGGCCCGAGGCGTTACTCGCGAAACTGGGAGACATGGAGCGCCTCTCCGCGCAGATGGAGGAGAGCGACGGCTATCTCAAATTCTCCTCTCTATCGCTCGATGTGCAAAAGGCGGTCGAGAGACGAAGGAAACTCATCCGCGCGTCGCCCGTGGGCATGTTTATTCTGGAGAAAAAAGATTTCAGGCCCGTCTTCAGCACGCACCGCGTCGAAAGTCTGAACCCCAAGGATGCGAAGACGCTGGCCGAGAATTCCCCCTACGACCAGGGGGAGGAATACGCCCTGGCGAGAATCACGAATGCCCCCACCGCGGCGATACGCATCGAGGGCGAACTCGCTTCCTACATAGTCGTTCACGCGAACGGCTCCATCGGCATGCTGCACACGATGGATCACTTTCGCGGCCAGGGCCTTGCGCGCGTGGTGGTGTCCGCCCTCGTCGAGGCGCAATTCGCCAGGGGACGCGAGGCGTATTGCTATATCGTGGAGGGAAACGAGGCGTCCGAGCGCGTGTTCGAAAGCGTGGGCTTCAAGCGGGTGATGGACGTCTACTGGAGCGCCTTCGAAAGGCGGGAGGCCGCACCCTGACTCCCGATCTCGCAAGTGCAAGGCGGTTCTCCCCAAAGGAATCGACAAAATCCCGAAATTGGACTAATTTTCCGTATTCGCCATTCATCTTTTCATGGGAGGTTGATAGATGCAGAAAGAAGACTATATCGACAGGCCGCCCGGCCCTCTCGGGGGCTTGTGGAGCATGTGGTATCTGGATCCGTTCCTGATGATCAAGCGCGAGTTGAGCGGGTTCAGGAAAGTCCGCCACAAGGCGTTTGAGGATCAGCTGAAACCCGGCCAGCCGGCCCCTCCGGTGAAGCTTGAGAGCACGTCGGGCGAAACCGTGGACCTGGCCGATTTTCGCGGGAAGAAGAACGTCGTCCTGGAATTCGGCGCCATCACGTGACCGCCATTCCGCCGGCAGGTGCCGGGCATGGACGAGTTGCAAGAGCGCTACAAGGACAAGGACGTCGAGTTCTTCGTGGTCTATTCCAAGGAGCCCCACGCGCAGGAGCGCAAGTACTTCAAAAAATACACCCAGCACACCACCTTCGAGCACAAGATGGACTACGCGAAAGAGCTGGTGGCCGAATTCGGCATGAAAATCCCCGTTCTGGTGGACGACGTCGACGAGGCGGTGGTGAACGCCTTCGGGCGCATGCCGAACATGGTCTTCGTCATCGACAAGGAGGGGAACATCGCCTACAAGGCGAGCTGGACCGAGCAGCCGAGAATCGACCGGGTGCTGGATGAACTCCTGGCCGAGCAGGCCGTTACGGCTTAAGCGAAGCGACACAAAAAAGGCGGCTCCTCGGGGCCGTCTTTTTTTTTATGCGCGAATCAGCGGACCTTCGGCAGGAAGAGCGCGAACGCGCACGCGGCGATGAAAAAGCCGGGCAGCACCCAGAAGGCGTTGGCGAGGCCGAACCACTCGCCGAGAACGGACATCGGGTAGACCGAAAGGCTCGCGATGAACCACGAGAGGCCGAGCGTGATGGAGCTGGCCAGCCCCCGGTTGTGCGGCATCAGTTGCTGGGCGAAGGCCATCGTCACTCCCATCGGGAGGTAGGTGGCGACGCCCAGGAAAGCCAGCAATACGAAGCCCCACTCGGGCGGCGCAATCAAAAATGCACAGACGCACAAGGCGCCTATCCCGATGCCGCCGACGATAAGTTCTTTTTTCCCGAAACGGTCTCCTAAAAAGCCGCCTACCAGGACGCCCACTGCGCCCGAGGTGAGCATGATGGCGCTGGCCGCTCCCCCGCTCCAGATGCTCATGCCGTGTTCGGCGTACAGCGAGGGTATGAGGCTGATGAAATTGATGTTCACGACGGCGCGGCAAATGGTGACGCCCGAGAGAAGAAGCAGCGGCGTGCCTGCTGTGCGCAGCGCTGTGACGAAATCCCAGATGGAGGCTTTGTTATCTCCGCTGCTTGGGGGTGACTCAGGCTTCGGCAGCCCGTATTTCACCGTCAGGGCCATCGCGACGGCGACCAGGGTGAACGCCCACAGCCATTTCATGCCCCCGAGCGAGACGATGCCGATGGCGATGACGGGCCCAAGGCCGTGGCCCACGCGCCCTCCGGCGATGAAAACGCTCACCACCAGCCCCTTGCGGTTTTCCGAAAGCGCGCCCGCGCGCGACGCCATGTCCGGATGACACAGGCCGACCATCGAACCGCCGACCGCGACCATGACGGTGAGCACCGTGAAGTTGGGCGCCCAGCCGATGGAGGTGATGAACAGCGCACTGCCCACCATCCCCACGGCGAGCCAGGGAAGAGTCGGCCAGCGGTCCACGAGAATCGCCGTCACGGGTTGTGAGAGCGCTGCGCTCATCGAGGCGAACGTGAGGAGCAGACCGCCCGTTGAGAGGGAAACCTGGAATTGCTCCCGAATCAGGGGCAGCAGAGGTGCGATGAAATTTATCGTGCCGTCCACCACAAAGTGGGCGGTGAACAGGATGGCGAGCGCACCCCAGGGGATATCCTGCGCCGGATCTTGCGCGCCTGCCCCCGTATCGATCTCTTCCGCCCGGCTCATGATTCGCTCACTTGCACCTGGGGTTGGAGGGCGCTTTCCCTGTGCAGGAAGATGGCGATGCAGCCGCCGACCATGAACATCGATGCGTAGAAGGTGAACGCCATTTGAAGCCCCATCGCTTCGGCCACAAGGCCGCCGATGAGCGGTGAGAGCGCGCTTGCGGCCTCGTTGAAGCCATAGATCATTCCCACTGAGCTCGATCGCACCCGCTCGTCCACGAGTTCCGTGCCGACGGCAAGCACCAGGGTCGGCACCGGCGTGAGGATACAGGCGACGGCGAAAAGCGCGAGCAGCAGCGTCGTGAGGCTCGAGACCCAGGTGAGAGAGGCCATGGCGATGGCGCACATGAAGGTGAGCACGACGATGAGCTTCGTCCTGCCCGTCTTGTCCGACCACCTGCCGATAATGATGGACATTGTCGAACCTATGAGGAAATAGGCGCTGAGCATCCAGCCCACCCCCTTGGTGTCGAAGCCGAATTGCTCCGCCAGAAGGAGCGGCAAAAAGGCCATGAAGCCGCGAAAGCCCATGATCCGGAACGAGGAAAGAGCGATGAGGAGCATCAACGACTTGTTGCGGAACAGCGCGCCGAAGGTGGACCTCGCCGCCTGGCGGAAGGGGAGGCGCTCTCCGAGTTGATCCTGAAAGCGGAACCAGATGAGCGCCGCCCAGATGACGCCGGGGATGACGTAGAACTGCGCCGCCATGCGCCAACTCGCCAGATAGACGGCGAGCCAGCCGACGATGGCGGGCGAAATGATGTTCCCCATCTCGCCCCCGCCATTGAACAGGCCCGTGCAGAACCCGCGCCTTTCGGGAAGTTCACGCGTGATGAGCGCCACGGCCGGCGGATGGTAGGCCGCGCTCCCGATGCCGCCGATGAAGACAAACAGCAGCAGAAGGGAGTAGTTGGCCGCGTAGCCGTAGAGCAGAACGGGAAGCGCCTGGGTGAGCAGGGAGAGGGCCAGTACGGTCCGCCAGCGCCGGGTGTAGTCCGATATGAAGGAAAGCGGGAACTGAAAAACGCTGTTCGCCACCGAGTAGGTCGTCACGATGAGGCCCGCCTGGACGTAGTTGAGCTCGAATTCCGCGACGATGAGCGGGAGGACGGGTATCAGAAGCTGGGTGTAGAAGGCGTTGACGGCGTGGCTGCCCGCGATCGCGAAAAGGTTGAATATCTTCGATGGGGCCATAAGACTTCCAGTGATGACGGAGGATGCGAAAAATAAGTTCACTAGGCTTATAGGTTCTGGGGAAAACGCGCGTCAATGCCGTGCAGCCCATGCGCGTGAAAAGGAGAGAGTGAGCCGTCTGGTCTCCAAGCCTTGATTTCGGAGAATAATTGGCGCGAAACGCCGTGTGAATAGGCGATTTTCCTGTTGGTTGTGACGCCCAAAGCGCTTGACTTCCCCCGGCGCGGACGAGGACACTTGGCCTTTCGTTCGGGTCAACACAGCGATGAGAGAGAATAACGCATGAACCAGCCCCCGGGATTCGATGAAAAGGCGGCACGGCGCGTCGAGGCCGTCTATACAACGGCGGACGTGGCCGCGCAGCGCGACGCTCTCTTGGAGATTGTCGCTCCCCGGCCGGGCGAGCGCGTACTCGATTTGGGTTCCGGCCCCGGCTTTATGACACTTGAAGCCGGACGCATGGTGGGGGAGGGGGGCGCCGTTTCCGGTGTGGACAAGAGCGCGCCCATGCTGGCCCTCGCCGAGAAGCGTTGCGCGTCGCAGCCTCAGGTGTCGTTCCGTGAGGCGGACGCCCTGAGCCTGCCTTTCGAGGATGGCGGTTTCGATGCGGCCATCATCTCCCAGGTGTATGAGTACGTCACCGATATGGAGGCCGCCCTGGCGGAGCTCTACCGCGTGCTGCTGCCCGGCGGCCGCGCCCTCATCATGGACACCGACTGGGGTTCGCTCGTCTGGAACGCGCAGGACGCCGCGCGGGCGGAAAGGATATTGAAAGCGTGGGACGCGCATCTGGCGGATCCTCATCTGCCGAGAAGGTTATCGACCCTGCTCAAAGTCGCGGGTTTCGAGATTGCGAGCGTGAGGGTTTTGCCGCTGCTCAATACGGAGTATCCTGCAGAAAACTACAGCCACGGAATGGTGAGCGTCATCGTGCCCTTCGTCATCCGAAAGGGCGGCGTGCCGAAAGTAGAGGCAAAAGCCTGGGCCGAGGATTTAATGGCGCTGGGCGAACGTGGCGAGTATTTCTTCAGTCTCAACCGCTACGTGTTTCTGGCGAGAAAACCAGGGGCCTAGAATGGACAGGTACATCGACTGCCACAACCACCTGCACGGGTTCAGCTTCGACGACTGGGAGCTACAGGGCATGTGCGGGATGGTGGGTTCCATTCTCTCGTGCGGGAATCCCCACGTGCACCGCGAGATATGGAAGCGCGCGCCCGAATCAGAGGATGTGAAGAGGCTTTGGGAGAGCCCCCTCAGGATGGCGGAAGCCGCTGAGGCCAAACACCATATTCGCGCCATGTGCGCCGTGGGCGTCAGCTCGATGACGCGGGTGGACGGCTGGGAGCGACTCATCGACGCGCTTCCCGGCTATCTGGAGAGTGAGCGGGTGGCCGCCCTGGGCGAAGTGGGCCTGGACCCGGGGCAGTATTTCGGCTTTTCCTGGGACCTGGAAGATCAGGCCAAATGCCTGGAAGCGCAGGCGCGCATCGCGGTGGAACTCAAAAAGCCCCTGATTCTTCATACGCCGACGTACAAGAACCCGAAAGAATTCCTGGGCGGCGTGGACACGCAAGGAGAAGTTTCGCCAGAAGCGTTCAGGCTCCATTACCTGAAGATGGACCTGGAAGTCATTGATGCCGCAGGGCTCGATCACTCACTGCTCGTGATCGACCACGTGGATGCGACGATAGTGGATTTCGTTCACGAAGAGACAGGCGCATGGTGCGCGACGAGCCTCGGCAGCCGTCTTCGGCCGATTCCCCCGGCCGCCGTCGTGGAGTGGGTGCGGCGTCATGGTGCGGGACGGATGATGCTCAACTCCGACCTCATTCCCTACACATCGAACGACCTCTACTGCATCCCCCGGGCGATCCGCGCCATGCGCCGGGGTGGCATCGCCGAGGCGGAGATTGAAAAAGCCGCCTTTGGAAACGCGAACGCGCTCTTCGGCTTCGGCCTCTAGATCAGTCCAGAACCGCGACGGCGCGCACCGGCGAGCCCGTCGCGTCTTTCAGCTTGATGGGCAGGCACAGGAAGGTGAAGCGCTTGCCCACCAGGCGCCTGGGTATCACAAGGTTTTCCGTGTTGAGCATCCCCCGCTCCTTGCACACCTGGTGAGAGGGGTAGGGCTCTTCCGATTCGGGGAACATCTGCGTGGGGTTTTCTATCGTAAACGCCTCACACCCGATGTTGCGCACCCCCCGGTCGGCGAGATACTCGGTGGCGGGCCGGCTCAGGCCCGCGAATTCTTTCCACCAGACATCGGGATTCGGGTCCTTATAGGACTTCTCGAAATGACCCGTATAGTACAAAAAGGCGTCGCCCTCTTCGATGGAGAGCCCGTGTTTTTCGAGTTCGCGCTCGATGTGTTCGGTTTCGATGTAGGTCCTGGGCGCGATGTCCGAAAAATCCACGCAAATCGCGCTCGAATAGAAACGATCGAGCGGCAACTGGTCGATGGAGGGAGCGTCTCCGGGCACATAGTGGTTCAGGGCGTCCACGTGGCTTCCGGTGTGATCCGAAAGCGTGAGCTTCATGGCCGCGAAGGAGAATTTCCCCAAAAATCTCTCCGAAGACTCCTCGTGCGTCATCATCGGCTCAATCGCCACCTTGGGGTGAAACGGACGCTCGAATCCACCCGCCGCCACAGTTTGTGAGAGGTCGATCAGTTCCATGAAATTTTATCCTTTCCTCGTAGAACGCGAATCAAATCTTCGTCTTTACGCCATCATGGTCTCGACGGGCGCCCAGAAGCGATCGATGTGCAGATCTTCGGCTATCGCGTTCGCGCAGTTGTAGCCGGGGGCTCCCGTCACCGCGCCGCCCACGTGTGAACTCGAACCGCAGAGATACAGCTTCCCGACAGGCGTGCGGAAGTCGCTCACTTCCGGATGCGGGCGGTTGTAGCCCAACTGTTCGGGAACGTAGGCGCCCACATGGTGGCTCGCCCGGACGAAGTTCGGGTTCATGCGCACGATGTCGAGCGGCGTGTAGAGATAGCTGCCCATGATGTTGTCGTGATTGATGTTGGGCGCATAGGGCTTCCAGGAGTCGATGAAGTGCTGGGTGTATTCCTCGCGCCGTGTGTCCCACGCTTCGGCCCCGCCGTCTTTCAGTTCATAGGGCGCAAACGGCCACCAGTAGCCCACGTGCGTGCCGTCGGGCGAGTAGGTCGGGTCGAAGTGGCTGTTGCTCCCGCCGTTGCCCATGAGCTTGGGCAGTTCGCCGTCGTGGATCGTCTCGAAGCACTCATTGATCTCCTCGGTCGAATCCGCGCCCCAGAAGATGTTGAACGTCTTGTTGATGTCGGGATCGAATTTCGCAGCCTTGAAGTCGGGCGCTTCCTTGAGCGCGAGGTGGATGGTGCAGAGCCCGTGGCTCGCCCACTGGAACTCCAGCGCCGCCTTGGCGAGTCTGCCACCGAAGTAATCCTCCCCGGCCAGGCGCACCGTGAGCGGCCAGTTTACCCCGCTTGCCACGAACTCGGTGGCTTCGATGCGGGTTCCGTCTTCCAGAATGACGCCGGTCGCATCCCCGCTTTCGACCGTGATCTCGCGGACATCGGCGTTGGTAAGCACCTTGCCGCCGCCTCGCACGACCACGCGCTCCAGCGCCCGTGTGAAGTTCACCGACCCGCCCACGGGCAGGGCGAAGCTAGCGATGCGCGAGAAGATTCTCGGGAAGAAGATGCCGGTCGTCGGCGTGTTTTCGAGGGTGAAGGAGCCGAGGAAGAGCTTGAACAGCACGCGCAGCCTGTCGTCCTCGAAATGCTGGTCCACCGCCTCGTACATGCTGAGGTTCGCATAGCTCAGGAATTCGCGCCCCAGCGGCCCCGCGAAGCGCTCTTTCAGTTCCTCGGGCGGCAGGGGAGCGCAGTACATGAAGGAGGTGATGATGTCGAGCATCCCCTCGGTGAATTTGACGTGGAGGTCGCGGTAGGTTTTCGCGTCGTTCTTGTTGATGCGCTCGATAGATTTGACGGTCTTCTCCACATCGCGGTGGATGACGAACGCCGTGTCGTCGCTGAATAGGCAGCCTTGCTGATATTCCGGGAAGATGAGGCTGAAGCCGTATTCGTGGAGTTCCAGGTCGCGCAGGATGGGGCTTCTCTCCAGACCCACGTAATAGTTCGAGTGCAGGTTGTGCTTGAACCCCGGGAGGGTCACTTCGTGCGTAGAGCAGCCACCGCCAGCGACATCGGAGCGTTCCAGAACGGCTACCTTTTTCCCGGCTTTCGCCAGATAGGCGGCGCATACCAGGCTGTTGTGCCCTCCGCCGACGAACAATCCATCGTAAGATTCGGTCATGATCCCTCTCCTCTGAAAGGACTCAGCCTCACGGGCTGCTTCACTGTTTGGTCTGACTGTGGCCCTATTCTGCCCTTTTGCGGCGGATATCTCAATACGCCATTACATCTCAGGCCTCGGGGATATAAGCCGTGGCGTCGATTTCCACGAGAAAATCCTCTGAAGCCAGCCCGTCCACGATGACGCCCGTGCTTGCGGGCGCATGGGGGCCGAAGTATTCCGCGATCACCGCGTAGACGGGTTTCCGGTACGCCCTGTCGGTGATGTAGTTCGTGAGCTTCACGACGTGGGATAGGTCGCCTCCCGCCTCTTCGAGAAGCTGCTTTATGTTCTCGCACGCCTGACGGGCCTGGGCGGCGGCGTCGCCGAGGGCGGGCGGGGCGCCGTCGAGCCCCTCACCCGTCTGGCCCGCGAGATAGAGCGTCCTGCCCGCCAGAAGGGCCTGGGAGTAGCTCCCCGGCCCGGCGGTTACATGCGTGGTGTGGAATTTTTGAAAGGACATGGCCTGGTCTCCAGAGATCAGTGGAAAAGCGGGAATGCGTCGTTGGTGGCGCTCCTGTGGCGCATATATGACCTTTACTGCCAGGGTATAAGGGGAACACGGCGGGTTGCGGACTGCCCACGACGCGCGCCGGCTACTCCATGTCGAACATCGCCGTGGACGCGACCTCGATCAGGTTGTTCTCCGGGTCTCTGAAGAAGATTTGGGGGTAGCCGTAAGGTTCATCATGAAACGGGACGCCGTGCGCCTTGAGCCTCTCCTTCATCCCCTCGAGATCTTCGGTCACCATCCCGAAATGATGGTCCATGTATCCATCCTCATTGTCGCTGATGGAGTGGGACACATGCGTATCGCTCACCTTGGCGAGATGGATCTGGTGGTCCTCTCCCGCCTCATACCAATAGCCCGGGAAGGGGAAGTGGGGGCGGGGCATTTCAGGAAGTTCCAGAATTTCGTTGTAGAATTTGTGCATGGCCGGCAGATCCCGGCAATAGATGCTGAAATGCTGCAGGAATTTGATCTTGGACATCGGCGTCTCTCCTCGGGTTGTCAGGTCTTCTCTCACACTAATAATGCTCTTTTCCTTCTCTGGCAAGGCGCGGCTTACAGCGGAGATACTCAAATCCGCCCGATTGTCGTATTCTGCTGAAACATCTAACAGGAGGATTTCCCATGGCGGGTCGTTTCGTGGTCGAAAACGCCTGCGTCCTGACGCAAAACGAGACGCGTCAGGTCATCCCTCGCGCATCCGTGCTGGTCGAGGATGGCCGGGTCGCCGATGTTTCAGAGTCCAAGATTAATGCCGGCGCAGCGCAGGTGGTAGATGGCGAGGGAATGGCCCTCATGCCGGGGTTGGTGAACGCCCACAGCCACATCATGTGCATTCTGCTGCGCGGCGGCCTGGGCGCGGACAGGCGGCTGATGGACTGGCGACTGAATGTCATGGCGCCCGGCCAGGTTGCCTATACGCCGGAGGATGCGGCGCTCTCCGTCAAACTCTTCGCGTGCGAGGCGATTCGCTCGGGCACCACGGCGGTAGTGACGAACGAGCGCGTCCCCATCCCCTTGGCCGAAGCGATGATAGAGGCCATGGACGATTCGGGTATGCGGAGCGTCTTCGCTTTGAGTTTCAACGAAATGTCTCCTTCTGGAAAACTCGCCGAGCGGGCGCACTCCCACATCGCCGCATGGGGCAAGACCTTTCCGCCAAGCTTGAAGACAAGGGAAGAGGTTTTGGAGGAGACATCCCATCTGGTGGATAAATACCACGGCCGCTCGGCGGGACGCGTTCTCGTCTGGCCGGGGCCGAACATCCCCGTCTACGTGAAGCCCGAGACCTTCCGCGAGGTGGACGAATGGGCCGGAAAACGTGGCCTTCGCGTTTCCACGCACGTATCTGAAGACCCCATGGAATCGGAAGTGGGCGGTCTGCCCGTCGTACAGCACCTGGCGGCCTGGGGGCTGCTCTCCGAGCGCCTCGTCGCCGGCCACTGCATCCACTTGAGCGAGGAGGACATTCGGCTCTTGAAGGAATCAGGAACTCAGGTGGTGCATCTCCCATCGAGCAATATGTATCTGGGTTCGGGCGTGTCGCCGGTGCCCCGCATGCTGGGCTACGGAATACCCGTGGCCTTGGGGACTGACAACGCTAACTGCAACGATCTGGTAAACATGTTCTGGGAGATAAGGCTCGCCTGCCTGCTCCATAAAGGGGTGCATCAGGATCCCGCCGCCATCACGGCCCAGCAGGTGCTTGATATGGCCACGCGCAACGGGGGGCGCGCGCTCGGACTCGAAGCGGAGACAGGGAGCATAGAGGTGGGCAAGCGGGCGGACATGATTCTGCTCGACATGAGCGGGCCGCATATGCACCCGAATCATCATTTGCCTTCTGTTCTCGCGTATCAGACCCACGGGACTGAGGTGCGCTGGGTCTGGGTGGACGGCGAGCCGCTCATGGAGGCGGGACGATTGAGCAAGGTGAGCGAGGAAGAGGAGCGCTCAATTCGAGAGGAAGCGCAGACGGCATCTGCCGCCATCGTCGAGCGGGCGGGCCTGGTGGTTCCGGGAGCATGAAGCGGCGTTCGTGCATCGGATGCCTTAGACGCACAGTGAGGAGGATTTACCGTGTTTGATACCCAGGTGGTGAAGTTTCAGATGTCGGGACCCGAGGACGTCTCGGGCCTTGCGGATGCAGTGGCGGAAGGCCGCATTCAGGCGGCGGACATTCAGGCCATCATCGCCAAGACGGAGGGCAACGGCCGGGTGAACGACTATTCGAGGCCCTACGCGCTTCATTCCTTCGAGGATTACATGATGGAAAACTTGGGCCTCTCCCGCGACGAGGTGCAGGGCATGTGCGCGATGGTGATGTCGGGCGGATGCGAGGGGGTCATGAGTCCCCACGCGGTGGCGTTTTCCAAAACCGACGTGGGCGACGCCGACAGCCCCGGGGAAAAGCGCCTCTCGATGGGGGTCGCCTTCACCCGTGAGCTTCTGCCCGAGGAACTGGGCACGATGGCGCAGGTGGACTTGGTGGCCGAGGCGGCTGAGGAGGCGCTCGAGCGAGCGGGCGTGGATTCGCTGGATGACGTGGGCTACGTGCAGGTGAAATGCCCGCTGCTCACGTCGGACCGCATCAACGACGCGGCCTCGCGCGGCAAGAAGGTGGTGAGCACGGACACCACGCGCTCGATGAGCCTCTCGAACGGTTGCTCGGCCCTGGGCGCTGCGGTGGGCATCGGGGAGATTGCCCGCGATTCGTTCGAGATATCCGACGTCTGCAGCCGGGGTGATCTCTATTCCGAGATGATCTCCTGCTCTGCGGGCGTGGAACTCATGCGCTCTGAAGTCGTCGTACTGGCGAATTCCGCACAGTCGGTGAGCCGCTACAAGATCGGCCGCGCGGTGATGCAGCACCTGATCGACGCCGACGCCGTCCGTCAGGCGCTCAGGAACGCGGGACTGGCTTTCGACGGCCTGCCGGGTGCGGAGGATTTGAGCAGAGTGGTGCACGCGTTCGCCAAAGCGGGCGCTCCCTGGGACGGCAGGCTTCTGGGCAAGCGGGTCACGCTGCTTACGGATTCGGTTCTGGGTACGCGGCCCGTGCGCGCCGTGGCGAACGCCGTCATCGCCTCGGTGGTGCAGGACCCGGCGGTTTACGTCTCGGCCGGCCTCGTGTTCCACCAGGGGCCGGTGGGCGGAGGGGTGGTCTCCGCCATCATCGAGGCGTAAGAGGCGGGCGCGTCGTGCCGGATGGGCGGGTGAGTCGTCAATGAAAAATATGCGGATAAGTTATTGAAATGTATGGGACTGAGATTTTCTCGCGCTTTTGAAGATAAAAAATTCTTGACACGATTCCGGTCCTTTGCTAGGATTTGTTTGCACATATAGAAAGAGGAGGGCTGTCATGGTAAGACGACTGATAGTAACCGCCCTTAACACAAATCTCCGGAGGGTTCTGAAAACGGCTCACCACCGGAAGAGGGTTCTCAAGAAACCCTAAGCTGACCCTTGGTGTTACCTGAAACGGAACATTGAGGGAAATTCAATAAACAGCAGGCGGCGTCGACGGGCGCCGCCTGTTTTTTTGTGCGTATTTGGAGGAGGGCGGGGAAAATACCACTTCCCCGGCAGCGACGAAGCTCCCCCGTTTTCCTCACCCGCCGGGAGGATGGCAGCTCCATCCCTCGATACGGCGCTGCGCGCCTACTCGGGATGAGGGGCGATGCGCCACGCGGCTCTCCCCCGTTAATCCCCGTGTCCGGGCGGGCGGCCCCGGTTCATTTCGTCGGGTTCTTCGGCGAATTCCATGCGGCTCTTGATGGCGTCTATCGTGAAATCCTCCTTGTCACCGGCGAGTTCCGGGTTCCACATCGGGTAGAACACCTCAAGCGCCATTCCCGGCTCATCACTCACGAGCTTCAACGTGTGCATCGCGCCCGCCTTGACGTGCACCACGTCGCCCGGCCCGATGCGCCGCACATCGTCTTCGAGCGTGAACTCCCACTCGCCCGCCTGGATGTAGAAGAACTCCTCGTGATCGGGATGGTTGTGCATTTTCGAGGGTGTGCCGCCCGGCTCGGTGATCAGGTGCTGCATCTGGATGTTGTCGCCGAAAATACGCCTGTGCGCGACGCCGGGGCGGTCGTGGCTCAAGGGAAGCATGTCCCAGTTATAGAAACTCATGGCCTATTCCTTCGCGTGAGAGGTAAAAACTATCACTGTTGAGCGTGGGGCGCGATGCGCCCGACTCGCTCTTATATGCCGACATTGCCGGGCATTCTAGGGGCAGGTTGCCGGGTAAGACAATCCGCGCGCTCATCCTCATGAGAAAAAGGTGGGAGAGACCGAACCGCATAGCCGTGCGCGCCGCTCTGGGATACACTTTCCTCCATTCGCTTTCTATTTCAGGTGTTATCGGGAGAGGAGATGGTCATGCGGTTCTCCGTTGTCGGCGGTGAAGGCTTCGACCAGGGGACGGACGCCCTGGTTTGCCTCATGGCGAAAGACGAAAAAAACGAACAGCTCGAAAATATTCTGGGTGATGCCCTGGCTTCCTTGCGTGAGCGCAAGGTTTTTGAGGGGAAAGAGGGGCAAGTCTCCGTTCTGCCCGCGCCCGATGGCGGCGGAGCGCCCAAATTCGTGATTCTTGCCGGCTTGGGCGATGAGGCATCGCCCGAATCGGTCCGCTGCGCCAGCGCTCTGGCGGCCAGGCGCGCGCGGGCCGAGAGCTTAAAAAGTGTCGCAGTTTCGGCCTCCACCACCGGAAATGGCTTCGAAGCAAGAGAGGCGGCCCAGGCGATAGTCGAAGGCGTGGGTCTCGGGCTCTACCGGATGGGCAAGTACAAGAGCGGGGATAATGATGAGAAGAATGAGGTCTCGCGCGTCGTTTTGTGCGGTGGGCGAGGCAGGAACCTGAGCGCGATGCGGCGCGGCGTGCGCTATGGGCGTGCGCTTTGCGAGGGGACGAACTATGCGCGCGACCTCATCAACACGCCCAGCAACGAGAAGCGCCCGCCCGCGCTGGCCGATATGGCGCGCGCGATGGCACGGCGTGAAGGCTTGAAGTGCCGCGTGCTGGACGAGAAGCAGATGGCGAGAATGAAGATGGGCGCGCTTCTCTCGGTAAACCGGGGCAGCAGCGAACCCCCTCGCATGGTGGTCCTCGAATACAGGCCAGAGGGCGCCAGAAGCCAGAAACCCATCGCCTTCGTCGGCAAGGGGGTGACGTTCGACACGGGCGGCATATCCATCAAGCCGAGCGGCGGTCTCGAACTGATGACGACCGACATGAGCGGCGCCGCCGCCGTTCTGGGCGCCATGCTGGCCGTCGCGCGCTCGAAGCCCCGCGTGCCGGTAATCGGCGTAACGGGCCTCGTGGAGAACATGGTGGACGGCGACGCCACGCGGCCCGGCGACATCGTGCGCTCCATGAAGGGAACGACGATTGAAATCCACAACACCGACGCCGAGGGCAGGCTCGTCCTCGCCGATGCGCTCCACTACACGCGCGAGAAATACAAGCCCCAGTGCATGATCGATCTCGCCACCTTGACGGGCGCCTGCATGGTGGCGCTGGGCCAGAAGGTGACGGGCATGTACGGGACGCACGACGAGCTGCTGGGTCGCGTGCGCGACCTGGGCGAGCGCACGGGTGACCGCGTCTGGCACATGCCGCTGTTCCCGGAATACGGCGAGGCGATGAAGGGAAAGTTAGCCGATATGTGCAACATCTCGGGCGCGCGCTGGGGGGGAGCGAACACCGCCGCCGCGTTTTTGCAGCATTTCGCCGACGAGACGCCCTGGGTGCACCTCGACATCGCGGGGCCGTCTCACACCGGAAAAGCCGATCCCTACCGCCCCGAGGGGGGCACCGGCGTTGGCGTGCGGATCCTCGCGGAGCTTGCGATGGGCTGGAAGCGCCTCACACCCCAGGAGGGCAAGGCCTACGGGTGTTAGGGGATATAGCGGCGATTGATTCACGACGTCCATGCATCCGATTTGATAGTAGATCAAACCTAACACTTAGCCTGCGTTTGCAGGTTTCAAGGTACGTCATGCCATTTCTGGCATTTCATAAAAGTCTGCGGAATTCATCAACGCTCAGGCCGGAGGCTCTGACGATCGCACCCATCGTGACCGCGTTGACCGGGTTGTTCCTCGGGATCGTCAATACGCGCACGCCATCTGTCATTATGATGTGCTTGCCTTGACGAAGAATACGAAAGCCGGCTTTTTCCAGGGCACGCACCGCATGCAGGTGGTTGATTCCCGGGATCTTCGGCACGGCTAGACGGCCACTTCGATTTCCCGTATATCTCCGCCCTCCAGGAGGTCCTCCACGGCGCTAAGGTATTCCCTGGCCGCTATCTCGATGTTGGAGATGGCCTCAGCCTCCGTTTCACCCTGTGAGCAGCAACCCGGCAGGCCAGGGACCCACACGCTATAACCTTCCTCAGATTGTTGAAGAACGATTTTGTATTTCATTTTGCACGTCTCCTTACCCCAAGATTTCTGAGCATCAGGCATTCTATGTTTCTTGGTCCGGCTTTTCAACGATGGTTTCAAAAAGCCGGGTATGTTGTGTGCACAGATGAGCTCCTTTGAAAATGCTTCGCTCAAATTGCTTCCGCCTCCATGCCTCAGGCGGGTCGACGGGGTGGACGAAAGAGAAACGGACAGAAGGCTTGTCGCTAAATGAACGACGTCCATAGACCGGATATGACAATAGCTCCTGTTTGCTATACGGCTACTCCACGGCGAACGCCTTCGAGACGGGCCGGTTGGTGTTGTTCCATCCCGGGATGACGAACGATGAGGGGCCGGGCAGGCCGCCGGCTACCAGGAGGGTTATGTCTTCGGGTTTCCGGATCATGGGCGTCATGCAGGCGTCGTCGTCGTGATCCACCCATTCGGGCCACTCGCTCTTTTCTTTTCCCCGGTAGCGGCCGCCGCGCTTTAGCAGCCCCACGGGCAGGCGGGCGCGCTCGACGAGGCCTTGCTTGGCGTCGTCCCGGCTGAAGCCGTGGTCGGCGAGAAGCTGCGCGTGTTCCGGCCCCATGACCACCGTTAGGCCCACGGGCGAGTAGGCGTGGCGCGTGCCCATGGTGGAGATGGTGCTCGCTATCGTGGTGAGCACGCCGTCCGGGTGATCGCTCGAATCATCGA
This sequence comes from Nitrospinae bacterium bin107, assembly GCA_002238965.1. Lineage (GTDB taxonomy): Bacteria > UBA8248 > UBA8248 > UBA8248 > UBA8248 > Bin107. The sequence continues at coordinate 39,151 of MPNJ01000008.1, read as the reverse complement.
GCGCGACGCGCGGGCCTTCCCCCGCGCAGGCGGTGACGACGTTTTCTTCTTTTCCGAATCCGCGTTCTTCGGCCAGCGAGGGCCAGGGGCTGATTTCCTCGTTCTCGCGCAGGCAGTAGGCGAATTTGCTCGGGCTTCCGAACGTGCTCATGTCCACCACGCCGGGAATCCCCCCGCCCAGGTTCAGGAGCATGAGCCTGAGCGCGCGGCCGATGGTCGCGTTGGCCCGGAAGCCCGGCCCCAGGCAGCCCGTGCCGCCGTGTACGCCGATCTCGCGGGGGTAGGGGCCGTTCATGACGATGAGGGGGCCGGCGGGGTTCATCGTGGCCTGGATGCCGTTCATGTTGAAGCGCGTATCCAGAATGCACGAAAGGGCGCACAAAAGCGCCGGGAAGTATTCGGGCTTACAGCCCGCCATGACGGCGTGGATCGCCACGGCCTCTACCGTCGCGGGATGATTCGCGGGCGGCACGTGGCCGATGAGCGCATCGGGCGCGTAGTTTTCCAGCATGTACGTCAGGCGCTCTTCGGTCGGGACCACGACGGGCAGGCCGTCGGACCAGGGTTGCGCGAAGAAATGCTCGACCGGGTCAGGAGCGTCCGTCATTTGCCCTTACGCTCTTTCGGCGATGGCGCGGGCGCGGGCGAGCACGTTATCCGCGTGTTTGACCATGGCGATATCGATCATCTTCCCCTGAAAGGAAACCGCGCCGAGTCCCTGCGCCTCGCCCTCGCGGTAGGCTTCGGCCATCTCGGTGTAGTAGGAGATTTCCTCGTCGCTCGGGGAGTAGACGTCGTTGAAAATCGGCACCTGCCTCGGGTGGATGGCCGCTTTGCCGGTATAGCCGAGTTTCTTGGCGAATTCCGCATCCGCCCGGCAGCCGTCGTCGTCCTGCAGTCGCATGTAGACGCCGTCGGTGGGGTGGGGCAGTCGCGCGGCGCGCGCCTCGACGAGCACCTTGCTCCGCGTGTAGAGGAGCGTCGTTCCGTCTTCCGTCCAGGTGGCCCCCAGGCTGCGGCACAGATCGGCATCCTCCGCGCTCCCGAGGTTCACGCCCACCACGCGATCCGCCGCTTTGCAGATGTCGTAGCAGTGCACGACGCCCGAGGCGCTCTCGATCTGCGCGATGATACCCACCCCGCCTTCTTCGAGTCCGCGCTCGCGCTCGTATTTCGCCAAAATCGCATCGGCGGTTCTCACGTCCGCAGCGCTCTCCGGCTTGGGCAGAAATATGCCGTCGAGCCCTTCGGTCATGATGGCGTCGATGTCCTCATCCAGCATGCCTGATTCCACGTCGTTCACGCGGACGAGGATGGTGGATGGGCCGTTCGGGGCGCTGCTCGTCTCGGCGATGCCTGAGCGCACGAGTTCGCGCGCCGCTTCCTTCATCTGGGGGGCGACGGAATCCTCGAGATCGAACAGGGCGGCGTCCGCCTCGATGGTGGGGCCTTTGCCCACCATCTTCTCGCTCGAACCGGGGATGAAGAGCATGGAGCGCAAGGGGGTGTCGATGTCTGGTCTGGCCATGGGATTTTTAATACTCCTTGTAGTCGTGTGGCCGCTCGCCGGACGCAAGTGAACGCAGGTTCCGGCTGCGGGATTCCGGTATTCAATACTCCAAAAGGGAAAAGTCCATGTTCTCGAGCGCATCGCGTGCGTCGGAGATGAACCTGCCGGCCGCCATGCCGTCGTTCACGCGGTGATCGAAGGTGATCGCCAGGGTCATCATGGGCCGCACGGAGACTGAACCGTTCGGAAGGGCCACCGGGCGCGGCGCAATGGCGCCTGTGCCGATGATGGCCACCTCGGGCGGGTTGATGATGGGATTTCCGCCCAGCGCGCCCGAAGCGCCGAAATTGGTGAGCGTGAGCGTCCCGCCCCGGACGTCTTCGGGCGTGAGCGCGCCCTCTCTGGCCCTGGCGGCCAGATCTTCGAGCCGGACGGAAAGCTCCACCAGGTTCATGGAATCCGCTGCTTTCAAGACGGGAACCACGAGGCCGCCCGGGGAGTCCACGGCAACGCCCAGGTTCAGGTAGCGTTTGACCGTGAGGGCGTCGTCTTCAAACGTGGCGCTGAAGCGATCGTTGCCTTCGTTTCTGAGCGCGTGGACGAGCGCCATGATGAAAAAGGGCGTGTAGGTGAGGTTTGCGCCGTGTTTCTCGCGAAACGCCTCTTTGTTCGCATCCCGAAAGGCCGAAACGCCGCTCATATCCACCTCGAGCCAGCTTGTGACCTGGGGAATCTCGCGCACCGAGCGGGTGAGGTTTTCGGCGATCCGTTTCCTGACCCTGCTGAGGGGCTCTACGCGCTCATCCCGGTTTTCGCTGAGCGGCGCCCAGGACATCTCGATGCGCGGCGGTGCGCCGCCGCCCGCGATGAACGCCTCCACGTCGCGCGCGGTAACGCGTCCGCCCGTTCCCGTGCCCGCGATTCCTGCGACTACGTCCAGCCCGACCCCGTGCGCGGCGGCAAGGCTCTGGACGCGCGGGGAGAGCCAGGCTTTCCCCTCAGTTGAAGGGCGGGGTGTTTTATCCACCCGCGCCGCCGGGATGACGGGTTTTTCCCTCGGTTGCAACGGCGCGACAGGGGCCGCCCAGTCGCTCGCGTCCGAATCCGGTTTTTCGGGCTCGGGCGTCTCGTCGGCGACCTCGGTTTCTGTCTCCATGGTCGCCAGCACTTCACCGACGGGAACCGTCTCTTCCGATTCCGCCAATATCTCCGTTATCACGCCGTCTGCGGGAGCCTCGACCTCGAACTCCACCTTGTCGCTCTCCGCCGAAAGCAGCACCTCGCCCTTCGCCACCATGTCGCCCACCGCCTTCTTCCAGGCGACCACCGTGCTCTCGTGCACGCTGGTTCCCATGCGGGGCATTCTGATGCGCGCGGTGTACATGGGGCTCCCTCAAGCGTGATGAAGAAAATCGAAAATTTGTTTTACTCGAAAATTCTGAAATGCGCCAGATGAGGCGGGGGTTAGAACGCGGCGAGATCGCGCAGTTCGTCTACGACCTTCTCGGTGCTGGGCAGGTAGGCGCGCTCGAGCGGGGGGCTGAGCGGCACGTGGGCTTCGGGCGCACCGACCCGGCGCACGGGGGCGTCCAGATACTCAAAGACCTCCTCGCTCACGATGGCGGCCAGCTCTCCGCCCACGCCGCCTCGTTTTCTCGCTTCGTGCAGGAAGAGGATTTTCCCTGTTTTCCTGACACTTTTCAGGATCGCTTCTTTATCGAGCGGAACCAGGGTCCTGAGATCGATGACCTCCACCGACACACCATCATTTTCGAGCACTTCCGCCGCTTCCAAGGCTTCGAGCACCGTGGTGCCGAAGGTGATGAGCGATATGTCGTCCCCTTCGCGCAGGGTTCTCGCTTCGCCGAAGGGCACGGTGTAGTCCTGCTCGGGGATTTCGGGCCTCAAGACATCGGGCAGTTCGTTCACCGGGTAGTTATAGAATTTTTTATATTCCATGAAGATGACGGGATTGGGGTCTCTTATCGCTCCCTTGAGCATCCCCTTGGCGTCAAAAGCGGTTGTGGGTGCGACGATCTTGAGGCCCGGCGTCCCGAAAAACCAGATTTCGGGGTTCTGGCTGTGGAACGGGCCGGCGCTGACGAGCGCGGCGGCCGGCAGGCGCAGGACGATGGGCACCGGCCCCATCTGCCGGTAATGGTTCCCGGCCGCGTAATCCACGATCATCTTGTAGGATTCGGTGACGAAATCGGCGAACTGAAACTCCACTACGGGCCGCATGCCGCAAAGCGCCGCGCCGATGGCCGTACCCGTGAAGCCCGCCTCGCTCAGGGGAACGTCCACCACGCGGTCGCGCCCGAATTTCTCCATGAACCCTTTTGTGATGTTGAAGGCCCCGCCGCCCAGACCGATGTCTTCTCCCAGGAGAAAGACTTCCTCGTCTCGCTCCATCTCTTCCCACATAGCGGCGCTCAGCGCTTCGCGGTAGGTGATCATTCGGCGAACACTCCTTCGGTCAGGTGCGCGGGGTCCGGCATCGGGCTTTTGAGCGCTTCATCGCGCGCGTCTTCCGCGTCCTTTCTCGCCTTATCGTGGGAGGCGGCGACTTCTTCGACCGACATGACGCCGAACTCGATGAGCGCCTCATCGAGGCGTTTAATAGGGTCGCGCTCGCTGGTCCACTTCTCGAAATGCTCCATGTCCACGTAGTCGGAGAATTTGTCGTACACCGAATGGCCCGCGGCGCGCATGGTGATGCTCTCGATCAAGGTGGGGCCGCCGCCCTCCCTTGCTCGCGCAAGCGCCTGGCTGCACACGTGGTGAACGAGGGGCGCGTTCGTGCCGTCGATGAGAAAACCGGGAAGTCCGTAGCCGGGCGCTTTGAGCACCAGGGCGTCGCAGGCGTACTGATCGCTCAGCAGCGTCTTGTAGGCGTACTGGTTGTTGTCGATGATGATGACGAGGGGGAGTTTTCTCACGGCGGCGAAGTTCACCGCCTCGTGGAAATCGCCCGCGCTCGTGCCGCCGTCGCCGATATAGTTAATGGTGGCCTCGCCCTTGCCGCGCGCCTTGGCCGCCCACGCCACGCCCGTCGCGATGGGCACCATGGTGCCGATGTGGCTGATGAGCTGGGTGATGCGCTTGGGCCGGTAGCCCATGTGGAAGTTCCCGTCGCGCCCGCCAGAGGGGCCGTCGGCGCGACCGAAGAAATGCGACATGATGCTCCTGGGCGGATGGCCCTTGGCGAGGTGCGCCCCGCAGTTCCGGTGCATGGGCACGAGCCATTCGTGTTCTTCGAGACACATCGCGCTGGCGACGCTCGCACCCTCGTTTCCCCTGCCGAAAAAGGCGGTGCCGGGGATGTGGCCTGAGCGGAATGCGGAATCGAGCGTTTCCTCGACCGCGCGCGCGAGAGAGACGAGGTAGTGCATGCGCTCGGCGGTTTCCCGGTCGGGGAGGATCTCATTATTGGTGAAACTCACCCAGCGCGCCTCCAGGCCGTCCACGGCGAGGTAGCGATCGGCGAGATCGGTATAAAAATCGAGGCTGGCCAGCTCCTCGCGCGTGGCGAGGGGGTGATTCGCGTCCATGCGGCTCTCCTTCACCCAAGAAGCGGCAAAAAGAGTGTGACCGCTTACTGTCAGGGTTTTGAGATATTAAACCATATATCGTCGGGAAATGGATACAGCCTTTGAAACGTGCGTGCTTTGTCGTTAGAGTTGGCGTCCTGGAGAACGATATGGGTATGGACGCGCCTTAGCCAAGGATTTCCTATGTAAGGGAGGCGTTGTGGATTTAGGAGACGACCTACGACTGCCGGTAAGAAAATCTCGTCAGTGAATTGAGCGCAGTTGACAAGATGATGTTTCAGGGTTGATTTATGCGACTGAAGTAGATTTGCAGGTTTTCTCTTTTTCTTGATGCTTGTGATATTTGCGAGCGGCGTCTACAACTTTGACGGCGGCTTCGTAATGTTTTGGATCGTTTTCTTCTTTGGCCATTTCCAAAAGCGCCAACCTGTCCTCTTCTTCTGAAAGTCTTTTGATTGTAGTGTCTTTCAAGGATTTTGTAATTTTCATGTCCTTAATCTTTCCAATAGTTCAACCGCTTTGTCGATTTCCCTGGATTGTTGGCGTTGTGAAGGTTTCGTGTCGCCCCACAATAACCAAGCCCGACTATCCACAACGCCATAATATAATCGAAATGCAGATGGCTGTCCATGATATCGATAGGCATAGACACCTTCTCTCTCGAATTTTCTATTCCCAAGACCTACCATCAATTTCAATTTTTCCGATTCGATTTTCCGATAGAGATTCCTGTCCGTTCTTTGCAATTCTCCAATCCATTCCTGGAATTCATTTGTCTCCTGGAGTTCTTCTAAAGCCCCGTAAGGATTAAATGCTTCATTCAACATATCTTTATCGTATGGATTCTTATGATGTAGGCAGCTTTGACATGTATATATTTCTACATATACATGTATTTCTATTGTTATTGTCAACTTTGCTTGATCGGATACAAATTTAGAAGTGAGGGAAAGATGAGTCTTCTGGTGGTCGGTTCCATGGCGATTGATTCGGTGAAGACGCCTTTCGGCGAGCGTGAAGAGGCGGTGGGCGGTTCGGCCACCTATTTCTCGGTGGCGGCGAGTTATTTCACGGACGTGCGGCTCGTGGCCGTGGTGGGGGCGGATTTTCCCGATGACACGCTCGCGTTCCTGGAAGAGCGGAAAATCGACATTTCGGGCATCGAGCGAAGCGACGGGGAGACCTTCCGCTGGCGCGGGGAATACGGGTTCGACCTGAACACCGCCCACACGCTCGACACGCAGTTGAACGTATTCGAGCGTTTCTCGCCGAAGCTGCCGGATAATTTCAAAGGCACTGATTTCGTGTTTCTGGCGAACATCGACCCGGCGCTTCAGGCCGCCGTGCTGGGTCAGGCGAACTCGCCCCGGCTCGTGGCGTGCGACACCATGAACTTCTGGATCGAGGGCAAGCGCGATGAGTTGCTCAAAACGCTCTCGATGGTCGACTTGGTGGTCATCAACGACGCGGAGGCGCGCGCCCTCTCGGGCGAGGCGAACATCGCGCGCGCGGCGCGCCGCATCCGGGAGATCGGCCCCAAGACTCTGGTGGTGAAACAGGGTGAGTACGGCGCGCTGCTATTCCACGAGGACGGCGTGTTCTCCGCTCCCGGGCTACCGATCGAGGACGTCTGCGACCCTACGGGGGCGGGCGACAGCTTCGCGGGCGGCTTCATGGGCCATCTCGCCGCCACGGGCGACCTGAGCGAGGCGGGGATGCGCCGGGCGGTTGTCTTCGGCAGCGTCATGGCGTCGTTCAACGTGGAATCGTTCAGCTACGACCGGATGCGCGCGCTATCGGCAGAAGAAATAGACGCGCGTTTCCGGTCGTTCAGCGAACTGGCCCACTTCGAGCGCCTCTGAGGACATGCGGTGTCGCTCAGGATTATCGGCGGCGCGGCAAGGAGCCGGAGGATACCCTCGCCCGAAGAAGCGGGCGTACGGCCCACGGGCGAGCGGGTGCGCGAGGCGTTGTTCAACATCTGGGGAAGCGCGCTGGAAGGCGCGCGCGTGCTCGATCTGTGCGCGGGTTCGGGCGCGATATCGCTGGAGGCGCTCAGCCGGGGCGCGGCCGGTGTTCTTGCCGTAGAGAAAAATCCGCGCCTTTGCGCGGCGATGCGGCGAAACGCCGAGGCCCTTGGCCTGACCGATGGCTTTGAGGTTCGCTGCGCGGACGTAATCACCGGGATCAGGCGAATCCAGGCGGAATCTTCGCACAGGTTCGATCTGGCCTTCGCCGATCCGCCCTGGCGCGAAGAGGGGTTGCGGCAGGAGCTTCTCGATGCCGTCTTTGCGCCCGAGCCGATATGCGCAAGCCTTGTGATGGAGGCTCCCCGGGGCGTCGCGGCGAGGAGTGAAGTGAGTGGGGCGAGGCTCGTGCGCGAGAGGCGATACGGCGATACCTGTCTGCTCTTCTATGAGGTGGATGCGGTGGGTGAGAGTGCCAAAGATGATGAGTTAAAATGAAAATTCTTGAGCCTCGATGAGGGGTGAATTCAGGAATTCGTCCATGAAACTTGTGCAAAAACAATGCTTAAAACGAAAGTACAAGGCCTGAAGAGGCGAAAATTTAGTGTATGTTATTGATATTGCATGAGTTAAAAGGTTTGCTCAAAAAAGTGTCAATATGGTTTAAGTGACGGAAAATAGGGGATTTAGAGGCCCATTTAACATACTTATCCACAAGTTATTCACGGATTCTGTGGGCAAAAAATTACAAAAACTTTATACTCAGGGGAAAGTCTATTGCCACAACTATTTGATTTAAGCGGAAAGAGGGTTTTGGTCACAGGAGGCGGCACTGGCCTCGGGCGCGCGATGGCTCATGCGCTGGCCGAAGCGGGCGCGGACGTCGCCCTGGCGGCGAGGCGAAAAGAGAAGCTCGAGGAAGCGGCGGAGGAGATTCGCGCCCTGGGCCGCACGGCCCGCGTCGTCGCCTGCGATCTGACGGATCCCGACTCGGTCCAAGAGGCGGCGCGCGAGGCGGAAGATGCGCTGGGGTCCATCGACGTTCTGGTGAACAACAGCGGCGTGAGCGGGGAGGGCTGGGCCACCGATCTGCCGCTCGAGCGCTGGAACCAGGTGCTGGAGACGAACCTGCGGGGCGCGTTCCTGATGTGCCAGGCCGTGGCGCCGGGCATGATAGAGCGCGGCGGCGGGGCTATCGTGAACGTGGCCTCGGTGGCGGGCTTCATCGGCGTGAAGATGCTCTCCGCCTACTCGGCGAGCAAGGGCGGCCTGATCCAGCTCACCAAGACGCTTGCGCTCGAATGGGCGAAGACCGGCGTGCGCGTGAACGCCCTGGCGCCCGGGTATTTCCTCACCGACATCAACAGCAAGTTCTTCGCTTCCGATGCGGGGGAGCGGATGATCAAGGCCCACATCCCGATGGGAAGGGTCGGCAAGCCAGAGGAGCTCAAGGGCGCGATCCTCTTTCTGGCGAGCGACGCTTCGAGCTTCATGACGGGTTCGTCTTTGGTTATCGACGGCGGGCAGTACGCGCAGTAGGGGAGGGGGTTTGAGCCGGAGGCTACGGTGCGTTCGTCCCGGAAATCGAAAAAAACGAAAGAAGGGACTTGACCTCGGCGCGCGCTTGACCCATAAGATCGTATTGTATTTGCGAGGATTTGCGTGAACTCCGCCCGTTGAGCCGCGAGTCCTCGCGTTTGATTGAGCGATATGGGGTATTGATTCGATGAGGCATCAGGATCGCAGGAGGTCCTGGGGCGTGTTCAAGACGCCCCGCCATCCACTGGCTTCTTAGGAAACCAGCGCGTTCACCCGTCTTGCGCGCAAGCGCCCACTCACTCACGAAAACCCGGCGTTCCGCTCAAGGCGCACATTCACGAAAACATGAAAATTCCTAAGGAGCCTTGAACCCATGGCGAGACAAGCCACGGCAGTACGAAAGAAACCATCCAGAGGCAGAGCCTCGAACAGAATCCGTATTTTCGACACCACGCTCAGGGACGGGGAGCAGTCGCCCGGCTGCAGCATGGATCATTTCCAGAAGGTGCAGATGGCGCTTCAGCTCGAAAAACTGGGCGTGGACATCATCGAAGCCGGTTTTCCCATCGCGTCGAACGACGAGTTCGAATCGGTGCGCGACGTCGCCAAGGCGATTACGAAGACAAGCGTCGCCGGTCTCTCGCGCTCCGCGCGCGAGGACATCGACCGCTGCTGGGAGGCGGTGCGCCACGCGAAAAAGCCCCGAATCCACACCTTCATCGCCACGTCGGACATTCACCTGAAGCACAAGCTCAAGATGACGCGCGCGGCGCTTCTGAAGGAGATCGCCGCCTCGGTGCGCCATGCGCGAAAACTCTGCAAGGACGTGGAGTGGAGTGCTGAGGACGCCACGCGCTCGGACTGGGACTTCCTGGCCGAGACGGTCAAGATAGCCATCGAGGAGGGGGCGACGACCATCAACCTCCCCGACACGGTGGGCTACATCATCCCGAGCGAGTTCAAGCGCTTCTGGGAGCATATTTTCGAAAAGGTGCCGAGTTACGACAACGTGGTCTTCAGCGCGCACTGCCACGACGACCTGGGCCTCGCGGTGGCGAACAGCATCGTGGCGATTGAATCCGGCGTGCGGCAGGTGGAATGCACCATCAACGGCATCGGCGAGCGGGCAGGCAACGCCTCGCTCGAGGAGTTCGTGATGGCCATCTCCACTCGCAGTGATGAGCTCAACTACAAATCGGGGATCAAGACGCGCGAGATCTACCCCACCAGCAGGCTCCTGACCTCCATGACGGGCGTTCCCGTGCAGCCCAACAAGGCGGTGGTGGGCAAGAACGCCTTCGCGCACGAGGCGGGCATCCACCAGCACGGGGTGATATCGAAGGCCATCACGTATGAGATCATGACGCCCAAGTCCGTGGGCCGTCCCTCGAACACGCTCGTGCTCGGCAAGCACTCGGGCCGCGCAGGCCTCAGGAAGCGCTACGACCAGCTCGGCTTCAAGATGTCGCGCGAGGACATCACGGCTATCTACCCGCGCTTCATCGACCTGGCGGACAAGAAAAAAGAGGTTTATGACGAGGACCTGATCGCGCTCTTGCAGCAAAACCGCGCCGAGGGGGGCGAGAACTACTACAACCTCGAGTTCCTCCAGGTCACGTCCTCCACCGGCACGCAGCCGGCCTCCACGGCGACGGTGAAGATCAGGCAGGGCGAGGAGGAGTTCTCCGAGGTGAGCCAGGGCAACGGCCCCGTAGACGCGGCCATCAACGCCATCTGCCGTGTCGTGGGCATCGAATGCCGTCTCGCGGATTTTTCGGTGAACGCCGTCACCCGTGGGCGCGACGCCCTCGCCGAGGTGAACATGATGGTGGAGTTCGAGGGCGATCTGCAGATAGCGGGCCACGCCACGAGCCCCGACACCGTCGAGGCGGGCGCCAAGGCCTTCGTGAACGCAGTGAACAAGTTCAAGCTCAGCGAAGACATGCGTAAACCCGCAGTCAAGGGGCGCAAGGCGAAAGAACCCGGCGAGCGCCCGCGCGGCATTTGACGTAAAATCAGGGGCGGCCCTGCCGGGGGTCGCCCCTTTTTTTCGCGAACAAGCAGCAAGTTCAGTTCGGGGCAATACGAACCGGGCGAACACGCAGGTTCGCCCCTACTAAAGTATACACTCCCTCGTTCACCCGCACGCAAGGAGATTCCTCCATGACATATCCGGCCACCAGGGAACTGGCGAAGCGAATCGCGGCGGTTCACGCCTCAGACGTCGGCGAGGCGGCCCGCGCAGGAGCGAGAAACGCCGTTCTCGACACCTTGGGCGTGATTCTGGCTGGCCGGGACGATGATTGCGCGCGTCTGGCGCACCGGCTGGCTGTCTCCGAGGGCGGCGCTCCCGCCGCTCGCCTGATCGGCACGGAGGAGCGCACGAGCGCCTCCTGGGCCGCCTTCGTGAACGGCACGGCGGGCCATGCGCTCGACTATGACGACGTGGATTTCGTGATGCTGGGCCACCCGAGCGTCACCCTCGTGCCGGCGCTCATCGCGCTGGCGGAAGAGCGGGGCATCGGGGGCGCGAGAGTTCTCGAGGCCTACACGGTCGGTTTCGAGTTGCTGCATGTCCTGGGACGCGCGGTGAACCCCGGACACTACCGCCGGGGCTTTCACGCCACGGCCACGCTCGGCTCGGTCGGCGTGGCGGGGGCCTGCGCGTATCTGCTGGGGCTGGACGAGGAGCAGACGCGAAACGCATTGAGCCTGGGGGCGAGCGGCTCGGCGGGGCTGGTGTCCAACTTCGGCACGATGACCAAGCCATTCCACGCGGGCCAGTCCGCACGGGCGGGCCTCGTGGCGGCGAAGCTGGCCGAGGACGGCTTCACGGCGGCGGAGGATACGCTGGAGACGGGCTTCACGTCGGCCATGGCGGCGGCGGAAATCGGACCCGCCGCGCATGAGTTCGCGGACTGGGAGAGCGCTGTCGCCCCCTGGGGGCTTCCCTGGGACATCGAAGAGGGCGTCTGCGTGAAGCTCCACCCCTGCTGCGCCATGACGCATCCGGGCATCGACGCCATGCTCGACCTGGTGAAGAGCGAGGACATCGCTGTCGCCGACGTGGCGGCCCTGGGCGCGCGCGCATCGACCATGACGCTCAAAGTGCTGCGCTACAAGGAGGCGACCACGGGCCTGGAGGGGAAATTCTCCATGCCGTTCTGCATCGCCTCCGCCCTCGTGGACCGCAAGGTCGGCATCCGCCAGTTCGAAGAGGACAGCGTGCAGCGGCCCGAAATCGCCGCGCTCCAGAAGCGCGTTGCGTTCGAGCTCGATGAAGACATGGCGCGCGAGGACCCCGAAACCGAGGCGGCCGGGGTCTGGGTCAAGCTGAAAGACGGCCGCGAACTCACCCGCTTTTTCCCCCGTGCGCGCGGACACATCGAAAACCCGATCACCGAACTCGAACTCCGGGAAAAGTTCCTGGAATGCGCCGCCGGCCTCACCGAAGAAAAGGCCCAGGCCGCCTGGGACGCCTGGCGGCGGCTCGATGAGGTGGAGGACATCGCCTCCCTCACATCCATGCTGGCGATGTCGGTGCGGGAACCCAGTCCCGTCTAAGGATACAAGAGGCGGAGGGGCGACCCCTCCCCACAGCCGCGACCACTATCCGCAACCGGGATTTTCCTTGACGAAGAGTAGGGACAGATAGCGACCCGTCCCTACGGTCGCGTTTTCTCCTCTCGCTGGAGTTCTCATCCTCGTCCGGGTTGACTCCATTGCCGCCATCTGGCGCGGGTAATAAAATCATCGCGCCGTGAAAGAACGCACTCGTGGGAGATTGATCATGAACCGAAGGGATTTTCTTCTGGCGTTGGCGGCGACGGCGCTGACCCCCGCGACCGGGTGGGCGGCGCCCTCGGGTTTCCGCCTCAAGGCCGAGCCCGTCACCACCCGCCTCCTGCCGGACGGGCAAGGCGTGACGCGCATGCTCGGATTCAACGGCTCATCTCCCGGTCCCGAGATACGCGCCCGACAAGGGGGCCGGGTCGCCGTCTCCTTCGAGAACGGGATCGACGGCGCCTCCGCCGTTCACTGGCACGGCATCCACATCGACAACGCGATGGACGGCGTTCCCGGCCTCACCCAGGCGGCGGTCAAGCCGGGCGGCGCGTTCGACTACGTTTTTGACGCACCTCACCCCGGCACCTACTGGTACCACTCGCATGAGCGTTCCTGGGAGCAGGTGGCGAAGGGACTCTACGGCCCCCTGATCGTCGAGGAACGCGACCCCCCGCGCGTCGACCACGACATCACGGTGGTACTCGACGACTGGCGCCTGACGCGCAGCGGCGGGTTGGCCCCGAATTTCGGCAACCGCCACGACTTCTCCCATGACGGACGGCTCGGCAACTTCGCCCGGGCGCTCCTCTCCCGGGAGGCGGTGCGGCGCGGGGACCGGGTTCGTCTGCGGCTGATCAACACGGCGACGGCGCGGATTTTCCGGGTGCGGATCGGCGGCGGCGACGGCATTGTCGTGGCGCATGACGGCATGCCGCTGGCGAAGCCTGCGCCGCTGGGCGAGCTGGTGCTGGCGCCCGCCCAGCGGACCGACGTCATCCTCGACGTCGCCGCGCCTGTCACCTTCGCCATGGCGACCCGGCGCGGAGCATATGAACTCGGCAAAATAGCGGCGCAGGGCGTCAACCCCGCGCCCATCGACGCCCCTATCGCGCCCCTGCCGCCGGTGGACATCCCGCCGCCGGACCGCAAAAAGGCGCGGCGGCTTACGCTCGCCATGCAGGGCGGCGCGATGGGCGGGCGGCACCGGGGCAAGGATTTCTGGGCCTTCAACGACTACTCCGGCATGCCGTACGAGCCCTGGCAGCGCTTCGCCCGAGGCGAGACGGCACTGATCACCATGAAGAACGATACCGCTTTCCCACACGGCATCCACATCCACGGCCATCACTTCCACGAGGTCGGCGAGGACGGCACGCCCGGCCATTACCGCGACACCACCCTGGTCGATCCGCGCCGGAGCCGGGACGTTCTCTGCGTGTTCGACAACCCCGGCAAATGGCTGATCCACTGCCACACCCTGGCCCATCAGGCGTCGGGCATGAAGACATGGGTCGAGGTCGTCTGACGCGCGAATCGCGTTTGCCGCGCAAGCGCGTCATCCCGCCATGCCGCCGGAATGACGGTGATTTTGCCGCATTGATCGGGATTAACACCAGATTGTCGACGCAGACGAAGAGCGGGCGACCACGGGGGGTCGCCCCTACAAAACATCAATAAATTGTGATGAAGACGAAGGGGCGCCGGACTTCCCTGAAGAGGAGTTCGGCTGGGCCCGCCCGAATCGGGAACCGCAAACATACTTTTTCTGTGGATTGCCTCGTCCGTGTGGTTGACCCCCATCAGGACTGGCGTGGGAGCCGGACAGGTCGCGACCTGTCCCTACAACTACATTTTTCCCTTATTAATTAGATTTGCTTTTGCTCGTCATTCCGGCGAATGCCGGAATCCAGAACTGATGAGAGAATTCGAAGTCGGGAAAATCTGGTCACTCACACCTGATGGTCTCGTTCTTGCTTTTCTTGCACTCCAGTCTGCACTGGATTCCGGCATGCGCCGGAATGACGGCGGCTTGTGCCGCATAGGTAGGGTCTGACTCATGAAATGGACAACCTCCCCCACATTCTTGACACTATGCCCGCTTGATACATAGCATGGGGGATACGGAATTATCTCTCATGCCTGCGGGACGCTGCTCGTGCTCCCCCTAAACGGACAAACTGATATGAAATCTTCTGAACTATTCGACGTAAGCGGACGCTCCGCGCTCATCACAGGCGCATCGGGCGCACTCGGCGCGGTGGCTGCGCGGACCCTGGCCGGGGCGGGTTGCCGCCTCACGCTTACAGCTGGCACCACGGACGCGCTCGAGGCCGTCGCGGGCGAGTGCCGCGAACTCGGGGCCGAGGTCGCCACGGTAAACGCGCGCCCGGAATCAGAAGCCGCGGCCGACGCCATGGTGGAAAAAGCCGTCGAGACCCATGGCCGCCTCGACATTCTGGTCGTGGCGTCGGGCATCAACAGGGTGGGGATGATCGAGGAGATGGCGCCCGATGCGTTCGTTGACGTGATGGACGCGAACGTCACGCAGTCCTGGCTTCTGGCGCGCGCCGCAACGCGGCAGATGAAGGCGCAGGGAGACGGGGGCAAAATCGTCCTCGTATCCTCGACGCGCGGGATTCTCGGCCACCCTGCGGGCTATACCGCCTATTGCGCGTCGAAAGCGGCAGTGGACGGCATCACGAAGGCGCTGGCCTGCGAACTGGGGCCGACGGGCATCACCGTGAACGCGGTCGGGCCGACAGTTTTCCGCTCGGTGCTTACGGACTGGATGTTCACCGACGCGCCCAAGGCGGTGAAGACGCGCGAGAACATCGTGAGCCGGATCCCGAAGGGCAGGCTGGGCGAACCCGAGGACCTGGCCGGGCCGCTCCTGTTCCTCGCGTCGCGGGCGTCGGACTTCTACACGGGCCACATCCTCTACGCCGACGGCGGCTACACCGCGGGGTAGGGCTATCCAGTCGACGGCAGGGATGGCGGCGGCGTTTCATTTCGAGTACAAATTCCTGCGTAATCTTTTCTTGGTTCATTTGAGGCAGGTGTTATGACTGCGTATCTGCGCGCGGCGGCGAACGTTCTCGTGCATGTTCCCGATCTGGTCCGCTACGGCTCGAAGCCCTGGCGCGAGGCTGTAAGGAAAGAGCATGCGCCGGGCGACTCGTTCAACGACCTGCGTTCTTTTGACGAGATAGTCGGCTACCCGCCGAACCAGGCGTTCATCGGCAATCTGCCGCCCGAAAAGCTGAGCGGGATTCCAACTCCGTGGTACGAGAATTCCCTCGCAGGCGCTTCGCCTGAAAGCCAATTCGGGGAAATCCTCCCGCAGGATGCTTTCTACGCCCTCCTTGAAGCGGCGGATCAATTCGGGTTGATCATGTTCGATGAGGAGCGCCGCCTTCCGGGCGTCATGGGTTCTGAATCCGCCGCCGCGCTTCTCGAAGGTCAAAAAAATTCGAAGGATTACAAACAAGAAGACATTATTGAACGCATCGAGCGGGGAGAGGCCCTGCCGCTTTTTCAGGAGGGAGGCCTCATCGGGTGCGTTCGCCGCGATCATGACGCGGACGAGTCCCTGGACGCCCGCATTTTGCTGGAGAACCTCGCGGCCAAGGCCAGCGGCGCATACGCGCTCAGCCGGCTGCTCGTGGGGGAGGGCATCGCGCCCGAACAGGTGGATTACGTCATCAGCTGTTCGGAAGAGGCGGTGGGAGATCGCTACAATCGCGGCGGAGGCAATCTCGCAAAGGCGATCGCCGAGATGGCGGGCTGCGCCAATGCGGCAGGCGTGGACGTGAAATCTTTCTGCGCGGCTCCGGTGTACGCGCTCGTGCACGCGGCGGCGCTGATTCAGGCGGGCGTCGTTGAGAACGCCGTCGTCGTCGGTGGCGGTTCGATGGCGAAGCTCGGGATGAAGGCGTATTTCCATCTGGCAAAGGGGATGCCCGTCCTGGAAGACGTATTGGGCGGGGTGGCGTTCTTTCTCACGAAAAATTCGGACGACGGCCCACGGGTGAATCTTAAGATCGCCGGACGCCACGCGTCGGGAAAACCCTCCACGCCGCAAGGACTGGCGGAGGCGCTCGTGCGCGACCCGCTGGCCCGGGCCGGACGCAAAATAAGCAGCGTCGATAAGTACGCCGTCGAACTGCACAATCCGGAAATCATGCTGCCCGCGGGGGCGGGAGACGTGGCCGCTGCGAACTACAGAATGCTGGCCGCCCTGGCGGTGATGGGCGGTGAGATCGCACGCGAGGAGATTCCGGATTTCATCGAGGCGCACGGAATGCCCGGATTCGCGCCCACGCAGGGGCACATTCCCGCAGGGGTTCCCTTTCTCGGACACGCCCTCGAGAGGATGCGGGCGGGAAGCCTTGCGAGTACAATGATCCTCGCCAAAGGGAGTTTATTTTTGGGCCGGATGTCCCAGCAGGCCGACGGGGCTTCGGTGCTGATAGAAGTGTGATTCGTTCGTTTTTTTGCAGGCAAGTGGGAGGAGGTTCATGTTCCAAGGTAAGAAGGTGATCGCGCTGGGCGAGCGCGACGGCGTTCCCGGCCCGCTGATCGCCGAGTGTATTGAGGCGGCGGGTGCGGAGGTTGTTTTCCAGAAGACGGAGTGCTTCGTCTGAACCTCCGCGGGCGCCATGGACCTGGAGAACCAGGCCGCCATCAAATCGATTGCCGATGAAGTCGGGTCGGAGAACCTGATGGTGGTGTTGGGAATGCCCGGTGAAGGCCTTCGGCTCGCCGTCGAAACGCTGACCACCGGGGACCCAAGCTGGGCCGGGCCCCTGGCGGGAGTCTCGTTGGGACTCCCCGTTTTTCATATTCTGGAAGAGAAGGTGCGCGCCCAGGTTCCCGAGGACCTGTATGCCGATAAGCTCCTCATGATGGAAATGGTGCTCGATCTGGAGCAGATAGAAAGCGACCTGGCTTCGATGCGCGCGGCCGGGTAGGGGAGGCGACGATGTCCATGCGACTGGAGATGGGATTATTCCCCGTATCGAAAATCATCATTGGTGCGCGTTTCGAGTACAAAGAAGGTACGCTCACCGTGGATTCCGATGAGTTGCGCGAGCTTGCGCTCGAAGACGGCGGCCTCAAGGACGTGAGCTTTGACGCCGCGGCGCCGGGCGATTCGGTGCGGATCACCAACGTGCTCGATGCAGTGGAGCCTCTCTACAAGGTGAGCGGGCGCTCATGCGCATTTCCGGGATTTCTCGGCCCGGCGAAGACGGCCGGCCAGGGCCGCACCCACAAACTCGCCGGGATGTGCGTGATCAGCACCACCCATTTCCTGGGGCCCATGACGGGCATCATGAGCTTTCGCGAGGGCATCATCGACATGTCCGGTCCCGGTGCGATGCACTGCACGAATTCCGAGACCGCGAACCTCGTCGCCTGCTACGAGCCGCTGAATGGCGCCTCGAACGAAGCGCATGACGACGCCGTGCGCCTGGCGACGCTGAAAGTAGCCTCCCGGCTGGCCGCGCACACGGCGGAACTGGAGCCCGAGCGGGTCGAGACGTTCGAGATTGGAGATGTGGACCCCGAATTGCCCCGTGTGGTTTACGTCGATCAGGTGATGCACCAGGCGTCCATGGTCCAGACCTTCATGTACGGCAAGAATCTGGGCGATTCGCTTCCGACACTCATTCACCCGAACGAGATGCTCGACGGCGCGGTCGTGGGGGCGAACTACAAGACGCAGCAGAAGGCGCCGACCTACCTCCACTGCAACAAGCCGCTCATATACGAGCTCTACCGCCGCCACGGTGTGGACCTCAACTTCGCCGGCATGGTCATCACGCGGGGCCACCACGACAACCAGGCGCTCAAGGAGCGCTCGGCGCAATACGTGGCCAAGCTGGCCACGCTACTCAAGGCCGACGGCGCGGTGCTCGCCTTCGAGGGCGGCGGCAACTCCACGGTGGACTACTGGCTCACCGTCCAGGCGCTCGAACAGATGGGCGTGAGCGCCGTACCGATCATCTACGAGGTGGGCCGCCCGGGCTCAGGCGAGTTCCCGCTCGTCTTTCACGTGCCCGAGGCCGACGCCATCGTATCCAAGGGGATGCAGGGGGAGCGCATCGCCGCCCCGGCGGTGGAGCGGGTCATCGGCTCGGAAATCGTCGAGTTCTACAACGGCAAGAGACACAACGTCCGCGAGGCCTTCACCCTGGCCGACAGCGACTACTACGCCAGCGAGTGGGCGAAGGACATCAACAACATGGTGGGCAAGGATTATTGAGGTCGGGGGGGACGTTCGCCACGCGATAGAATATCCAGAAGGACATGCGCGAGAAGATGCAAGGTTGAAAATTGTTGACAAGCCAACCATGAATGGTGTAAAAAATACGAAAATCAAAAGAATCAAGTCCTATATGCTAGAATCTACTGGAATTTTCAGGCCGCTATGATTTCAGCATTATAAAGATAATCACGCAGATGGAATCGCTGGCGAAATGATTTAACGGCAGGCAGTTCCGCTATATAGACTTGATTTCCCAGCCTAATCTGTTCGAAACTGAATGGGCTCTTGGTTGGCGTAAAAAAATTTAAAAAGACCAAACAAAATGGCAACGCCGGATCAAATACCCACGGACCTTACCATCGACTTGGGAGACGACCTGTCGCCCAACGAATTTATCTCGGCTATTCGCAATTTCTTGGGTTACGTAACTGAGATTACCGAAGCGCAAAAAGGCGATGGAGCCGAGATTACATGGACTGTTCGCGTTCACGAAGGGAGCGCATTGGTTGGAGTAGAACCAGATCCATCTGCGCCAAAATCCAGATTAGCTATGATCTACAAGAAAGCAAAACATGGTCCAATAGCACTAGCAAACGGTAACATTGAGGATGCGGGACTTTCTGAAAAGGCAATGGACCACTTGAAAAATCTATCTAACCTGGTTGGAAAGCATCAGAACGGCAAGGGTGTGAATCTTTGGGTTGAGAAGAAACCGATAAACATAAGTTCCGGTATAGCGAAGGTTATCAGAGAGGATTGGAGAAGCGATTATTACGACTTTGGTACAGTTGAAGGCAGGTTAGAGGCCATTCTTGACGCGGCCGGGGGATTAAAAATCAGAGTCAGAGACTTCCTCTATCCGCGTGCAATTAATTGTATTGTACCTGAGAGTTTGATCAACAAGGTACTTGACAACTTCCGGCGTCGCGTCGAGATAGAGGGGCGCATTCACTATCGCCGTAACGGCACTCCCATGAGTATTGAAGTCGAAGTAATCCAGGAATTGCCGGAAGACGATGAATTGCCTACTGCGGATGATGTGCGCGGGATAATGGCTGGCAATTAATGGTAGAAAAGATTTATTGGGATAGCGATTGCTTTCTTGGCCACTTTCAAAACGAGGAAGGGAAAGTCGAAAAATGCGAAGGAGTGTTGCAAAAGGCTGATAGAGGAGACGTGATCCTCGTTACATCAGCTCTTACGATTGCCGAAGTCTTGTGGATGCGTGATGCTCCACGGATTACGAAGGACAAGGCTGAGATAGTTCAAAAATTCTTCCGACGTAGCTACATACGTGTTTACAACGTTACGAGGAAAATCGCTGAGTCGGCACAAGACCTCGTTTGGGACCACTCCATCAAACCAAAAGATGCCATTCATGTGGCGACAGCTATTAATCTCACCGTAGATGTACTTGAAACCTTTGACGAGGACCTAATTGGAAAGAGCGGTACTGTTGGCACGCCGCTCCTTCTAATCAGAGAACCGCAACCATCAGAACAAGGTAGGCTTAATTTCCCAAGGCCGGGAGAAACGCCAACTTGAGCCAGGAAAAAGAAAATGACCGAAAAGAAGCCCAAGGGTCACCCAGTCAATAGTTCAATGCCTCCTCAGATACAGGACACCCCCGAGAACGTTGCCCGCTAGAATCAGTATAGATTCGCCGAAAAAGCAGTGGAGCTATCCTAAAAAATGGGAATTATAAACTTAACTATGCAAACTTTTGAGTCTTTTTCCTTGTATAAATACTAGAAAGGAGACTTAACTATGACTAATCAGAATCAAAACCAAAATAATTTCGAAAAACACGACGAACCTTGATCACCCAACGAACAAAATCATACTTGTCAACAATACATAAACGGCGATCATTTTCCCCATATGCCACGGATTCCAAAACGACGATATTTGAGTGAGTTTCCCAAAGACGAACATCTAGCTCTGGAAGATTGGTTATATAAGTACCTGAAAGTTCGCCCGAGATTAGTTCCTTGAAAAGTGATTTAACTATCTTACCTTACGCCGCTAAACGCAGCGGTAAGGTCCGAACGCTCGACCGTGCCACCAACATAACCGTGATTCTCGCCGTAAAACGACCCCGATACCACGCCAGCATCACCGCCGGTCGAATACAGGTAATTGCTCCCAACACGGATATCGTAATCAAGTGTGCCGTCGCCCCACATCGTTCCCCCTTCAACTGTTGGCACAGACAACACAGAAAAAGAACGCAGGTTTGCAAAATTGGCAGTTCCTAGCATAGTGGAAAGGTTCACGCCGACTGCAGCATCCCCCGCCACTGTCCGCAGTTCCGGGGTCAATCCGAACAACTGCCCGCGCCAAGTTACTATTCCGGACAACCCGCTCTCCGCAAGCGGCGTTGATGGTTCAGGTCCGGCGGTAAACGGTACGCTGACATCGTTCGCATGGCGTACGCCAAAGGCAACAGGGCCAAGAACGCTCGTGATATCGGTGCTTTCATCATCCCATGCGCCGAGACTTTGAATCGAAAGTTCTTCCGGCTCTGTTTCTTCTTGAAGCCTCAAGAACAAGGCTTGCAGGGCGGCAACATCAATGTCTGGCAGCGAACCATCCAGTCGAAACCATGCGTTCTCCATGATTGAATCCGCAAAGTCTTTTCCTGGATGTCCAGCGAATCCCAAAACATGCAGCAGTTCGTGGACAAGAACAGAAACGGCTTGCCAATCCGGCCTACCGCGAAAGAAAGGGGAACTCATTTCAACTGCGCCTGCCCGCCGGCGCTTAATTTCCCATCGCTCTTGTTGCGCATCATATTCAGAGATCGTGGCCGGACGCGCCAATGCTTCAGAGCCGGGGCGACCACCGCGAGGATACCCATCAATGAATTCGATAAAGATTTGTCCATCCGGGATATCCGGCAACCCATCTTCAGAATTCCACGCCACACCGGCAGGAGCATCTTGGCCAAGTTGAAGGT
Organism: Nitrospinae bacterium bin107; assembly: GCA_002238965.1. Classification (GTDB taxonomy): domain Bacteria; phylum UBA8248; class UBA8248; order UBA8248; family UBA8248; genus Bin107. Next base: position 17,790 of record MPNJ01000008.1, on the reverse strand, counting down.
GTTGTTCGTATGGTAGCGCACGATTTACGAGCGCAATCGCATACGTCGATATGGCCCGTTCGCGTTCGCTGATTCCGGTGGCAAAGCGTACAGTTGGGGGCGTGGAAAAACGAACCAGGCCGGGATCGTGACTCCAGCTATAGTCCGGCCCGCTCTGCCATGGCCCGCCGCTGGCCGGTGATCGCAAGAATTCAACGACCCGAACTGCACTAACATGATTGGAACTTCCTATTCTGGCTGGAGGAGGCTGCTGGGGGTTTTTCCCGCTTCCCCCTCCACCGCAACCAAAAAGAAGAATTGCTGTCAGTGAAACCGATAGAACTTTTTTGAACATATCCACACTTCTCCCGAACAACATGATTCCCAACCTTCCGTTAAGGTCGGGTCATGCCATTACCATAGAGATGCTTGGGGTAATCTCGCCTATTTACCTTTTGTTCAGGGAGCTACCCTAAACCGGGTACAAAGGCTGTTGTATTTATTAAGTGACCCGACTTGGTATAAATTTATGGTAATGCTTGAATAGATGGTATTGAGTTCGAATTCTAAAGTCAAGATGAAATCGAATAGGCAGATTTGGGTTTTCATTTCTTTTTCCTTTCAGGAACACCAAGAATCTTTCTCCCCTGACAAGGGGGGGGACAGGGGGTTGCTTATCCAGTCGAGAGGGCGGGCCGTCCCCTCTGCCCCCTAAAAAGGGGTCTTTTTCAACAACCCCGGGTAAGACGGGTTGGGTAAAATCGTATATAATTTCTGGATAGATTGTTTTGAATGAATAGTTATCAGGAGGCCAGGCCATGAGCGGTAAACTTCGGGTCGTTCACTACTTGAACCAGTTCTTTGCGGGCGTCGGGGGCGAGGAGAAAAGCGACTATCCCGTATCCGCGCAGACAGGCCCGGTCGGCCCCGGCGTGTTGCTCGACAAGATCCTGGGCGCAGACGCCGAAGTCGTCGCCACGGTCTTTGCGGGGGATGGTCTTTTCGCCGAAAACGCGGAGGCCTGTGCCGAAGAAGCGCTCGCGCGAATCAAGGAGTATTCTCCCGATCTCGTTCTCGCAGGCCCCGCATTCAACGCCGGGCGATTCGGGCTGGCCTGCGCCGCCGTCTGCCGCGCAGCGCACGAGGCGGGCGTTCCCGTCGTCACCGCCATGCACCCCGAGAATCCGGGCTTTCCCGCTGCGGGCGCGAGCGTTCACACCGTCCCCGCGGCAGATTCCGCCGTCGGGATGGAGGAAGCCCTGGAAGCTGCCGCACGGCTGGGACTCAAACTCGCCCGGGGCGAGGAGATCGGAAATGCGGCCGAGGAGGGCTACCTGCCGCGCGGGGTCCGATACAACGAAGTCGCCGAGCTACCGACATCGCGGCGCGCCGTCGATATGGTGTTACGGAAAATCAGGGGCGAGTCCTACGAGACGGAACTCGACGTTCCCGCGCTGGAGGAGATAGCGCCGCCCGAGGCGATCGCCGATCTCAAGAAAGCGCGCATCGCCATCGTATCCGAAGGCGGCATGGTGCCCCCCGGCAACCCGGACCGCTTCGCCGGCTCGAGGAACGAGAACTGGGCCACTTATTCCTTCGAGGGGAAAGACGCGCTGCCGGGCGGGACGTTCATCTCGATTCACGGGGGCTTCAACACCGTGTTCGTGAACGAGGAGCCGGACCGCATGCTCGCCGTGGACGCATTCCGGCGGCTTGCGGACGAGGGCGAGATCGCCGAACTCCACGATGATTTCCACAGCACCTGCGGGAACGGCGGCGCCTTCAAGGAGATGGACGGCATCGGCCGCGCCTGGGCCGCGGAGCTCAAAAAGACAGGCGTGGAGGGCGTCGTCCTCCCTGCCACGTGAGGGACCGGCACGCGCAGCGGGGCTGCGCTGGCGAGAGCGCTCGAACGGGAGGGCATCCCCACCGTCATCGTCACCTGCCTGCCCGACGTGGCGCGCGACATCGGGGTCAACCGCATCGTCAACAACCGCGCCGGGCATTTCCACCACCCATTCGGCGACCCCTCCCGGACGCCTGAGGCCGAACGCGAATGGCGCCTGGGCGCCGCACGCGCCGCCGCCGCCGCGCTCACCGAAAAAGTGGACGGCCCCACGGTGTTCGAGTACTAGAAAGGGAAGGTGGCGCCTCCACGCCCGTCACCGTCGTAATCAGGGGCGGGTGGCTTAAAGACAATCGAATCTTTTCAGGAATTTCAGACACTCGGCTCCCAGCGGAATGATCCAGTGAAATTCAGAAGGGCGTATATTTCGGTGCGGTGTTAAACTCGACCGGGGAGCGATTGCAAACCGACATATTCTTCATCCGCAACAATCACTCCTTTATCAGTCGCGATTGCCCCCACGCATCAACATTCGCCCCAAAGACTCGGCTTCTGGGGCTCCCCCTCAAGGGGAGTGATTTGCTAATGCGCGATGTGTGCGTATCTGAGGAAAGTTGAATGCAAAAAACTGACACTGGCTATAAATACACAATTGATGAGTGTGATGTTTCAGATACGGCATCACTCAAGAAATTCCGGGAGAAGCGTGCGGAATGGGTAAAATGGTTTGGTGTGGACGATCCAAATTCCATTGCGAATCAAATTTATTCGATGATGTGGGGAGACGCTGCCTATCGCTCCTTGGTTGAAGCCTACCGCTTTTCTTCCAAAGAAAATTCCACGACGCATGAAAATGAAATGCTGGCGGGACTTTTGTATGACGGGTTTCTGGCGAACCAGATGCTCGCTATCGGAAAACTCATCGACAAAGCTAGTGATGTTATTTCTCTTCGGCGGCTATTCGATGAAATCAAGGAGAACCGCCGCCTTTTCACTCGTGAAAATTTCGTTTCGCATGACGGATTGCCATACGACTACGCCAAGGACGAACAAGAGCATTGGGAAAGCTTTCGCGCCGAATACGAACCCGGCAAAATAGTATCTGGCCCAATGCCACCATACGCAATATCTCAGTCGATGCACATTCAATTCGATAAAATTACTAGCATCGCCCCTAATAACAGATGTAGAAAAGACCTCATCGACGAAGATATTTTCAAAGAAATTGAACGATGTTTCGGTGATTCGGCATTCGGAAAAATAAAAATCTATCGCAACAAATTTATCGGCCACGCGGCCAGCCAGAAATCCCGCCGGAAAGTTCAATATCCGCACCACGACGATCTGAGCAGGGCGCACAAAATAATCCTTCAAATTACAAGAAAGATCGCGGATATTCTTGGGACAGGAATCGGCAACCCCGTTCCTATAGCGCAGTATGATGTGTTCGAGAACTTGGATAAACCCCTTATTCCTTCCGCCAAAATGAAGGAAATGAGGGAATGGTGGCATCAACATTGCCTAGAGCGAGAGCGTTGGCATAGAGGTTCTGCATGAAGTGTGTAAGTGATGCCCCGCTCTTTAATCTCGGAGGGCACGAAATGCTCCGCCGATTGAGCTTAGCGCTCCTTATGACCTTCGTGTGGGTTTTCCCTGCGCAGGCAGCCCCGATTCATGATGCGGCCGAGGCCGGCCAAGTTGAGCGCATCAAGGCTCTAATCAAGGCCAGTGCAAATGTGAACGTGTACGAAAAGGGCAGCGGACTGACCCCGCTTCACCTTGCGGCGCTCTATGACCGTACGGGGGCTATCAAGACATTGCTCGATGCCGGCGCGGATGCAAATGCGAGTACCAACGTCGGAGCAACTCCACTACTCTATGCGGCGGGCAATGTCGACGCAACGGCGGTCAAAGTGTTGCTTGGTGCCGGCGCGGAAGCAAATCCAATTGCCAGTGGCATCCCAACTCCGCTTCACTATGCGGTGCGGTGGGGACACGTGGCCGCAGTGAAAGCATTGCTGGGTGCGGAGGCAAAGGTGAATGCGAGAATGAAGAATGGAGAAGCCCCACTTCATTGGGTGATGGAGCGAAAGAAAGGCCGCGCGACGGTGGTTAATGTATTGCTCAAGGCTGGCGCGAAAGTAAATGCGAAAGACAAAAACAAGCGCACTCCGCTGCACCTTGCGGCGCAAATGAAAAGGGGCCACGTAGCGATTGCGGTTGAAGTCCTGCTGCAGAATGGCGCGCACTTAGACGCGAGAGACGATATGGGACGCACTCCTCTTCACTACGCAGCAGTCAACGACCACACGGCAGCGATCAAAGCATTGCTTGATGCTGGTGCGATTTTGAATGCGAGACACAACGAAGGAGGTACTCCTCTTCATTCGGCGGCGGTTGGGGGCCACGCAGCGGTCAAGGCGTTGCTGAAAGCCAAGGCGAAAGTGAATGCGAAAAACAATAACGGAATGACCCCACTTCACTTTGCGGCTATTGGAGGACTAGTGGCTGCGGTGAAGACGTTACTTGATGCCGGTGCGGATGCGGACGCGAATACTACAACTGGCATAACCCCCCTTAAGGCGGTCCAAATCGGCATGGATGAAACCGAGGGAAGCATCGAGCCGTTCCAGGAAGTGATTGAACTGCTCAAAGCCAGCGGCGCGCGTGAATGACAGCCCGCGCTTCAGGGGATTGTTGATAAAGCCCCCCTCGCCCGGTAGATTCCTCCCTCATCGGTCGGAATCGACGTCGGAATGACGAACAAACATATCATACGAACCACCTCGTCGGACAATGGTTCGACTGGCAGCGCTCATATGCCATAACTTACTGATTATATTCCGTTATTTTCTTCAACATCCTCATTTTTCCCCTTGCGTTTTCGCCATACATATGCTTGAATACGCTCACGCTTGACGCCTGTCGTATGCGTTTTGATTACTATATCAGGGGAGACGACATGCCGAGAAGAAGCGAGCTCAGGCTCACGAAGCGCGCGGTCGACGCGCTCGATCCGGGGGGGAAGGACACCTTGTACTGGGACCGGGACCTGGCGGGTTTTGGCGTCCGCGCGTACGCATCGGGGCGGAAGGTATACGTGGTGCAGTCGCGGGGTCCCCGGGGTCCCGGCCGCGTGACGCTCGGCCGCCACGGGGAGCTCTCGTGCGAGGAGGCGCGAAAAAGCGCCGCCGGCGTCATCGACCGCATCAAGCGGGGCGAGGACCCCGTGTCCGGACCGCCCGAGGCCGCGCTCACGGTGGCGGACCTGGCCGAGCGTTTCATGGGGGAGTACGTCGCGCAGCGCTGCAAGGCGGCGACGGCGCCCAAGTACCGCTCCGTTCTGGATAACCACGTGCTGCCCGCACTCGGGGCGATGAAGATCGGGGAAGTCGGCGGAGCGGAGGTGTCGGCGCTCCATCACCATCTGCGCGAGACGCCCGCGATGGCGAACGGCGTGCTCGACGTCCTCTCGAGGATGTTCACGCTGGCCGAGGCCTGGGACCTCGCGCCTCCGGGCCGGAACCCGTGCCGGCGGGTCCGCCGCTACCGGACCCCGCCTCGCGAGCGGTTCCTGACGCCCGTGGAATACCGGCGCCTGGGCCGCGCGCTCCGCGAGGCGGAAGGGTCGCTGTGGCCGCCCGCGCTCGCGGCGATCAGGCTCCTGGCCCTGACGGGGTGCCGGCGGGACGAGGTGCTGAACCTGAGGTGGGAGGACGTGGACCGCGCGGCGGGGGAGTTGAGGTTGCGGGACACGAAGACGGGCCCCCGGATGGTCCCGCTGACGAGGACCGCGCTCGAGGCCCTCCCCGGGCGGGGGGAGAGTCCCTGGGTGTTCCATGCCCAGAGGGGAGAGAGGCGTCTCTCGAACCTCTATCACTACTGGAAGCCCGTCCGTTCGCGGGCGGGCCTCGACGACGTGCGGCTTCACGACCTCCGTCATTCGTATGCCTCGCGCGCGCTCGCGCTCGGGGAGGGACTGCCTGTGATCGGGGCCCTTCTCGGCCACCGGGAGGTGGCGGCGACGGCGCGCTACGCGCACCTGATGCGAGAGGCCGAGAGGGCGGCGGCCGCCCGGGTGGGGGAGAGTATCGGGGTTCACGTAACGCGGAACGGAGGTTGAGCGGAGATGACGAAGCCCACGATGAAAACGATCTCGAACCGGATGGTGGACAGGCTCGCGGTGGATAAGGACACCGTATATTGGGACCGGGACCTCACCGGCTTTGGGGTGAGGGTCTATCCCACGGGGAGTAAAGTCTACGTCGCCCAGGCGCGGGGACCGGGGGGACCCCGGCGGGTGACGGTGGGCCGCCACGGGGTGGTCGGTGCGGATGAGGCGAGGAAGCGCGCCGCTCTGGTCATCGCGCAGGTCAAGGCGGGCGGGGAGGCGCTCCCGAAGGCGCCCGGACCCGGTCCCACGGTGGCCGAACTGGCGGAGCGCTATCTCGCGGAATACGCGGGCGCGCGGTGCAAGCCGCGCACCGTGAAGAAGCTTCGCTCCGTGGTGCGGCGACACATCCTGCCCGCGCTGGGCAGGATGCCGCTCGGGGCGGTGGAGCGCGCGCACGCGGCCGGTCTTCACCGGAAGCTGGGCGCCACGCCCGCGGCCGCGAACCAGGCGCTCGACGCGCTCTCGGCGATGTACGGGCAGGCCGCGGACTGGGGACTCGTTCCCGAGGGGACGAACCCCTGCCGCGGGGTCATGAAATACCGCCTCCGCAGGCGGGAGCGCTTCCTCACCGAGGCGGAGTTCGAGCGCCTCGGAAATGCGCTCGACGAGGTCGAGGTCGAAGGCCGCGCATACGCGGCGGCGGCCGTCAGGCTCCTGGCCCTGACGGGGTGCCGGAAGTCCGAAATCCTCGACCTGCGCTGGGAGGACGTCGACCCCGGTGCGGCGGAACTCAGGCTCGCCGACGCCAAGACGGGCCCCAGGACGGTGTCGCTCACGCCCTCCGCCGTGAAACTCCTGGCCGCACTGCCGCGCCTGCCCGGCAACCCACGCGTCATCCCCGGCAAGAGGCCCGGCGCGCGCCTGAGCGGGCTGGACCGCGTCTGGCGGACGGTGCGGGCGCGGGCGGGACTCGACGGCGTGCGGCTTCACGATTTGCGGCATTCCTACGCCAGCCGTGCGCTCGCGCTCGGCGAGGGTCTCCCCGTGATAGCGAAGCTGCTGGGCCACTCCCACATTCAGACCACGGCGCGCTACGCCCATCTCGCGCGCCACTCGGTGAGAGAGGCCGCCGAGCGCGTCGCCGACGCCATCGCGGAGGACCTGCTCGAAGGCGCCGGGTCGTCCTGCCCCAGGTAGCCATCGCGCTCGAAGCAGGCGCGAATAAAGCAAAAACAATTCGTCTGTAAAAATTTCCGGTAGGACGGAAACAACGCCTTCTCCGCTCTCGCGCTCCCCCGTGCGCCCGACTGCGCTGGGATGCGACCATTTTTCGCGGCGCGCCTCGCCCAGACCCGGCGCAGCAGGGCGTCGTATGCCGCCAACCTTCCAGCGTTCACCGAGAGGATGCGTAGCGGTTCGTACCCGATGGCTGCCATCTCCACGGGCCGGCCGCCCATGTTCACCTCTCGCTGCTCGTAGTCGATGGACAGTTTTCCCAGCACGAAGGGCTCAGCCCCTTCGCAGCTTCGAAGCGCCGCTCTGACCCGCGCGGTGAGTTCCGCGGCGAAAAACGGCTTGGCGATGTAGTCGGCCGCGCCGGCTTCGAGCGCACGCCCACGATGGTCTCCTCGCGCTCGTAGCCCAAGATGAAGATGACCGCCAACTCGGCCAATTCGGATGTCTCCCGCATGAATACGACCCCGTCGCGCCCGGGCGGCATGAGGTCGAGGAGAACCAGATGCGGTCTTTGCGTCCGCACGAGGCGCGCCGCCTCATCGGGCTCGCCCGTCACGAGCACGGCGTAGCCCGCCGCGGTAGCGCACCAGCGTGCCCTGGAAGGTCCGGTACAGACCCGGCTCCTTCGAGAGCCCCAGCGAGCGGAGGCGGCCGGGAAAATCCCCGAGCCTCAGCGGCGCTTCCTGATCGCGCAAGTGCTCGAACAGAATGAGCCCGTCGGGCCGGCAGTTCGTCAGGCGAAGCTCCTCTTCCGCGTTCAGCCCCGAGGTGACGAACTCCTTAGGCCCTCCCGATTCATCGACCGTGGAGATCATGCCGTTGCGCGCCCGTTCGTCGCATCACTGTATCGTTTCCGCTTCCCGGGAGCAGGAAATAGGGCGTAAAATTGCATGAATAAACGATATAGATATGATAATAAAGATAAAAATATGATAAAGATAGATTATTTCTGTACAATAAAACCAGAATTCAAAAAACTTGGCAATTCCGAGGCGGTGTGTGCATACATGCGGCGGATAAGCGAATGTGCTGCACCCGGAGTCCCGCACGGGAGAAGATCATGCAAATTTGCAGTATCGTACGTTTCGTGGTAACGGCGGCGTTGCTTTGGACGCTTGCCGGGGTTCCGCAGGAGGCGTACGGCCAGTCGGGTGGGACACCGGCCCTTGAGTCGGCCGAAGCGTCACTGGAGCTGACCCGCTCGGAGCGGCGGCGGATCCAGATGGGGCTTGCCGCGGAGGGCTTTGACCCGGGGCTGACGGACGGCCTGTTCGGCCTGGGTACACGGGGTGCGATTCGCGCGTGGCAGGGTTCGCGCGGGAAGGCGGCGACCGGCTATCTGGATGCGGAGGCGGCGAGAGCGCTCCTGACCGCTGGGGAGAAGCGCGAAGCGAAGAGCGCCGTCAAGAAGCAGGACCGAAACGCCGATGTTGACAGGGTGGACACGACCAATGAGATTCTGCGCGACAAATACGTGCTGGGGCTGAGCAAGGCGCTGAAAGCAGACGATTATCCGAAGGCGCTGGCGTTCATGGACAAGCTCCAGCGACTCGGCGGGGACCTGCCGCCCTCGGTCGAATACTTCCGCGGCGAGGCCTACTTTAACACCAAGCGTTACATCAAGGCCGACAAGGCGCTGAATCGCTACCTCTCAAGAACAGGAAAGAAGGGACGCTACTACCGGAAGTCATTGGAGCTTCTCTTGGCAATAGAGGAACGTAGAGCCAATGAGAGGGACGAAGATGGCAACACACCGCTGCACCATGCGGCGGGGAAAGACAACTATGAGGTTGTCACCAATCTGATTGCCCTTGGTGTTGACGTTAATGCGAAGAACAAAGCCGGCTCGACGCCGCTGCATCGTGCGGCACAGAACAACGCCCGCGAAGTGGCGGCGCTACTCATCAAAGCGGGCGCCGATGTGAGGGCGAAGAGATCGAGCGACTCGACGCCGCTGCATGATGCGGCGGAGAACAACGCCCGCGAGGTGGCGGCACTACTGATCGATGCGGGCGCCGATGTGAATGCGAAGACCAAATCCGGGAGAACGCCGCTGCATAATGCGGCTCGGAAAGGGGCTCGCGGCATGGCAGCGCTGCTCGTCAAATCGGGCGCGAATGTGAACCTGAAGAGAAAAAATGGAAAGACGCTGCTGCATGTTGCGGCACAGAATAACTCCCGCGACATGGCAGTGCTGCTCATCGGACTAGGCGCGGAAGTGAACGCGAAGGACAAGAAAAGGCGGACGCCGCTGCATTATGCGGCACAGAACAACGCCCGCGACGTGGCGGTGCTGCTCATTAAAGCGGGCGCGGATGTGAACGCGAAGACCGATTATGGGTGGACGCCGCTCAGGTGGGCCCGTCATCGGACTATGAGAACTATTCTACGCCGTTACGGCGGGAGGAAGTGATGAGATGGAGGGCACGGACACCGGCGATTTTGGGAGCCGATATGTGATTCTCCCGGAATGAGGAGTAGTAGCCCAATGTTTTACTCACTGCTGTTTCTGGTTATCGTTCTCTTCCCCAATAGTACGTATGCACAGGGCGCCGGTATCGACGACGTCCTGAAGTCCATCGATCCCGGTGACCGCAAAGCGATGAACGAGGACTTCCTGAACGAAACTCGTAACGACAGCTTCAACTCCACCGACACCGGTCTTCTGGACGAAGGAGAGGGATCCCGCTTTGATCCCATGAACGAAGTCGACGCCATACCGAGAATCCGGAAAGAAAGGGAAATCGCCGAGAAAGAGAAGGAAATCGTTGAAGCGAAGGGCTACGACGCACGCATGGAGAGGGAATGCTGGTGTGTGTTCAATCCATGTCTCGTCCTTGAGGCAAAGTTGAAAGACGACTTGTCGACGGATGCGAAGCGGTTAGCGGAGCGCCGCGCAGACGCCTACAACGAACGGGCCAAAACGAAGAAGTCCTTATGCCGTCGCTGGAAAGAACAAAAAGAGCAAGGACGATCCAAAGACCGTCTCGATACGCTTTATCGGCAATTGGAGGCGTTGAATACCCAGAGCGACGAAGAGCGAAGAATGGAAGAGCGGTTGAAGCAGCAACGGATTGCCGACGAAAGACGCAAGCGAGAATCGCAGGTCGCGGCGGAGAAAGCGAAGATCGCGGCGGTTAAGGCCAAACTCGAGCGGCGTCGCCAGGAAGCGGCAGCCGACCGTCAACAACGTGAAGCCAGGGAATTGGTCCGATGTCAGGCGCTTTGGGATAAGGGCCGCAACCCATGTAGTTGTGCGCATCTTCCGGGGGCACCAGTTTCGGTACAAACCAGCAGGACACAATCCGGCGTACCAACGTGCGAAAAATGAATACAATACCGTGATCATCGGCACATGATGGAGGGCATCGGACAGCGGCCAGATTCCTTGATCACGTTGCGTGTCGCCAGCGGCAACGCTTGATGCGGCAGCCGCTCGCTTGGCGTGTTGGGGCCGTTGCTCCAGTGGCGCGCCGGGAGTACTTGACTAAACTGGCCCAGGTCTATCAGTTCTGGTCCTCGGAACATTCGCGGCCCATGGGTTGAGAGCGCTCAACATATGCTCCAGCGCCTTTGCGCGTGGGGATCCAGCCTGACAGACGTTTACGTCTCTGCCCGTACCCCTTGCAAGGAGGCCACACCCGTGATGACACATTCGATGCGCGTGTTGCTCAACGCGTCACGCCAACTGCGCCCCTCGACTGCGGCGGCGTACGGGTGGACGACGTGACCTCGGAAATCCCCGGCGTCAGGGTGCGGCCCGTTCCGGACGGCTCGGCGAAGGGCCTCGACCGTGACGCCAATCCCGCCCGCCTTGGCCGCCAAATCGCGCACAAGACCAACCGGCTCGTGCGCACCCTGACCCGGACGCTCCAGGTGGCTGCTGTCTGCTTCGGTCTTGGCGGCTGCGCGTTGCCGGGTGTTTTCAACCTCTCCGGCTTCGAAGGATTGGCGGAAATCGGAAAGAACGTCGGAAGGATCGCAGAAGCCGGTGCGGCTGCGGTCCGCCCTCTCGATCAACTCGGGAAGAGCATGGATTCGGTCGGTGAAATGGCAATCGAACTCGACCGGACGCTGCCGTTCGGTCGAGACGGCGGGATGAGCCGCGGGGACCGGGAAACCGGCGCCGGGGCGGGAGCGTCCTCTGCCGCCCCGGACAGGCAGACAGGGATCGCCGCCCATGAGCCCCGGATCCAGTGGACCGCCAAGGACGCATCCGGGCCGTTGCCTTTCCCGATCTCGTACCGGTATCCGGGGGGTGAGCATCGCCGCATCGAATTGGTCCTGAACCGGGATCGATTCCACCTTGACCGCGTATTCCCGGGGCATGTCCCGGCGCCAGGCGATGATCCACGAGATCCGGGCCGCCTCGATGTGAGGTTCTTCCGCGTTTTGCGCGAGAACCTCCCGGACCTGGGACTGTATGCCCTGGAGACATCCGCGGAGACGGCCAATGCGCACTACCATTACTTCCTCCGGGAGAAGGACGACAGGTTCCGGTATCTGGGCCGTTTCGCAAACCTCGCCTATGATCCCGCGCGTGAAGTATTCGAGGAACCCGGGCGCCATGGCCCCGGCGGCCACGGCCGTTCCGCCTACCGGCTCCACGAATCTCGCGATCTGTTCGTCAAGGTCGGCGAAGCGACCACGGGCAAACGCTGGACGTGCTCCCTTGAAGTCGGTCCCGCGGGAACGATCCGGGGAGAGTGCCTGGCGAGAGGCCGTTTTGCCGATTCGACGGAAGAGACAAGGCTGCGCGTGGGAATGGGCGGCTACGGTCTTGACGCCCATGTGGTCCTCGAACTCACCGGCAAGGCGGAGGGACACACGGTGTCCGTGCTTTGTCACGGAGGCTATGCCGAGGGAGAGTCCTGCCCCGGGAATGAAGAAGGAAGGGCGCGGCTGAGCCCCTACGGGTTCTTCTGGGAGTTCGGGGACTCCGTGGACTTGCCGGGCATATGCCGTGACCCCGTTTCAGGAAGGGATCACCTTGTTTTTCGGGGCCGCACCGGCGGGTCAAAGGCAGGCATGCGCTATCTCGTTTTCTCGTTCGACCCTGAATCACGGAAGTTGAGGCTCGAACATGTGCGCCCGGAGGCGTCCTACGCAACGGGTCCTGCTGCTGCGTTCGCTGAATCGGGGACTTGCAACTGGCGCGAATCGAAGGAAGCCGAAGCGGCAATCGAGGAGGCGATGTCGCGACTGCTGGTTGGTGACCGTCGGGAAAGGCCGGAGGAAGCCGATTCCTGGACACTGCCGGTTCGCGAAGTGCCCAGCCACGTCGCGCGGGACATGTTGCTTGCCCTTTCCGAAGGGCCAGCGCGGAATTTCGTGACGTTCCGGGGAGGCAACTATCATTCTGAAAAAGACCGTGATGCCTGGCGCGTGGTTCAGGTGCAGACGCGGGGCGGAAATTGTGAAGATACGCCCGGCGTTACCCTGGTTCAGGATCGGCGCCGGGACCGTTGGTGGTCGATATACGACACACGGTTCGATTGCCGGCGGGCGTATCCTCTGGAGGACATGGTGCTCACGGGCGATCTCCTGTTCGCGCGGATGTGCCGAACCTGCAGGTGGGACGCGAACCCGGGTCTGACGGATGTCGTGAAAGTGGAACTGACTTTGCCTGGTGATGGCGACGGCAAGAGCGTGCCCGTCTCGAGAGTTGCCCGGGGCGAGACCCCGGCCCTGTTGGCCGATGCGAGACGGAATCATCTGCGACACGAAATGATACGGGCGGAGATTCGCGGGAGGGGAGCAACCCTGGGTGGGATCCGGTAGTCAACGGGCGCGCTCGATGACAAGGAAACGGGGTCGCGGACCATGTCATAGTCGGTGGAGACGTAGCGGCGCCGGGAGGCATTCCTTGAGGCGTCCCTCGTGGGTGGAATCGAGGGACTGGCGCGCCAGCTTTAGCGTCCGGGCGGCTGTTCCGCAGCTTTCGCTCCTGCATCAGTCTGGCTCCCACATGCCATCAGCCGGTCGCGGGACCATGCCGGGCTGATCACGGGCGATACCCGGAAGATCCTCGACCAACTGGAAAGGGCAGCCCGGAGCGGGTCGTGGCGAAAAGGGCCAGGGAGGAACGGGAGTTACTGTCAGATGTAGTGTATGAGTTGAATTCGAAGAAGGCGACTGCGAGAGTATCGACCTTCACTGTCTCAGAAGGCGGCGCATCTCCCTGTGCTCAATGACCAGGCTTTGGACGACCCTGTTTCAGCAGAACCCGCCGCCTTCTTCAATTCAGCGCATACACGAGAACCGAACGTATGTTCTTGACCCTTGCCCCTTTAGCATGGCAGCATTGCCGCTTGATGAAATCTCCAGGCGGGAGGGGCTTGATGCGTCCTGTAGCTATCGTCCTGTGTCTGATTCTTCTTTCCACCCCTGCATTTCCAAATGAGCAATCGGATGTAGAAGCGGTCGAGAAACATTTACGGCTTGAAAAAGAAGCTTTTCGAATTTACGAGCGAGCGAAAAAACGTGCGGAAAACGCGGTCAAAAAATCTTCACTGGGACGCGAACTTTCACGGCTTCGTGAGGTATCGAGGCATGAAACAAAAATATCTACGAAAAGCAAACCCAGTCTGAATCGTGACATAATTCGCAAATTAACAGCTAATATGTTTAAAAGTTTTCCGATCAAAGATAAATATGCCAAATTCGTTCGTATAATGACATATAAATTCCTGGACGATGAAATCAGGGAACTACGTGAAACAAAACGAAACGCCATATTGCGTATTCTTGTCGAATCGGAACTTTCAGGTCTTGAGCATGAACTTTCAAGTCTTGAGGCTGAACTTTCAAGTCTTGAGGCTGAACTTTCAAGTCTTGAGGCTGAAATGGAGTTTTTAAAGGATCGGTGATATGGCACCCAGGAGATGCGCCGCTTCCGGGCAAGCCATCACCATCTTTTGAGGCGCACGCAACGGACACTCCCCTGGCGCACGAGCGTCCGGCGAAACGTAACCGTACAACTCTTCCCGCCCGGCGCGAACACTCCTCTCGGGCCGCTTGAAGACCGCGCTCGCAATTGCGTGACGCTGCGCTGCGGACCCCGCCGGGTTCCGCAGCGCAGACAAAGCCGGTATTGGAAATCAATCGCACCAATAACCTCGGCTGCTTGCACGGGCTCCTCGCAAGCGGTCGTTCCTTGTTCTTTTTCACAGGAAACGCCGACATATCTGCCAGCCTACTCATCACTGCTGGACGCGGCGAGTACAGGGTGCCACAACGGAGCGATTCGGCTTCGCCGGGATGAACGTCGCCGCCTTTGAAAGACTTCTGCGGCTACACGCTGTATGCGGCGCAACGGGACGCACCCGAAGGCCTGTTTCACCGACAATGGAGCGCTCGCACCGGATCGCTTCTCTCTTCTTCCATCGCGTTTTCTCACGTTTTTTGTCATATCCCTGCGCACAGGAGCGCATGTGTGAGCGCATTTGGAACAAATGTGTAATATATGAGCTATTAAAACCTGTTGTCAGCGACGCATTTTCGTATTATCTACGTATACATGAATCCGATCGACCCCCGCATCGGGAAGATCCCGGCCTGTCAACTGAGACGATGCATTAAGACCCGGCTCCCACACCATCCGGCATCGAGGTTTCTGCCCTTTCCGTGGTTTTACGCGAAATCAGGCCAGGCGGACGCTTCCGGTCTCATTCGGTGTCATTACCAGGGATCGATTGGCCGAACGCATCTTCGCCTCACCGCAAGGAAGGCCGGGAATTTATTCCCGGAGGAAACATCACGGGCATCGCGATAACGGCCGTGATCTTACCCGCCACGAGCACGGACCTGCTCTCCGGGACGGAGAACATCCGGCGCATCGCGAGGCCAGGACGCCGGCAGCACCACCATGCAGACAGTATGAAAAAGGAGAATCGAATGAGTTTCGGAAACGCCACCCTGCGCGGCGGCCAGACGCTGCTCCACGACGCCCGCATGTGGGGCCAGCTCGCGCGCTGGGGTGTCGTGGGTCTCGTGCTCGCCATCGTCCTGACGCCCGCGGTGAGCATCTTCACGACGACGAGCGCGCACGAATGGCGCGTCGTGGGACTGGGCTCCCTGGCCGAGGCCAAGCTCGCCATCGGGTATTCCCCCGATTCGGGCCAGGTCTACGAGTGGGGGGAAGGCGTACGCGTCACCGAGTCCATCTCCCTGATCGCCTCCGACCCCAGGATCGAGCGCATCAGGCGCCGCCTGCTCGCCACCATCTACGCGGGCGCATGGCGGGGTCTCTGGCTGGGACTCTCGGGCGCGGCTCTCCTCATCATCGTCTTCTGGCTGCTGGGCCGCCGCATGGCCCGCGCGAGGCGGATCCGGGGCGCCGAGATGACATCGGCCAAGGCGCTCGGGAGGCGCGTGCTTCCGCTCTATGCCGGAATCGCAGGGCCCTTCTTCCCCTCAGTACTCAAGTCGCGGCCCCGCGTCGCGGGCGTCCCCTGGCCCAAGAGAGCCGAGACCCAGCACACCATCGTCTCGGGCACCACGGGTTCGGGGAAGACCGTCCTGATCTCGGATCTGGTCGCGCAGATAAGGGAGCGGGGCGAGCGCTGCATCCTCTACGACAAGATGGGAAGCTACACGCGCGCGTTCTTCGACCCCGCCCGGGACGTGCTGATGAATCCGCTGGACGCCCGGGCGCCGCGGTGGTCGCCTTTCCTGGAAGCCAGGACGCCCAGGGACTTCGACACGATGGCGGCCGCCCTCATCCCCCAGCAGAAGGACACGGTGGACCCCTTCTGGGTCACGGCCGCCCGGCAGCTGTTCGCGAACGGCGCGGGCGTCCTCTGGAAGCGCGGCGTGACGGAGAACAGCGTACTCGTAAAGCACCTGCTCAAGACGGAGTTGACTGCCCTTGCAGAGGCCATGGAGGGCACGGTGGCGCAGTCCATCGTGGACCCCGAGAACCCCAAGACCGCGCTCTCGGTGCGCGCCATGCTGACCGCGCACCTTGGAGCGCTCGAATGCCTGCCCGACTCAGGGAGGCCGTTCTCGATCCGGGAGTGGGTGGAGCGCGAGAACGAATCGGGCTTCCTGTTCCTGACCTCGCGAGGCGATCAGCACGCGAGCCTCAGGGGCCTCATCTCGACATGGCTCGAGATCGCCGTGAACGCGCTCCTCTCCCTCGGCCGGGACGATGAGCGCCGTGTCTGGATTGTGCTCGACGAACTTCCCACTCTCCACCAGGTGCCGAGCCTGCAGCCCGGCCTCGCCGAATCGCGCCAGTTCGGGGGGTGTTTCGTGCTGGGGGTGCAGGTGATATCCGCCCTTAGGGACCTCTATGGACGAAACGGCGCCGAGACCGTGTCGGGTCTCTGCGGCACCCGGGTGGTGCTGGCCGCGCCCGACCAGGAGACGGCGCGATGGTCGGCCGAGAGCCTGGGCCGCGGCGAGGTCACCGAATACGCGGAGGGGCTCAGCTACGGGGCGAGCGCGATGAGGGACGGGGTATCGCTCACCGAGCGCCGCGAGATGCGGCCCCTGGCGCTGCCCTCGGAAATCATGCGCCTGGAAAACCTGCACGGCTACCTCAAGTTCCCCGGTCCCTGGCCGGTGGCGCGGATCAGGCTCGACTACGTGAAAAGGCCCGGTGCGGCCGAGGGTTTCATACCGAGAGAGAATGCGCCGCTTCTCGAAACAGGTGGAGCGAAAAGCGCTGAAACCGGACCCTCCGGGAAAAAGCACGAGTCCGGGAGAGCGGCTGAACCCGGGGAGGCGGCGAATCAGTTGGAACTCGAATTGCCCGGCGATGCGACCGCAAACGTTGAGGCGGAAGTTTATGAGCGTGAACGGCCCGCTCCGCCGCCGGACGCGGGCGTGGCAGAGTTAGATCAAGCCCCCGATACATCCGGGGCGCCGCAACCCGCGGCCCACTCCGCAGAGGGGGATGACGCCGGTACGGCCGGCAGCGATGAGCGCAAGCGGGGCGAAGAGGCCGGGTCCCGCACGCCGGACTGGTTGTGATGGTCGTCTCGATCGGCGCCGTCGCCGCTCCTTCCCAGGGCGCCGCCTACTACGAGCGCGACGGCTACTACGCCAAAGACGACCCTGCCCACAGGGAGGTGAGCGCATGGGCCGGCAGGGGAGCGGAGGACCTCGGCCTCACGGGCCCGGTCGACCCGGAAGTCTTCAAGGCGGTGCTCGAGGGCGAAGTGCCCGACGGTTCAGGGAGAAAGCTCGGACGCAGGCGCAAGGACGGCGTCCTGCAGCACCGGCCCGGACGCGACCTCACCTTCTCGGCCCCCAAATCCGTCTCGCTCGCCGCGCTGGTGGGAGGCGATGCCCGTGTCGTCGAGGCCCATGACCGGGCGGTAGAGCGCACCCTCGCCTGGGTCGAGGGCAACGCCGCGGAAACCCGGGTGAAGGACCCGGAGACGGGAGGAATGGTCAAGGCCGGTGATCAGAAAACGGTGGCCGCGACCTTCCGCCACGACGCCTCGCGCAACCTCGACCCCCAGCTTCACACCCACGCGGTGCTGGCCAACATGGTCCGGGGTCCGGACGGCAAGTGGAGGACGATGTCCAACGAGGCGCTCTACCGCCGCCAGAAGCTGATCGGCATGCTCTACAGGAGCGAGCTGGCGCAGGGGCTGGGGAAGCT
>MPNJ01000025.1 GCA_002238965.1 Nitrospinae bacterium bin107 | reverse complement strand
CGTCGTATCTTCTCTCATGGTGGCGCATCTCCTTGTGCTGAAATGACCGGGCTTGTTGACAAACCCATTTCAGCAGGGTGCGCCGCCTTTTTCAATTTAGCTCATACACAACATCTGACAGTAACTCCCGCTGGGACCGGGCGCTCAAGGCGTTCGGCGAGACGGTGTCCGACACATCGCTCACGGCGATGACGGCGGCGGAGGCGCAGGCGTTCGCCGACCAGCCCTGGGGCACGCGCTGGGTGGAGGTCGCGAAGGCGCTGAAGCAGATCGAGGGCGGCGCGCAGCCCACGGCGGTGCAGACCCCGGTGGTGACCATCGCCGCCGGCGGTGGCGTGACCGAGGGCGCGCCCGCGGGCTTCACGCTGACGGCGCAGCCGGCGCCGGCGCGGGATATCGCGGTGACGGTGGCGGTCGCCCAGAGCGGCGCGTTCGCGGAGGCTTCCGCGCTCGGCGGACGCACGGTGACGATCGCCGCCGGCAGCACGGCGGCGGTCTTCCCGGTGGCGACGGTGGACGACGCGGAGGATGAGCCCGACGGGTCGGTGACGGCGACGCTCGGGACGGGCGGCGGCTACACCCTGGGCGCCGGGGCGAGCGCCACGGTGGCGGTCGCGGACAACGACGAGCCCGTGCCCGTGATCTCGATTGCCGGCGGGGGAGCGGGGGTGACGGAAGGCGCGCCCGCGGGCTTCACGCTGACGGCGGAACCCGCGCCGGCGGCGGACCTCGCGGTGACGGTGACGGTCACCCAGAGCGGCGCGTTCGCACAAACCTCCGCGCTCGGCGCGCGCACGGTGACGATTGCCGCCGGCAGCACGGCGGCGCTCTTCCCGGTGGCGACGGTGGACGACGGCGTTGACGAGCCCGACGGGTCGGTGACGGCGGCGCTCGGGACGGGCAGCGGCTACACCCTGGGCGCTTCGGCGAGCGCCACGGTGGCGGTCGCCGACGACGACGTGTCCGTGCCCGCGATCGTGACCAGGCGGAGCATCGCCCGGGAGGGGAGCGACGATGCGGTCGTGTTCACGGTGCGCCTCGACCGCGCGTCCGCGGAGACGGTGTTCGTGGACTACGAGACGTCGGACGGCGCCGGGTCGTGGGCGCGGACACAGCCGGCCACGGCGGGCGCTGACTACACCGCGGTCTCGGGCACGCTGCTGTTCTTCCCGGGCCAGACGGTCCACACAGTGTCGGTGCCGATCATCGACGACGCGATCGACGAGGGGACGGAGTACTTCCTGCTGCGGTTCTCGAACCCGGACGGGGCGACGCTGGCGGCGGGAGACCGCGAGACGCAGGGCCTCATCCGGAACGACGACCATTTGCAGACCATGTGGCTGTCGCGGTTCGGGCGCACGGTGGGGAGCCAGGTGAGCGACGCGGTCTCCGAAAGACTCGACTCGGGTATTGCGCCGGGGGCGCACGCGACGCTGGCGGGCCAGGGCGTGGACCTCTCGCGCATGGACGAGGAGCAGGCGTTGGCCGACGTCATGGCGGGGCTCGCGCGGGCGGTCGGCGCGCGCGGGGGGCCTGCGGCGGGGGGGGGGCCCCTCCCGCGCGCCCGGCCCCGGGGGGGCTGGGGCGGGCGTGGGGCGCGCGCGAGGAGCCTGCGGCGGAGGGCGACCCCTTCGCGCGCCACGGCCTCGGCGGTGTCTGGAGCGAACCCGCCTCGTCATCCCCGCGCGGCATGACGGGGCGCGAGCTCCTGCTCGGCAGCTCGTTCCAGGTGGCCCGCAAGGGCAAGGCCGGGGGCCCGGGTCCGGGCGCCGCTCTCGCGGCCTGGGGCCGTGTGGCGCACGGGAGCTTCGAGGGCGCCCAGGCGAATGACAAAGGGCCCATAAGCGTGGACGGCGAGGTCGTGACGGGGGTGCTAGGTGCGGACGCGGAGTGGGACCGGTTGCTCGCGGGCGTGGCGGTGTCGTTGAGCGAGGGCGAGGGGACCTTCGCGCAGACGGACGTGGACAAGGGCAGTATCGAGAGCAGGCTGACGACGGTGAGCCCCTATGCCCGCGTCAAGCTCACCGGGCGGCTCTCGGCCTGGGGCCTCGTGGGCTTCGGGGCGGGCGACATGACGGTCGTACAGGAGGCGCGCGAGGCGACGGAGACGCTGCCCGCGCGGACGGAGATGGTCACGAAGACCGATATCGGCCTGCAGATGGGCGCGCTGGGCGCGCGCGGCGCGATTCTGACGCAGGACGCGTCGGGCGGCATGGACCTGGCGCTCAGGGCGGATGCGTTCTTCGTGCGCATGGACTCGGATAAGGCGGCGAACTCGGTCGAGACCGAGGCGGACGCGAGCAGGGTCCGCCTCGTGCTGGAAGGCGGGCGGCGCTTCGCGTTCCCGGACTCCGTGGCGCTCAGGCCCTCGGTGGAGCTGGGCGTGCGCTACGACGGAGGCGACGCGGAGCGGGGCGCGGGCCTCGAACTCGGCGGCGGGGTGGCGTATGAGTCCCAGGGTCTTTCCATCGAGATGAAGGCGCGGACGCTCCTCGCGCACGCGGATTCGGAATACGGGGAGTGGGGGGCGAGCGCCTCCGTCCGCTACGCCCCCCGGGCGGACGGGCGCGGGCTCTCGATGCGCGCGGGCTCGGCCTGGGGGACGGCCTCGGGCGGGGCGGAGCGACTCTGGTCGCAGGCGGCGGGCCTCACGGGCGGAAACGCGGACACCGAAGCGCGCCTCGACGCCGAGGTGAGCTACGGGGTGGACGCCCGGCGCGGGCTCCTCACGCCCTACGCGGGGGTCTCGCTGGCGGAGAGTGCGGAGACCTGGCGCGCGGGCGCGCGCTGGAAGCTCGGTCCCGCCTGGGAGGTGAACCTCGAGGCGAGCCTCACCGAGACGGGCGCCGAAAAGCCGGGCGGCGGCGTCCTCCTGCGCGGCTCGAGGAGGTGGTGACCGGCGACGGCCGTGTTCGAATCGCAGGGCGATCCGGCGCCGGCGGGGCCTTGTTGCAGCGTGATGGCGCCGGATGAGGGCGTCCATCCCGTCGCTTGCGAAAACTCGAACGATTACCCCATCGCTTGCCGACAGGGGCTCGCCTGGATGCCTGGGAGTGTTGCATCCTGCTGAAAACGAGTTCCGAACAAGAGCGGGGATATGAAACATTTCCCGATGATATCAATGGGGTAACCGGGATATTATCGCCCCCGGCAATTCCCTGGCGCCTGTACAGCACGACGTCGGGCTGCGCGCACCTCACCGATGCGCACCTTGTCGAAACGGCAGGAATAGCCGGAAGCCATCATCGCCGAGACGATGGCAGAAGCCACCCGGGGCCGGATGCAATCCACTCGCTGCAGTATTTCGTAACCTCTTCGGGAATCGATCCGGTCTCGCTCAAGGCGAAAACCGCCGGGAGTGAGCCGTTGCCCCGGGGCGACAGGTCCAGGTCGCCGCCCGGCATCCCGCGCCGCTACTGCTTCCCGGCCCCGAAGGCGCCGACCACGCCGACGAAGCCCGCGTCGTCCGACGCCGCCATCGCCGGCGTGCCGTGGTGCGCCTGGAACACCCCGCCCACCGCGGTGGGTTGCGCCGACTGGGAATCGGTTGCCGCGCGGCGGAAGAACTGGGCGACCCATCCGCCGCTCCACTCGCGCCCGTCGGCGGCGCCGGCGGTGTTGCCGCTCATCGCGAAACCGGCGCCGTTGAAACCGCCCCCGGTCAGCCCGCCGGTCTCGTTGGCGAGACTCGCCGTCCAGTTGCCGAGCGAGGCGCCGGAAGCGTCCCGGAAGTTGGCGATGTTCCCCGAGAGGCGGACATACTTCGCGTCGAAGTCCGCCGTCAGGGTGGCGTCCGCCGTGAACGCGCCGGAGGCGCCGTCTCGCGCGCCGCTCGCGCGCTTAGACCACAGGCCGGCGGCGGCGCCGGTATAGGTCGCGGCGCCGTCGAAGGCGTCGAGCTGCGTGAAGCCGCCGGGCCAGTAATGGTGCCGGCCCGCGGCGAAGGCGTTGGCGCCCCGCGGCCACGCGGCGTTGAGCGACACGGGATTCCTCTGGGTCTTGTGGATGCTGTGGTGGGTCGGGTCGTTCCCGAACGTCCCGGCGCCGGTGGAGGTGGAGCCGGGAACCCGCGTCCACCACCCGAAGGAGATATAAGAGTCCCCGGAGCCCGCCTTGGCGTAGAGGGCCACGGTGTCGGTGATCGTGACCCCGGCGCCGTTCGTGCGGCTCCACTCCTGCGCGCTTCCCGTCCATCCGGATATCGCCGGAGGGGCGGCGGCGGCGGCGAACCCGGTGGGGGTCGAGGGATTGCCGTCGTTGTCGAGTTCCCCGCCCAGGACGCCCTTGCTCAGCTTGTGCAGGGAGAGCGGCAATACGTGGTACGGGACCCCGAGGGTGAGCGGACGGTCCGCGACCGGCCAGCTGACGAAGGGATCCGTGAGCGCATCGTCTCTGAGGCTGACGATGGCGCCGGCGATCCCGTGCGCCGTGGCGCCCGCCAGGGTCGTGGGCGCCGTTTGCGTCGGCGGCGCGGGCGGCGGCGTGCCGGCCAGCCTGGCGGTAGCCGCCGGCTCGGGTCCGGCCGTGGCCGCGCCTCCGCTCGAGGAGACCGTGACGGACCCATCCTCGCTCGTCACGGTCAACGTGCAATCGTCGCCGCCCGCCGGGCAGGAAAAGCGCACGCCGCCCACGTCGTCATGCGCGCCCGCGGACACGGTCACCGTCCCGCCCGGATTGTCGGCGAGCCAGCTATCCAAATAATGGCTGTCGGGCAGCGCCACGACGTGGAGCGTATCGAGCGCCGTGTCGCCCAGGAACATGAAGTCCTCGACCCCCAGCGGCGTGTTCGTCTCCACCGTCAGGCCGGGACGCAGGGTATAGGTGTAGCGGCCGTCCCGCGCCACCGCGCCGGCCACGATATCGGCAAGCGCGGGCCAGGAGCCCTCCGGGTCCACGCCGAGCGCGACCGTGTCGCCGGTCTCGAAGTCGGCGATGATCTTGTGGCCGCGGTTCCCGAGCGCAAACGCGAAGCGGTCCTTGCCGGCCCCGCCGCGCAAGAGGTCGTCGCCGGCGCCGCCGCGGAGCACATCGTTGCCGCGTCCCCCGCGAAGTACGTCATCGCCGGCCCCGCCGCGCAACAGATCGTTGCCGCGCCCGCCGCGAAGCTCGTCGTTGCCGTCCTTGCCGAGCAGCTTGTCGTTGCCCCTCAGGCCGAAGATCAGGTCGGCGCCGCTGCCGCCTCTCAGGTTGTCGGCGCCGTTCGTGCCGTGCTGTTCCTTGTACTGTTCCTTCGGTGTGTCCCCTGGCTCATCCGCCATTGCCGCGGGCATGCAGAGCGCGGCCGACAGCAGGGCAGTGCACAGGCAAAGGAGTGCGGAGTGCGGAGTGCGGAGTGCGGAGTGCGGAGTGCGGAGTGCGGAGTGCGGAGTGCGGAGTGCGGAGTGCGGAGTGCGGAGTGCGGAAGACTATAAACCGAGTCCGGCCGCGATGTCAAACGGTCGAAGACTTTCTCCGCCGAAAATGAAATTGCTCTTGCCGATGTCTTCACTCAGCTTCCTCCCCCTTGTTTTCCGGCGGCCGGACAGCCCAAGGGCGATTCGCCCGCCCGGCCCGCCGCTTCCTCTTGCAACCCGGATTCACGCGTTGAATGCATGTTCCATTGTACCAATGCAGTCTGTCTTTCAAGTATACATATTGCCTGCATTGATATCCTTATCGTGTATTCATGCGTTTTTTTTTACCGTAATTTTACATTCCGGGAGACAGGATGGATGAAGGGAAAAGACAAGCAGGCGCACCCGAAGCGGTAGTTCAAGAAGCCCCGGGCGGGGCGGCGGGTTCGATTCCGGGCGATGAGCAGGTAATTTCGAACCGAAGTTTTCGGGCTTTACCTTCCGTTTAGAGAGGGCGGGCAGCGACCGTGAAATCCTTGTAGTTTGTTGAAACCATCGGTGCTATTCAATGTTTTGAATTTCGCTCAGGATTTCTTGCTGCAATATATAATCAAGACGGTAGCGGGCGAGTTATAACTCCCGCGTAAACCGGAACATTCCAGTCGGTGTGTCACCGCTCGCCGCCGCTTCCCCGCTCAATCGGGAGCCAGGAAGGACGCGCTACGGCGCACCGGGATTCGGCATGCCCGGGCCCGGCGGGGAGTAGCAAGCCATTCCCGCCGGCGCATACGTAAACGTTCACTTAGGCCGTGATAGCAATACCCCAGCAGTGGTAGTTCGAAGTCAGTTCGTACTTAACTAGTCAGCGCTAATGCTTTCGGCACCATCTAATTCAGCAAAATATCCAAGCACTTGCGGTCCATGGTGAAGCCCACTTCATCACGGCTTGGATGAACTTGTATGGACGCGCCCAGGATTGCAAGCATGGTCTTGGATAGTTCGGCGCAAAGTGGTCAGGCGCATTCGTGTATCCGGCCTCTCAATTGCGGCGTTTCACATGCCGCGGGCCCGTATGGAGATGCGAGGACCGGGTCCATATCGGATACGCGAGCTTGAAAGCTCTGCGTTCAGTCCCTGGTTTTCCCGATCCCGTCTCAATGACCGTTTGCCCCTACGTTATCCTCCGACCTGCTTGCATTCCTCCCGGCTATATTCGCTCGCCTGCCGCTCAGATGACCGGCGCAGGCTCCCTGTAGAATTCCCTGTTCGTCATCAACGCCCAGGCGATGCGCGCCATCCTGTTGGCCAGCGCCACCGCGACGAGCATCCTCGGCTTGCGCGCAAGCATCCGCGCGAGCCAGGAGCCCGGTGGCGCGCCGCGCCGGTCCGCCCAGCGCACCACCGTCATCGCGCCTATGATCAACAGCCGCCTCACGTCGCGCTGGCCCATCTTCGATATCCTGCCCAGTCGCTCCTTGCCGCCCGTAGAGTTTTGCCGGGGCACGAGGCCGAGCCAGGCGGAGAAGTCCCGCCCGCTCCGGAAGCTCTCCATCGGCGGCGCGAAGGCCAGTATCGCCGACGCGCAGATCGGCCCGATTCCCGGGATACTCATCAGCCGTCTCGCCTCCTCGTCCTCGTAAGCGCCGGAGCGGATCCGGCTTTCCAGTTCCCCGACTTTCCTGTTCAGGCTGGCGAGCTGCGCGAGCAGAAGCCCGCCCAGTTCGCGGACCGTCTCCGGCAGCCCCGAGTCCGGGTCCGCAACGGCGGACGCAAGCCGCGTGACGTGAGCGGTACCCTTGGGGGCGATGACGCCGAACTCCGCCAGGTGCCCGCGCAAGGCGTTGACCGTCTGGGTCCGCTGGCGAACCAGCAAGTCGCGCGTGCGGTACAGCATCCCCCGGGCCTGCTGCTCTTCTGTCTTCACGGCCACGAAGCGCATTGTGGGACGGGAAGCCGCCTCGCAGATCGCCTCCGCATCCGCGGCATCGTTTTTCTGACGTTTGACGAACGCCTTCACATATCGCGGTGGCATGATCTTCACCTCATGGCCGAGTTCGCCGATCTCGCGGCCCCAGTAGTGCGCGCTCCCGCATGCCTCCATCGCAACCCGGCACTGAGGCTGCGATTCCAGAAAACCCAACACCTTCCCCCGCGTCAGCTTCTTGCGGAACGCGACCGACCCGTCCGGGCGCGCGCCGTGGAGTTGAAATCCGTGTTTCGCCAAGTCGATGCCGATGATATGGACCTGTTTCATCTCGCTCCTCCCGAAGGGCGGCAGACCATGTCAACACACCCAGTTTGATGGCGCCGGGAGGGCGCGTCCACTCCATCGGATACGCGCATACTGGTGCACGGGCACGGACTCCCCAGGATGCGCACGGGTTGTAACGAACCCGCTTTCGAGTTGATTACGTATTCGGATGGGGAGTTTCAGGAGGAGTTTCAGGAGAGGATTAATGTAATATAATCCGTTGAATTAATTCATGTTAGTCAATATTCTTGAGTGCTGGAAATTCTTTTGTCTCTAAGACGAACAAAACCGCACCGTCTCGTAAGGACAGGTCGCGACTCGGACAGACACAGGGGGCCTGTCCGCTACGGGATGATAGCGACCGACAGGTCAGGACAGTCACGGAGGCCTGTCCCAACGGCTCTTCCTCCCTGGTCAGCTCTATTCGCCGAATCACGAAATCAGGACTTTTTCAGCAAACCCTTTAGATGGGGAGACACCCCATGCTCCGCCGATGAAGCTTTATAGTTCTTGCAGTGTGTATGTACGCCTCCTCCGCCATGGCGGTTCTGTTCATAATGTCGGAATAATGGCGAATTCAATCGGCAGGAAGGACGCATTTTCCGCCCGTTTCGCCTGGGGCGGGGCATGTCGCGCCTCGCGCCGCGCGTAAATGAGAAATTCGCCGCGCGCGCATTTCCCCGCATTTGGCGTACTCCCTGAAACCACGGGTTCCGGTATCTTGCGCGCTGCGCGGGAGAGCGAATTCCTGCTTCCCGGGCGGTCGATTTCATCTTCCCCGGTCGGAATCGGGACACGGGAGCGGAGGCTTTCTCATGGAATCAGGCGAAGGGGCGAGAGCGAAAACGGGGAACCTTTCCGCAGGCCGTCAATTCCTTCCTCATGGGCCGGAATCGACGCTCGCTCCTCACTCGCGTCAATCGCTCCCGCATGGGTCGGAATCGACCGCAGTTCATCGCCGGGGTTCGGCCGCCGCGAGGAGTGGAACGGCGCTCATGGATACAAGGACGGCGGGTGAAATGAAAATAATCATATTTCCTGTAAATATAGATAAATTCACGGGGTTTTTCGATAAATTTCCGGAAACGAACGAGCGGTGTACAAGGGAAGAAATCGATATGATTACAGATGGTTATGGAGATATCATAAAGAATATAATGAATATTTATCGAGATTAGCCGAAAAATAAAAAGTTTTTCGCCTCCCCCGCATCTGCCCGCAACTGCCCGCATTTCCCCTCCCGAAGCGACGCCGCTCCCCCTGCGCCCTGTGGCCTCGGGCGAAGCGGGTGGTGTATAACGTGCCCGGTATTTGACCGACATCCTCTGGAGGCGGTGATGGCGAAGCGCGTAGTGGTGGCGATGAGCGGCGGGGTGGACTCTTCGGTGGCCGCGGCCCTCATGGTGGAGGCCGGCCATGAGACCATCGGCGTGGGGCTTCGCCTCGCCGACAGGCCCGCGCAGGAATCGTTCCACCGGGGCTGCTGCGCGCCGCGCGACCTGGCCGATGCGCGCGCCGTGGCGGCCCAGCTCGACATTCCCTTCTACGTGATGGACGTGCGCGAATCCTTCAAAGAGAGCGTGATCGAGAACTTCATCTCCGAGTACGAAAACGGCAGAACGCCCGTGCCCTGCGTCAAGTGCAACCAGGTGGTGAAGTTCGACTATCTGGCCGAGCGCGCGATGGCGTTCGGCGCGGAACTGCTCGTCACGGGCCATTACGCCAGAAGGGTGGAAGTCGACGGTTGCCTGAGCGTCGCCAGGAGCCTGGACAGGGAGAAGGACCAGACCTATTTCCTCTTCGGGATGACGCAGGAGCAACTCGCCCGCACCGCCTTTCCCCTGGGGGAGTTCACGAAGGAGCAAACGAGGGAATACGCCAGAAAACTGGGCCTCCCCACCGCGGAGAAACCTGAAAGCCAGGAGATTTGCTTCGTCCCCAAGGATGATTACCGCGCTTTCCTCAAGGCCGAAAAACCCGGCATCGACAGGCCGGGAGACATCGTGGACCTGGCGGGAAACGTGCTCGGCAGGCACGGTGGGGTGACCAACTTCACCGTGGGGCAAAGACGTGGCCTGGACTTGGGAGGCGGACCGCCGCGCTACGTGGTGGAACTCGAATCGGATTCGGCTACTATCGTGGTGGGCGAACGCGAGGCCCTCGCACGCGAGGTTTTCTTCGCGAGGGACGTGCATTGGTCGATTCCCCCGGCATCCGCAAGTTTGCAGGTGCAGGTGAGGCACCGGGGCCGCGCGGCCGCCTGCGCCGTGACGCCCAATGGGGATGGAACCGTCGAAATCAGGCCCCATGACCCCGCATATCTGGGCGCCGTGGCGCCGGGGCAGGCGGCCGTTTTCTACTCCGGCGACGTGCTCTGCGGCGGTGGCTGGGTGGCCTAGATGAAACGAACCCTACTCGCTGCGATGGTGTTGTTATTCGCTGTCACCGCCTCAGCCCGGGAGCAGGACAAGAACCCGGAGGGGCCGTACCTTCCGCTGCTTGGCTCTCATCAGGGTGAACTGCTGGTCGCGCGCCCGGGCATGCCGGATGTCCGGTTTCGCCAGAGCGTCATTCTGTTGGTGGATCACAGCGAAAAGGGTGCATTCGGGTTGATAGTAAACCGTGTGGCGCAGAGAATACCGCTCTCCGCTCTCTTCAGAAGTTTCGGCATAAGAGCGCCTCGAGAGATGAGCCAGGTGAATATCCACTACGGTGGCCCCGTGTCACCCGATACCGGCTTCGTGCTCCATACAAAAGAACATAAACTCAATGTGATACATGACCTGGGAAAGAATATTGCGGTAAGCCCGGTGGATGAGGTGCTCCGGGCCATGGTCCGAGGCAAGCGGCCCAAGAAAATTGTAATCGTGGTCGGCTACGCCGGTTGGGGGGCCGGACAACTGGAAAGCGAGATGAGGCGGGGTGACTGGTATACGGCGCCTGCGGAGCCAGATATTTTGTTCGATGATGATCAGGAGAGCAAATGGAGCCGGGCCATGAAGCGGCGATTCCGGTTGATGTAGGTTCTAAGAGGGCGGCAATTCTCAGGTGAGTTCTATGGCACTTCAGTCGACGCAAGCTATTATACGCACGATGCACCTGCTAGCCCGGCGGCCATTGCATCTGGCGTCCGCCCAAGAGGTGAAAGTGGATGTGAAAGACCGTCTGGCCCCCGTTTTCTCCGCAATTCGCGACGATTCGAAAACCCTCTTGGGCGATTCCCTGCTTACGGGCAATTTCATTCGCCGCAACGAATATCGAGCCAATCAGTTCCTTGTCCGCATCCTGTATTTCATGGAGCGTCTCCATGTGTTTTTTCGGGATGATCAGAATATGCGTGGGGGCCGCAGGGTTGACGTCTTCGAATGCAAACAATGCGTCACTTTCATACACTTTTTTGCAGGGGATCTCGCCTGCTACGATTTTGCAAAAGACGCAAGATTGCATGTTTTGGCTCCAATATGATGAAAGCGTACAAGAGATGGAGAATTGTATCTTCAAGCAATACCTTATGACAAACTCATCCTTGCCCCAAAGGCTTTGAGTGGTTTATCCACTCTCGCGCTGAGGCAGAATACAGTAAGTTCTGGTATCATTGCTTGCAGTGTAAAAATGCCTGGTAAGTGGTGAGCTAAAGTCTGGAAATCACAAACTGGCTTCTAGTGGAAGGAGAAGTTCGAATGAATATCAGCCGAATGCTTGTCGAGCACGTTCACGCCATTACTTATGATTCTCTGCCCGATGAAGCCAGAGATCGCGCAAAATATTTTTTGCTTGATCACATCGGCGTTACATTGCGAGCGGTGGAAGCGGCCAGTTCCCGGGTATTTCACAATTACGCCCAAAAGCGCGCTCCCAAGGGTGGGCCATGCACAATTATAGGCTCGGCATTGAAAACGGATGCCCCTCATGCTGCGTTAGTGAACGGGGGCGTGAGCCACGCTACAGAAATGGATGATGTGACTACGCGCTCAAGTCTGCATCCTGCAGTCAGCGTCATGCCGAGCACGTTAGCCGTAGCCGAGGCACATCAACCTGATCCGAAGCAAGTAATTGCAGCTATTGTGGCGGGTTATGAAGTGACAAATCGCATCGGAAATGCCGTGAATCCAACGAGCCACTATGAGCGTGGATTCCATCCCACGGGCACATGCGGCACTTTTGCCTCCGCGATTACGGCATCGAAGCTTTTGAGGCTTTCGGTCGAGGCCACCTCCCATGCCATGGGCATCGCGGGCAGTCAAGCGGCCGGTTCGATGCAATATCTCGATAACGGAGCTTGGACGAAGAGGTTTCACCCGGGATGGGCTGCGCATAGCGGTATCATCGCCGCCTATCTGGCCCAGGAGGGTTATTCGGGACCGGAAGATATCCTGGGCGGGAAAACAGGATTTTTGCATGGTCATAGTGATGACTATACGCCTGAGTATGTGGTGGAGCATTTTGGTGAATATTGGGAAATCAGCGAGAGCGCGATAAAACCCTACGCATGTTGTCGTTACAACCACGCTTCGATTGACGCCACCATCGAAGTTTGCAAAACGCATGATATTCAGCCAGAGGAAATAAGACGAGTGAAAGTTCGGGTTCCAGAGACGAGCGTGATGGTTGTCATCGAACCCTATGATATGAAAACGAACCCGCAAAATATCGTTGACGCGCAGTTCAGCCTGCAATATGCCGTAGCTGTAGCAATTCTCAGACGCGCCGCGGGATTGGATGAGTATGCCGACGATTTCCTCCGCTCTCAGGTTTACTCTTCCATCATCAAGAAAATTGAATGCTACGGTGATGCCGAGATGGAAAAGGAATTTCCGGATAAATGGCAAGCGCATGTCGAAATCGAGACTGATCGCGGCGTTTTCGAAGCGCATCAGGATTATCCCAAGGGGGATTCACGAAATCCGTTGACATGGGATGAGTTAATCGAACGATTCTATGTGATGACTGCCCCAGTCCTCGAAAAGGAAACGGGTGATTTGCTCATTGAGCGGGTGAGGAATTTAGAAAGTCTGAGCAGCATGTCCGAAGTAATGGAACTTGCGTCCAAGGTGCAGGGAGTTCCAGTCTGATGATTCATTCGCGGGAAACGGGATCATTGCAAATGGAGCACTTAATTTCAAAGACTCGTTGGTACCGTTTTTCCATTGTTGAATCGCTGAAAGATTGAAATTCCCAAAGCCAAACGCATTGCAAGACGCCTGAGGAGGTGGGTCGCCATCCCCTCGTGGTAACGTTCGGGGTCTTCAGAACCCAATATTAAAAAACCTATTTTTTTTTCATGAATTTCTAAACTGACAATAGCAGTCGATTGGATACTTCTGCTTATAGTATCCGGAAATAGGGGCCCACCGCCGCCTTCTAGTTTGCCTTTAAGCACAACTCCCCCATCCATAGGGACGATTTCTTCTTCTATTTTGCCAAGTGGGCGGATTCGGAATGATTCGTCAGATTTTGCCGCAATCACTGGAATGCCGTCGATGGGCTCTAAAAGCAAAAAACCTGCGTATTCAATTCCGAAGCGCGATTCGATTTGTTTTGCAATTCCTGTAAGGCTCACCAATGAGGGTTCTTGTTCGAATAGAAGTTGTTCAATGGCGATGAAGTCTTTTTCGATCTGCTCATTTTGACGAACGATGTCTATGGTTTCATCGAGAAGTCGTATCAAATCCTCTCTTTCACCTTTTAGGCGGTCGAAAAGTTTATCGCGCAAGTTCAGGACTTTTGCCGAAGTGCTGACTTGTGTCAGCAGGCCACTTTGGCGAAGTGATTCCGGATGTTCGATGAAAAAACCAGGATTTTCTTCCAAGTAAGTTACAACATCATCCGCCGAAATCGGCGCCATTTCGATTCTCCTTGCACGGCATATGGATAAAAAAAGGGGCGGATTGATGACAAAAGCTTGAAATTTCCATCAAGCTTATCACTCCCGTTGGGGATTGACAAAAACCTCAGAGCGAATCAAAAACATCTAAACGATTATAGTGTCTTCTGTCCGGATAGTGAGGAAATTATGAAAACTTTAGAACCAGGAAGCGTTACTATTGGTTTTGTCGGAATCGGGAAGATGGGAACGCCCATGTCGAAAAATCTGAGGCGTGGTGACTACGCGGTCGTGGCCTTTGACACAAGGCCGGAAAATGTCGAGGCCTTGAGGAACGATGGTGTGCAAGGGGCTGAGAGCTTGGCCGATCTGGCAAAGCGTGTCGATGTTGTCATCACGATGTTACCCGATAGCGATATCGTGGATGCCGTAGTCGATGGACCGGATGGAATTTCCGCGCATCTGGAAAAGGGAAAATTGATAATTGATATGAGTTCCTCCTATCCCACGAGAACCAGTACGCTTGCATCCCGCGTAGAAGAAAAAGGCTTGCACCTGATTGGTGCGCCGGTCTCGGGCGGTGTCGTTGGAGCGGAAGCCGCCACACTGGCGATCATGCCGGGCGGCCCCAAAGAGATTGTGAATGCGGCGATGCCTATTTTCGAGACAATGGGCAAAACCATTGTACATATTGATGAAACACCAGAATCCGGACACGCAATGAAATGTGTTAACAATTTCCTCTCAGCCACGAGCCTGCTTGCATCTATGGAGGCCATGGTCTTGGCATCGAAGTTAGGCTTGGACCCTGAAAAAGCGCTTCAAGTCTTCAACGGTGGCTCAGGCATGAACAGCGCCACGAAAGATAAATGGCCCCGCTTTCTCCTACCGAGAGACTTTACCTGTGGTTTTTCAACGGGATTGATGCACAAGGATCTCTCGATGGGGAGTGATTTGGCGCGCGAAAACGGCGTGTCGGCGTTTTATTTGAATCATGCCCGGCAGATTTACGGTCTTGGTCTGCAAAAATATGGGCCGGATTCGGACCAGACGGAATTGCTGCAAATGTTTGAAGAATGGTCGAAACAGCAGGTGGGCGAACCACCAGCGTAGTTTGTTGCTGCTATCAAAACGGATGCGGACTCATGATGAGGTGCTTCTCCTCATAAGGTTTTCAGTGTAAGCTAATGACATGAATAGCTTTAAGTGTTCACGTAATGCTCGATTTTCAAAAGGTTCTGATTATGACTCGAAAATCGAATCAAGGAAAGGTGTTTAAGCCTCCATTACAACTTATAGTTATCTTCAGTATTTTGCTCTTGCTTCTTCCAGGCATGACGGGATGCGCCAAAACCAGGAGGCAAATGGGTAAATGGTGGGAGAGGAGCATTGCAGACCCAGTTAAAGGGTTTAAGGATCGTCAGCTAATCGTTACGTCGAATCCGCCACAGGCTGAAGTTTTCATCAATGATGTATACCAAGGTAAAACACCCTTACGCCTAAATTTCAAGGTGGGTATGTCAGATGTCTTTAAGGGTTTTACCGTATCGGTTCAGAAAAAGGGATATTTGCCTGTAAGACGAACCATATCCTATCGGACCGAACGGGTGACATTCAGTTTGATCAAGAAAAAAAGAAAACAAGACCAATGACAAAGATAATCAGATTATAAAGAATTTGAATTGACTTTTAAGGGCTGGATTGATAGATATCCTCTTCATTATGCCCGAAAGTTAGGGAAATGGTTGATTTTTAAGACCAAAGCATATTTGAGCGTCAAGGAGATTTTTTGAATGTACGCAGTAGTGGAAACCGGTGGCAAGCAAATGCGCATCGAAACGGGAGATCAAATCCTGGTCGAGCGCTTGTCCGGTAATGTTGGAGAGAGTGTAGAGTTCGAGGATGTTCGGCTCATTGTAGATGGAGAAGAAGTTGTTGCTGATAAAGAGGTGTTGGGTAGTGCCAAAGTAAGAGCGGTGATTCGTGGACACGGACGAGGAAAAAAAGTCATCGCTTTTCGCTTCAAGCGCCGTAAAAAAGTTCGAACCAAACGGGGGCACAGGCAGCCTTACACTCAAATTGAAGTGACTGACATCCTCGCATCTGGATGAAAGGATTAGAATATGGCCCACAAAAAAGCTGGTGGAAGTTCATCGAACGGACGAGATAGCGCCGGGCGTCGCTTGGGCGTAAAGCGCTTTGCGGGGGAAAGTGTGAACGTGGGAACCATCCTCGTCAGGCAACGTGGCACAGTCTTTCACCCAGGTGAGAACGTCGGTTTAGGTAATGACCACACCCTCTTTGCCAAAGCAAGTGGAAAATTGAAATTCGAGCGCAAAGCAAAGGGCCGCCGAATTATCAGTGTCATCCCGGCGGAGTAGTTTCCAATGGGCAGGCTCCGCCCCTACCATGTTTGTTGATACCGCAAAAATACGAGTACAGGCCGGTCGTGGAGGAGACGGTTGTCTTAGCTTTCGGCGGGAGAAGTTTGTGCCGAAAGGAGGTCCTGACGGGGGTGATGGTGGACGTGGAGGGCATGTCGTTTTTAAGGCGACATCGTCATTGAATACGTTGACGCACTTTAGGTTTCAACCGTTATTGAGGGCCGAAAAAGGCCAGGCAGGTATGGGAAGCAATAAACATGGGGCTGATGGGGAGGATCTATTGATTGAAGTGCCGCTAGGAACCATTGTGCGTGATTTTGATACGGGAGAAGTTGTGGTCGATCTTTCGGGAGAAGGCCTGGAAGTGATCATCGCGCAAGGAGGGCGAGGCGGTCTCGGTAACGAGTATTTTAAGAGTTCAACAAATCGGGCGCCGAGGAGAACCACAAAAGGAAAAGATGGAGAAGAACGTCTCTTGGAGCTGGAGTTGAAATTACTCGCAGATGTCGGGCTCATAGGGATGCCTAATGCCGGAAAATCAACTCTCATATCGAGAATTTCCGAGAGTAAGCCCAAAATTGCTGATTACCCGTTCACCACGCTTCAGCCCAATCTGGGGGTGGTTAGTTTGGGCGATTACAGTTCATGCGTGGTGGCCGATATCCCAGGATTAATTCCAGGAGCCAGTGAGGGTAAAGGTTTGGGACTGGAATTTCTGCGCCATGTAGAACGCTGCGAGTTGTTGCTTCACCTGATAGATGCCTCCTTGCCGCCTGAGCGCGGGCTCTCGGATTTTGATGCGGTGACCCATGAATTATCCGCGTTTTCGCCTCAGCTTGCGAAGAAACATAGATTGGCGGTTTTAACGAAAATGGACGTTACGGAATCCAGGACTCATTTATTGAAATTACGAGAGGGTCTTGCTGCGCGAGGTATGGAAGTCCATGCCATCTCGGCAGTTTCGGGTCTTGGTTTAGACGAATTGTTGGGCATACTATCTCAAATGCTAAAGCAAACGAGAGAGCTGGAACACGATGTCGTTCCAATCACACAAACGAGAAACTCATGAATGAGACGATAATGAAAAGAGATGATTCTGCTCTCAATAGCCGGCGCATTGTGGTCAAAGTCGGCAGCTCAGTATTGACGGCATCTGATGAACTGGGTGTCAACCGTAGGGTTTTGGGGCGCATCGCCTCTCAAGTCGCAAAACTCAGAGAAGAGGGCAGGCAAGTCGTTGTGGTTTCGTCTGGGGCGATTGCTGCTGGTGTGAAAAGGCTGGGTTTTAAAGAAATTCCAAGGGCAGTTCCTGAGCGCCAAGCCGCTGCTGCTGTTGGCCAGCCCATCTTGATGGAAGCCTATGGCCGTGCGTTCAGACAGAAAGGCATCGAGACGGCGCAAGTATTGCTCATTCATTCAGATTTAGATGAGAGAGGCCGATTCTTGAACGCCTGTAATACCTTTGAGGCATTGATTAGCAAAGGCGTACTACCGATTGTGAACGAAAACGATACGGTTTCCATAGAAGAAATCCGTTTTGGAGACAATGACACACTAGCCGCTCAGACCGCCCAAATGGTTCAGGCAGGTCTCGTCATTATCTTGTCAGATGTGGCGGGTTTTTTTGACGAGGATCCAAGGAAATCAAAAACGGCACGTTTGATTCCCCGCGTTGAGGGGCTGTCTAAGAAAATCGCCTCTCTTGCGGGTACCAGCCAGAATCCACTCGCCCACGGAGGTATGCGCACGAAAATGTTGGCCGTCAGTACCCTCAACAAAGTGGGCATCAGCACCCTCATTGTAAAAGGGCGAGACCCCAACGTCATCGAACGAGTGGTGATGGGGGAACCATTGGGGACGCTTTTTGTGCCGAATGGCGCGCGCCTAAAGGGGAAAAAGGGGTGGATAGGAACTACGGCTAAACCTCGCGGGTGGCTCATGCTCGATAGCGGTGCCGTAAACGCCATGCTGAAAAGAGGAAAAAGCCTTTTGCCTAGTGGTGTCGTGTCCATTGGGGGAAACTTTGGGTTTGGTGACGTGGTGGAGATACAAGATGCGCAAGGTGTGGCTTTTGGGCGCGGGCTGGCGAATTATTCAAGTGAAGATGCTGCCCGAATCGCCGGGAAACAAACCAGGGAAATCGCATCTATTCTTGGAAGCAAGGACTACGATGAGATCATTCATCGAAACAATTTCGTTTTGATTGGGGAATAACTGGAAGAACCAAGGAGAGCGATTGCGTATCGGGATTCTGGGAGGGACATTTAACCCGATTCATTATGGGCACCTCCGCTCCGCCGAAGAGGTGCGTAAAGCGCTGATGCTTGATGAAATCAGGTTTGTTCCGTCTGCTTTACCTCCGCATAAGCCGCAAGATGATGTTGCCTCCGCGGCTGATAGACTTGATATGGTTCGGATTGCATTGGAAGGTTACCCCCCGTATGTATGTGATCCCGTTGAAATAGAGCGGGGAGGGTCATCTTATACTCTTGATACCTTGAATGAACTGACGAGTAAGAAACTCGATAATGATCATATGTTTTTTATCATTGGTGCGGATGCGTTTCTTGAGCTGGGCACATGGTACAAGCCAAAAGATGTGTTACACGCCGTCAATTTTGCTGTTACTTTGCGAGGAAACCAAAAAACTTCAGAGTATTTTCAAGCGCTTCTCCGCGTAATCCAAGAAATTGAACCAAGGTATTGCATGGTTGAGCCCATGAAAGAAGCTGAATTAATTGACCAAAAGCGAGTCATAAAATTTATTCCGATTACTGAAGTTGATATTTCGGCAACCCGGATCAGGCAGTGCATAAAAGATTCATCATCCATAGAGCATTTATTGCCACGCGAAGTCGAACTATTTATAATTCGCCGCCGATTATATGGGCATTCGGGAAATCTGAGCTGAAGATTGAGGAGGATCGAGACCCATTAAGAAACTAGAGAATCGGCTTCATGCTCTTCAGGAGTCATTGGAAGCGAAGAAAGCGATGGATGTAGTGCTTTTAGACCTTAGGCCTTTATCTGTCGAGGTTGATGCATTTTTGATTTGTCACGGAACGAGCCTTCGGCATGTGAAAGCGCTTTGTGAAGCGGCAAGGGAAAAACTGAAGAAAATCGGTGATTCTGTATTTTTGACGGAAGGGTTAGAAGAGGGAAATTGGGTGTTGATGGATTGTGGCGATTTCCTTGTCCACATATTCAACGAAAAGAGTCGAGAATTTTATCGGCTGGAAGATTTATGGTCACACGCATCCGTCATCAAGCCAATGGCACCTAGCGCTTAAGTCATTTGAATGAAAGTTGAGGTTCAAATTGAAGCATTTGACGAAAAAGCAGTTGGAAGATTTAGAAGTAAGATTGAATGAAGTGCGCCGTGAAATATTGGGAGATGTGGAAAAAAGTAAGATACACACCAAAGAAATTGGTGATGATGGGACTCAAGATATTGCGGATATGGCCGCTGACACATATTCTCGTCAGGTATTAATGGATTTAGGAGA
This sequence comes from Nitrospinae bacterium bin107, assembly GCA_002238965.1. Lineage (GTDB taxonomy): Bacteria > UBA8248 > UBA8248 > UBA8248 > UBA8248 > Bin107. The sequence continues at coordinate 33,041 of MPNJ01000025.1, read as the reverse complement.
AAGGGAGCGAGAACGTTTGCGGGAAGTTGAAGCGGCATTCCAGAGGATGGAAGATGGACTTTATGGTATTTGTGAGGACTCGGATGAGCCGATTCCTTTTTCCCGCCTGGAAGCGATCCCTTATGCGCGTTATACAGTGGCGGCTCAGAACGCAATTGAAAGGCGCGGCGGTAGTTAGATACCGGGCGGTGAGTTACGAATGAAAATTCGGACTCTCCTCATTTTGGCAGCTCCGGTTGCGGCTGCTGTCTATTTTCTGCACTTCAATCGAGAAATTATAGACCTGCGTCTCACCGATGCCTGGTCTGTGCGAGTTCCATTAGCTCTTGTGGTAATCGGAGCGGCTCTCATTGGTTCGTTTTTGGCTTCTGTTCTTGGGTGGGGCGACGCTGCACTCGGTTGGATATCGCGTAAGAAGATCTCCAAGAAACAAAAACGTTTACATCGCGCCCAGGAGCGATTTGCCAGGGCTCAAAGCCTCGGAATTCAAGGGAAAAGAAGGCGCGCTCGAAGAGAAGTCAAGCGTGCACTCAAGGACGATCCTTCTTTTATTCCAGCCTTGAGGCTAGCTGCCGATTTGGCGATAGATTCTGGCAACCCCAATGACGCTATTCAATGGAATGAACGCCTTCGTGCTGTGACGAACAACTCGCCTGATTCTGTTATTCGATTGTCGGAGACTCTCGATCATTCCGGCCAGGCAAAAGAAGCTCTCGAGCTACTTGCGCGAAACAGTAGAGGGAGAGGCGCGAGCCCTCTGGTTTTGCGAAAACTCCGGGATATGTACTTGGACAACGGCCGTCTCGAAGCTGCTGTCGAAATTTGCGAGAAACTCTCTCAGACGGGGGTATCGGATTTGGTTCGACAAGACGATACCCAAATCGCTGGCCGCGCGTATCTGGCGATTGGTGAGGCGAAATTAAATGGTTCTGACCCAGAGGCGGCCATTCCGTCTTTAGAACGGGCTCTACGCCATCTGGCCAACGAGAAAAACGCATATCTTTTGTTGGGTGATGCGCAGTTAGCAGCAGGTCGTGAACGACGAGCTCTACGTACTTGGGAAAATGGCTATCAGACTTTGGGTGGTTTAGAGTTTCTACAAAGGCTAGCGTCATCAGTTGGGCCTTTGGAGTCACAGAGCGCGAAAAAAAAAGCTGCTGCAAATATTCAATCAGCAGGGAAGCGCAGGGAGAAAGATATATATCATAACGTGTTACATGCAGCGTTAATGCTCGAAACAGGTCAATTCGAGAAAGTCGAAAAAAGTTTGGAACAGGCATCTGCGAAGACCATGTCCATAGAGGGTGAGGATTCCTGGGTACGCCTGGCTCTTCATTTGATTGAAGCGCGATGTTTACAGGAAAAAGGCGAGAGGCTGGCAGCAGAAAATGAATTCAAAAAAACAGCGCAAGAGGCATCAAGAATTCTTTTGGGCAAATCAATTTCTGGAACGGAGTTGAAGCCATATTGATGCTTTTCGCAGAATAATGTTGTGATTGCACGAGCAAAATGATTGGTATTGATGGTAATGGCTGCAACTTAGGTTCTCTTTTTGCAGGATTTCAAAGATTTTGGAATGGCAATGTAAATGCGTGACAACTTGACTTATGGTTTGCTACAGCCTAGTTTTGAAAGGTTCTATCCCTCCAACGCATATCGCCCGGAGAATCCCGATGAATCAAATCGCTCTTGCAGCTGATCATGGAGGATACGAACTCAAAGAGGCGGTCAAACAACTGCTCGATGAGAGAGCGATTACGTACCGTGATTTTGGGACGAACTCGGATGAATCTTGCGATTACCCGGATTATGCGGTACCGGCCGCGCGTTCGGTGAGCGAAGGCATATCCGAGCGGGGAATTTTCTGTTGTGGATCGGCCGCTGGTATGGTTATCGTGGCGAATAAATTTCCGGGTGTTCGCGCCGTTGCCTGTCAAAATGAATGGGCAGCTTGTATGAGCCGCTTGCACAACGATGCCAATATTTTGGCTATGGGTGGCCGGGTGGTAAGCCTCGAGGAGGCGAAAAGAATTGTAACTATTTGGCTGGAAACAGAGTTTGAAGGCGGGCGGCACGCCCGTCGTTTGGATAAGATTACCGATATAGAAGATGCGCCCCAACCAGCATCTTGAAAATCCTACTGCCCGGACTAAATTCTTATGAAATGTCCGATTTGTAGTCACTCTGAAAGCAAGGTGGTCGACAGCCGGACGACCAAAGAAGGAAATGCGATTCGCAGAAGACGGGAATGCGAGAAATGCGCACACCGTTTTACGACTTACGAAAGGGCGGAAGTTTCTTGGCCGCTCATCGTTAAGAAAGATGGCACACGCGTTAATTACCTCCGTGACAAAATCAGCATAGGCATCGAGAAGGCACTGGAGAAGAGACCTGTATCCGCTGAAGATCAAGAGGCGATTGTCGACCGGGTTGAGCGCTATATTCTAGATAGTGGCGAGAAAGAGATTTCGACAGAAGCGATAGGTGCAAAACTGATGGACGAGTTGAGGGAAGTGGATGAAGTGGCCTATGTACGTTTCGCATCGGTCTATCGCTCATTTGGAACCCTAAAAGATTTCGAAGCTGAATTGGAAAAATTAGAAGAACGCAGCAATAGGGAATAAAGAATCATTTATTTCAACAAACTATTTTGGTCCGCTCTACCACGGTCCTGCCAGATGAATACCAAGTCATGTACGTTGTATGGATTCTTCCATCGGTGCAGCTTCATTCACTGATGGTTTCACCCGCGGGGTCAGCGCCCCTGTGGGAAGCGCCGGATGCCAGCAAACTCTCGATTTCTTCATCTTGAAACCCATGTTCCATTAGTATTTCAACTGAATGTTCTCCCAATCGGGGTGGCGGGAGAGAGTCTCTTATAGGCAGGTTAGAGAATTTTGGCGCCGGCCGCGTGCCGGGATAAGTACCTTTGAGAGGATGTTGATAATCCCTAACGAGTCCACTTGATTGTACCTGTGTGTGTCCGAAGCTTTCGTGCATATTTAGTGCTGGACTCACGCATACATCTGCGCCATCAAAATGCGCAATCCACTCCTCGAGTGTCTTCGATTGAAATGTATTATTGAGTGTCTGAATCACTTCCAGTCGGCGCTCGCCTCTGGCTCCATAATCGTCATAAAAATCTTCGTGCCCGATAAGTTTGCACAAATTCACCCAAAATTTCGGCTCCGAGCACGCGACGGAAAGCATCCGACCGTCTTTGGTTGGGTAGAGACGATAACATGGCCTCCGGCCATTATGTCGCATTTCTTCACGCCCTGGACTCTGGCCCGTCGAGAGATATGTTTGTCCATGAATGGATAGAAAACTCATCACGGCATCAAGCATCGATATGTCGATAAATTGTCCAACGCCCGTCCGCTCAGAGAGGCGCAATGCTGCAAGTATGGCGAAAGCCGCCCACATTCCGGCGCCCACATCCCCGATGAGTACTCCGGGTACATACGGAGGACCCCCAGCGGCGCCAGTGAGTTCTACGACGCCTCCCATGGCCTGGAAGTTCAAATCGTGCCCCGGGGCTCGAGCCAGCGGGCCATCTTGTCCATATCCCGTGATAGAGCAATGGACGAGGGTTGGGTTTTCTTTTTTGAGTCTTTGATAGCCAATGCCAAGGCGCTCCATCACCCCGGGCCTAAAGCTATCGACGAGCACGTCTGTATTTTTCACCAAATCAAGAAGAACGGATACACCGTCTTGATTTTTAAGGTCCAGAGCCAAGGAGCGTTTGTTACGGTTGTAACAGAGGTGAAGAGGAGAAACCCCATGTTCATCGAAAGGAGATGCGAGGCGGATATAATCACCACGCATCGGTTCTTCTACTTTGATGACATCCGCTCCCATATCGGCGAGCATCAAAGTGCATTGCCCGCCGGGAAGCAGGCGGCTTAAGTCTAGAACACGTACATCAGTTAGCGGCATCCCTCAATATTCCTTTTGATTATTGGAAGTTAGTAGAGTTTCCAATCCGATATCATTCGACGTTTTAAAGATCAAATTGAGTGAGAGCGCAAAAGTTCTTTTTTAACCATTTATCCTTTCGCAAAGATGGGCTACTCTAACCGACCCTGCAGGACAGGGCGATTGGAATGGTTTTGAATTTTGAGGGTCAACATGACGAGCATAGTAAAAATCATTGGACGTGAAATCCTGGATTCAAGAGGGAATCCAACGGTCGAAGTGGATGTTCACTTGGCAGGGGGTGGTTTCGGGCGAGCGGCAGTTCCGAGTGGCGCAAGCACGGGAAAACGCGAAGCGGTCGAGTTGCGCGATGGGATAAAATCTTACTACCTGGGCAAGGGCGTTACCAAAGCGGTGAATCATGTGAACAAAACGTTAGCATCTGAATTGCACGGTATGGATGCAAGTGACCAAAAAGGCATCGATGCTCGTTTGTGTGAGATTGATGGTACGAAAAACAAGGGCCGAGTAGGGGCGAACGCGATTCTGGGAATTTCTATGGCCGTAGCGAAAGCGGCTGCTGACGCGCATGGATTGCCACTTTATCGCTATATCGGAGGTGCGGACACCCATAAGCTTCCAGTTCCGATGATGAACATCCTAAACGGTGGGGCGCACTCTGATAACTGCGTGGATTTTCAGGAATTCATGATTATGCCTGTCGGTGCGGAGAACTTTCCGGATGCTTTAAGAATGGGTGTTGAGATATTCCACCAATTGAAGTTGGTTCTGAAAGACCGGGGTTATAGTACAGCCGTTGGAGATGAGGGGGGATTTGCCCCTGATTTGCGGGACAACGAAGAGGCGGTTGAAACTATTCTCGAAGCTATAGTCAAGGCCGGTTACCAACCACAAAATGACGCGCTCCTCGCCCTAGACCCGGCATCAAGCGAGCTTTTTGATAAGGGTAAATATGTCTTCCACTGGTCGGACAAAAGCAAGAAAACACCAGATGAAATGGTGGCGCTCTATGAATCCTGGGTTCGCCAATATCCGATCATCTCAATTGAGGATGGTTGTGCAGAAGATGACTGGAATGGATGGGCCGCTTTGACCGAAGCTATAGGCGATAGAGTGCAGCTTGTGGGTGATGATGTATTTGTCACCAATGCAGGGATACTCTCCAAGGGTATCGCTGAGGGAGTGGCCAACAGCATACTGATTAAGGTGAATCAGATTGGCACTTTGACGGAAACTCTCGAGACAATCGAGTTGGCCACGAGAGCAGATTATACATCCGTTGTTTCTCATCGTTCGGGCGAGACCGAGGATACGACAATTGCTGATTTGGCGATCGCCACGAATGCTGGCCAGATAAAAACGGGTTCTGCCAGTCGCTCGGATCGGCTGGCGAAATACAATCAATTGCTTCGAATCAACGAAGAGTTGGGAGATGCGGCTGTCTACCCTGGGCGCGATGCCTTTTTCAACATCCAGAATAACAAGTAGAGTGCCTTGCAACATTCTGTATTATTAAGCTTTAGGGATTAAAGTGCATGATGTAGTTCGAATCGAATTCCAGATTGAATCGATAAGATTTTACCTCGACAGATAGATATGCACCAGGCCGGATTGATCGACGAAAGCGATGTCGTCTTTCGTATCTTGGTTGAAATCTGCAGCGAGTATGTTGGAGCGAACGGGCGAGGGAATAGGCCGCGACCATCTAAAAGACCAGCGATTTCCGAATAGTGCGAGCCCGCTCAAATGCTGCCGACTGGCTTCTTGCATTACGACTTCCACAACGCCTCTTCTCCTCAGTAATGTGAATTCCCAAAGGTTTCGAGAACCAACCGAATGTGTAGTGACACCAGCGATTCGGGCTCGCTCGCGGAGTCGCTTGCCGCTAAGCCGCAACGCCAGCAAAAAACCTGACAGGTGGGGTGTTTCAACGGCCAGAATTTTCGGAGCGTTGCCATCTATGTAAAATACGCCCAAAAGATGCGACCAGCGATTTCCGGTCCCGATTGCGCTGCTTCGTGCTTTCAGCGTGAATTTCCCCTCCTTCATTCCCAAAACGAGATGAGCTGCCCCACTGTCGGAATCACTCTGAGTGACTAGAATTTCCTGTTTCCCATCTTTGTCCAAGTCAGAGGCAAGGGTGCCAATTGTTTCGAAAACACCATTCTTGGCGGCGCTGTATTTGGCCATGAATTTTAGAGATTTATTGTTGAATCGATATGCGTGAATTTCCGTAGGTTCGATGTCATCGCCGAGGATGGCGTGCTTGAAACGTCTGGATGGTACAGCAGGTACGATGAGTTCTTTTCTTCCATCTCCATCCAGATCAGCTGTTGTTAGAATAGCATCTGGTAATACTCTTGCAATTTTCGCTTCAATGAGTTGAGTTTGGAGCCATCTGCCCTCTTTTTTCTTGAATAAAAGTAAGGAGCCATCTACTCCGACCATTGCTACATCATCACTGTCCAAAACAACCGGTTTCGATAGAATTGAAGGGCGAATGCTAGGCCAGACGAACAACCAACGCCGTTCTATAGTGTCGACATTGATGAACATTCCACTTTTACCTGCGCCGACAAAGCTCCCGTCGGGCAATTGCGTGGGTGGGACATTTGCAGCCAGGTCGGAGGGTGTGGGGTGGTCTTGTACATGCGCCCGAAATTGGCCGCCTGATTTTTTAAAGGTGATGGGATGAAAATCGCCATCCATTGTAAAAGCCAGGAGGAGAGGATTTGCTTTTGAGGAACCTTTTTTGGCTGGTGCTGTCAATAACCACTTCGTTCTGCTCGATACCATTGCGGTGAGTGTCTGGTGTGTGTCTAGGGTTGTTTCGCCATGTATGTAGTTTTGATATGGGTAGAAGGTGAAGGTGCAAACTAGAGCAACCAGAAACGTAAACTTCTTTATCGAATTTCTCAAAATCACATTGTGCATGGTTTCTACCCTGCTGTTACGCCCCCATCAGAAAGCACAATCGAGCCATTCATGAATTCATTTCCAGGAGAGACCAGAAACAGAGCGGTGACCGCCATATTTTCGACCGTTCCGAGTTGATGAAGTGGTATGCCCTCCAGCCTGGACTTAAGATATTCAGGTTTTGCATCGAGCCTCGCTTTAACGCGCGGGCTTGCAACTAGGCCTGGCGCAAGGCAGTTCACGCGAATTCCCAGAGGCCCTAATTCCAGGGCCAAGCATTTCGTAAGGTGGTGAAGCACAGATTTGGTCACTGAATAGAGGCTCGTATCGGCTCGGCCCCGATGGCCTGCCGATGAGCCAATCATCAGGATACAGCCGCTTCTTTGAGGAATCATCACCTTGGCCGCTTCGCGGGATGCAATATAGGCGGCTTTTGCATTGACTTCGAATAAGAGGTCGACTTCATCATCCGTTATTTCGACAATGGGTTTGAAGGCACGTGTTCCCGCGCAAATGACCAAAATATCAAGACCGCCCAGAAAGTCGACGCCATCATGAATCAGTTGAGACGTACGCTGCGCTATAGATAAATCATAACATTTTCCACCGGCTTTTACGCCATAGTTTTTACACGCATCAATGGTGTTTTGCAGTCCTTGCAGGTCGTTGCCTCCTGCTCCCCATATATGCGCACCTTCTTCGGCGTATTTATGGGCGATAGCGGCTCCAATGCCAGTTGATGATCCTGTGATAATGACACGCTTATCCGCCAATAGTTTCGTAGACATGGATTATCCTTATACGATGAAGAAAAAACTACGGGTGATGATTATCGAATAGATTGTGATGATGGTAAATACTTTCGAAGGTACATGGAGTTTAATTATAGCATGGATAGGAGCGTCTCGCGGTTGGAATTCGAAGGGGATTGTTCGGGGGTTGTTCTGATTGCTGGTGATTTAACGTAAAACTGAATCCATAAAATATTGAAAAAGATACTTTATCTTATTACCCATATGAATTGCTTGGAAGTGCAATAGTGATATCAGGGTTCGATGAATATTTTGAATCAGGGTTGTTTGACATATGAAAGGAAAGAAAATGAACAAAAAAATAGAGCATCTCCATTGGCCGGATGCACCTGATCTGTGGATGCCTTATGCGCCGGTTATCAAAGTAACTGGGGGTAGCCTCGTATTTCTGGCCGGAGTAACCGCAGCGCCCGTCTATCATCATCATCCGCATCGACCGGAAGAATTTGACGCCATGCCTCGAGATATGGAGAGGCAGGCTCGGGCGGCTCTAGAGAACTTGAAAAAAAGTCTAGAAGCAGTGGACGCCGATTTTAGCGATGTCGTTTCCGCCAACCGATTCGTAACTGACTTGGCAGACCAAGATTCTCTGAATAAGGTTTGGGCGGAATATTTCGGGGAAAACAAACCAACCACCACGACTGTTCAGGTGGTTCAACTGGCTACAGATCCGCGTTGTCTCATCGAGGTGAATGCCTTGGTCGTAGTCGATTCATGATGAGAGATCTGAGCCCATAACTCATACTTGGAAGATAACTTGGGCGAAAGCAGGAGATTTTGGCTCTTGTCAGAGCGAGTCACCCTTTGCTAGCATTAATTTATACAAGAGTATGCGCCCTATTACCCCACCGAGATTTAGATGTCGATTATACGTCGCTTGAGTAATCCAGGAGCCCGAATTAAAGCTTTGGAAGGACGCTTGCAACAATATCCCTCCTCAGCTGCTTTTTTCCCTTTGGCGTCTCTATTGTGGGAGAAAGGCGAAGCAGACCAAGCCGAAAATCTCCTGAAAAGTGGACTTTCTACTTATCCTAACTACGCATCCGCGGGTGTTCTGCTTGGAGAAATACTCATCTCGAAAGATGACCACGAACAGGCAGCCCGCTTTATCGCAAAAGCGCTGGAAATAGCACCATGGAATATTTCGGGTCAGCGTCTTTTGGCTGAATGTTATCAGAAAGAGGGCGATGGGGAGGCCGAGCAAATCGCGCTTAAAGCAGCCAATATGTTCGAGGCCGATAAAGCAGTTTCCCAAGATGTGGTGGCCGATAGCAATGTTGATAAAGCTTCAGTTGTTGATCCTGAGGATGAATTGGGTGAAGTGGTCACGCCGGCTCTTGCTGAACTTTATCAGGCTCAGGGGCATCTGGATAATGCCCGGGATGTCTACGAACGTCTTTTAGAGTCAGATCCTGCTAATATCGAATGGAATGAGAGATTAGCTGCTATTCGTAAGGAACTATCGCAGCACGAGGATGTTGATACACCCACGGGATACCCCGGTACGGAAGAAAATCTCGATTTGATAGCAGGTGAAGTTAAAAGCGAAGCAGAATTACCCGATGAGGCAAAGTCGGGTGCTGTTACGCCTGATGAAATCGAACAAGATGAAGTTGGTGCCGAGACATCGTCAGCCGAATCTCAAGATTCAAGCGAGGACTTAAGCCCGACGGGTATAGCATCGGAAGTCGATGTGGAGGGACCGGAGTACAGCGTCAGTCCAGAAGATGATGTTGTTAGCGAAGAAGCTGTCGACCCAATTTTGCAAAAAATGATAGAACTTTATATCCAAGAGGAAAACGACTCCCAGGCACTGGATTTGTGTCGAAAGGCGCAATTCCTGGGAGAAAACACCCCATGGATTTTGGAAAAAAAATCGACGCTTGAGCAAAAAGTGGAAGAATCAACTGCGTCGCTGTTGCGTAATAAGGTGGAAGAAGATAAAGACCGGTCGACACCGATTCTCTCTCTCGCTGACAAAAAAGTTGTGGAAACCTTGGAATGCTGGCTCGAAACGCTGCATCGGCGCAGAGCAAATGTATAACCCAGTCTGCGCATATTGAATGAATAACTTGACATATCGGGATGAGATGGCTGGATGATATACATGACCCGGGTCTATTAATTTCTTCACAAGGAAGCGAGCGTAATTGGTATGACGAAGTTTTCTAAAGAAAAAGAACTGTTCTCCGGCATGAGCATCTCCGAACAATCGATTCACACTATACGCACACTTTCGATGGATGCGGTGCAAGAGGCGAACAGTGGCCATCCGGGTACGCCAATGGCTCTGGCGCCGCTGGCGTATGAGTTGTGGATGAACCACCTGCGCTATAATCCCCGAAATCCAGACTGGTTTGATCGGGACCGCTTCGTGCTTTCTTGTGGTCATGCCTCCATGCTTCTATACGCGGTTCTCCATCTGAGCGGCTATGAGCTTCCTCTCCATGAGATTGTCCGTTTTCGTCAGTGGGGGAGCAAGACGCCAGGGCATCCCGAATACGGGCTTACGCCGGGTGTCGAGACTACGACAGGCCCATTGGGACAGGGGTTCATGAATGCACTGGGCATGGCGATGGCGGAGGCGCATTTGGCGAGCGTTTTCAATCAACCAGGCCACTCGGTAGTGGACCACCGTACGTACGTGTTCATGAGCGACGGCGATATCATGGAAGGCGCCTCCCATGAAGCAGCATCCCTCGCTGGACATCTGGGTCTCGGTAAGTTGATTTGCGTGTATGACGATAACCGCATCACCATCGATGGTGAAACGTCGTTAAGTTATTCCGATGACGTAGTGAAGCGCTTCGAGGGGTACAACTGGCATGTACAAAATCTGGGTGATAAGGCGGAGGATTTAACCAAAATATCCAGTGCGCTCAATCTGGCGAAGGCGGAGGCTGAGCGTCCGTCTTTGATCGTCGTTCGCTCGCACATTGGGTATGGCTCGCCTCAATATCAGGATACCGCGCGCGCGCATGGCGCTCCCTTGGGGCATGAAGAAGTCGAGGCTACGAAAAGGAACTATGGCTGGCCTGAGAGTGAAACGTTTTTGGTGCCGGATGAGGTATCCACCCACATGGGAGAGGCGGTTTCCCGCGGCGCGGCGCTCGAAGAGGATTGGAATCGCCGTTTTGCGAAATATGAATCGGAGAATCCGGAACTGGCCGCGAAGTTTCAGGCAGCACTTGGAGGTGAGCCGCCAGCCGGTTGGGAGAAGGGTATTCCCCGGTTCCAGGCAGACGATGGGGCGCTTGCTACGCGGGCGGCATCTGGCAAAGTATTGAATGAAATCGCCTCCGCAATCCCCTGGCTGATTGGCGGAAGCGCGGACTTGGCGGCTTCGAACAACTCGCTCATCAAAAAATCGGGAAATTTCGCCCGGGGAGACTACGTCAGTCGCAACATCAACTGGGGGATCAGGGAACACGTCATGGGGGCCGCGAGTTCGGGGATGGTCCTGCATGGAGGTGTTCGTCCGTATGCGGCCACTTTTTTCACATTCACCGATTATGCCCGCCCGGCGATACGCCTGGCGGCGCTCATGGAATTGCCCGTCATTTATGTGATGACGCACGACTCTATTGGCCTGGGCGAGGATGGCCCCACTCACCAGCCGGTTGAGCACCTCGCATCGCTTCGCGCCATGCCGGGCCTCACCATTATTCGTCCATGCGACGCGAACGAAACCGCTGTCGCTTGGCGAGTGGCGATCGAGCGTCTCGAAGGGCCGACCATGCTCGTGTTGACTCGCCAGGGCTTGCCTGTTCTGGAGCGGTCGGAGAAAAACGGAGCGGAGGCGCTGGCGCGGGGAGCCTATGTCATCTCACCCGAGAGCGGGAATTCCCCCCAAGCCGTATTGATTGCGACTGGCTCGGAGGTGATTCTCGCGATGGAGGCGCAAAGCGCGTTGGCGCTAGATGGAATCGATGCCCGGGTTGTGAGTATGCCGAGTTGGGAACTTTTTCGAGAACAATCTTCTTCCTATCAGGACTCCATTCTTCCGGCAGGAGTCAATGCCAAAGTGGCGATTGAGGCGGGCGCCTCCATGGGCTGGCGCGAGTGGGTAGGAGATAGTGGCGCCGTGATTGGAATCGATCGTTTTGGGGCGAGCGCGCCGTACAAGGAGATTTACGCCCATTTCGGCCTCACGCCGGAGAACGTCGCCGCGCAGACGAAGCGTATTCTCGGCGCGTAATTTTCCACTCCTGCCCCATCAAAACCATCTGAATCCCTGGAAAATCGGAAAATCGACAGTCTATATCCCGGCTTGTGAGGTGAAATCCCTGCCATAACCCCTAATGGGTGCGATTCTCACGCATATTCCCCCATAATACGCCTGTTGCATTTCCCCGCAGATGCCCGCATTTGCCGTAGCGCGACAGCCGCCTGAGCCTTGTATCCTCACGATTGTTTCCGGCGGCGGGGGAGTTGCGCCACCGCAGGGAGTAATTAATTTATCGAAATACCTCGTGAATTTATCTAATTTTATTTGAATTTATCGAATTTTTCGGAAATTCCCCCGCTCGAATAGGGCGCGAATCGCTCCGGTTCATGCATGAACACCCGGCTTCCTTGGAAAGCGCCGCCTTTTCCGATTCAGCCCACTCGTCCGGCCCGAACCCGGATTCTCCGTAAATCGGACCGAAACCGTATATAGCGTTGGTATAAATACAAGGAATTTATAACCAACAACATATGGCCTGCATCGCAGGTCGGCCCCTAGGATGAAGATAGCAAAATCCAAATAGGGGAATGACCACGATGATTCGCGTTCAAATCGCATCCACGCTGTGCCTGCCGGATAGAGCCGTGCCCGTTCCGCTCTCTTTGGGCGACGGCGCCCAGGCAGACGACCGAGATGAATGTCGGCGCGGTTTTCGGAGCGGCTTCATCAGAATCCCGGTTGATTCATCCGGTCCTGGTTGATCACGATGCGCGGAGCAAAACCAATGGCAAGAACAATTCTCTCTGAAATTTCACTTTTGGCCATATTATTTTTCTTCGTCTTGGCTTTCGGCGTAATGGACAAAGACGTCGCGTTCGCTGGTAAATGGGGAGACGAGTTTTCCAGCAGCATCCATTCCACCGACCATCCGGGTCCGATAACAGGTATCTTCAGCGCCAAAAGAGAGACCAGTACAAAGGATAGTCTCCAAAGTATCATCGTTGCTTTTGGAGTTCAGGCCATGTCGGATGACGATGACGACGATGATGGTGACGATGACGACGGTGACAACGACAGCGATGATGACGACAACAGTGACAACGACAGCGATGACGATGACGACGATGAAAACAGGTCTATAGTCACAACTACCAACAAGGAAAGCACCACGCCCATCAGTCAGCAAAGCACCACGTCCACCAGCACGCAAGACAGTGACGATGACGACGACGACAACGACAGCGATGATGACGACGATGATGGAAGCAGTTCGTCTACTTCGTCCACCAGCACGCAAGATAGTGACGATGATGACGACGACAATGATGACAACGACAGCGATGACGACGACGATGATGGAAGCAGTTCGTCTACTTCGTCCACCAGCACGCAAGACGGCGACGATGACGGCGACGACGACAATGATGACAACGACAGCGATGACGACGACGATGATGGAAGCAGTTCGTCTACTTCGCCCACCAGCACGCAAGATAGTGACGATGATGACGACGACAACGATGACAACGACAGCGATGATGACGACGATGATGGAAGCAGTTCGTCCACTTCGTCCACCAGCACGCCAGACAGTGACGATGACGATGATGATAATGACGGCGATGACGACGATAACGACAATGATGACGATGATGACGATGATGATGGCAGAATCAGCAATTTGGTATCATCGGTTCGCAAAGGGTTCTTGTTGAAGGAAGTCAAGGCAAACCCGGCGCTGGCGAAGGGCGTTGCGGGGAACATCAAGAGGGCGGGGGGCGCGCGGCCTCTGGGGTCAACGCCCACGACCACGTCGGAGGAGACGAGCAGCACGACGCAATCGTCTTACCTCTCCGGCGGTCGCGCCTCGAAGACGAGCAGCACGACGCAATCGTCCTACATTTTCATCACGTCTTACCTCTCCGCCGATCCAGTCCCGAAGATGAGTAGCACGACGCAATCATCCTCTCTCTCCGGCGCTCGCGTCTCGGACCCCTCGTACTTCCTCGCCGAGCGTGACGCGAACGGGGACGTGCAGTTCACCTTCAAACGCAAAACCGGTTCCACAGTCTCGACCCTGAGCACGACGGATCCGGACGTATCGTCGAGAAGGGTGGACGATCTGGCGTCGGGCTGGAGTGGTGTCGAGACCCACAAGGATGCGACGAACGGCATTTTCAACTGGGACGCCTACGCCGACAGCCAGGGCAATGCGGACGCGGACTATCTCTCGCTGGGTACGTGGCTGTTCATCTACAAGGACCCCGAAGACGGCAGCTTCACCGGATCGTACGATCTGGGCGTCGCCGCAGGTGGCAACGATCCCTTCGAGAACGAGAATCTCGCCGGACTTACGGGCGCGGCGACCTACAGCGGGCCCGCGACCGGTCTGTACATGATGAAGACGGATGCAGACGCGGATCCCGCATTCGATTACTTCGACGCGCGAGCGGATCTGGCGGTCGATTTTGGGGATGCGACTGCACTGGGAACCCTCTCGGGGTCGATTACGGGGGGCAGTACGGATGGAGGGGTGTCCCTGCCCGCGTTGACCCTGGGTTCCGCCGACATTACCGGTGCGGTCCTTGGGGGGAACTTCGATGGCGATACCAGCGGGGAGACGGTTGACGGCGTCACTCTCTCGGGCAAGTGGGGCGGGAAGTTCTTCGGAAACCGTGCCAGTTCGACGGGTCATCCCGGCTCAGTGGCGGGCACCTTCGGAGCTAACGCGGCGGACGGCCTCCAGAGCATCATCGGTGCCTTCGGGGCAAAACGTACACCTTCCCCGGTTCGCTACGGATCCTTGCTGAAGGAAGTCAATGAGAATCCGACCCTGGCGAGGGGCGCCACGGTGCGCATCCTGAGGGCCGGGGGCGCGCGGCCTCTGGGGTATACGCCCGCCTCGGAGGAGATGAGCAGCACGACGCAATCATCCTCTCTCTCCGGCGGTCGCGCCTCGGACCCGTCGTACTTCCTCGCCGAGCGTGACGCGGACGGAGTCCTGCAGTTCACCTTCAAGCGCAAAACCGGATCCACCGTCTCGACCTTGAGTACGACGGATCAGGACGTATCGTCGAGAAGGGTGGACGATCTGGCGTCGGGCTGGAAGGGAGTCGAGACCCATAAGGATGCGACGAACGGCATTTTCAACTGGGACGCCTACTCCGACAGCCAGGGCAATTCGGATGCGGACTATCTCTCGCTGGGTTCGTGGCTGTACATCTACAAGGACCCCGAAGACGAGAGTTTCACCGGCTCCTACGCCCTGGGCGTTGCGGCCGGCGGGAACGATCCTTTTGATAACGACAACCTCGCCGGGCTGACGGGCGCGGCAAGCTACAGGGGGCCAGCGACCGGCCTGCACATGATGAAGGCGGATACGAACGCGGACCCCGTATTCGACTATTTCGACGCGCGAGCGAATCTGAGTGTCGATTTTGGGGACGCGACCGCGCTGGGAACCGTCTCGGGGACGATCACGGAGGGCAGGACGGATGGAGGCGTGTCCCTGCCTGCGTTGACCCTGGATTCTGCGGACATCACCGGCAGCGCCCTGGGGGGGAACTTCGATGGCGACACCAGCGGCGTGACGGGCGATGGCGACGCGCTCTCGGGCAAGTGGGGGGGTAAGTTCTTCGGAAACCGCGCCAATTCGGACGATCATCCCAGTTCGGTGGCGGGCGCCTTCGGGGCCAACACGGCGGACAACCTCCAGAGCATCATCGGCGCCTTCGGCGCCAAACGAACGCCGTAAATTCGGATGCTCCTTCAGGAGGCCGCGCAGGAAATCCCTGGAGCTTTGTTGAGGAACGCTGAATGAGCGCCAGGAAAGTTGTGGGGCATTTGCGTGAAAAGCTTTCCGAACCGATCGATATCGCTTCGCTGGTAATGGTCCGGATTTTTTTCGGGCTGATCATGCTGTGGGAAGTCGCGCGGTATTTCAAGAAGGGCTGGATTCATAAATACTGGATCGCGCCGGATTTCCATTTTCGCTACTTCGGGTTTGACTGGGTCGCGCCCTGGCCCGGCGACGGAATGTACTGGCATTTCCTGGGGCTGGGGGTTCTCGCCCTGCTCATCACCTTCGGGTTGTTCTACCGGGTTGCCGCAGCTCTTTTTTTCATCGCCTTCAGCTATATCTTCCTGCTCGAGCAGGCGCGCTACCTGAATCACTTTTATCTCGTGTGCCTGGTGAGCTTCCTGATGGCGGTCGTCCCGGCGAACCGGGCCGTGTCGCTGGACGCTAAGCTCGGCTTCTGCGAGGGAGCGGATACCGTCCCCGCGTGGAGCCTGTGGATTCTGCGCTTCCAGGTGGGCGTCGTCTATTTCTACGGCGGCATCGCCAAGCTCAATGCAGACTGGCTGGCCGGGGAGCCGCTTAGAAGCTGGCTGCACAAACGCATGGATTATCCGTTGATCGGCCCCCTCTTCGGCCAGGAGCCAGTCGTGGTGCTCATGAACTACGGCGCTCTGTTCTTCGACCTGCTCATCGTGCCGCTCCTGATGTGGAGGCGAACCAGGGTCGTGGCGTTCGCTGGCGTGTTGTTTTTCAACCTCACCAACGCCGTCATCTTTCACATCGGCATTTTCCCCTGGTTCGCCATTGCCCTCTCCACGGTGTTCTTCGCTCCCGACTGGCCCAGGCGGTATCTGATCCTGGAGAAAAATCAGGCGGCGACATCGCCCGACCCCAGGCATTTATCCCGGCCCTTGCTCGCATTCCTCGCGGTTTATGTGTGCTGGCAACTGTTGTTGCCTCTGAGGCACTGGCTCTATCCCGGGAATGTGAACTGGACCGAAGAGGGGCATCTCTACGCCTGGCACATGAAGCTTCGCAGCAAATCCGGGCGGGCGAGATTCATCGTCACCGACAATGCGGGAAACGAGTATAAAATATCCCCCACCCGCTACATCAAAAAGTGGCAGGCGAGGAAAATGGCCGCCAGGCCGGACATGATTCATCAATTCGTCAACTATCTGGGCGATCGGTTGCGGGCGGAAGGAATGAAGGTGTCCTCGATCCGAGTCGACGCCAGGGTATCCCTGAACGGCCGGAGGCGGCAGCGCTTGATCGCCCCGGACGTCAACCTCTTGAATGAGCCGCGCTCGATTTGGCCGAAAGCGTGGATCAATCCCCTGGAGGTGCCTCTCCATGAGCGTCGCCGGAAGGGGAGGAAAAAATGAATTCAGCCATGAATAGTTATAACCTTCAACAGGAGTCCGGATTGCTTCGTTCTCGTCGAAACGGTTCGGCCAGTTTGATCATTCCCATTACGGCTGGCGCTGGCTCAGTTCTCTTGATGAAATTCATGTTTCGTGGAAGTGAATGCTGGATTCGAAACGCTTTGGCAAGGAGAATTTGGATCTGGAACCGAAGGAGGCGGGCATGACTTCACATAAGGCCGAACGCATTGAACCCGCCGATATATCCTCGCAGGACGCTTTTCTTCTCTATGACGGCGAGTGCCCATTTTGCAGCTTTTACGCGCGAAAATCGCGGTTCGAGACGCAAACGGGGCGGTCCTTGAAACTTATCGACGCAAGCCGGGCGCCCGAACTCGTCGATAAGTTGCGACGGGAAGGATGCGACATCGAGGCGGGGATGATTCTCGTCCTGGATGACCGGCGCTATCAGGGCGCGGCGGCGATGACCGCGCTCAAGGCGATGACGAGCGGAGACGACTGGTTTAACCGGCTCATGAGGTGGTTTTCTTCGAATCCACGACGCGCACGCATCCTCTACCCATGGCTCCGAATGCTGCGCCGTGCGGCCCTTTGGGTGAGGGGCAAAGGCAGGTTCACCATTTCCGGTCGGGACTGATTCGCCTTGGTCGGGTAATCTCTGTTATTCGGAAGCCGATAATAAAGCCCACAAAAAGAGCGCGCCGGTGGGGGGTATGATTCGGAGTGGCGATAAAACGCGATTCACCCCCCACCGCATCAGCCTTCGCAAAAAACGCTCGGTTTCTGCGACTCCCCCTCAAGGGGGGAGTGAACTTCAAGACCCTCGAGAGATTAAACCCAACCTTTAAGGTGTTTTTCAACAACCCCCTCAAGGGGGGAGGGAATTGCTCTCTCGCCGGATGGCAAAAACTCTCAAGAGGGGAGTCGTTTCATAAGAATATGTTGATTGAGAAGTCCATTCCCAGACAGGAAGGCATTCCAACAACTCCCCGGGGGGCGTTGTTCTCTGGTTTCGGCATGCCCACCGACTCGGAATTACTCTCGTCTGGCGGGGTGAACCTCGTCGGAAGAAGAGTCTTCCAGGACGGGAGCCAGCAGGTGATGGATAATCTCGGCGACGAATTCGCCGCGCCCGTGCACGCCTGCCTTTGCGTAGAGAGCAGTGGCTTGCAGCCGCGTGGTGTTTTCCTTCACTTGGCGCAGTTCGGCGATTTCGGCGAAGCGGTAACCTTTGATAATCATCCACGCAATTTCTCTTTCACTGGGAGTCAGTTTCCACCCATCCATCTGTACTTCGATGCCGGCGGCAAGCTCGCCTGCGAGCGCCTTGTTTCGGGTCCTCTCCCGTTGAAGGCGCGTTCGCAAGTCGGCGAGATCGCGCAAACTGATAATGAGGACCACCAATACGAAGAGGAATACAATTGCTTCGATAATAAAATGCGTGGAGGCGAACTCCCCCTCCAAAGCTGCGTCGGTGATGAGGTCGTAAACCAGAAATAACGCAGCCGGAAGTAGGATGCCGATTCTGAGAATTACTTGTGAATTGTAATTTTTTAGTATGCTTCTCACATCAGATTGTCCTGTTTGCGGACTTGACTTGCCCTGATTTTCGTTGTGTCGACAGATAAGAACTATATCAAAAGGATAACTTAATTTCACAGCCGTTGAAAATGGATTGATTTCTCGAAATTCACCCGCCCCCGGTGCGCGTCCGCGCCGACTCTCTTCTCTCGAATCCGGGTCGACGCTTTCATGTGGCGTTCTCCCGCCTCGTGGAGTAGAATCACTTCTTTATGCCGCACTGCCTGAGGAGCGAGTGATGTCGAAAAAATATCGATTGTCCGGGTGGATGATATGGGCCGGCGCCCTGGCGCTGCTCGTCGCGGGGGTGGCGGTGGGCCCCGTCACGAATCCGGCGGCGAGCGAGACGAGCGCGTATTCGGAGCTGAGGGCCTTCAGCGAGGTCCTGAGCCTCGTCGAGGAGAACTACGTCAACAAGGTGGACGCCAAAAAACTGATTCGCGGCGCCATCCGCGGCATGCTCCGCACGCTGGACCCCCATACGACTTATCTGAATCCCGAATTCTTCAAGGAGATGCAGGTGGAAACCACCGGCCGCTTCGGCGGCCTGGGGGTGGAGATTTCGATCCGCGACGGCGTGCTGACCGTGGTGACGCCCATCGAGGATACCCCGGCGCACAAGGTCGGCGTGCAGGCGGGCGATCAAATCGTCTTTATCGAGAAAGACCCGACGAAGGACATGCCGCTTCAGGAGGTCGTCAAGAAGCTTCGGGGCAAGCCCGGTACGAAGGTGAAGATCACCGTGAGGCGCAAAGATGTGAAAGAACTGCTCGACTTCACCATCACGCGCCAGATCATCCGCATCAAGAGCGTGCGAAGCCGGATGCTGGCGGGCGATATCGCCTATATACGGGTCCGCAGCTTTCAGAACGGCACGGGTCGGGAAGTCAAGGATGCGCTTTCCTCGCTCATGGGTGAGGGCGCCAGGGCCCTCGTGCTCGATTTGCGGAACAATCCCGGCGGTCTCCTCTCCCAGGCGGTTTCGGTGTCCGACGTTTTCCTGGAGGCGGGCAGCCTGATCGTCTACACCAAGGGCCGCATGACCGATCAGGAGCATCGCTTCACCTCCACGCACGAGGTGCCGGGCGGGAAGATTCCCATGGCGGTGCTCGTGAACGCGGGCAGCGCGAGTGCTTCGGAGATTGTGGCGGGCGCGCTCCAGGATCTGGGAAGGGCCAAGCTCATCGGCGTCAAGACGTTCGGTAAGGGCTCGGTGCAGACCGTCGTTCCGCTCTCGGACGGCTCGGGGCTCAGGCTAACCACAGCGCTTTATTTCACGCCCAAGGGAAGGCGCATCCAGGGCGAGGGAATCGAGCCCGACATCGTCAGCGAGGTGGAGAGAAGCTCCGGCGTCGCGCGCATGATGCGCGAGAAGGACCTGCCGGGGCATCTGCCGAGTGAAGCGGAGAAAAAAGGGGAGGGCAAAGAAGACGCTCCGGGCGGTGAGCAAGCCGGCCCGTCTCAAACCCCCGCCGAAGAAGAGAGAAAAGACACGCAACTCGAGCGCGCCGTCAAATACCTCATGGATTCATTCCTCGACAAGAAGATGGGGGCCTGATCGGCCACATGCGGGCACGGCATCGCCATCTTGGATTCACACTGTAGCCGGCCAGGTTCCTGCGCCTGTCTTCACGAAAAAGAGTTTTCTGTCGGGCTCCCCCAAACGAGCGGGCACAGGGGCCCGCTCCTACGGGTTCGTTGAGTAACGCGAGAGGTTCGTAGGGGCGGACCGGTGTGTCCGCCCTTGGGTGTTCGATCTCATCAGATGCCTCATCAAATCGTAGGGATAGGCCCCCGTGCCTGTCCGCTAAGGGCCTGCGATACCACCGTGTTTTCGTTTCTTTCGTAGGGGTTGCATATGGGGTTGTTGGAAAACCCTGTTTCGAAACAGAGAGCCTTTGACGCTCCCTCATCGGTCGCATCAAACACTCGACTTGCTTGGCCGTCGTATTGTCCTCACCCTGAGTAGCCGCCGAAGGTAAAACGCGACCGAGAAAGGAGCGCTTGTATCGAAGGGCGCTCTCGGTGTGCCCCGTTTGACCCACCCTCCTCGGTCGGGTCAAACCCTCGATACGGCCCTTTACGCCTGCCCGGGATGAGGGGGAGTCTGTAGGGACAGGTCGCGACCTGTGCTCATCCTCTCATCGACCGGAAAAAACCACCGTCATTCCGGCGCATGCCGGAATCCAGAGCGGATGTGTGCGAATATGCGCGGTGCTTCATGCCCTCTCATCGGCAGGAATACGGCGGAAAAGAAATACAAAGGCAAAACCACTGGATTCCGGCATGCGCCGGAATGACGGGCGAAACACGCGCGCCGTAGGGACAACCCCTCCTCGGTGTTGTCCTGCCCCTCGTGGTTGTCCATTTTCAGGGTGGGCGCGGCCTGGACAGGCAAAGGGGCCCACCCCTGCGGATTCATCCCGCCCGTTGTTCCAGGTCCGGCCCTGAGCTAACCTGCCGGGGAACCATCCGCTGGAGGCCCGTCGAACCAAAGGCGGAATGCCGAAAGCATGACAGAGTGCGCCCCGAAAGGAACGCATCTCAAGCCTGGGGCAATCTGCGTGCGGGGTAGCGCACCTGAAACCGGGAGCAATCGGAGGAACGTACGATGCTGAGCAGAAGGAACCGGTTTTCACTTCTTGCGGCAGTCGTGTCGTTCTTGATGATGTTGTCCGGTTGTGGAGGTGGCGGTCAGGGCGCCGGGTCCGTGATTCTGGAGACGAATGAAATCGAAGGCGTTTTGAGCGGCTTGAGGAGCGATGCGAAATCTCCCGCGCTTGCTCGATTTGGTGCTGATCCTCCTCCTCCGGACGTCCCGACGTGTCAGGCGCTTCTATTGGGATGTGAAGGAGGCCTCGGACCGGTTCACTACAGGGCGGTTGGCAAGTTTGACTTTTCCGGCTTTCGTTTCATGGAACGCCGCCGCGGCGTGTCTTTGGCGGAAAGGAGGCGAGTTTCAGGAGGAGGAGGCGATACGACCAGCTACCGTGCCTTGGCCGGCTGGATCGACCATAGCTTTTTCCTTATCGAGACTCCCGGAATCGGGGTGTCTGAAGAAAACCGGGTTTTCGCAAATTACTATGGCGCCTATTCGATAGGAAACGCAATAGATTCGAATCCGGATGTTTTGGCTGGCGCCGCCGCGACGTGGTCTGGGATTATGGTTGGTATCCGTATTGCCGAGCCGGACAGTTTCGTCAAGGGCGACGCCACAATCACGGTATCCAATCCACAAGGAAACGCTGATCTGCTGGTCAATGTCGAGTTCAGCAATATGAAAGACGAACAAACGGGTGCGGATTTTGATGATGTTTCCTGGGAAGGTCTGGCGCTCAAAGACGGTTCGTTCGGAGTCGTTCCTGTCAGCGGCGACGAGGCGGATGCCAGCCGGCATCCTGCGAGGAGAGGGGTTTCCGGCCGGTTCTATGGTCAAAACCATGAGGAAGTGGGCGGCTTGTTCGGTTTCACGACGTCTGTTGCTGAAAATGACGGGGGCAGTGGAGATATTCATGATGTTTCCGGCGCATTTGGAGCCAGACGCGACTAGTCCGGCCGCTGCGTGAAGGTGAAGGTATCTTGTTTTCCATTGCCGTAAATCATTCGGATTCATGACGGCGAAGCCGCGTTTGCCGTAGGGGCAACCCCTCCTCGGGGCTGCTCCACTATTCGCGAAAGTGGGCCGCCTGCGAGTGGTCCCCACCAGGATCGCCGTTCTCTTGTTCATCGAACGAGATAGACCACCGTCATTCCGGCGCATGCCGGAATGACGAACAAAACAGGACTCCCTCGTAGTGGGCCGTTCTTACTTGTGAGTGATCCTCATTCACGAACGCGCGGGCTTGACATTGGCATGATATTCCCTATATTTATTAATCTAATGGATATCACGCCTCGTCCTGGAGGATGTCCGCATGACTGAAGCGTTGTCCCTGATCGATCTGACGCCCGGCGAAATCGAGCGGCTGCCCGCCAGTCTGCGGAGGAGGATCGGTGGTTCCTCGCGCCCGGAGGATTCCCCGCCCGGCGCCTGGCTCCTCGTGGGCGAACGCACGGAAGGCCAGGTGGAACTGCTCGAACGGGCGCTCGAAATGCTGCCTTCTCTTGCGGCCGAGCGCGGATCCAGATTATCCGAGACGAATATCGAGAAAATACTCGACGTGATTCTCTCGGACGCGCCCCGCCCCCGGGTCGAGAATGAGCTCGAAATCGACAATGCCAGGCTGCGCTCCCGGTATATTCAGGAAACGCCCCTTCTGACTGGGGCCGAGGTTCGCGCCGCTTCGGGTCTCAACCCGCGCAACAAGAGCGAGCCCGCTTCCCGCTGGAAAAGGGAGGGCAAGCTGTTCGCAGTGCGCCGCTCGGGGATTGACCACTATCCGGCCTTTCAGTTCGCAGACGGCTCGCCGCGGCCGGTCATCAAGGCGATTCTCGCCGCTTTGCCGAAGGACATGACCGGTTGGCAAATCGCCATGTGGTTCGCATCCGGTAACGGCTGGCTGGACGGCGAGGAGCCGCAGGAACGTCTCTCCGAACCGGACGCCGTCGTCGAAGCGGCCCGCAGTCTGGCCGATCCGGCGGTCGGGTAGGGCATTTCTCCTGGATGTCGATCCGAATACCCCTGTCTGCGCTCGCAGAGCCTAACCTCGTTACACTCGAAGCCGGCGCGCTCGTACACCGGGTGCACGACAGGAATTACGGCGCGGTCGACTTTAACCCATGCAGGGGTTCTCCCACGCGCTTCGCTCCCGTCTACGATGCGGCGGGTGAGTGCGTTCCGTCTCTTTACGCGGCCGACACGCTGGAGGCGGCGATTCATGAGACGATCTTCCACGATGTTCCCGTAGCGGCGAAACGAAAGACCGTTCCCAGGACGCTCGCCCAAAGCCGAGCGCACGCCCGGCTGGAAATCCTGCGGGATTTGCGCCTCGCCTCCCTGCGCGGCCCCGACCTCAGGCGATGGCGCATCGGCCGGAATTCGTTAATCGCCGCCTCGCCCAAGCTCTATGCCGAGACCGCCCGATGGGCGAGCGCCATACACCACCAGTTTCCCGAAGTCCATGGCCTGCTCTGGACCTCGAACCAGTGCGATCCGGACACCGCGTACCTGTTCTTCGGGGACCGCGTCGCGCCGGAGGATTTCCGAATCCTGAACGCGCGCGATGGATTGTTCGACACGACGTTTCTTTCGGACGTTCGCCAGGCGGGCCGAAGATGCGGAATTACCATCACGGTGTAGGTCGACTTTTTCTTTTCTTGTCGTTTGGCCTGCCGAGGAGAGAGGGTTTTCGGTTCGCCGTAGCGGACAGGCCCCTGCGCCTGTCCGGGGTCGTGACCTGTCCAAGGCCGCTCCCCGTGCCGTCGCCGCAGACCCTGAAAGGAACAATAACTCTCAAAATTCCGCCTTCCCGCCCCGCCGGGCGTTGCTTCCCCGCGAAAATTCCCGTATCCCCTTGAACCAGAGCTTGATGAGGTTGGCGCAAAGCGGGGAGTATGAACGTGTATATCCTGGGCGTGGAGACGAGTTGCGACGAGACGGCGGCGGCCGTTTTGGAGTTCGGGGATGGTTCCGCCCCCCGGGTCGCTTCCAACGTCGTGGCCTCGCAGCACGAGATCCACGAGAAATACGGCGGCGTGGTCCCCGAACTCGCGGCCCGCCGCCACGTGGAGATGATAGCGCCCGTCCTGGAGGCTGCCTTGGAAGAAGCCTCGGTTTCGGCGGAAAAAGTCGACGCCGTGGCGGTCACGCGCGGCCCCGGCCTGGTGGTGGCCCTGCTCGTGGGCCTCTCCGCGGCGAAGGGACTGGCGTTTGGCCTGGGCGTTCCGCTCATCGATGTCCATCATCTCGACGGGCACGTTCACTCGCTGTTTCTGCCGGCGGAAGACGGGAGCGCAGCGCCTCCCCCGTTCCCGCATCTGGGCTTCGTGGTATCGGGCGGACATACGGATTTCTACCGCGTGGACGGGCATTCCGGGGTAACGCACCTGGGCGGCACGCTGGATGACGCGCTGGGCGAGGCTTACGACAAGGTGGCGGCCATCATGGGGCTGGGCTATCCGGGCGGTCCCATCGTCGATCGCCTGCACGCGAAGTTTCTGGAGGCGAACGGGAGCGGCGCCGCTCCGGTCGAGTTCCCCCGGCCGCATCTGGCGGACAGGCCCTACGCCTTCAGCTTCAGCGGGTTGAAAACGGCTGTGTTAAACTACCAGAAAGAACAAGGGCTGTACCTGAGCGATAGGAACCTCCCTCCCTGGGCGCGTCCCCAGGAAGTCCCCGAAGAGGTGGCGTGCGCCGTGGCTGCGGGTTTTCAGGAGGCGGCGGTGGAGGTGCTGGTGGAGAAGGTGAGCAGGGTGGTTCGCCGGGAAAAGCTGCCCGCCGTCTCCGTGAGCGGGGGCGTGGCCGCGAACTCGTATCTGCGCAGGAAGCTGGGCGAGCGGGCGTCGCAAGAGGACTGGTCGCTCCATTTCCCCGCGCGCAAATACTGTACGGACAACGCCGCCATGATCGCCTGCGCGGGCGGCTTCAGGCTCAGGGAACGCGGGCGCGAGGCTTTCATGGATTTCACCGATCTGGATGCGGACCCTTCCTGGGAACTGGGAGATGCGTCGGATGGATAGCGTTTTAGAGAGGATGAACTGATGCGCCCCGAAGAAGCGGGCCCGAGCGTAAATGAGGAGAGGCTTGAGGCCGTTCCCCCGCCGCCTGCGGGTTTCGATGCGCCCCTGGATATCGGCGGGGTGAAGCTCGAGAACCGCCTCGTCATGGCGCCCATGGCGGGCTATACGAATCTGCCCTTCCGCACGCTGGTCAAGGCGCACGGCGCAGGGATGGTGGCCACCGAGATGGTGAGCAGCCAGGCCCTCGTTCGCCGGCACAAGAAGACGTATGACTTGATGCGAAACGACGCGGCGGAAAAACCGGTCTCCATCCAGCTTTTCGGCGCGGACCCGGCCCAGATGGGCGAGGCGGCGGCCATCGTGGAAGAAGCGGGCGCCGACATCGTCGATCTCAACTGCGGATGCCCCGTCAAGAAGATTACGAAAAACCAGGCGGGCTCCTCGCTGCTCAGGTACCCCGAGCGGGCGCACGAGATCGTCTCCGCCATGGTGCGCGCGGTGCGCATTCCCGTCACGGTGAAGATGCGCACCGGCTGGGACACCGTAGAGCGGAACTCTGCGGAGGTCTTCGCCAGGGCGGTGGAAGACGCGGGCGCAAAGGCCATCACCGTTCACGGCAGGACCCGGCAGGCCATGTTCAGCGGCGCGGTGGACCTGGACGCCATCGCGCGGGTCAAGCGCGCAGTCAGGGTGCCCGTCCTGGGGAACGGCAGCATCCTGAGTCCTCAGGACGCGATCGCCATGATTCGCCGCACCGGCGTGGACGCCCTGATGATAGGTCGCGGCGCGGTCGGCAATCCGTGGATTTTCTCGCGCCTGCTCCACTGGCTCAAAACCGGAGAATTGCCCGCACCGCCCGGCTTGGCCGAGAAAAAGAACATGGCGCTTCGCCACCTGGGGCTTTTAAGAGAGGTGCTGGGCGAGCGGCTCGCCGCCTTCCACTCCCGGAAGCATCTGCCCGCCTACACGAAAGGGCTGCGGGGAGGCTCGGCGATGCGCGAGCGGGTGAACCGGACCGAGGATATGGACGCCGTACTCCGCGAGGTGGAGGCTTTCTTCGATAATCTGGCCTTGCGCTCCCGGATGATTAGGGCAGGGGAGAGTGCTCATGCGGCTTGAGGGCAGGCGCGCGTTCGTTACCGGCGGAGGTCGTGGCATCGGGCGCGCCATCGCGCTCAAATTCGCAGAGGCGGGCGCGGACGTGGCCGTCGCCGCGAGAACGAGTTCCGAGATAGACGCGGTCGCCGGGGAAATACAGGAAACGGGGCGGCGCTCATTGGCGATTCCCTGCGATGTGGGCGACTCCAAAGCGGTGGACGAAGCCGTTCAGCAAACAAGCCGGGAGCTGGGCGGCGTGGACGTCCTGGTCGCCAACGCGGGCGCGCTCGTACACGCGCCGCTGGGCGAGACCACCGACGCCCTTTGGGACGAAATGATGCGCGTGAACCTGAATGGCGCCTTCTACGCCTTTCGCGCGGCGATCGGCGGGATGAGCGAGCGCGGCTGGGGCCGCCTCATCGCGATCAGCTCGGTGTCGGGCAAGATCGGCGGGCCGAACCGCAGCGCCTACCACGCGGCGAAGCACGGCGTTCTGGGCCTGGTCCGCTCGGTGGCGCTCGAAGCGGCGGCGGCGGGCGTCACCGTGAACGCGATTTGCCCCGGTTTCGTGGAAACGGGAATGGTCGCCACATTTCGGGAAGGTCTAGCCGAACAAACCGAGGGTGGAGAAAGCGCGGAGGAGGCGATGAATCGCTACCGGGACGAGGTCCCCATGGGGCGCTTCCTGGCGCCCGAGGAGATCGCCGCGATGGCCTTGTACCTCGCGAGCGAGGAGGCGGGCGGCATCACCGGGCAGGCCTACACCATCTCCTGCGGCGCGATACAGATCTGAGGCTGACCCTGGCTTGAGACGCGCGCTTCAAGAATCCCGCCCCGGACGGGCTTGTTGAAAAGCCTTTGTTAAGAGAGTAACCCCCCAACCCCCCTGGCAGGGTAATGTCAACCCTCTTGAAGGGGAAACCCCATAAAAGCAACCCCCCCTACCCCCCCTTGTCAGGGGGGCAAGAAAAAGCAAAGCCCCCTCTACCCGGCGGGGGCCCATCTCGGCGGGCGGACATCGCCTTTTTATACCCCCCTGACAAGGGGGGGTAGGGGGGGTTGCTTTTTCAGTCGAGAGAGCGTCGCCTCTACCCCCTAAATGGGGAGTCTTTCAACAATCCTGCCTTGGTCGGGTCCGACACCGTCATTCCAGTTTTGGCTTCCCCTCACTGCGTCGGCGGCGGGGGGGAGAGCAGGGCGTTTTCGCCCGGGCGCGCGCCTCCTGCGAACGTCCGGTGCGGTGCGACCATCTGAAGGTGGCGGATTTTCTTCTTCTCGACCGACAGCACGAACAACTGGCGGCGCGCGTCGTTGTCGGCTCCCATGTCCGTCAGCCCCATGACGCCCTCGAATCCCCTGAGGGAGGCGAGGTGCCGCCTGACGCCTTCCCGCGTCTTCGCCCCCGCTGCGATCGCCGCGAAGATGATTTGCGCCGCGTCGTAACCCAGGGCCGAGAAGATGTCCGGCGTGCGGCCGAAAATGCTCTTGAAATCGTTCACGAAACGCGCCACCTTGGGCTCTGTGGAATCTGCGAAGAATCCATCGACGAAGACCGCGCCTTCCACGTAGCGTTCCCCGTGTTCGAGCAGGCGGGGGTCGTTCCACCCGCTTCCGCCCAGGAGTCTGACCGCGCGCATGTTGTAGAAGAGGACCTGCGGCGCGATGAGCACCGCTTCCTCGTGGCGGACGGGTACGAAGAGCGCCTCGAAGTTCAGCGGGATTTGATACGGGTCCGACCTGCCCAGACCCAGCGAGCGTTTCCTCCTTCTCAATTGGCGATCGTCCATGCCGCCGAGCGCCAGCATCTGCGACCTGAAGTCGGTGGCGTTTTCGGGGAACGAAACGATTTTGACGACCTCGCCCCCCAGGTTCTCCACCGCCTGGGTGAAGGCGTCGGTCAGTTCTATCCCGTCGCGATCCGCCGGGTAGAGGACGGCGAAGCGCCGTAACCCGAGATAGCGGATGGCGTAGGAAGCGACGCCCTGGGCCTGGAGGCGGTTCGTGAGCGAATTGCGAAACACCCAGGGAAAATCCGGCCTCATGCGCATCCTCAGCGCAAACGGGGTGAGCATGGGGATTTTCTGGCGGTTCGCGACTTGGGCTGCGCCTTCCGCCGCCTCGGTGATGAGCGGGCCGATGAGGGCGAGGGCCTTTTCTTTCTCGATGAGTTCGGCGGCCACTTTCGCCGCGTCGCCTGCGGATTGCGCCGTGCTTTTCGTATCGCGGACAGCGAGCTGAACCCGCAAGTTGGGGTATTTCGCCAGACTGTGCCGGAGCGCCAGTCGAATGCCGTCATAGACGCGCCCGCCCGCGGCGCCCAGGGCGCCCGATAGCGGGAGCATGATGCCCACGCGCCCCGAATAGACGGCCATGGGCACTTTCGCTTCCTCCGCTGCGCTTTTTGGGGGCGCATCATCGCGCGCGGTCTTGTCGGGTTTATCCTTTTGCTCGCGATCCGACAGGGCCGCATGCAGATACATCCCTGCAGGCGTGCCGGCGTATTTCTCGGCCGCCGTGCGAAGCCGGTGCGGCGCGATTTCTCCCGCCAGCGCCTCGATGCGCCCGATGAGAATCTTCTTCCCGAAAATTTTCCGGTCGCTCCTCAAGGCGCGCGCGTAGGAGAGCAGGGCGGGGAAGGGTTCGCCCCGCATTTCATAGACTGCTCCCAGGGAGGCTTCGAGCAGCGCGCGTCTTTCGGGGCTGGTCTCCTTGCTCAGGCTGCTTCTCAGGGAAATCCACGCCTCATCGTGCCGGTCGGCGGCCTGGAGGGCGAGACCGCGATAAAACACGCTCTCCGTATACAAGGGTGAGAGGGGAAACTTCTCCTGGAGTTGTTCGAGGCTTTGCGCCGCTGATTCCAGCTCACCGCGCGCGAGTTGGTGTTTTGCGATGCCAAGCAGCGTCTTGTCGGCGTCGGTGGCGGCTGGAATTTTCTCATATTTCGCTCTCAGCCCGGCCAGAGGCGTCCGGGGCAACGCCGGGGCGGGGGCCGACCAGTTTCCGGAGCCTGCGGCCAGCGCCTTTTGCGCGGCGGGCTCTGGCGTCGGCGGGGTTTCGGCCTTCGTTTCTGATGCGGGCATGCGAACGGCGGGCTTGGGCGCGGTCTCTGAGCCTGTGTCCAGCTTGCATCCGGTGAAGAGGGATGCGGCGAGTACGGCGAAGAGCATGAATCTGAATGTGGCGGTGGACATTTTTTTCTCTAGGGCGGACTGGGTCTCACGCGAGGGTAGGAATTGCGGGATAAAGTGTCAAGGTGCGTG
The DNA here is from genome assembly GCA_002238965.1 of Nitrospinae bacterium bin107. GTDB lineage: Bacteria > UBA8248 > UBA8248 > UBA8248 > UBA8248 > Bin107. The sequence continues at coordinate 3,465 of MPNJ01000025.1, read as the reverse complement.
AAACGTAAGGGTTGGGTTAAACTCACAGCGATACGATAGTTTTCGTTTTCTCCCGCCGTGGATGCAGCTGTTGAACGAGCCAACAGGAAATTTCGAGGTGGGTGGCCGCCCTCTCCAACCGGTTCCTCGCAAGGAACAAGCGCCGGATGAGCGCGTGGGTGGTTTCCGGTCTGAAGGGGAGACATTCCCGTTCCCCGCGAAAGAAGAAAGCCCCGACGCATTTTTCGTGAGCATGGTCCGGAAGCGGGTGTCCCCGTGGAGAACTGTCGGTATTCCCGCGTTGATGTTCGTGCTGACGCTGCTCTCCACCTTGATGGCGGGCGCGCTTCAGCGCGGCTTTGCGCCGGACGCCGTCTTTTACCGGCCGGCGGCGCTTCTGGCCGGGCTCCCTTTTTCGCTGACGCTGCTCCTGATCCTCGGCGCGCACGAGATGGGCCATTACGTCGCGAGCCGAAGGTGGGGGGTGGACGCGTCGCTGCCCTATTTCCTGCCGGCCCCCTCCCTGCTGGGGACGTTCGGCGCGGTCATCCGCATACGCGGCGGCATCCTGAACCGGAACGCCCTGATGGACGTGGCCGTGGCGGGGCCGCTGGCCGGTCTGGCCGCAGCGGTTCCGGCGCTCATCATCGGGTTGATGATGTCCAGGCTCGCGCCCGGTGGCGGATCGCTCGGCATCGGGCTGGGAACGCCCCTTCTGTTCGACGGCCTCGCGTGGCTGGTTCATGGCCCCATCCCCAAGGGCCAGACCATCCTCCTCCACCCGGTGGCCTTCGCCGGCTGGTGCGGGTTGCTGGTGACGTCGCTCAATCTCATCCCCGCCGGACAACTCGACGGAGGCCACGTCATCTACACGCTCCTCGGGAGGTGGCACGCGAAGATATCGCTCGCCGTGGGTCTCGTCCTTCTGGTGATGGGATACTGGTGGCCCGGCTGGGTTATCTGGAGCGTAATCGTGCTCGCGCTGGGCAGGCGGCATCCGCAACTCATGGACGAGTGGGAGCCTCTGACGCGCAAGAGGCGTATTTGGGGATTTGCGTGTATGATGCTCCTGGTTTGTACGTTCACCCTGACGCCCGTTCGGCTGTTTTAGCCTGTTTCTGGTAGAGAACTACCGTGTCCGACGATTCCATGCCATTGGCCATCGATATCGGGAGTTCCGCCGTCAAGGTGGTGAAGCTCGAAAGGAAAGAGGAGCGCCTCTTCCTCTCGCGGCTGGGTGCGGTATCTCTCGCGCCGGGCGCCGTTCATGGCGGCTTCGTGCATGACCCCGAGGAGGTCGGGCGGGCGCTGGCGGAGTTGCTCCCCGCCGGGGAGGAGGTAAGGAAGGTGGTCGTGGCGCTGTCGGGAAGGGCGGCCACGGTGCGGACGGTGCTCCTGCCCGCCGAAGAGGATTTTCCCGTCGTCGACGCCATCGAAGCCGAAGCGATGCAGGTGCTACCGTATCCCCTGGAAGAGGTGCGCCTGTCTCACCTGCGGATCGGCCAGATCGAAAAACGAACCGAGCGGCTGGACGAGTACCTGATGATCGCCGTGAGGCGCGAGCCGCTCGATGCGCTGCTGGCTTTTCTGAAGCGGGTTCGTTGCGAGCCCGTCATCGTCGACGTGAACTTCCTGGCGATGGAAAGCGCCTTCGAACTCTCCGGAATGCGCGAGGAAGGGGAGATCACCGCCCTGGTGGATATCGGCGGCTACGAAACGCTGGTGAACGTGGTGTGCGACGAGCACACCCTGATTACCAGGGCGGTGCCTTTCGGCGGAGAGGAATTGACGAGATTGCTGTCGAATCGTCTGGAGATCTCCCGTCAGGAGGCGGAGGCCGTCAAGCGGGGAGAGGCGAGCGCCGCCGACCCTGACGCCCTGGAAGACGCCGTGCGGCTGGAAGCACAAAAACTGGCCTTCGAACTGGACAGGACGTTTCGGCTCATGTGGCCGATTACGCCCGCCCCGCAGGTGGAGCGCGTGGTTCTCTCGGGCGGCGGCGCGCTGCTCGAAGGGCTTCCGGAGCATTTGGCGGTGGCGCTCGATGCGCCCGTGGAAATTCTAAATCCCTTCCGCCACGTGGAAGTGTCCGAAGAGGAGTTCGATTCGGACCTCCTGGAATCTCGCGCACCCGCCTCAGCCATCGGCGCGGGGCTGGCGTATCGCGCGGTGGAGTATGTATGAAGAACGTACGGGTTCACCTGGGAGAGCGCTCCTACACGATTCGTATCGGGGCGGACGCGCTCGGGGATATCGGAAAAGTCTGCCTGCGCCATTTCAGGGGCGGTCGGGCGCTCGTCGTGACGGACACGAACGTGGCGCCGCTCTACGCCGAAAAAACGCTTGCTTTGCTCGGGGCGGCGGGCGTTCAGGCGTCTGTGCTCAGGATTCCGGCGGGCGAGGCGAGCAAGTCGATGCGGCAGCTGTCCCGCATACTGGACAGGATGGCCTCCATGCGGCTGGACAGGGGTTGCGGCGCCGTGGCCTTGGGCGGCGGCGTGGTGGGCGACATCACCGGATTCGCCGCGGCCGTCTTCCTGAGGGGGGTTCCCTACGTTCAGGCGCCGACGACGCTCCTCGCCCAGGTGGACAGCGCGGTGGGCGGCAAGACGGCTATCGATCACCGGTTGGGGAAGAACCTCGTGGGCGCGTTTCATCAGCCGATAGCGGTGGTGAGCGACACCTCGTCGTTAAAGACGCTGCCCGAGCGGGAATTCCGGGCGGGGATGGCCGAGGTGGTGAAGCACGCGGCCATTGCGGACGCCCGCCTGTTCGCTTTTCTCGGGAAGAACGAAGCGCGGATTCTCGATCGCGACGAGGACGTGATGGGGCGCATCGTCGCCACGAACTGCCGGATCAAGGCGAGAGTCGTCGAGCAGGACGAGCGAGAGGGCGGCTTGCGCCAGATACTGAACTTCGGCCACACGCTCGGACACGCGGTGGAAGCCCTGGCGGGCTATTCGTCCGCACTGCTCCACGGAGAAGCCGTCGCGATCGGTATGTCAGCGGCGGGCCGGATATCCTGCGCGATGGGCTTCTGTGCGAGCGGGGACGTGGAGCGGTTGACCGCTCTTCTTGATAGTTTCGGGCTGCCCACGCGTATGGAGGAGCCCCCCAAACTCGCAGTCTTGAAGCGGCTGCTCGCCAGCGACAAGAAAACGCGCCGGGGGAGTCCCCGGTTCGTCCTGATGCGGAAAATCGGCGCGGTGGAGCCGGGCGTCGAGGTCCCGCCCCGCTTGTGGCGCGGCGCGCTCGCTGGTTAAGGGGGTTGTTGAAATTGCCTTGGTTGAGGGAGGCCCCAACCCCCTTGTCGGGGTTGTTGAAAAAGTCCCGGCAAGCGAATTTGGGTTGCGCGAACGCCTTTGAATTTCACTCCCCCCTTGAGGGGGAGTCGATGAAGCCGAGCGGTTTGTGCGAAGGCTGAATCGGTGGGGGGTGAATCGCGTTTTATCGCCACTCCGAGTTATACCCCCCACCGAATCGCTT
>MPNJ01000052.1 GCA_002238965.1 Nitrospinae bacterium bin107 | reverse complement strand
ACGGGCGCGACGACGCGGAGGATGTTCCACCCGCCCTGTTTTCCAGGCCGTTTATGGAGGTGATCGGGCTTGCGATCGACCAGGGCCATGTCTCGGTACGACGTATCGCAGGGCTGTTCGATCTCAGCATCGAAGACCTGGCGGATCTCTTCAAAACGCATGACATCCCATGCGCAATCGATTTGTGAGGCGTCATGGTTCGACACCGCGGCGTCTTGCTGCTTGATACGAATGTCATCCTGGAGGCGCACCGAACCGGCTCGTGGCGGGCGCTCGTCGGCGGTTACCGGGTAGAAACCGTGGAGGATTGCGTGACTGAAACGCAGACGGGCTACCAGCGGCGCAGGACGGAACAGCAAATCGATGTAGCCGGGTTGCGCGCCTCGCTGGGAGCGGTCCATTCCGTAGAAGACCTCGAACGTGCCGAGTTGAAGATCAGAACACCTGATATCGAGTTGGACATCGGCGAGGCTTCGCTTTGGGCTCACGCGTTGAGCCGGACCGATGAATGGGTCTTGTGCGGACCGGACAAAGCCAGTCTTCGCTGCGGCATCCGGCTCGGGTTTCGGGAGCGGTTGGCGCCGTTGGAAGGACTTCTCGATGATGTCGGCCACCGGCCTGGAACTGCTTTGCGCACGCAATACACGAGGCGCTGGCACGAGAGAGTGCTCGGCGAGTTGGTCCTTATGGAAGGAGACGGGTTCTGAAACACTGATGACCATGAAACAAGGGGCACAGGTAATCGCTCTATCCTCCAGGGGCAGGGCTGGGCGAGTCGACGTTCTGCGCTGCGTGAATGTCTCGAGCGCCATTGGCGGCTGGTCATATGAGGGCACACACAGGTGCAGACGACCGCCCGGTACGCCCGATTTGTCCGCGATACCGTCAAAGCGTCGGACTCTCGTATCGGTGACAGCATTGATCACGACCTTGATTCCGGACAAAAAACCGCTGCTGGCCCCCGCGCTCGCGCGGCATGATCGGAGACACGTTTTTGCAACAATAACGCCCAATTCCAAACTTGAAAGGATCTTGCCGACTGATGGCAGACACTTGGCCAAGAACTCGCCGTGGAAAGAAAAAGAGAAATGACCGGTATACAAAGTATGATGCGCTCGCTGCGCGCCGCGTACTACGCGATGCTTATCGAGCCAGAGACGAATTCTCGGCGGCGCTCTCGTCAAATAATTTGGCCGAGATACGCCTTCGCTGGATTACCGCGACCACTCTGCTTAGGGCAGTGGGCCATGTGCTAAAAAAAATCGACTCATCCCGGTCTCCTATGCTAGCCAGAGCAATCCAGACCGCATGGGACCGTTGGGATAGACATCGATTTCATCACTTCATTTTCCATGAATTCATAAAGAAAGAGCGCGACACAATCTTGAAGGAATACCGCGCTTCAATATTTTCACCGATTTCTGCAAAAGTACAATCCAACGAAAATCCGAGCTTCTACACTGCCATACTGGTTGGTGACACATCCTATTCGCCGCCAGGCGCAATTGATTCGTCGATTCAATGGTGGGAAACCGAACTGGGAAAAATCGAATCGGAAGCTCGCAATCCAGACGCATGAAACCGTGGACAGTTCTCCACGAAAGCACTCAACAGGTAATTGACCAAAATCGTTTGGGACACGCGTTCTGAAGTTTCGGAACACTGCTCCGAAAACTCGAAAGGCAGTATAAGAGAACGAATACGCACTTATTCTGTATATTGATGCCCCTACCTTCTTCCAAAATACAACCTTTGTCATTGCCCTGCTACATGACCTTGAGGCACATAGACAGGCTACCGATGATGAAGCTGTTGAAAAAGCCCAGGTCTGAGATTTTTAGCGTCGACCTCTTGTGTTCGCTATCGGGAGGGTCGGGAATGTCGGGACGGAAGCGCTGCGACCCATGCAAGATGAAAATCGACCGAGCGCGCAGGGCGCTCGCGAGGCGCCGACCGCATTCCTTCATGAATACAGGGTCACGTTCCCGGTGGGTATCGATGTGCCATCGACTGCTTCGCCGATCCGATCAGTGGTCTTCTTCGAAGCGTATTCCATGAACCTCTGATAGGCGTTGTCTGGATGATCGATGCGACAAAAAAGGAAAAACCAGTCGGCCACCCGGACGGGAATTTCGATGATTCTTGCATCGGAGCCTTGTGTTTTTTGTCCGCACCGCGAGGGTTTGTACTGATAACCCCAGGCATTTTCGTCCGTAGAGCCTTTCGTTTGAAGCCGGAAGCGCTCGGGTTTTGTCTATTCTTCCGGCCATTTGGACGCGATTTCGGAGCTGCAAGAGGGTATTATCTCATTTTGAAGTATCGTCCAGGAACGCAGCTTGGGACTCGCGGGCGTCTTTCATGACCCGGTCGAGGTCGTCCTGGCGTCCTTCCCGCACCAATTCATCTCGCTTCAGCGTGGAAAGGAGATAAACCCCGCGATAGATCCGCTCGATCATGGCCGAGGTTCCGGATGATATCGGGCCGGAATCCACGCCGGTTTCTTCTCCGGCGAGCGCCAGAGCGGCGTTGCGAATGAACTCGGCGGCAGTGGCTCCGCGCTTCCTCGCGGCGATTTCGACCCGTTCCCATTCGGGATCGGAGAAGCGGATGGTCCTCGACGTGCGCGCCTGGCTTTGTTTTTCTTCCGTGTCGGCATCGTCTCCGGCCGGTTTTTGGTCGATTCCGCTCATCATTTCTCATCCTCCATGCACATGATTCGGACCGTAAATCGATAGAGCCCGGGCCGTGAAACGGCCGGCCACGGCGTTCCTTGCGGCCCGGGCGGCGAATTCCGATCAGCATACATGGAGGAGGAGCGCTGTTTCCAGCGAATGTCGATTGACATGCGCGAGGTGCGAAGTGAAGGGATTTCAAGGAGATAGGGGTGTATGCCGATCGACATTCGCTTTCCCAACAAAAACGGGGCGGTATTTGACGGCGTTTGAGCAAAGAACTGCATACCGGGTGCGCGCTTGTTCTGCACCCTGCAGCCCGCTGCGTGGGGTGTGTAACCCGAAGCGCCGAAGGGCGGCAGATGATACCGTTTATCGGCGGAGCGTCATCGGCCTGAAATGTCGACGACACAAGGGTTAGGAGCCATCGCGGCGATTGAGCGAGACGACCGGGCGCGACCTCAGGACGCGTACCGTGTCCTCTTCCCGTCAATAGAGGTAACAAAAGCAGGCGCGCGGCGCAAGGGAGCGCTCTGGTTTTACACACACCGCGCACCGCGAGATGCTGTTGAGCGATTTGTGGTTTCACGCGTTACCTCGACGCAACGGGGAGAGGCTCACAAGTTACCCGCTCGTCAGGGAGCGGGCGATCGTGAGTGGAGGAAGGCTCGTACGGAGGGAAGAAGGGCCGCGCCGCCTGTCGACGCGACCCGAGGAGTGCTCTCATCAGGCGGTGCTTTTGAGAACAGGTATACCGAGCGCTCGGGCTTTGTCGACGAGGTTGTCGGTGATGCCCGAACCCGGGAACGCGATCACGCCCTTGGGGAGGAGTGCGAGGAGTTCGTCGTTCCTGCGGAAGGGAGCGGCCCGACCGTGGGCGTCCCAGTCGGGCTTGCAGACGACCTGGTGGACGCCGTTCCGCTCCGCCCATCCCGCCGCTATCTTCTCCGCACCCGGGCCGCCGCCGTGGACGAGGACGACATCGGCGTACTTGGCCTTGACCTTGTCGAGATGCGCGATGATAAGGCCCGCGTCACTCGCCTCCTTGCCACCCGCGACGGCGACGAGGGTTCCCTGCGGGAGGTGGGCCGTGTTCTCGCGGTCCTTCCTGGCGCGCTGGAAGTCGCGCGCTTCGACCACGGCCGATGTCAGCTTGCCGGTCTGGGAGACGTGCGAGCCTCGCCGTGGCCGCCATACCTCGCCGGTCTCGATGCGGTAGGCCTCTGCGGCGGTGTCACGCAGCCCCTCGAAGGCGTCCCTGCGCTCCGTGAGGTTGTTGGCCCTGTCGGTCTTGAGTTCGAGTTCGCGCGACCTGATCTCGGAGCCGTCCTGCTCGCGCTGCAGTTCGCGGATGCCGGGGATGAGTCTGTCGGCGGCACGGTCGAGGCGTTGCACCTGGGCGTCCAGGGTGTTGACGAAGCCCCACAGGAGGCTCGCCCGTTCGTCGGCGAGTTGCGTTCCGTCGGGCGCGGCTTCCGCGAGTGTGCCGAATGCCTTGATGACGGCGGCGGTGGCCTCGCCCTCGTCCCACACGGGGCGGTTGTCGAACTCGTCCGGCCCGGGAGTCGCGCCGAACAGGGCGGCCTGCTCGCAGACCATGGCGGTGAAGGATTCATGCTGGGCATCGTTGTGATCGTTCT
>MPNJ01000051.1 GCA_002238965.1 Nitrospinae bacterium bin107 | reverse complement strand
GAGGATCAACCGCATGACGAAGTGGGGAAATCCCTTCCGGCTCGGCGCCGACGGCGAGCGCGCTGCCGTCATCGAAAAATACCGGCGATGGTTGTGGGGAAAAATCCAGCGCCAGGAGCTGGACCTCTTCGAACTCGCCGACCTGCAAGGCTGCGAACTCGGCTGCCACTGCCATCCACTCCCGTGCCACGGCGACGTCCTCGCACGGGCCGCCGAGTGGGCCGCCAGGTATCTCGACGGGATGCCCAGGGAAGTGGGGCGCAACGAGCGTGGCTACGCTCTTCCCGAATTCAACCATCCCCTCGCTTGAGGACAACCGGACCACCGGCTGGAAAACCCAATCACTGAAAGGAGTGAACGATGACTGCCACCGCGACTCACGACCACAAGGAGAACACCATGCACGAGCACAGCGAACACGAAGCCCGGAACGAATCCTTCACCGCCATGGTCTGCGAGCAGGCCGCCCTGTTCGGCGCGACCCCGGGGCCGGATGAATTCGACAACCGCCCCGTGTGGGACGAGGGCGAGGCGACCGCCGCCGTCATCAGGGCCTTCGGCGCACTCGCGGAAGCCGCGCCCGATGGCACGCAACTCGCGGATGAGCGAAGAAACCTCCTGTGGGGCTTCGTCAACACCCTCGACGCGCAGACACAGCGGCTCGACCGGGCAGCCGACAAACTCATCCCAGGCATCCGTGAACTGCAGCGCGAGCAGGACGGCTCCGAGATCCGCTCCCGCGAACTCGAACTCAAGACCGACAGGGCCAACAACCTCACGGAACGCCGCGACGCCTTCGAGGGGCTGCGTGACACGGCCGCAGAGGCCTACCGCATCGAGACCGGCGAAGTCTGGCGGCCGAGGCGAGGATCGCACGTCAGCCAGACCGGCAAGCTGACATCGGCGGTAATCGAGGCGCGCGACTTCCAGCGAGCCAGAAAGGACCGCGAGAACACGGCCCACCTCCCCCAGGGAACCCTCGTCGCCGTCGCGGGTGGCAAGGAGGCAAACGACGCGGGCAAAATCATCGCGCACCTCGACCGCCTCAAGGCCAAGTACGCCGACGTCGTCCTCGTCCACGGCGGCGGCCCCGGTGCTGAGAAGATAGCGGCGGGATGGGCCGAGCGAAACGGCGTCCACCAGGTCGTCTGCAAGCCCGACTGGGACGCACACGGTCGGGCCGCTCCCTTCAGGCGCAACGACGAACTCCTCGCACTCCTGCCCAAGGGCGTGATCGCGTTCCCGGGCAGCGGCATCACCGACAACCTCGTCGACAAAGCTAAAACCCTCGGCATCCCCGTCCAGAAAATCGCCGCCTGATGTGAAGCACCTGACGGGTCGCGTCGTCTGACTATCGGACGGTGCGGCCCGTCGCCTCTCCCCTCGATCATTCCACCGCACCTCTCCTGGTTGCTCCGCTCGCCTCCTCCCGCTCAGTCGCCGCGACGGCTCCCGCTCGTCATTCTCGCCGGCTAAAAATTCCCCGACTCGCGTTCCAAAAGATCCCTGCGCTAGCCGCCCTTCGGCGTTTCTTTCAGTACACCGGACGCAGCGGGCTGCAAGGTGCAGATCAAGCGCGTACCCGGCATGCAGTCCCTTGCTCAAACGCCGTCAAATACCGCCCCGTTTTTGTTGGAACAAGTGTATGCTCTCGGCATACGCCCGTATCTCATTGAAATCATTGAACCTCAAAAAGGGCGCATGTCATATGCAATGCGGCGTAATACGGGGATTTCTAGAATGTATGACATGAGCATACACGTCAGGGGTGCGCACGATTACGATCCCTCCCGGCAGGCGTCGCAAAAACGACGCTAGACACGGATGCACAGGGGCATGATCAACCGCAGCATCCTAGTCCGGGAATCCGTTGCGCGAGCAGTGTTTCGGCTTCCGAAAAGCGTCGGCGGAAACCGGAAACATCCCAAATAAACGACGATTCAGAGGACAAAACAGGGGAAAATGACACGAAAAAACGATCAACAAGCACATCCGCGTGGATGAGGAGCACTGGAAACGGATCGAAAAAGCCGCACATGAGTGGAAGATAACACCTGTCCGGTTGATGATACCAACCCCAATCGAGGCGATCGAGGGCCGCGAATGGCCCCGCGCGGAAGCGGAAATTCATCTCCCCCGCTCCGCGATGTGCGCCGCACAGACCATCATCCGCGATATGGAGAAGGCAGGACGAGAGGCTGAGATCGAACGAATCAGCAGGACCATCTCCGAAGTCGCGCCCGAATTGCCCGGTAAATCGGCGAAGGTTCTGCAGGACCGGGCGGGTTCGTGTAATGGCAACCCTTGAACTGCGCGGTTGTGGAGCGTCCGGGAAATAAATTTCACGGTCGGAAATTCGCGCCACACAGGCATCCGACCGGACGTATCGGCGAGATGAGCGCTGCTGCACGTTCAGACTGACGCTCTGTCCGGGACACGATGCGAATGGGCGTCACCAGATCGGTATCATCCGAAACAACAACGGCCGCGTCGAACAATCCTTTCCAGCCATCGCCCGGAAGATGAGCCGCGAGATTCACATCCGGGCCTTTCTCCTCCATCGCATGGCCTTCGGCGACGCCTGCAGCGCCCACATCGGCGCATTGCCGCCGCCATCCCCGCAACCGGAGAGCAGAACCATCATGCCCGGAATCGCCATGACGCATTTTATTTCGGCTCCTCTGGAGCATCGGTTTCCCTTGCCGTCAAGTCAGGGATTCCGCCCGAGCGTTCGTTCGGGCGTTGGCGAATCCTGCAGCCAGGCATGTGAAATTCCCTTTACTCTAATCGGCTGGTTCGTCTTTGAGGTACTTGAACACCCCGTACCCCGCCATATCGTTCGCTTCGTCCACCACATGCCTGATGGGAACGATTTGCAGCTTTCTCCACTGCGTATGTTCGGCGAAGCCCGGAGTCTCCGCCAGGAGCAGGTCGACGGAAACGTCGCGCGCGCCCCCGGTCCGTTCCTTCACCCGGAAACGGCAGTCGTATCCCCCCGTAAAGGTGGAGCCTGCGGGAGATACGAGATCGAACAGGCTGTTCACGACGCTCTCGAGGAACGATTTGCGCTCCGCGCGGACTGATGCCGGCGATAGCGAAAATTTTCCGTTTTCCGCCCATTTCACGGCGAAACTCCTGCAATGCCCTTGCGGGCTCACGCTCTTCACGGGGGACTTCCGCCCGTCGTGGCCCTTACCGCCGGCGCCGCCCGCAACAAGGGCCATGGAAACGACGCATGCGACGAGGATTCTCATTTGCGCTCATCCTCCCGGCACAGAAAAAAAGTGGAAGGCGGGACCGGCCTCATCGACCATCCCCACCTTCCAGAAACGTGGCTGTTGCTCCCGTGCGCACATGGTCATACCATATCATGCACTCATGAGGGGGAAAGCGCATGACCAACAACAGGAGCGAGCGATTCACGATCAGGCTGAGAGCCGACGACCGCCGTGCGCTGAACGCCATCAAGCGCGGCCTCCGGGAGACGACAACGATTCAGCCCGCCTCGATCACCGATACCTACGCCGTGCGCCATGCGCTACACCTCGCGCATGAAGCCATCAACCGGGAGGTGCGCGAACACGGAAAAGCGCGCCGAGGTAATCGTTGAAATATCTGTTTTGGGCGTTTTCGGCATGTCTTATCCTGGCAGGGAGCCACCGCAAGGACAGCTGCATCCATGCTGTGTCCGCCTTCTCGGACCCGCTGCGCCATGACCCGGGCTGTTTTCCCCGAGACGCCGATCATGCGGTGCGACTGCCGGCTCAAGACCCTCCTGGCCGGCGAGGACAGCAGGTATATGGCGATCATCCACTTGCGAAGCGGTATCCCGGAACGCTACGCCGGTGTTTTAGTCCAGGCCGGGAAGTTTATTGGTCCGGCTTTTCAACGACGGCTTCAAGGATCCGGACATTGCGTGACGCTCGGACAAGTTCCTCCTGAAAGGCGACCTCAGGAAATTCGAATCCCGGATTCGGGGTACGAAGCGAAGCGGACAATGTCTCTAAACAGGCGTTTGACCCGGGAGGTTGCCGCTCCCGGGCCCCTCCGTGGAGGGACGCGTCCCCCTCCCGGAGGATGGCCTACCACCTCCTCGCGCCGCGCAGCAGGACGCCGCCCCCGGGCTTCACCCCGCCCGCGGGGTCGGTGAGGCTCGCCTCGAGGCTCACCTCGTATGCGGGACCCGGCTTCCATCGCGCGCCCGCGCGCCACGTCTCCCCGCTCCCTGAGACCGCCACACCCGTATAGGGCGTCAGCAAACCCCGCCCGAGCGGCACGCCGTAGGCCGCCCCCCCCCCCCCCCACCGAGGCGCCCCCCGGGGCGACGGGACCCCACCCCCCCGCCTCGCCGCCCCCGCCCGTCTCCGCGTCCCCCGAATCGTTCCTGAACCCTATTTCCACCGAGGGCGTCAGCATCCCCGCCCCCGCCTCGAACGAGCGCGAACCCTCCAGCACCAGGCGTACGCGCCTCGTCTCCGCCCCGGTCTCCCCCAGGCCCGCCGCCGCGTCCGAGCGCATGTTCGTCACCAGGACGTCCGCGCGGAGCGCGAGTTCGAACCCGCCCGCCGTGCGAGCGGGCAGCAGGACCCCCCGCGCGCCCGCCGCCGCCATGCCCATATCCACGTCGGCCTCCATCGACGCCTGCCCCTCGGGCGCGAGCCTCATGTCCCCCTGCCCGT